>JAZNBO010000014.1:0-76536 GCA_045587145.1 Paludibacteraceae bacterium
CGCACATTAGGATTAAGGTGCATAGGATAGACAAAGTCCACATCAGGATATTTCGCAGATAGGTTCTTTATTGCATGACAGATATTCAAGAATCCTTCGCCAAAGTTCTCACGGCGGTGACCTGTGATAAGGACCATACGACGAGTGCCATCCAAGCGCTGCACATCATAACCCATCTGGCTAATCTTAGTAGCCACTTCGTTAGCAAGTGCCTTATCCTCTGCCAATCGCTTTACCACCATCTGCAAGGCATCAATCACGGTGTTACCAGTTACGATAATTTTCTCTTTATCCACATTTTCTTTTAAAAGATTTTCGCGCGAAAGTGGTGTTGGCGAGAAATGATGCGTTGTGATACGCCCTGTGATAAGACGATTCATCTCCTCTGGCCATGGACTATAAATGTTACCTGTACGCAGACCAGCTTCCACATGCCCTACAGGTATCTGCTGATAGAACGCCGCCAAAGCTGCTGCCATGGAGGTCGTGGTATCGCCGTGTACGAGAACCATATTAGGTTGCACCTCTTTGAGTACATCACGCATTCCGAGAATGATACGCGAGGTAATGTCGTATAGATCCTGATTAGGTTTCATAATATTGAGATCATAATCAGGTGTAATGTCAAATAGTCTTAGCACCTGATCGAGCATCTCTCGATGCTGACCTGTTACACATACAACTGTTCGAAACTGCTCGGAATATTCCTGCAGTTTCTTTACTAATGGCGCCATCTTTATCGCCTCAGGACGAGTTCCAAAAACTAATAATATTTTTTTCATGAAAGTATCTCTTTTGCAATGTTTATAGGTAATAATCGCTTAGGTATTTGATAATCATGTGATTGACTTCGTAACAACGATAGTGCCGCAGCAATTGCATCTGGTGTGTTATCACAAATCACAAAACGATTAAATGATTCAAAGTACTTTATCATCTCATCACGACAATCCCCATCAACTGCCACTAAAATATGCTTATCCGATGATGTTTTATATAAAATCTTGCCTGGAATTTGCGTACCACATTTATTACATGCACAAAAAATAACATCCGCATTATTCTCAATCTCTAACGCTTGCTCTTGTGGTATACGAGGTAAAATGCTTATATTGGATGTTGGTGGGTATTTAGGTCCATGTCCTGCTATGGTTAGTTGTACAAACTCCAAACTGCTGCATGCTTCATACAAAGGTTTTAAATTACGAAAAACAGGATTATAGTCTCCTAAATATGCTACGCGAAGATAATTTGGATTATTTTCTGTATGCGTTAGATGCATATCTGCAGGCAAAGGTATGAAAGAAATTTTTTGAGACATCTTTGGATGCTCCTTTTTCTGCGTTTGAGCAGTAAATGGTGTGACATACACTACCTTATCTGCTTCGTGAATAATTGACCATTCATATAGTTTAAGGCACCACTTTGGCCACCAAAAATTACGTGTAATATCTCCTAACAGTGGATCTCCCCAATGTTGTATCCATCGACCATAATTAATGCGATGCAAAAGTTTAGATGTAAACACATGCGATGTTTTAGGGTCTGACATAGATAGAACTATATCAAAATATTCATGAGGAATCTGAACATGTCGAACTTCACGCAAATAACTACGCGTAAAATCAAGCATATCAAAATGAGAACGCAATTTACGTCGTACATATCCCACATTACGTGGTAAATCCTCTCCTGATACACGAATCACTCGCACTTGAGAAGGGTCAAATTCAGTTTCACATTGAGCCCAATGTGGCATTACCCATGTGACTTTATGTCCCAAAGCTAATAATCCTTTGGTAATATTGATATTACTAATAGCAACGGAAGTGTTGCGCTCAAGCGAAAATAATGTGACTAATAATATATTCATACATTTAAAAGTCTATTTCGAACATATATTTTCTACATACTTATATTTTTTTGTTAGTTTGGTATATCGCCCTTTTAACAATATCAATGCAACACTTGCTAATAAATACATTTTACCTCTCAGCAGTTTACCAACAATATCCTTTGCCTTATAATCCTCAAAAGTCGCATCAATATGTTGTGCATAATCTTTTATTCCACGATATAAAATGCGAAAACTTAGTATGTATTCATTTACGCTATAATGATAAAACTCACTATCAAATGGTATATATGATTCAGTTGGATGTACTATATATTGCTTTATGTAATTTGTTAATCCATTATCCTTGATATAGTGTAACACACGCTTTGAAAACAAAAAAGACATATTTCTAAATGCAGCAAAATGTAAGATATATGCCTCACTTGCCCACCGAGGATAAGTGAACATGATGCAATTCCATTTGTCATCTATCCGTTGGATTATATGTTTACATTCTATATTCGCCTTTGCTAAAGATGGCTGATCTATATTAATTCCGTTTTCTATACCTTCCTGCCAACACCTATGCCATAGTGCAAATAATTGATGCACTGCAGGCGTATCTTTTGCATATATTACTCCGCTACTGAAATAGAATAATTCTCCATCAGGATTCCACCCTATCTTTTGAGCATTCTCACACATAGGTTGATATAATGGCATACAAAACTGTTCTATTGGCAAATTTGATTCGCATACTGCACCCACTTCACATTTAAGTGTATCTAACTCTTCCAATGAATGATTAACTATCGTATCACAATCAATAAACAGCAAATCTCCTATCACCAATTGCCTTACCTGTGTTTTTATCCAACGAGAGCGATACATCATCGTGGCATTAGCATCTTCAAAAGGAATCACCACTTTCTCTGTCACATATTCCAACACCTCTGCACGGTTGCCCACAAGTAGTTGATTAGTTAAATCATCTACTACTAGCACAATATGTGCATCAGAATTGTGATAACGAGCAGACCATATAGAAATCAACGCTTGCTCAATGTAGGTCGCATCTGGCGCACATGTAAGCACATATACAATTTTTGTTTGCATAAATTATCTTTCTTTTTTTAATAATAATGAAAGCATTTTATCAGCAAGTGCAACTGGATAAAATGGGTTAGCAGTATGTATATATTTATACTTATGCATATCCGCTATCATTTTAGGATAATTTGATACTGGTGTAAAACCTCTTTTTTTACCTTCTAAAATATAATCAGGTAATATACCCCTCAACATTTCTTTCATAAACTCTTTATTCCTTCCTTTTAAATCTATTGGCAAATGCATCACAAAATCTACTAACTTACAGTCAATTAAGGGCGATCGAACCTCTACACCATTCGCCCTAGCGACCTTTCCTCCCAAATACAAATAAGCTCCTACCATTACTCTATCAATAGCATCATCATAAGCTTGATCTAATTCAAAACCTATTGGACACTCATGGAATTGATGATGAGGTGTATAATCTTTTAAGTAATATAGAGTTCCATTGTATTCTAGAGTAGCATCTCTAATGAATTTTTGATAAGGTTCGTTATACCATGGTACATAAGCGATTTCATTGGTCATATGCCATGCCCTAGGCATGATAAGTGCCTTCCAATTTGCACGCATCATTTTAAACCATTGTTTTTTCTTTTCAAATGTATCAATGGGACAAATTTGATTAAATTGATGACGAAGTTTTCTAGCATCTGCTAAGTGATTATAGCCTGCGTAATTATAAAACAGTTCATCTCCCCCCATGCCACTCAGAACTACATCATATCCCAATTCCTTCACCTTCTTGTACATTACCCACTGTGCCATCACTGCACTGTCCGTCATAGGTTCATCTATATAATATGACAATTCCTCAAAAGCCGTTATATAATCTTCTGGATTCAATACAACCTCATTGTAATCAAAACCTTGTTCGTTAGCAAAACGACGGGCAATACTCCTCTCGTCATATTCTACATTGCCACCAAACCCCACTGTAATCGTATGTACCTCATGTCCGCTGCGTTTAGCTAATGCTGCTACAGCACAACTATCTATTCCTCCACTCAGCATAATCGCAATAGGTTTGTCACTTCGCATAGTCAAATCTACCGATTCTTGCATCAGGTCAAGAGTTCTTTCTATGGCTTCTTGTTTACTTCCAATAAATTGTGGTTGATGACTTCTCTTCCAATATTGACAGCCAACAATACCATCCACATCAATCTCTAAATAATGTCCATGTTGAATGCGCCTAATCTGATTTACCCAAGTTTTCTCCATATCCAATGGAGCAATATAACGTATAGGTTCTAATAAACTCTTTATGTTGATTTGAGGCGAAGGTATATACTCATTTAGAATATGTCTTAACTCTGTTGATACGACAATTCCTGTGGGTAGTTGTGCATAATATAGTGTACTTTCCCCCATCCTATCTCTTGCGACATACATCTTATTTTTCAGCACATCATATATGCACATAGCAAAATATCCGCGTAAGTAATCTAAGCACTTTATCCCATAAATCCCATAGAGGTGCGCAATTACCTCGTGCTGCATATTTGTCTGTGGAACCTCCCCTTTTGATAATAAGTCTTTTCGTAGTTCAGGGATATTATAAATTTCACCGTCTAAAACTATTACCAATGTGTTATCATTATTGCAAAACAATTGCTTAGAGTGAGATAGAACACATGTATCATTGGACCATACTACAGGGATAAGTTCATTTGTACTCATGCGAGTTATCTTCTCAATATCTGCAGGAGTTACTGTGGTAAATCGATATATAGCATTTATTCCTGTCATTATAAAAGCACATTTATTAAGAATAACCTTTAATTAGTTTTAAGCTTTCTACTTAAATAGTTGATTAATCTATTCACATGTTTTTTAACAAACAATATAGGAGCGCATTCCATACATTTTCGCCCTCCCAACAGACCATATAAATATGACATAGAATTTATATGCCCCATTTTCTCTAAAGCGAACCATCTATCATCCAATTGCTTATAATCCATTTCAAATGGTTCTAATGGCATTTGTGTTTTATTGGAGGATAGTGTATCTGCTACATGTTTGTTGAACTGAGGGATAGATATCATAGCATTTTGCATACGCTCTCCTTGTTGTTTACGATATATCGCATCCTTAATCAGTTTTTCAGCCTCTTGCATAAAGAGTTTCTCATCTTGGAACGAAATGGCAAATTGCTCATTGATACAAATAGCTTGCTCCGTCTCATCATCTGGCGTTCCAGGATAATAGTATTGCAGAATAGGGGTAGCATTGCGTGCTGCCAATTGACTCATTAGTGATCCACACACAGGACAAGTACCCATAAATATGTCTGCATACGCCATTACCTCATTGATATCAGGACGGAATTTCGTATAGATAAATCGTCCTTCGAAATGGTTGTCTTTGATGAATTTTTGAAGAAATTGCATACCCAAATTGTCTTCTTTCGTAGCGAATAGAAAAATAACTTCTGGAAAAGAATCTAATAATCGCTTTACTAGATGCCAATACATACGCTTTTCATCCAACACCTTATAGATATCTCCACCTGAAAAGATTAACACCTTACCTTTTTCTGTGCATTCTTTTGGGAAACCTAGGAATGGATTATTATCCACAATAGGATAAAATGGCACTAATAATTGCTGATGCGGCAATATTCCTCGCCGTTGCTGCGATACAGACACGCCAAATTGACGGAATTCAAGCACATATTTTATAGCTTTTGCACCCAACCAAAATGTTTGATCAGCAAGATTAATGATATAGGTATCTATGCTTTGTGGTAATGCATATACGGCTGGAATTGCCAATGAATTAGCCGTCATGTGAAATAATACCTTCTGTGGAGCAAATGACATAATCTCATTATATATCTCAACACTTGTCTTTATAATTGATTGTTGAGTTACAGAAACAATCTTAACGGTCGGATATTTCTCTTTTATAGTAGAAATAATATCAGCATAACGTTCATCGCGCTGAGATAATGTGAGATACATCACTTCTTTCCCTGCGACGACTAGTGCCGCTAGGTATTGCAACGCCAAAATAAATGACAAACAAAAATCATCGAATAACACTACTCTATTCTCATTGGGGATATAGGATGTAGGGGAAGGTACTATTTTGGTTGAGATTTCTTTGAGCAGATTCTCAAGTTCGTCATCAGCATATATCCAATTGAATTGCTGCGCTATAGTAGCACAATGACGAACATATTGCATACTACGCTCATAATCGCCATCTTTATATGCTCGTATTGCATGTGCCTTTATGCCTCTATACGCATTTTTTATATCATTCAATGACAGTCGTAATGGCTTCATATCTATTTCCAACTATTTATTAATCGTACAACCTCTTCTGCCTCTTCCAAAGTCATCGTGGGACTTATTGGCAAACTCAATTCACAGTCCGCTAACATTTCTGTAACTGGCAACGATAGTTGTGGTGTATTCCATACCTCATTAGCATAACATTCCTGCTTATGTGGTGCTATAGGATAATGAATCACCGTACCCACCCCATTCTCTGCCAAATACTTTTGGAGTTTATCTCGCCTCTCGCCTCTCGCCTCTAACCTTTCGCCTTTTACCAATATAGGAAATAGGTGATACACATTTTCACTATCAGGCAAACGCTTAGGCAAAGTGATTGACGGATTATTGATATGGTCATAGTAGTAATTTGCAATCACTTGGCGCGCTTTCAAGTCCTCATCCAAATGACGCAACTTCACATCCAACACCGCAGCTTGTATCTCATCCAATCGGCTATTACGACCGGTATATTTGAATACATATTTCTTCTGACTACCATAGTTCGCCAATGCTCGAATTGCTGCAGCCAACTCATCATCGTTCGTTGTCACAGCACCACCGTCGCCTAGTGCACCTAAGTTTTTTCCAGGATAGAAGCTATGCCCCGCAGCGTCGCCAAGCGAACCTGTTCGCTTGTATTCTTCACCTCTCGCCTCTAGCCTCTCGCCTTTCGCCTCAAATTTGCATCCATGGGCTTGCGCGTTATCTTCGATAAGCTTCAAGCCATATTTCTCGCACAGATCCAAAATATGTTGTGTGCAAGCTAGGCGGCCATAAAGATGGACGATACAGATGGCTTTCGTGCGTTCGGTGATGCGCTCTTCAATGAGTGAATCATCAATTTGCAAGGTATCTATACGTGGCTCTATTAATACGGGTACCAATCCATTCTCTGTAATGGCCAGAATGGTAGCAATATAGGTATTAGCAGGCACGATAACCTCATCACCTGGTTGCATTATACCCATTTCAATGTATGCACGGAAGATCCAGATGAGGGCATCCAAGCCATTGGCACAGCCGATACAATGCTTGGTACCAATATACTCAGCATAGTGCTGCTCAAACTGCTCATTCTCCTTGCCCTGCAAGTACCAACCACTATCTACTACGCGAAGCACTACCTCGTGGATTTCGTTTCTGTATTTAGCCGTTATGTCGTGTAACGAAAGAAAAGGTATGTTCATCGTTATCGCTCTTTATCGCATTAATATTTGTTTTTGCTCATAAATGCAACTGCATTCATTTGAGTAAACAACAAATATTTAGTTATTATTTTTATTTATTTTTGTAGGCACATTCCAATGTGCCGTATTTTTGTTTTACCTTAAGTCCTATACTCTAAAAACTTCTCGTACTCACGGATATAATCCGCTTCATCGTACTTTTCACTTGCCAACACAAGGCATACGCTACCCGATGAAAAGTCATCTAATTCACGCCAAATGCCTGGCTTAACCAATAAACCTTGATAAGGGCGATTCAATGTATATGCACGCTTTACTTTGCCATCATCCAAAGTCACCGTAAAACTTCCACTGGCAGCAAAAATCAGTTGATATAGCCCTTTATGCGCATGCCCTCCACGACTCACTCCGCCAGGCACATCATAGAGATAATAAATGCGCTTGATATCAAAAGGTATCGTTACACCATTCTCCACTACACAGATATCTCCCTTACGTGCCGAATGGTGACGATCCAATTCTATGATTCCACAATCATACACACTATATTTCTCGCTTCCTACATCTCGCCTATTGATTTTCGCCTCAGTGGGGTTTATAGAACCACTCGTGGAGTTTTGGGATACTCTATCTCCTTTAGCCTCTACTACAAACTCCTCATAATTACGAATAGCATCCTGAGGGTCATACATCGTAGAAGCTGCAATTACTGCTACTGAATTGGTGGAAAAGTTTTCGATTGAGCGCCACATACCTTTGGGGATATAGACCCCCATATACGAGCGATTGAGCGAATAACGAAATAGTTGCTGGCCATCATCTACCACCACATCAAAACTACCAGACATCGCTACAATAAACTCTTCAGTGGTCCTATACGCCACGCCACCACGCTCTTCACCACCTGGTACATCGTAAATCCAATGCACCCGTTTGATATCAAACGGTATTTGCACTTGATTTTCAACAAATGATAAATTACCTCGAAAATCAAGAATTTTAGGAAGTTGAATGTATTGGTCTGAATGATTACGCATTATATTTTCTTCTAAATCGATTTAAAAATAATATTATTTCTGGAGCAATAAAAAATAATTTTAAACGAAGCCGCAGTAAATCTCCTCTATCCAACTGATTGGTAAACCATATTTCACCTACTTTTCTTAAAAAACTACGATAAGCCTTCATTCGCCATATCCAACAATGTTTCTTTAATATATAAACATAACCTTCGTAGTGCTTTCTCTTATTTATAGATATAGTATCTGCACCATTTACATAATAGTTGCTCAAAACCATATTTGTTGTTTCATATATACATTGCTTACTTAAACGAATATGCGTATCATATTCTTGATGAGATACACAACTTGTATCTAAAAGACCTATTTTGTGAAGGGCTGATTTGCGAAACAACGCTCCGTTAAAATTCACATAAGCATCTCCATTTAATAAATCGCTCAAAATATTACCTCTTGCACACCAATCAACCACACCTAAATTTTTATTCGTATTAACATCCACCATATTAGCTTTACTCGTAATCACATCCACACCATCCGAAATCCTTTTATATAATTCTTCTAAAAAATTAGGATACACGTAATCATCTGAATCAAATAGCGCAATCCATTCCCCTTGTGCAAGTTCTATGCCTGTATTTCTAGCCCCTTGAGCCCCTTTGACATGTGTGTTTATTGTATAACAGAATCGTGGATCATTGTCAATATATTTTCTCAATAATAATTTCGTTTCATCAGTAGAATGGTCATCAACAACAATACACTCCCAATCGGAATATGATTGTATAGAAAAACTATCTAATACATGAGACAAAATATGCGCGCGATTATATGTTGGGATTACAATTGAAATCATTGCGGACTATTTAATTTTTGAAATATGTTCATCTAATCGGTTTATTACATTTTGATACCCAAATTGTTCCATTATTCTTGTAACATTCAACAATCTCTCTTCATTTGATAGTGGTTTTGTAACATTTCCTAAGTACAAATCATCTTCTATTGAAAAGATTACATAGCCACCATCCTTAAAAAACTTGTATGCCACACTATCTTCGTAAAAAAATATTTTTTTGCCTTGCAACATACATAATATAACATTTCCTATAGCCTGTTGACGGATATGTCCAAAAATCGCAACTTTACATAAGTTTACAAGTGATACATATTTTTCGTATGACATATATGCTTGTTGTATATGAATATCTAATTTATTAAAACTAAGTAAAGAATTCATATATCTTGAATCGCTATTACAATCATAGGAAAACGGAATAATACATTTGTTGGTAATCTTTCGTTTTTGCAATATATTTAAGATGTCTAAATGGTTATTAGTTTTTGAAGCTGAATTACCTACTAAAATATAATCGGTGTTAGAGTCATTCCACATAGGTTCCCAGTCCATCTCATTATTGACATATTGAAAAGGAAAATACTCTGCTTTGAATTCAGAAATTCTGTGCAATAATTGATATTCAGAAGGTAATACTGTAGACACATAATCAATACGACTTAAAACTTTTTTTTGCAGGACAATCTCACTATTTACTCGCTCTTCTTTTTCTCTATATACTTCTTTTGTTCTTTTTGTAAAAATCGTACTTTTTATTACACGCTTAATCTTTTTTAAAATAGAATCTGTATTTTTAGAGTACAAATCAACATATTTCTTTGTCAATTCTTTATATAGTTTAATCGGCAATATAGCGGGCATTAGTTCCCATGGTTCATATATATCATATCCCCAAGCCAACCATAGTATTTTTATGTCATTGGGGATTTCTAAAACTAAATCATACTTATCACGAGTTAAAGTATGAAAAGCTATTAAATTATAGTTTCCATCTATGATAAATTGCAATATTTCACTACGTTCTACTATCAAAATATTAGAAGCATGTGTGTTTATATAAGAAAAAGGAGGGGCATCATCTATAGAAACATAAGTATTACACGATGATGTACTATTAAAGATGTCTATTGCACCATCTATAAACTTGTCATCATGTAAAATATGTAGTATCTTTATCGGCATTATATAAATTGCTAATATTAACGAATTATAAATTTCTCAAAGCTACCACACTGGTTAAGTTCGTGATTGCATACGAGGCATTCAGTCGCAACCAATAGCTTTGAAGCGTTCCTTTATTATTACTTAACTAATGCAAGCATCTTTTTGTTTCTATCTTTGACTCTCCGAGCAGGCACACCTGCATAAATTCCCCATTGGTCCAATGTTTTCTTTGCCATTGACATAGCACCAAGCACAACGCCCTCACCGATACATACATTTGGAAAAACTAAAGTTCCGACTCCTATTTGCGCATATCTACAAATTTTAACGACTCCCCCATTAACATTTGTACATCTTTCATCGTGAATGGGACCTATCAAATAATCACCAGAAAAATCATCTATAGCAGCATAAATAGTAACACGTGCAGAAAGTCCTGTATAATCTTCCATTACAATACCATAATCTGATCCATACATAGCACAATAAGCGGCAATATGAATATGAGATCCTATCACAATATTACCAGACAAAATACAAAAATCATCAATACGCACATTATCTCCTATCGAAATCTTCTCTGGAGAGTATATTTGTGCATAACGAGATATCAGCACATTTTCGCCATACGATTTCAACCCCAATTGGGCTAATTCTTGTTCTGTATAAAAAGAAGTTTTCATTCTATGACACATTCTATCACTCGTTTCACATCATCTTCGCTCAACGCATGGTGCATAGGCAGACAAATCACTTGATTAGCGATTTTATTTGCTACAGGCAAATTCGCTGGATTAGCACTCGGTATATCCTTATATGGCTCAAAATCTGTAATCAGTGGATAAAAATAGCGACGACCAAGCACATTGCTTGCCTTCATCTTCTCGTATAGCGCATCGCGAGAGATACCGTATTGTTCATCCACGAAGATTGGGAAGTAACTGTAATTGAGGCGAGAGGCTAAAGGCGAAAGGTTAGAGGTAAGTGCATCAACCATTGGTTGAAATATCTTGATACCTTTAACATCTTGCAATGCTTCTACATATTGTTGAGCAACGCGTTTGCGTGCCTCAATGGCAGCATCCACCTGACGCAAATTGAGCAATCCATACGCTGCTCGCATCTCATCCATCTTACTATTGATACCAGGAGCTACCACATTGGTCTCACCACGGAAGCCAAAGTTCTTCAGGTTATCCACATGGTACTTCATCTCCTCTGAGTGGCAGATTAACGCACCGCCTTCGATAGTATTATATACCTTGGTAGCATGGAAACTCAAGGTGGATATATCGCCAGCCTTCAAAACAGATAGACCATTTTCAGTCACGCCGAAAGCGTGCGCTGCATCATATATTACTTTGAGATTATGCTTTTTAGCAATCGCATCAATCTCGGCAGTCTTACAAGGCTTGCCATAGCAATGCACAGGCATTATAGCAACTGTATTGGGTGTAATAGCAGCTTCTATTTTGTTAGGATTGATGCCGAGAGTATCTTCTTCGACGTCCGCAAATACAGGTTTCAATCCGTTCCACCATACCGCATGACTAGTAGCTACAAACGAATAGGGCGTGGTAATCACTTCTCCCTCACGAATACCCAATGCCTGAAATGCAGTAATGAGAGGTAAAGTACCATTCGTAAATAGTGACAAATACTGCACCCCGAGATAATCTGCAAGTTCTTTCTCTAACAACTGATGAAAAGAACCATTATTGGTAATCCATTTGCTATCCCAAATCTGTCGCAGATAGGGGATAAACTCCTCTAAAGGAGGGAGCAAAGGCGAGGTAACCATTATCTGAGATTTTTTTTCACTCATTATTAACACAATTTCTTCTCTATAAAATCGAAAATAGGTGTAATATCTCCAGGCTCTTTCCCCATAAAAGTACCTATCGTTACAGGATTATTTTCAACATTAAAAGACACAATATCGTAATCTCTTGCGATTGAATGATGGCAATCCGTTACAGCATACAAATCCAATGAATACCTCCCCCAATTAAGAAAATTAGCAGGTATTGTACATCTTTGTTCATATTCACCACAATCATGCAATCTATCATAACATCTACCACTTCCTCCATGAAAAGAAAACATCTGCTGACCTTGTTCATTCTTCATATGCAAAGTGATATGAAACTCATTAAACGGAACTAGTAACTTATATCGAACATATATCTCCAAATCATCGTTCATTCTCATAATGTCATCATAAGTACCATTTTTCTTACGAACGCCTAACTCCAATAATTCAAAACCTTCTCCTTTAATTTCAGGTACAGACCACGATTTATGATTATCATTTTCACTATCACCACGCAAATAGTTACTTACAATAGGATCAATATCACCAGAATCAAGCAACATGCCATCCTTCAGAATAATACCATGCTTACAAAGACTTTTTACGCTTGTCATATTATGACTCACAAAGAGCACAGTTCTACCCTCGCCTTTGCTCACATCTTGCATCTTGCCGATGGCTTTCTTTTGGAACTCAGCATCACCGACTGCCAACACCTCGTCCACTACTAAAATCTCGGGATCTAAGTGCGCAGCAACAGCGAAACCCAAACGGACCATCATACCGCTCGAATAGCGCTTAACAGGAGTATCCAGATATCTTTCGCAGCCTGAGAAGTCCACGATCTCATCCAACTTGGACGCGATCTCCGCTTTGGTCATACCCAGAATAGCACCGTTCATGAAGATATTCTCACGACCTGTCATCTCACCATGAAAACCAGTACCGACCTCCAAGAGACTGGCGATCCTACCTCTAGCGCGGATAGAGCCCACGGTAGGACCGGTAACCTTGCTGAGCAGTTTCAAAAGCGTACTCTTGCCAGCACCGTTCTTGCCTATGATGCCGACAACGTCGCCCTGCTCGACCTTGAAGTCGATATCGCGGAGTGCCCAGACATAGTCGGAGTCGGCTTTCTGGGTGCGGTCGTTGACCGAACCGATCTTCAGGTATGGGTCCTCCTTGCGCAGAACGGCGGTCTGCCACCAGCGGTTGAGGTCGTGGCTGATGGTGCCTGTGGACACCAAGCCCAAGCGGTATTGCTTGCCTACGTGGTTAAATTCTATTGCTGTTGCCATAGGGTATATCTTAAACAAAAATTATCCAAAATTTATCCAAAATTTATTTTTCTTTTAATACAAAAATACGGCTTCGCCTACAAAAATATACAAAAATATTATAACGAGAATTTGGTGGCTATGCTAAACTATCGTTTATCATATGAGTGTTGGTCTGATTTGCCCTCACTCATGCAAGCATGGATTCGGACAATTATCCCATCACTCTTTGCCTGCTAAGCAGCCAAGAGCCACCAAAGGCTTATAATGTTCTTCTAACTTTTCATAGTCCTTCGGAAAGTATCAGCCCTGTGGGCATTGTGTTTTGCTGCGTTGTGCTTAGCACAACTCCCCAATCCGCTACGTGTCTTGAGCAAAACACAGCCAAGCTGGATAATCAATATACCTGCGGTAGGCTTAATAGGCCCACCGACCATTATTTTGGCTATGGGTTATGGGCTATTGGTTATGGGCTGGAGTATGCGGTGTGTCGCTATCCGTGCCTTTCGCCTCTAACCTTTCGCCTTATAGCCGTATCACCTCATCACATCATCACCTTTACGCTCTAATCTCATTCCCTGCCTAAGGCAGTGTTTTGACGCAGATGCCGCTGGCAGATGTAGAAACAGTACGGAGTAGTGCGAGTCAAAACCTACACACTCGACCGTAGCGGTGAATGTTTCGAAGAACTATAAGCGTTTTGCAAAACATAGTAATTATTTGGTGCAACGAACTGCCAAAGCAGGGCGTAAGAGAAATGGGTAAGACAATTGCTGTCAAAGCATCTTTGAACAGCATTTGGATTAGCCATTTATCTGCAAATGCGCAGCGATAGCAAGCATCAGCACCAAATAGACTCAATTATCAAAGAACACTTGTTATTTTTAAGTATTTTTGTAGGGCCCAAAAAGCCCGTATTTTTGACTAAAACAAACCTCTACTCATTCATTCCGTTTCTTTTGCAGATAGTTAGGAACAACTTTGTACGTCATCGGCTTCGCCCCAAAATTAATCAATATCCCCATAGGTTTATTAGTAGCTGCCAAATAATTCAACAACTGCGCTGTATGCTCCGCTTTGAGTGTCTCCACCATCTTCAGTTCCACAATAATATCGTCATAACACACCAAATCTGCCTTATACATCCGTTCCAACACATGCCCTTTATACTCCACCCTAATCTCCTTCTCTGACTCAAAAGGTATATTCCGCAATCCTAATTCTATATTCAGCGCCTCGTGATACACCAACTCAGAAAAGCCTATGCCCAATTCATTCTGTACCTCCATCGCCGCACCAATAATGGCGTAGGATTCTGGTTGATATAACATCTCTGATGTACCGAACATAATACATAATTCCTATTTCAAGGCGCAAAGGTACGAAAAAAAAAGCATATCTACAAATAAAAAACAAAATATTTGTGTTTTCACACGAAAAATGCTACGTAATACTGATAAACTGGATTATTTTTTATACAAAAATACGCTTCGTTACACTCGCTACAAAAATAATCAAAAATAACTGAAATCTATTTTGGTGATGCTGTCGCATACTCCATCATCCGATAAAGTGTCTGTTATCGCTCACTGATACAAGCATCGATTCGCACTAACATCCACTTTATCTCGCCTATTTGTAATAGGCTTCACCAAAATAGTTTTTCAACAGAATCATTTTCACGGAGTTATTCTCACAGAATTATCATTATTGTAACAACCCCTTGTACATTACTGCCAAAGGCTGTGTTTTGACGCAGATGCCATAGGCAGATACAGGAGCGGTACGAAGTGGCGCGAGTCAAAACCTAAGGTCAGTTCGGAGAACATCATAAACTCGACCGAAGGGAGATAAATGCAGTGAAGGGTTCGGAGAACATCTAAAATAATTCGGAACGAACACAGAAGATTTTGGCACTAACCATCAGCCAAGGGGTGATGGTAGATAAGAGGCGAAGACAGGGCTGCAATGTCACACATTAGCAGCTATGGATTAGCCTATTATCTGCGATGCTTCGCACTGCGGAGCATTAGTGCCAAATAACCCCTGTTATTTTTGAATATTTTTGCAGCAAGCGAAGCGCAGCGTATTTTTGTATGAAAAACAACCTACGAGCAGAAGAAGACCACCAGCAGTTGTCCTGCCATCACACGCAGGAACATCGTCAGCGGATACACCGTAGCATACGTCACCGAGGCCTGATCGTTGTTGTTCGACAAGCTCTGCGCATATCCCAACGCCGGTGCACCCGTCATAGCACCCGTCAGCATACCGATCACCTTGAAATAGTTGATTCCCATACACTTATATGCCACACATCCTACCAACAACAACGGCACCATCGTAATCACAAATCCATACAAAATCCACATATAACCACCCTCCATAATCGTAGGCACAAACCCATCACCCACACTCAAACCTACCGCCGCCAAGAACAACGTCAAACCCACCTGACGCAGCATCATATTCGCCGACGTCGTGGCAAACGTTACCATATTGTAATAAGGACCAAAACGACCTATCAACAACGCCACAATCAATGAACCACCCGCTAGACCTAACTTAAACGGCTGAGACAATCCCGGCACACTCACTGGCAACGAACCCAACAACACACCCATGAAAATACCAAAGAAAATAGGCATCAGATTAGGCAAATCCAAACGCTTTAACTCATTACCAAAAATCTCCGCCACCTGACGCACCTCATCTCGATCACCCACCACCATAATACGATCACCTAACTGCAAAATCAAATCAGGCGTAGCCAACAACTCCACACCCGCACGATTAATACGCGTGATCGTAGCATGATAACGATGACGTATATCAAAACTACTCAGTCGCTTACCATTGCACTCCGTACGTGTCACCACCACCCGACGAGAGATAAGATGCGCCGAGCGCTCACGACCACGAAAACCATAATGCGTCACACTACCCAAACGACTCAACGCCGACTCATGACGCCTGTCACTCACAATACGAATCACATCACCCGGATGGAAAATCGTATCCGGCGTCACCAACTCATCCGTACCATCGCTGCGCGTCACACGACTCACCAACATCTGATGTACCCCACTAAGCTCTTGCAACTGCCTGAGCATCATATCCTGCACTATATCCAAACGAATATCCACACAAATAGGTTCATCGTCCGAAGCACTCTCCACACGCAAACGCTCCTCCTCCTTCGACAAATTCACACGGAAAAAGAAACGAATAATCTCAAACGACACAATCAATCCCACTATACTCAACGGATATGCCACCGCATAACCCATGGCTATATCCGGCGATACCGATCCAAAAATATCCGAAGCCGTCTGCTGCACCACACCCAACGAAGGCGTGTTCATCACCGCACCCGACATAATACCCGCCATAGTAGCCATATCCACACCCGTCAAGAAATGCAAACCTATCGTACACACACAACCCAACACCACAATCAACGCCGCCAACAGATTCAATCGAAGACCACTCTTGCCAAACGGCGCGAAAGATGGACCCATCTGTAAACCAATACTATACACAAACAGAATCAGACCAAAATTCTTGGCAAATGATGCCACCGTAGCATCAATCGTCACACCCAACGAAGAGAGCAAAATACCCACAAACAAAATCCACGTAATACCCAACGAGAACTTCTTGATCTTCAAATGCTCACCTGCCCACAAACCCAAACAAACAACCATCGTCAACAAAACGATGGACTGCGTCACCGAGGGAGATATGAAGAGTTGTTGTATGAATGACATGTTTTTTTTATTTTGGATATTGGGTATTGGTTATAGGTTGGGGTATGCGGCTTTGCCGCTGTTCATGCCTCTCGCCTCTAACCTTTCGCCTTTAACCTATTCAGCCTGCAAAGGTAGTGCTTTTTTCTCACACACGCAAATAAAATCGTAAAAAACTGCGTGATAACGGGATTAATTGTTCACAGAGATATGTTTTATACAAAAATACGCCATCTGTGATGGCTACAAAAATAATTAAAAATAACAGGTCATTGATTAAGACAATATCGACAACTTTATAGACAATATTGACAATCCAATGGTTAATATTTACAACAACATTAACAACATAAATCAACAACATTCCGCTGGGGAACAACACACCCCAGCAGCAAGAGGTATTGTTTTTAAGACAATTTACGTCAATTAAACGTCAATTATTGTCAATTTCAAGGATGTATTTGGTGGCGATGCTGAACTATCGTCCACCATACGAGTGCTGGGCTGAATAGTCCTCACTCATGCAAGCATGGATTTGGACTATCATCCCATCACTCTTTGTCTGCAATGCAGCCAATCGCCACCAAAGGCTTTAAATGATCTTATCTCCTAGAGATAAACTCGTTCTTCGAACTTTACTGCGTCCTTCGGAGTCTATCCGTCCTATGGACGTTAGGTTTTGCTTCGTTGTGCGAGCACAACTCTACCAAGGCGCAGCGCCTTGAGCAAAACACAGCCAAGCTGGATAATGAATATACCTGCGGTAGGCTTAATAGGCTCACCGCCCATTATTTTGGCTATGGGTTATTGGCTATTGGCTTGGTTATGCGGCTTTGCCGATATCTGTGCCTCTACGCTCTACGCTTTACACTAAAAGCGACAGCGACCACGCCTCTAACCTTTCGCCTTATCGCCTTATAGTTCATCACCTTTACGCTCTAATTTCATTACCTGCCAAAGGCAGTGTTTTGACGCAGATGCCACAGGCAGATGCATGAGCGGTACGAAGTAGCGCGGGTCAAAACCGACACCCTCGACCGAAGGGAGATAAATGCAGTGAATGGTTCGAAGAACATTATCAATTCGACCGGAGGGAGAGAAGTTCGATGAAAGGTTCGAAGAACATTGAAATCTATTTGGTGCAACGGACTGCCAAAGCAGGACGTAAGATAAGTGGACAAACAGGAGTTGCGATGTTCACATCAGCAACTTATGTTTGGACATTTATCTGGCGATGCCTAAATGAAATGTGGCAGCAGCACCAAATATATTCCTGAATTGACTAAAATTGACGTCTAATTGACGTAAATTGTCTTAAAAAATACAACCCCGTTATTTTTTATTATTTTTGTAGCGAGTGCAACGAAGCGTATTTTTGTATAGAAACAACCAAAAATCACAATAAATCGCACCTGAAAGTAAACTTTCGCGCGAGAAACGAGAATGTGCGGGCTGCACCCTCGCATTAAGCGACACGGTTGTACCTTCGATGGCACCTCCCGCATGCGGGTCCCTCCTCGAAAGTACGGTCGCTCAATGCAGCCCATTTGCAAGAAAATCGCACCTGAAAGTAAACTTTCGCGCTATTTTCTTGCAAATGTGCATTTTTTGTTGTACCTTTGCACCCAAATTGCGTTTTCTCAAGGAGATTAATATTCCCACGGATGGACACAGATAAACACAGAAACACGATATATACATCCTTTGTTCAGTGAGGTTCAGTGGTCAGAAATATAACCGCGGAAAGACGTACCTCTGTGGGAGATGATACCAACCACGGACGAGCACGGATGGACACGGAAACGCGGAATATTAGTGTAAATCAGTGCAATCAGTGGGAAAGAATAATCAAACAAGTATAAAAATATAACAATCATATGGAACAATTATCAGAACAAGAATTAGTGCGCAGACAGAGTCTGCAAACCATGCGCGATATGGGTATCAATCCCTATCCCGCTGATGAGTATGTAGTAACTGGTTATTCAACCGACATCAAAGCTACCTTCCAAGATGAAACCCCAAGCGAGGAAACCGTAGGCTGGTACACCGGCAAGCCCGTGCGTATCGCGGGACGCCTTATGTCACGCCGAATTATGGGTAAAGCATCGTTTATCGAAGTGCAAGACTCCAAAGGACGTATCCAAGTATATGTCAGCCGCGATGACATACAAGCCCCTACCCCAGAAGGAGAAACCGCTACTACCGTTGAACAACAAATGTACAACGTAGTATTCAAGAAACTGCTTGACATAGGCGACTTCATTGGTATCGAAGGATTTGTTTTCCGCACACAGATGGGCGAGATCAGCGTACACGCTAAGAAACTCACCGTACTCGCTAAGAGCCTCAAGCCACTGCCAATCGTGAAATACAAAGACGGTGTGGCATACGACGGTTTCAACGACCCTGAGCAACGCTACCGCCAACGCTACGTGGACCTCGTGGTGAACGAAGGCGTGAAAGACGTGTTCCTCAAACGCGCAACCATCGTTCGTACCATGCGACAAGTGTTTGACGAAGCAGGCTACACCGAAGTCGAAACACCTATGCTGCAGACCATAGCCGGTGGCGCATCGGCACGTCCGTTCATTACCCACCACAACGCACTTGACGTAGATATGTATATGCGTATCGCTACCGAGCTCTACCTGAAACGTCTTATCGTAGGTGGATTCGAAGGCGTATATGAGATTGGCCGTAACTTCCGCAACGAGGGTATGGACCGCAGCCACAACCCAGAGTTCACCTGCATGGAGCTCTACGTACAGTACAAAGACTATAACTGGATGATGTCCTTCACCGAGCAACTGCTCGAGAAAATAGCCATCGCCGTCAACGGTACTACCGAGGTGAAAGTGGGAGACCACATCGTGGACTTCAAAGCTCCATACCGCCGCCTACCTATCCTCGAAGCCATCCAAGAGAAAACAGGCTACGACCTAAGCCAAATGACCGAAGACGAGATACGCACCGTCGCTAAGAAATATGGCGTAGAAGATACCGACAAGATGGGCAAGGGCAAACTCATCGACGAGATATTCGGCGAGACCTGCGAGGGCAGCTTTATCCAACCTACCTTCATCACCGACTACCCTGTAGAGATGTCGCCTCTGACCAAGATGCACCGTAGCAAAGAAGGACTCACCGAGCGCTTCGAGCTGATGGTAAACGGCAAAGAGTTAGCCAACGCCTACAGCGAGCTCAATGACCCTATCGACCAATACAACCGCTTCGTGGATCAAATGAAGCTGGCTGACAAAGGCGATGACGAGGCTATGGTGATCGACCACGACTTTATGCGCGCACTCGAGTACGGTATGCCTCCTACATCAGGTATCGGCATCGGCATCGACCGCCTCGCAATACTCATGACAGGTCAGCCTTCTATCCAAGAAGTACTGCTGTTCCCAACGATGAAGCCAGAGAAATAAGGATTGTGTAGGATTGTGTAGAATGGTGTAGAATGGTGTAGAATGGTGTAGAATGGTGTAGGATGGTGTAGAATTGTGTAGGATTGTATGGCTGAATTTGCGACAAAAATAGAAGACCTAAGAGTATGGCAATCTGCTCGAACTATTTGTAAAAAAATATACACTATAACTTCGTACGTCAATTTTGAAAAAGACTTCCGATTTGTACAACAAATACGCGCAGCTGCAGGTTCTATCATGGATAATATTGCTGAAGGCTTCGGAAGAGGCGGAAGCAAAGAATTTATCCAATTTCTATACATCTCAAGAGGATCATGCCAAGAAGTTCTTAGTCAACTCTACCGTGCATTAGATTATCAATATATTTCAGAGGAAGAATTTACTGAGATTAAAGTAATCATTGAAACAACATCCGTTATGATCTATAATCTTATTGAACGTCTAAAGAAATCTGACAACAAAGGACCAAAATACACTACACTAAACAATGCTACACCACTCTAAACAATACTACACCACTCTAAACAACACACATATATGAAAATAGCAATACTCGGATCGGGAAGTTGGGCTACCGCATTGGCTAAGATCGTGCTGAGCAATGTGGACGAAGTCAACTGGTATATCCGCAAACAAGAGACAATAGATGAGTTCATCGAGAACCGACGTAACCCCAATCACCTCGAATGGGCGTACTTCGACACCAACAAAATCTATTTCTCTACGGACATCAATGAGGTGCTCGACCTATCCAACACCATCATTCTGGCCATACCATCGCCATACGTGAAATCTTGTCTGGACGAGATAAACATCGATATATCCAACAAAAAAATCATCTCTGCTGTCAAAGGCATGATTCCAGACGAGAACACCTTGGTCACCGACTATCTCCACGAGCGTTTTGGCATACCGCACGAGAACATCGGCGTGATCGCTGGTCCATGCCACGCCGAAGAGATCGCATTGGAGCGCCTGAGCTACCTGACCATAGGTGGTATTAGCCAAGAAAATACGCAAATATGGAGCGAACTGCTGACCACCAAATTCGTGCACGTGGCACAGAGCAACGATGTTATCGGACTGGAATACTCCAGCGTACTGAAAAACATCTACGCTATCGCCGCCGGCATGTGCAGCAGTCTGCGCTATGGCGATAACTTCCAAGCAGTACTCCTGACCAACGCCATGCACGAGATCATGCGCTTTGCTAATGCCCAATCCCCCATACCCCGCGATATCACCAATAGCGGCTACCTGGGCGATGTACTCGTAACCGCCTACTCCAACTTCTCGCGCAACCGCCAATTCGGACAAATGATTGGCATGGGCTACAGCGTGAAAGCCGCACAAACCGAAATGGAGATGGTAGCCGAAGGATACTATGGCACCAAAGCCATCTATATGGTCAACAAGACGCTGGGCGTAGAACTGCCCATCGTGGACGCTATGTACCAAATACTATATGGACACAAGTCCCCCAAAAATACAATCAAAGAACTAACACAAAAATTCCAATAAAACAACAATACAAAGATGAAAGATATTCAATTTTCCTACGCTAAGGCTGTGTGTGCCGAAGCTATACAAGCGTACAAACAACAAGTAGCTACCGCACAAGACCAACTCGTAAACGGTACAGGACTAGGCAACGATTTCCTCGGCTGGATGAACCTGCCAACCGATATCCGTCCACAACTCCAAGACATACAAGCTACCGCAGACTTGCTTCGCCGCGAATGCGAAGTAATCGTATGCATTGGTATCGGTGGCTCTTATCTTGGTGCGAAAGCCGTTATTGACGCACTTAGCAGCAGCTTCGCATGGCTCGAAGGCGAAAAACCAGCTATCGTATATGCTGGACAAAACATCGGCGAGGACTACCTATACGAGTTGCAAGCACTGCTCAAGAACAAGAAATTTGGTATTATCAGCATCTCTAAATCTGGTACTACCACCGAGCCTGCATTGGCCTTCCGCCTCCTGAAAACCCAACTCGAAGAGCAACAAGGCAAAGAGGCTGCTAAACAACTCATCGTATGCATCACCGATGCTAAACGTGGCGCGCTACGCACCCTCGCTACCCAAGAGGGCTACAAGACCTTCGTCATCGAAGACAATATCGGCGGTCGTTTCTCCGTACTCTCTCCTGTAGGTCTGCTGCCAATCGCTTGTGCAGGACTGGACATCACAGCCCTCATTGACGGTGCAGAGCGCATGATGGAGGTTTGCGGTATCAATACCCCACTTGAGGAGAACCCTGCTGCACAATATGCTGCTGCACGTAACTACCTCTACAGCGAGCAAGGCAAGAAAATCGAAATGCTCGTAAACTACCACCCTAAATTGCACAACGTCAGCGAGTGGTGGAAACAACTCTATGGCGAGTCAGAAGGCAAAGACAACAAAGGTATCTTCCCTGCAAGCGTGGACTTCACTACCGATCTGCACTCCATGGGTCAATACATACAAGAAGGTGAGCGCCACCTCTTCGAGACCGTGATCTCAGTAGAGCAAGCAAACCACACAGTACCATTCCCACACGACGAGGCTAACCTCGACGGACTGAACTTCCTCGCTGGCAAACGCGTGGACGAAGTAAACAAGATGGCAGAGTTAGGCACCATGATTGCACACATCGATGGTGGTGTACCAAACATGAAAATCACCGTACCATGCCTCAACGAGTACTATATCGGTCAACTCCTGTACTTCTTTGAGCGCGCATGCGGTATCTCTGGCTATATCTTAGGCGTGAACCCATTCAACCAACCTGGTGTAGAAGCATACAAGAAGAACATGTTTGCCCTACTCGACAAACCAGGCTACGAGGCAGAATCTGCTGCTATCAAAGCGAGACTGTAGGCGAGAGGCTATGAGAGCCTACCCCCAACCCCTCCCTAAAGGGAGGGGAGAAGCGATGAGGCGATGAGGCGAGAAATAGCGGCGAAGCCGCATATTACCAGCCTTTACACTTTACACTCTACACTATAATATAAACTATAAACCAGAACAATGTCAGCCAGCAAATGGATATTAGGCGGCCTTGGGTTCGTATTAGGCGGACCCATTGGCGCGCTGATAGGTGTGGGCATCGCATCGCTATTTGACACCGATAATCAATCGACAACCAGCACCCGAACACGCAGCGCGCGCAACGCACGCGCTACGCAGGGAGACATACGCGTATCTATCATCGTGCTGCTCGCCTGTGTCATCAAAGCAGATGGACGCGTGCTGAAATCCGAGATATCGTTTGTCAAACCGTTTCTGGTACGCAACTTTGGTGAGGAAGGTGCCAAACAAGCCCTACAACTGCTCAAGCAACTGCTCGAACAGTCTATCAACCCCACCGACGTAGCACAGCAGATACGCCAACACGTGAACTACTCCGTTCGCCTTGAACTCGTACACCTGCTACTAGAAGTTGCCAAAGCCGACGGCGAAGTGGTCGATGCCGAAACACACATCATCGAGCTCATAGCCACACAAATGGGCGTAACGGCAGCAGACTACCAATCGCTCTTTTCACTCTATCGCACACACACCGACGAGAACTGGGCATACACCGCCTTGGAGATTCAGCCTACTGCGACCGACGACGAAGTGAAAAAAGCTTACCGCCGCATGGCCATGAAATACCACCCCGATAAGGTAGCCAACGCAGGCGAAGAAATACGCCAACAAGCAACGGAAAAATTCCGCAAGATTAATGAGGCGTATGAGCATATCAAGAAGGCAAGAGGGATGTAGGGGATGAGGTTAGAGGTTAGAGGTTAAAGGCGAGAGGTTAGAGGTATGAACACAACATTATTATTTGTCGGTAAGACCACCGACTCCCACATAGAAGCTCTCTGTCAAGACTACTTAAAGCGCTTGACACACTACTTGCCCGTCAAGGTGCAGGTCATTCCCGAACTGCGTAATACCAAGGCCCTCACCCCCGAACAACAAAAGCAAGCCGAAGGCGAGATGATCCTGCGAGCCGTATCTCCCTCCACCGACCTTATCCTACTCGACGAGCACGGCAAAGAGTATCGCTCCGTGGAATTTGCACAAGTCATGCAAAAGAAAATGTCGGCAGGCAGAGATATCCTTCTCGTGATAGGAGGCCCCTACGGCTTTTCACAAGCCGTATATGACCGTGCGAATGGTAAAATATCACTCAGCCAGATGACATTCTCGCACCAAATGGTACGCCTGTTCCTCATCGAACAGATATATCGCGCCATGACCATCCTACGCGGCGAACCATACCACCACGAATAAAAGGTGAGTATATATCTCCTACTCGCTGCGCTCGAGAAATCTTATAAAATCTTTTTACGCTAATCTCCACCTATTTAATGTGCTACGCAATCAATTGCAACCGCTAGCACTCACATCGTCGTAAGTGACTTGCGACGATGTTCGTCCGCTGAATCTTATTGAATAACAGCAATTATCAACTCTGAATGTATACGTCCGCATTTACATAAGATTAAGCGGTTGAGCGAAGCGATATGGGGTCCCCGAAAATCTTGATTTTTGGGGAGAGGAGGAAGTGCTGCGACCTTAACTCGCGAGCGAGTTCATTGTCGCAAGCCACTGACGACGAAGCGGTGGCAATATATTGCGGAGCACGTAGAAAAAAGGGATGGTGTTGCGCGGTAAATAAGATTAATAAGATTTCTGCGAAGCAAGGAGGTATATCACACCTATATATATAACACAAGAAATGCACCCGCGAAGGTGCATTTCTTATACCTATACTTTCTATCATCAGAGTTGGAGCGATTGCTCATACTCCTTCATGCAAGCTACGAGTGCCTCTGCGCTCTCCAATGGCAACGCATTATAAGTACTAGCACGGAAACCACCCACTAGACGGTGACCCTTGATACCTACCATACCCTTAGCAGTAGCGAACTTAAAGAAATCATCTTGCAAGTGTGCATACTCAGGTTTCAAGACAAAGCAGATATTCATCAGTGAACGGTCCTCTACTTTCGCTGTACCCTCAAAAATCTTGCTCTCATCAATAGCCTTATAGATCACTGCTGCCTTCTCCACATTGCGCTTCAATGCTGCCTCAAGACCACCATTCGCCTTCAACCAACGCAGTGTGAGCAACGCTGTATAAATAGGCAATACTGGAGGAGTATTGAACATAGAACCATTCTCTACATGGGTACGATAATCCAACATCGTTGGGATATAGCGAGAAACCTTACCAAGCAATGCCTCCTTCACAATCACGAAGGTCACACCCGCAGGCGCAAGGTTCTTCTGCGCACCACCGTAAATCATATCATATTTGCTCACATCAATTGGACGAGCGAAAATATCCGATGACATATCTGCAATCAAAGGCACATTGCCTTTTTTCTCGTAGATAACCTTCAACTTCTCATCGTTGATCTCCGTACCATAAATGGTATTATTGGTAGTAATATGCAAATAATCTGCATCTTGTGGCACCTCAAAGTCCACTGGGATATGGGTAAAGTTATCCGCAGCCGATGTAGCCACCTCTACGACCTCACCAAAAGCCTTCGCCTCCTTGATCGCTTTCTTAGACCATACACCCGTATTTAGATATGCAGCCTTCTTCTCCAAGCAGTTGAAAGGTACCATGCAGAACTGCATACTAGCACCACCGCCCAGGAAAATCACACGATAACCCTCTGGAATACCGAGAAGCTCCTTCATCAGTGCTTCTGCCTCGTCCACAACAGGTTGGAAGTACTTAGCGCGGTGAGAAATCTCCAAGATACTCAAACCTTCGCCTTGAAAATCGATAACAGCCTCAGCTGTTTGCTTAATCACTTCTTGTGGCAGGATACTTGGTCCTGCATTAAAATTGTGTTTCTTCATGGTTATTTATGGTTTTTCGTCATTTTCCATTTGCTGTTGGAGCCCTCAATCACTTCGGTATCCACCTTCTTAACTGCCTCCTTGATGGCATCTTTCACCTTCTTAGCAGCCTCCTTCACGTTCTCTACCACTTCCTCAACCAAGTCGGCTTTCTCTACCCAACAGAGTGCATCGCCCTTCACCGCAGTAGCACCTTGCTCCTTCTCCACAGACACTATGCGGCAATGATCAAACGCACGGATTGGCTCAATACCGTGAGGCGTTTGCAAATAACATACCACATCACCCTGCTTGAAGAAAGTACCAAACGCAGGCGCCTTGCTATCCTCGTTGAAGTCCAACTCCCACATCACCTTACCCGAGAGCGTAGCCTCCACAGGCTCAGCATTAGGGTGCAAGATAGCACGTTTATCCGCAGCAGTAAGCACCTTCACCGCTTGACCACTGGCAGCAGCTTTCTCCATGCGCTCCAACAAATCCTTATTGAACTGCTCTTTGGCTTGACCCGACTTATACTCACGGTATTGCTTCTCGTGCATAGCGAACTCAAAGAGTTCCTCATCGTCTTGACCACGGTCCCAACCTTTCTCTTCCATCTCGGCAATGAACTGTGGCAATACATCTGGATAAAGCGCTTGTGGATCACCCGTATAGAACTCCATATTCTTCTCCTTAGCAAGCTCAATAATCTCTAGCGCCAATGTGCCTGGCAACTTACCCGACTTGCCGAGAATCATGCCCCACATAGCAGGGTCCATGCGTGTGAATGGCTTCTCGCCCATAGACTTGCTGTAGAGGTTCATGAGGGCAGCATTCTTGACATATTGTGAGAATGGAGTCACGAGACAAGGCGTACCAAGCATAGGCCAAATACGTTGTACTTCGTCGAAGAGCTCGACAAGTAACTCATCTTCACTGAGCGGACTCTCGCCACGCTTCACGAGATTGGCATTGATAGCCGCATGCATACCTTTAAGGTCAGCCATGAGCGAACCCATCATACCGCCAGGAAGACCACAACCAACGAGGAGTGAGGTCATCTTGGAGTTACGAGGATCGATCCAGTAGCCAAGGAAGTCATCGATAAACTCTTGTGTGAGCGAACGCGCCTCCATATACGCCTTCATATTGATATCCTTCACGAGGAAGCCCGCATCTTTGAGCATAGATTGAATAGTGATCACATCAGGGTGAACCATACCCCAACTGAGTGGCTCCATAGCGACATCGAGCACATCGCCACCAGCCTTAGCTACCTCCAACATACTTGCTACAGAGAAACCAGGACCCGAGTGACCGTGGTATTGAATAATAATATCAGGGTGCTTCTCCTTGATCGCTGCTACAATCGTACCGAGCATAGCAGGACGACCAATACCTGCCATATCCTTGAGACAGATCTCTTGTGCGCCGTTGGCGATAAGCTCTTCTGCGAGGTTAATGTAGTACTCGGCATTGTGTACCTGAGAATAGGTGATACACATGGTAGCTTGAGCAGTCATACCAGCCTCCTTCGCCCACTTAATGGATGGGATAATGTTGCGAGGATCATTCAATCCGCAGAAGATACGGGTAATATCCACACCCTGCGCGTGCTTCACCTTATACATCAACTTACGCACATCGGCTGGCACAGGATTCATACGCAACGCATTCAAACCACGATCAAGCATGTGGGTCTTGATACCCACCTCGTTGAATGGTTTGGTGAACGTGCGTACTGCTATATTAGGATTCTCGCCATAGAGGAGATTGACCTGCTCGCTGGCACCACCATTGGTTTCCACACGGTCAAAACAACCCATGTCAATAATTACGGGAGCAATTTTTGCCAATTGATCTTTACGTGGTACATACTTGCCACTACTCTGCCACATGTCGCGATAGACAAGGGAGAATTGAATTTCTTTTTTAGCCATATTATCGTATAGTTTTAAGGATTCTCTTACAAATATCGTGCAAAGATACAACTTATTTCCCATATAGGCAAATGAAATATAAAAAATAGTAATAAAATTTTATTTTATTTTCAAATATGATTTTTTTTTTGTAACTTTGCGCCAAATTTGGCTTTTGCACGAAAATACACACTATGTCGAACAATTCAGTCCATAGCAGTACCTCTGTTTTCAGTAGAGATACCATTATCCGCAGCGTGATTACCATCGCTGTCCTAGTGGCGCTATACTTATTGGTGCGTCGTCTGAGCGGTGTGCTATTGCCATTCCTCATCAGTTTTGTAGTGGCATACATGCTGGCTCCTATCGTGAATTTCTTTCAACATAAGTGTCGCCTCAAAAGCCGCGTACTATCGGTAATCGTGAGCATTCTGCTGGTGATAGGCGTACTCACGGGTGCGGTAGCCGCTGTAGTGCCCGCCATCAGTCGCCAAGCCACATCGCTCTCTCAGAGCGTGAAGACATACGTCAGCCAATGGGACGGAAACGAATATTTCTCGCCTGAGGTCAATGAGCGCATAGAGGAGATTATCCAAAGCATTGATATCAAGACCCTCATCGAGTCGCAAGAGCTGCAACAGAGCATCAAGAAAGCACTACCTATCTTAGGCGATTGGATTAGCAGCGGCGTGAATGCCTTGATGGGTCTGGCAGTAGCCTTTGTCTGCATACTGTATATCATCTTCCTGCTCATTGATTATGAGAAAATCACCACCAATTGGCACAAATATATCCCCCAACGTTTCCGCGAGAGTATCGTGATGCTCATGGAAGATCTGGACCGCAACATGAACGCCTACTTCCGTGGTCAAGCCCTTGTAGCAGGAATCGTAGGTATCTTATTTGCCATTGGTTTTCAGATTATTGGTCTGCCAATGGGTATTGGTATCGGACTATTTATTGGTGTACTGAATCTAGTACCTTATATGCAAGCCCTGGGTATCCCACCTTGTATCATCTTAGGTCTTATTCAGTCTGCCGAGACAGGTCGTCCCGTATGGGTCGTTATGCTCTGTATAGCAGCGGTGTTTATCATTGTGCAGAGCATTCAAGACATGGTGCTCGTACCAAAAATCATGGGCAATGTCACGGGCATGGGACCTGCATGGATACTGCTCAGTCTGTCGGTGTGGGGATCGTTGCTCGGATTTGTAGGTATGATCATAGCTCTGCCCGTCACTACCCTACTCGTGTCGTATTACAAACGATTTGTACTGAGGATCTCCGACGACATGACCAAGCCCCTGCCCAGGTCACGATGGACCTTCCCTCTCTTCAAACGAAAAAACGCAAACAATTAACTCATAACTTATAACTCATAGTTCATAACTAACATGTCAAGAAAAGTTCGTGTACGTTTCGCTCCTAGCCCAACAGGAGCATTGCACATCGGCGGCGTTCGTACTGCCTTGTTTAACTACCTTTTTGCTCGCCAACATGGTGGCGACATGCTTCTCCGTATTGAGGATACCGACTCCACACGTTTCGTGCCAGGAGCCGAAGAATATATCACTGAGTCACTGGCTTGGCTCGGCATTGAGATCGACGAAGGTATCTGCCAAGATGCGCCTAACGGCAAAGGCGATCATGGTCCATACCGCCAAAGCGAGCGCCGCGATATCTATCACAAGTACGTGGATCAACTCCTCGCTTCTGGTAACGCCTATATCGCATTCGACACGCCTGAGCAATTGGAGGCGAAGCGCGCAGAGATAGCGAACTTCCAATACGATGCTCGCACCCGTGAGCAAATGTGTAACTCCCTCACCCTGAGCAAAGAGGAGGTAGATGCACGTATCGCTGCAGGCGAGAAATATGTCGTTCGCTTCAAAGTGGAGCCAAACGTGGATGTCTATGTACAAGACCTGATCCGTGGTGAGGTGAAGATTAACTCCAATATCCTCGACGACAAAGTGCTCTACAAGTCTGCCGATGATCTGCCTACCTATCACTTAGCCAACATCGTGGACGACCACCTCATGGAGATCAGCCACGTCATTCGTGGCGAAGAGTGGTTGCCTTCTGCCCCACTCCACGTATTGCTCTACAAGGCCTTCGGTTGGGAAGACACTATGCCTGAGTTTGCACACTTGCCACTGCTCCTCAAGCCTGACGGCAACGGCAAACTCTCCAAGCGCGATGGTGACCGTTTGGGCTTCCCTGTGTTCCCACTCGAGTTCCACAATCAGAAAGATGGCACTGTATCCTCTGGTTACCGCGAAGAGGGCTATTATCCTGAGGCTGTGATTAACTTCCTTGCGCTTCTCGGTTGGCACGCTACAGGCGATCAGGAGATGTACACCATGCCAGAGCTCATTGAGCAGTTCTCTCTAGAGCGCGTGAGCAAATCAGGCGCTAAGTTCGACTATGAGAAAGGCAAATGGTTCAACCACCAATACCTGCAACTCAAGTCCAACGAGGAACTCGCCGAGCAGTTTATGCCTATCTTGAAAGCTCGCCTTAGCGAGTATTCCGTGCCTTTCGCCTCTTCGCCTCTCGCCTCATCGCCTAATACAGTGGCGAAAGTCATTGGTTTGACAAAGGACCGTGTGAACTTCGTTTCCGAACTCTGGGAGCAAGTGAACTTCTTCTTCGTTGCTCCAACGGAGTACGACGAGAAGTCGCTCAAGAAACGCTGGAAAGAGGATAGTCCTAAGCATATCAGCGAAATGTTGGCCCTACTCGAAGCACATGAGGATTGGTCTGCCGAGGGCTTGGACAACTTGATTATGCCTTGGATTGCCGAGAAAGAGTACGGCGTAGGCATCGTGATGAACGCCTTCCGTATCTGCCTTGTAGGCGCTGCTCGTGGTCCACATATCTGGAACATCACCGATGTGCTAGGCAAAGAGGAAACCCTCGCTCGCGTAAGAACAGCTTTAGAGAAGTTGGGATAAGCAACTGCAAGACAACTTGGATGCTAAATACCCTTAAGAAATATTGGAACTACGATAATTTCCGCCCCTTACAGGCGGAAATTATTCAATCTATATTAGACGGTCGCGACACCTTGGCACTCATGCCCACGGGTGGCGGCAAGAGTCTATGCTTCCAAGTCCCCACGATGGTCATGAATGGCTTGTGCCTCGTCATCACGCCCCTCATCGCCCTCATGAAAGATCAGGTGGAGAACCTACGCCAACGCGATATACGCGCAGCTGCCATCTACACAGGCATGAGTTACGAGCAACAGAAAGTGGCACTCGACAATTGTCAATGGGGCCCCTACCACTTCCTATACGTATCACCCGAACGACTGGAATCAGAAGAGTTTCGCGAACGACTTAGCCGTCTGCCTATCTGCCTTATCGCTGTGGATGAAGCCCATTGTATCTCGCAATGGGGTTACGACTTCCGACCCAGTTACCTGAAAATAGCGGAGATACGGGAGGTTATTAGGCGAGAGGCGAAAGGCGAAAGGCAAGAAGTACCGATATTAGCACTCACTGCTACGGCAACCCCCGATGTAGTGGATGATATCCAAGAGCGACTAGCCTTCCGCGAGAAGCACGTGCTACGCAAGAGTTTTCAGCGACAGAACCTCAGCTATGTTGTACGTCAAACCAACAAAAAAGCTGACGAGATAGTCCATATCCTCAGCAAAGTGCCTGGTTCTGCCATCGTATATGTACGCAACCGCCAACGCACCCAAGAGATAGCTGCCTACCTCAACGAGAAAGGCATATCAGCCGACTTCTACCACGCTGGGCTCACCTCCAAGGAACGCAGTGCGAAACAGGAAGCGTGGAAAAAGTGGAAGCCTACCCCCACCCCCTCCCTAAAAGGAGGGGAGAATACCCCATCGCCCATCGCCAATAGCCAATTGCCCTCCACACGTGTCATCGTCGCCACCAACGCCTTTGGTATGGGTATTGACAAACCCGATGTGCGAGTGGTGATTCACCATGACCTACCCGACACGATAGAAGCCTATTTCCAAGAGGCCGGACGAGCCGGTAGAGATGAGCAACGAGCCTTTGCCGTACTGCTCTACGACCCATCGCAAGACAAAGCCAAAGCACGCAAACGCGTAGCCGACAACTACCCACCCAAAGAGTTTGTGGAGAACGTCTATCACAAGACCTGCGACTTCTTAGGCATTGGCGCTGGTAGCGGACAAGGACATACCTTTATGCTGCCTATCAACGACTTATGCAGAATCATGCACCTGCCTATTCTACAAACCTGCTCTGCCCTACACCTGCTGACACAGGCAGGATATATCTGCTTTCAAGAAGAACAAGAGATACAACCACGTGTGAAGATTCTCGTTTCGCGCCGAGAAATCAGCGAATATGGACTCAGCGAACAGCAAAAACAGCTACTGGAAACACTCATGCGCCAATATACAGGCATCTTCACCGATCTGCAATATGTGCATTTAGGCGATAGAGCACCCCACGACACAAGTGTCGTCGGGGACCCCGCTGAGGCGATGAGGCTATTAGGCGAGAGGCAAGAGGCGAAAGGCAATGAGGTAAGAAAGCAGGGAGCAATACACGACTTGCTTGTATCCCTGGCACAACGCCATATCATCACTTACATTCCACACGACACAGCCAACACGCTTACACTGACACAAGAACGGCAAACGGAAATCTATCTACCCACCCATATATACGACGACCATCGCCAACAGTATATCAACAAACTGAAAGCGATGGTAGAATATGCTGATAATCAGCTATATTGTCGTTCGCAACTGCTATTATCGTATTTCGGAGAAATAGATGCTGCCACCTGCGGCACATGCGATGTATGCCGCGCGAAAGCCAAAATGGAAAACTAACCTTAAACCCACAACTATCTATATCGGTGGTGAATAATCCCCGTAAGGATAGCTATCAACAACGTCGTCAAAGCAATACAAATAGGGAAAATATACGCATTCACTCCCGATACTCCCCAAAACAGATGCTGACAAAAAGCTATCGCACACGATAAAGCGAGTAGCACTATCAGCACACTAATAATAGGACTGAGCTGCATACGATGCGTTTGTTCGTTCCAATAACCGCTTATCCACGTGATGACAAACACATAAATACCCAACGCCACAAACACTAACAACAAGATACCTACTCTATGCGACATGTTCCGCAGAATCATATCAAGAATAGATATCATCAACAATATCCCAAGATTCAGCAGGAGCATACCTCGCAACATCTTACAGGTAAGCACTTGTTGCAACCGCTCTTGTAGAGAGAGCTTAGTTGCTCTATTGGAAGAATAGCGTAACATTGTTTTTTCGGTATTGTTGGTTAAAATTAATAGCACTGATTTTGTGTTGAACGCATCACTACAAAATCAGTGCCATTATATTACCAAAAATGCAAAACTACAATATTGCTATTTTCAATAGACAAAATGAACTACCGTATGCTATCTAAATACCCCTCCAAAATGACACAAGCAGCTATCTTGTCCACCACAGCCTTATCCTGCCGTTGCTTTTTCTTCATGCCTCCTGCTATCATCGCTTGATGGGCAATCACCGACGTGAATCGCTCATCATATTCTTTCAATGGCATATCGGGAAAGACCTTACGAAAACGATTCATAAAAGGTTGAATATATTGCATCGATTCCGAATCCTCGCCACTCATCTGATAAGGGTGGCCTATCACCACCTCATCTACCTGCTCGCGGCTGAAATAATCCTTCAACCACTCTTCAAGCGTATGAGTGGGTATCGTAATAAGCGGATTAGCCGTTATACGGAGGGGATCCGTAACGGCTAATCCTGTTCGTTTGCGACCAAAATCTATCGCAAGTATTCTACCCATTAGTCAACGAGTGCTTGGTACTTATCGTCCATGTTGAGGCGATAGTACAATGAACGCAATGAGCGCTTATAGTCGTAGTTATCAGGCTCCAACTCGTATGCCTTCTCCAAATATGGCAAAGCCTTCTTATTGAGCTCCTCACTCTTAGCTTTCTCTACCTCAAACTCTTTTGCCTCCAAATAAGCTGCATCGTTGTAGATCTTGTCTGCCAATTCGCAATATGCTACACCATAGTTGAAGTAACCCATTGCATTATTAGCATCAAGCGCAATCACGCGATCGTAGCATACAAAAGCATTCTCATATTGCTTCAAGAACACTACATAGATATCGCCCTTGATGATATGATACAATGCCTCTTCTGGATCTCTCTCGATAGCCAAATCCAAATACTCCAATGCCTTCTCTGCTTGACCTGTCTTAGCATACAAGTCAATCATATTTTGGATGAAGATTTGCTCCTTAGGATACTCATTTACGCAATTTTGAAGATGCTCCAACGCCTTGGTAGTATCCTTATCTTGTTGAATAAGAATACGGAAGATACCCACATTAGCATTTACAATATCATCATAGAGCGCATTTTGCTTAGCTTGCTCTGTGTTCATACGCATATAAGATGCCTTAGCCTCCTCATAACGCTCAGCAGCCTCTGCCAACTGACCAGATTGATAGGTGAAGATGTAATAGTTAGAATCGCACACAATCTTAGCCAAATCAGCTGGATTATCCTGCATCATCTTCATGGTAGGAATGTTGCAGTGAGCAATGAACATATCGTAAGCCTTAGAAGGATTACCTACATTATATGCCTCAAAACCAGCAATGATCAATGGTTGGAAATTGAAATAGTCCACCACCTTAGGCAAGATGCTCTTAGGAGTCTTGGTATCATATTTCTCTTTACCCTTCTTATCAATAGTAGGCACAAGAGCCATATCATAAGCCTTCTCCCAATAGGTCAAAGATTCAAGTACAGCATCACCCCATGCATTAACATCTACGTTTTGACCTACTTGACGTTTGAAATTACCATTCTCAAACTCTTTGTAGCCAATCCAACCTGCTACATACCAAGTGTTTGCCAAATCTTTGGTCTCATCGTTTTGCAAGGCTTCTGCAATAGCCACGCGTGCACCAACATAATCAGGTGTCTCAGCATCAGCCAAACTACGAGCTTTGCTGACATTTGCTTTTTGAGCGAAGCAGCCTGCGCTTATCAGCACGAGAGCTGCAAGAAAAATTGATTTTTTCATTTTATTAAAAGGTTTTGTGTGTTAATATTCGTTTTATTATTCTTCTGCTGTGGTTGGCTCCTCCGTGGTTGTTTCTGCGGATTCTACCACTTCCTCAGTCTCCTCTTTTGGTACGACACAACCGAACATAAGCGTATCGTTGCGCTTTTGCAATTCAATGAGTTTCACACCCTGCGTAGCACGACCCATCACGCGGATAGTATCCATCGCCATACGGATAGCAGTACCAGACTTAGTGATAAGCATCAAGTCTTGCTCATCGGTAACCGCTTCAAGACCAATGAGATTACCCGTCTTATCGGTCAAGTTCATGGTCTTCACACCCTTACCACCACGGTTGGTGATACGATAGATTGGTTCGCCATTCTCATCATCGAGATCAGTACGCTTACCAAAGCCCTTCTCCGAAATCACAAGTACAGACTCCTTGCTATCCTCACCCACACAAATCATGCCAATCACGCGATCTTGACCATCTTCGTCGAGTTTAATAGCACGCACACCCGTAGCAGTACGACCCATTGGGCGAACAGTATCTTCTGGGAAACGAACGACCTTACCGTTGTATGAAGCTACCAGCATCTGACTCTTACCATCGGTGAGTGTTACGCGAATGAGGCGATCACCCTCACGCAAACCAAGTGCAATAATACCATTCGCACGTGGACGACTATAAGACTCCAATGTCGTCTTCTTCATCAAACCATCTTTGGTGGCGAAAATCAGATAATGATTATTCACATATTCTTGATCGTTGAGGTTCTTCACATGGATAAACGCGCAAACCTTATCGCCTTTCTGGATATTGATCATATTTTGAAGCGCACGGCCCTTCGACTGACGGTTGCCCTCTGGAATATCATATACCTTAATCCAATAGAGACGACCTTGCTCGGTAAAGAACATCATCGTAGAGTGCATATTCGCTTGATGAACGTACTCTATAAAGTCCTCATCGCGCGCTGCACTCGCCTTAGCACCTACGCCACCACGACCTTGCTGACGGAACTCAGTGAGCGGTGTACGCTTGATATAACCCAAGTGAGAGATCGTAATCACCATATCATCATCAGCATACATATCCTCTGGATTGAACTCAGTAGCCATCTTAATGATACGTGTACGACGCTCGTCAGCATACTTCTCCTTAATCTCTACGAGCTCGTTCTCAATCACTTCATATCGCAATGTCTCACTATTAAGCAGCTCGTTGAGTTGCTCAATGAGTTGTTGCAACTTAGTATACTCTTCTTTCAACTCCTCAATGCGCAAACCTGTCAACTGTGACAAACGCATATCCACAATAGCCTTCGATTGGATATTATCCAAAGCAAATCGTGCCTCAAGGTTGGTCTGAGCCTCTGCTGGAGTGCGGCTTGCACGGATAATCTTCACTACCTCGTCAATATTATCCACTGCGATAATCAATCCCTCCAAAATATGTGCACGCTCTTCTGCCTTGCGCAAGTCGTACCTAGTACGGCGAATCACCACGTCCATACGGTGCTCGATGAAGTTGGCCACCATATCGTGCAAGTTCAAAAGTTGTGGACGACCCTTCACCAATGCAATGCTATTCACAGAGAAACTAGATTGCAATGCTGTGTACTTATAAAGTTTATTAAGCACCACCTGCGCATTCGCATCACGCTTGATCTCAATAATAATACGGATATCACGCTTAGAGTGGTCACTAATACCTGAGATACCCTCAATCTTCTTATCGTTGACCAAATCAGCGATATTCTTCACCAAATCCGACTTCACAACGCCGTATGGCAACTCACAAATCACAATGCGCTCACGGCCATTATCCTCGGTCTCAATCTCCGCCTTAGAACGGATAACAATACGTCCACGACCTGTCTCATACGCATCACGGACACCCTGATAACCATAGATAGTACCACCTGTTGGGAAATCAGGCGCCTTAATATGCTCCATGAGCTCCGCCACAGTAATTGGCTCTACCTCTGGATTCTGAATACGCTCCACAGCATTCTTCACGTATGCTACGCAACCGTCAATCACCTCGCCCAAGTTATGCGTTGGCATATTGGTCGCCATACCCACAGCAATACCACTCGCACCGTTCACCAATAAGTTAGGGAAGCGACATGGCAATACCACAGGCTCTTTCTGCGTATCGTCGAAGTTGAGCTGCATATCCACTGTATCCTTCTCAATATCACGAAGCATCTCCTCAGCCAACTTGCTCAAACGTGCCTCTGTATAACGCATAGCCGCTGCGCCATCACCATCTATAGAACCAAAGTTACCTTGGCCATCTACCAACACATTGCGCATATTCCAAGGTTGCGCCATACGCACCAATGTTCCATAGATACTGCTATCGCCGTGTGGGTGGTACTTACCCATTACCTCACCGACAATACGTGCGGCTTTCTTAGTAGGTTTATCGCTGGTGTTACCCAATTCATTCATTCCGAAGAGCACACGGCGGTGTACAGGCTTGAAGCCGTCACGCACATCTGGCAATGCACGTGCCACAATGACACTCATCGAATAGTCAATGTACGAGGTTCGCATTTCCTCGTCAATCTTCACAGGAATAATTCTGTCGTTATCAATCATATTTAAAGTTTTATAATGTTTCAAAGGTTATACCTACCGTTTCAGTCACGACGCATGCGCGCACGAAACCACGGTGCAAAATTACTACTTTTTTTTGACATACGCAAATTTTTAGGCGTTTTTTTGCTTTTTTCTTGTTTTTTGGCTCAACCCCCGATTTTTCACCTCAATGCCCTTAAATCGCAAATTTCGCCCCTCTACACCATTTTAGCCATACCTTACACATAACCGCGCACACGCGCACGAGGAAAGATTTTCACACTTTTTCGGTTCAAAATTTGCATATCCGCAAAATTTTCTATACCTTTGCACCGAATTTGCGGCATTAGCACATCGGTAGTGCATCGGCTTCCCAAGCCGAGGAGGCGGGTTCGATTCCCGTATGCCGCTCCTCGTCGGAATGGGCTTGCAACAATTAATGCGCTAGCGCATTAGGGTTGCCGCCATTCCTCCTCTTACCTCGAGTCCACGAGACTCTCGGTAGTTTTAAAGGAAAGACGAAGCAAAAGCTTCGAAAACTTTAAGGAAGATATGGGCTTGCAACAATTAATGAGCATGCCACATGACAACGCAAAAACAGTATATCGGTCTATCGCGGAGTAAGGGAAGAAATTTATAGTTCATAACTCATCGTTTATAACTAAATTAATCCCCTACGACGAGGAAAGTCCGGGCAGCATAGAGCACCATCGCGGTTAACGGCCGTCAGGCAGTAATGTTTGGTCCCTGCAAAAGTGACGAACAATCTTGCAAAAGAGGAAGTGATACGAGCATACGGTGGGCTGCAATTCCAAGTATACCAGCGCCTGAGCGCTGCTCGCGCAAGCTGGAGGGTAGGAAGCAAGAGAAGGACGTAGTAATACGCACCTCAAGATTAATGATAGACGCCCACTCGTGGGTACAGAACCCGGCTTATAGATATACTGTTTTTTTTTTGAACAATAATAACCTTAATGTCCTCAAAGACATTGAGAGAAAACCATAATTACAATAACAATGAAAAAACTATTCCTTTTTGCTGCACTCTTCAGTGCTATCACACTCAGTGCGAAACCACGCATTGACCGTGCAGAACCCCTCTGCTGGTGGACAGAGATGAACTGCCCACTCACCCTGATGCTCCATGGCGAAGACCTCGCTGATGCACAAGTGACTATCCAACAACTCAACAATGGCAAACTGGTCAAAGGCGAGTGCACTGGCCTGCAAGTCAAGAGCCAACACAACGCCGAGAGCCCAAACTACCTCTTCGTTGATCTCGCTGTTAATCAGGCTGGTACCTACCGTATCACCCTCAAAAAAGGCAAATATACCTCAAAAGTGGATTATACAATCCACACACGCCGTGAGGGTAGCCGCGAGCGCCAAGGATTTACTTCGGCAGACATGATCTACCTCATCATGTCCGACCGTTTTGTCGATGGCGATGAGAGCAACAACACCCTGCCAAACATGGCAGAACCTGCTAACAAAGACAATGTACACGGACGTTTTGGTGGCGACATTCAAGGTATTATCAACTCGCTTGACCACATCTCTGCCCTAGGTGCAACAGCCATCTGGCCTACCCCACTGCTCGAGGACAACGAGGCAGCATGGTCATACCATGGTTATGCTTGCTCCGACTACTACCACATCGATCCTCGTCATGGTAGCAACGAACTCTACAAAGAGTTGGTGGAGAAAGCACACCAGAAAGGCATTAAGATGATCATGGATATGGTGCCTAACCACTGCGGTGCATGCCACTGGTGGATGAAAGACCTACCATACCAAGACTGGATCAACCAATTCGACGAGTTCACCAACACCCCTAACGTCTTCTCTGCGAACTACGACATCAACGCATCGGAGTACGACCGCCTACTCTCTAACCGCGGTTGGTTCGATCGTCCAATGCCTGATATGAACCTCGAGAACCCTGACCTACTCAAATACTTCCAACAATGGGCTATTTGGTGGATTGAGTACGCTAATCTAGATGGTTTGCGCGTAGATACCTATCCATACATAGAGATGATTCCTGGTAGCGAGTGGGTAAAAGCCATCATGGATGAGTACCCAAATCTGAATATCGTAGGCGAGTGCTGGACACGTCCTGCACCTGCTGTTGCCTACTGGCAATCAGGCGTAAAGAACTACAACGGCTTTGATAGCCACCTCAAATCCGTAATGGATTTCCCTGTAGAGGAAGCTATCCGCCAAGCATTGGAGAACGATGGCTATGGTTGGGGCAACGGCATGACTCGCGTGTATGATGCAGTAGCAATGGACTATATGTACGCAGATGTTCACAATATCATGATCATGTTGGGCAACCACGATATGGACCGTATTGCCGATGTTGTGAAAGACGGCGACTTGCGCCGCGTGAAATTGGCAAATGCCCTTTTGGCTACCATGCGTGGTATTCCACAAGTATTCTACGGCGATGAGTATGGTCTGAAATCATCCGACCGCAGCCTGGGTCACTCTACCCTGCGTATGCCTTTGCCACTCGGCGAGGAGGTAACCGCAGAGATGAAGGATATGTTTGATTACCAAAGCAAACTCTTCCAATGGCGCAAGAACGAACCTATCCTGCACACTGGTCGCACCATGCACTTCATCACTCGCGACAACACGTATGCATACTTCCGCTATACCGATGAGGGCGCAGTATTCGTATATGTGAATGCTAGCGAAGATAATCGCACCATTCCAACCGCTCACTATAAAGAGATCCTTGGCAAGTACAATCCTGTTGGTCAAGACATTATCACCGGTGAGACAGTGGATCTGAGCAAAACAGATTTAGTGGCTACCCCACTCTCTGCTCTGATCGTAAAACTCAGCAAGTAAAAGGTCACTTCTATAAATTCAACATTTTAGAAGAAGACCATTTACAATTAATAGTTTAACATTTTTATATGCTTTTGGTTTTTTATTGGTATCTTGCTCATTGTCAGTCAGTCACAGAGCTCGCTATGCTCCCTCCTTCCGCAGAGCAATCTGCTCAATAAAAAATCCAAAATCATTATAAATCAATTTATAGAAGTGACCTAAAAAAAGTAAAGGACACAGTTTTGTGTCCTTTATTTTTTTCCTATACCACCGCTTACAACCTATCAGACAAAGGTTTCCACATCACCGTCAAATAAATCACACGAGCAGCTAAGTGCAGGAAATAGCCGACAAACAAAGCATGCGTGCCCCATGCCGCAGGCGACAACACATAGCCCAACACAAAACCTACCGCCGCCCAAATCATAGCATTGCGAATCTGCTTACCCGCCGTAGCACCCGTAAACACCCCGTCCCACATAAACGCTAACGTACTCACAATAGGCATCGCTATCAACCAAGGCGTGAAATCCGTCAAACGACCTAATACCAACACATCACTCGTCATCATACGATACATCGGCATATATGCCATAGCAAACAACAACGTAAACAACGCACCTACACCCAATGACCATATAAACAGAAGGCGAACAGCAGAAGCGAGAGGCGAAAGGCGAAAGGCGAGAGGCGAGAGGCGATGGGTAATGGATTTGGCTTCGCCAATGAATTTGCCAACCAACGCTTCGCCTGCATACGCAAAGCCGTCCACGAAATAGGAAACCAACATAAATAGTTTCATCAATATGCTACACACTGCCAGGTCCGTGTCACCGTATTTAGAAGACAACGATGTGAAACCCACATACACCACCATAAAGCACAACGAACGCACAAACAGATTGGCATTGAGCGATAGGAGTTGGCGCATACCATGCATATCCCTAAGCAATCTCAAGAACGACAAACCCTGCCATATATGGCGGTACTTCCATAGTAGAATAACTACCGACAACAAGAGTCCCGTAAGCTGAGCAATGACCGTACCCAACGCTACACCCAAGGCTCCCATAGGCGTATAGACCGCCAATACATAACTTACCGCCATATTCACTACATTCACTACCATGTCGGTAATCATCGGACTAACAGTATCTTGCATGCCAATGAACCAGCCTTTAATGGCCATCAGACTCAGGGTAGCCGGTGCAGCCCATACACGAATAAAGAAGTATTTGCGCGCGAAGATGGCAACTTCTTCGGAACAAGGCACAATCGCAAGTGCAGCCGTCACAAAAAGCCATTGCACCAACCATATCAGTGCCGCACCAAGTAAAGCAATGCCCACACTCTGTCCCAAGAGACGAGCACACTGCTCGCGGTCATCACGGCCATACGCCTGCGCCGTCATACCACTCGTGCCCACACGCAAAAAGCCGAAATTCCAATACAGCAAATCAAACAGCATCGTGCCGATAGCAATACCACCAATAGCATGCGCATCAGAAATGTGTCCCACAATAGCTGTATCCACCAATCCTACCAACGGAATGGTGATATTTGCTAAAATACTAGGAATAGCTAAACGAAGAATCTGTCGGTTCATAATTCCACTATTGTGATACCTGCCCCACCACGGTCGGGGTCACCATCGTGAAAAACAATATCACCCGATCGAAGTCGGCGCATAGACTTTTGTCGCTCTGCCAAATAATCACGAACCACCTGTTTGAGCGCACCCGTACCCGTGCCATGCAAGATAGACACTTGCTCAGCATTGACCATCAACGCATCGTCTATATACGCAATCAAGATCTCCAACGCCTCGTCCACACGCAATCCACGAATATCCAACTCGCGCTTAAACGAGAGTTTCTTTCTACGCAACTCATCCGCCACATTACTACTAACCAGTTTTGGTTTAGGAGTACTACTCTCTTGAATCAGTTTGGTTGGGTTCTTAGTTAACACTTTCAAATCACTCAAATCGCGTAGCACTTTCTTTTGCTTCTCCACTTTGGCAGGTTCCTTCTTATCTCCCTTTCCTTTCTGGAGAGGTTTAGGCGAGGTCTCTACTTGTGTCTTCAATTTCTCTACTTTCTGGCGAGCAGCCTGAGTGGCTTTCTTCTCGGCTTTGGCCTCCTTGATCTCACGAATAGTACGCTCAATTGTCGCATTACTCTTGCGCAACAAATCAGCTGCTTCCGCATTTGCCTCCTCAATAATGGCACGTTTCTTGGCCTTAATGCCTGCCATCTGCTCCTCGTAATGCGCAATCTTCTCTTCAAGGTGTTTCTCTTTCTGACGGATATTCTGGCGCTTATTCTCCCAGTAACGCTTATCGCGTGCAATATCTTGCAAATGCTTATCGTAGTCAATATGCTCCTCACCTACAATATCCGTAGCACGCTGAATAATCGTTTCGGGCAAACCAATCTGACGAGCAATCTCCACCGCGAAACTACTACCTGCTTGACCAATAGACAATTGAAAAAGCGGTTTGAGCTGACCACGGTCGTAGAGCATGGCACCATTGATGATACCCTTTGTACGCTCAGCAAGGTGTTTGAGATTGCCGTAGTGCGTCGTCACGACACCAAAAGCACGTTGCTCATTGAGCTGCGAGAGCACCGCTTCAGCTATCGCACCACCAATCATAGGCTCTGTACCCGTTCCAAACTCATCAATGAGCAACAATGTATGCGCATCGGCATAACGCACAAAGTGCTTCATATTTCTTAAATGCGATGAGTAAGTCGATAAATCATCCTCTATCGACTGTTCATCACCTATATCAATCAACAACTGCTTGAAAAAACCCATTCGACTCGCCTCACCCATCGGTACTGGCAAACCACATTGCAACATATACTGCAACATAGCCACCGTTTTAAGGCACACCGACTTACCACCAGCATTAGGACCACTGATGACCAATATGCGGTTGTCCGTCAAACGAATAGTAAGCGGCACAACCGTTTTGCCTTGACGACGGAAATTGAGCAATAAAACGGGATGGTATGCCTCGCGCCAATCAATCATCGGTTGCTGCGATAATTCAGGCACAATAGCATGCATATCAATAGCAAAAAGAGCTTTTGCACGCAGGAAGTCCACATCTCCAAGATAGGTTTCCGTCTCCAATATATTGGGTACATCAGGACGCAGTTGTGCGGTAATCTCCAATAAGATACGAATACGCTCACGACGCTCTTCACCCTCTAATTCTCGTATCCTATTATTCGCCTCTACCACCTGCTGTGGCTCAATAAAAACCGTCTTACCCGTGGCAGACTCATCGTGCACGATACCACCAATCTTGCGCTTATACGCTGGTGGCACAGGCAACACCAACCTACCCTCACGCATCGTAGGGGCAGCATCTTTATCAAGTATGCCTTCGGCTTGCGCCTGGCGAAGAATAGCGTTCAACGCACGAGAGACAGAACCTTGCGAAGCACTAATCTCCTTGCGCAAACGGGCTAGTTCAGGCGATGCATTGTCGCGCATCTTACCATAGCGGTCAAGAATCTTGTCAATAGAGGCGATGAGGCGATCAGGCGAAAAAGCATGGATACCACTCAACCGACTCTTGCCTCCCGATTCCTGACTCAACAATGGATACTTCACCTTATCCAACGCAGCAAAAAAACGCTCCAACTGCGCTGCATAATCCAACATCTTACGCAGCGAAAAGAGCTCTGCTTCGTCCATAAAAAGTCCCTCTATACGAATACGAGAAAGCGCCTCGCGCAAATCATATATCTCACCGTGAGGAAAAGCCAAAGTAGGGTCACTGAGCAGCGCCATCATCTCACGCACACGACTGAGCAAGTCGCGTACCGCAGGATAATGCGTGAGCCACTGCATGGCATCTACACGCTCCTTGCCCAAAATGGACATACAACAACCCTTCAAACCATCACGAATGACTTGAAAATCGATTTTTTGTTCTATGTTCTGGGGGTAAATCATTGTTTCTGGGGGTGTAAAGTGTAGGGTGTAGGGTGTAAAGTGTAGGGTGTAAAGTGTAAGGTGTAAAGGAACGAATTATGCTAATAAACGAATATCTTTCAGCACTTTGGCACCTGCTGCTTCATTGAGTTTGCGGAGCAAATCATAGCGGATATCAAAGAGTTGCGAACGCAAAGCCGCCGAACGAATATGCACAAAGAGCACACCATTCTTTACTTCGCTTTCTCCCAAATAGTGCACTACGGTTGCCCCTAACACCTCAGGCAAGAGCGCAAGAACCTTGCGCTCCAACAGCGGTTGCTCCAACTCTGATCCATGAATAAAATCAGCAAGCAATTCGCCTATTGACCGTGCTTTATGTATCTCTTTATCTGACACTTATCGCAAATTCAATCGTTGTTGCGTAGTCAATGGGGTGCCATACGGAATACCATTGAGTTTATAAAGACTTTTAAGTTTGATACCGTATTTTTGCGCTATCGTCCATGCATCATCACCCGGACGGAAATAGTAGGACGGATAGCGACGTTCAGCACGATTCTTCTTTGGGTAGATATAAACTATATCACCTTCATTCAATTCGCGCGTATCAAGTGCATCATTGTACTTGCGCAATGTACGCTCGTACATATTCAAGAACAACGCCAACGATGCATACGTCTCAGTGGAACCTGCAATAATATACCTCACCCCATTGCGCTTGCCCGATCTGTGATTATGAAAGAGTTCTAACTCTTCCATCGGTGGCATAGGATAATCTTCCACTCCTTGATCTACGAAAGTAATATCAGTGTCTTCTGCGCTTGTGAAAGTTTTTTTTTTACTATCATCGTCCGAATGGACAAGACTCTTGTGGGAAACAAGCGAATCCAACTCATAGAGCTCTATGAGATTAATCAACTTACTCGGATACTTAGGGTCGGTAGCATATCCACACTCTTTCAGACCGTGCGCCCAGCCCTTATAGTCTTTCACAGACAAAGCAAAAAGACTTTCATAGCGTTTGCGTTTCAGGAACAAAGAGTGATCCTCATACGAATCTGCCACATCACCATACTTGCGAAAACATTCGTTGGCACGATCGTCACTATATCTATAACTCTTGCCTACCCAATCCGAAGTACATTTGATACCAAAGTGATTATTTGCCTTGGTAGCCAACTCCGACTTACCCGCAGCTGATTCCAACAACGCTTGCGCTAATGTGATAGATGCAGGAATACCATGCTTGCGTTGTTGCTCCATAGCAATATAACGATATTCTTCAATATAAGCCTCGTATGCAGCACTTTTGGACTGTGCCCACATCGTAATGCCCAAGCATGATAAAACAATAATGGATAATATTTTTCTCATATCATACAATTTTGCTGCAAAGGTACGAAAAAATTTGTAAATATACAAAAAATATAGTACCTTTGCACGAATTTTGTTAGAAATACGACAAAAAGTTTTTTGCTATGAAGAAGTTTTATCTTTTACTACTGCCCTTGTTGGCACTGATGAGTTGCGGAAACTCATACACTTATAATGGTTTTAGTGTTGAAACCTACGATGTGCATATTGATGCGAAAGATTGGCAATATACCGATTACGTAGCAAATGGTATGCCATACGCCAATAACTACTTCTATTGCACAGTCAATATGCCTGAGATCACATCGTCTGTTTTCAACAATGGCGAAGTACAAGCGTATATCGTGTATGACAAACGCACATCACAAGCATCTAAACATGTCCTGCCATACGTTCGCCACTATGAGGAACAGTTGACTAATGGCAACTGGAACTACTACACCGAAACAGTGGATTGTATGTATGGTATTGGTTGGGTAGAGTTTAACTATCGCGCTAGCGACTTTGCATACGAAGACGATGTGAACATCAATCCTACCGATATGGACTTCACTATTGTGATAACGACAAAAGACTGATTCAGAGTGCATTAGCAAATCATGTCTGTCGTTTCAGGATTATCTATACTCATTCGCCAACATCTGCACGACGATGTGCAGCAGTTGGCATTGCAACGTAATCGGTTTCCGCAATTGTCGGATACCGATTTCCGTTTCCTGATACAACAAGTAGAAGGCAGACAGCGCACCAAAGACAAACTACCATCTTTTGCGCAAATAGAAGATTGGTGGTACCCCGTCCGCTTATCCTGTGAGCAATGTTCTAGCGAAGCTACTGCACGCTATAAAGCAGCGCTGATAGCACCATTGCAACCCGACGTATTGATTGACCTCACAGCAGGCTACGGCGTAGATACGTACTTCATGGCAGAACATGCCCAAGAAGCACATTACGTGGAGCGTAATCCCGAATTATGCCATATAGCTCAGCATAATTTCTCCCTTGCTCGTCCGCATATCCGCGTTCACAACACGACCGCAGAAGAATTTCTCGCCTCTTCGCCTCATCTCCTTTCGCCTCATCGCCTTATTTATTTGGATCCTGCACGTCGCAGCCAATCTGGCGGTAAGGTTTTTCGCATAGAAGACTGCGAACCAGATGTAACAGAAATACTACCTACCCTTCGCAAGTTAACAAGTCACATTATGATCAAATTCAGCCCCATGCTGGATATTACAGCTGCTATGCGCGCGTTGGGACACGATTGGGATACGCATATAGTTGCAGTAAACAACGAGGTGAAAGAGGTACTTATTCTAACAGGCAAAGGCAGTATATATGCAGTGAATATATGTGCTACGCATACCGACAGTTTCGTTTTCAACGATGAGGAAGAGAAGAAGGCACAGGTCAGCTTTGCCTCCGATATTGAGCAATACATCTACGAACCCAACGCTGCTATTATCAAAGCTGGTGCATATCGCCTGATAGGAGAACGATATGGTATAAAGAAATTGGATACCAATACGCATCTCTATACATCAGACAAACTCCTACCCGACTTCCCTGGTCGCAAATGGCAAGTGCAAGAAGTGCTCACCAAACACTCCGCACTCAATACGAAGCTCAAATACAGCATTCTCACACGCAACTATCCCCTATCGCCCGACCAAGTACGCAAGAAACTGAAACTGCAAGATGGAGATGACTTATACATCGTAGGTGCTCGCCTGCAAGGGAAGCCTGTGCTCGTTCTTGGGAATAGGGTTTAAGTTTTAGTGGTGTCGGCTTCGCCGAGGTGATGCGCCTTTGGCGAGTTGTGTCGCTCCGCGAGGTTGTGTCACTTTGTGAGGTTGTGCGCCTTCGGCGGGTTGTGTGCGCTCCGCGCAGGTTGATAATGCTCAACCGCACGAAGTTCCTCATCTCATACGTAGTATGCTCAACCGCTGCATAGCAGCCTCATCTCATGTGCAGCATGCATATCTGCACGCAGTGCCACAACCGCGACTTTGTCGCCTTGGAACTTTCCACCAAAAAAATGACTCCCGAAGGAGTCATTTTTTACTTATACATAAATCGTTTGATACTGCGCTTAGGTGTTTTCTCAAACTCTTTTTCTACCAGTTCAATAGCGATGACTTGGCTGTAATTAGGGAGCATCTTGTTGAGTTTCACTACGTTCTCCTTCATCACTTGCTCCACGGTCTTGCCTTGCAACACTTCTGGTTTCGCCAATGAAGGGTCGCTATATACTAATGCCACCAACTTATGCTCACGGTCCACCACCACAGACTCGGTCACAAGAGGCAAACTATTGAGTTTATCCTCGATCTCCTCTGGATAGATGTTTTGTCCATTAGGCGAGAGCAACATGTTCTTGCTACGGCCACGGAGGAAGAGATTGCCATCTTTATCCAAGATACCCAAGTCACCCGTACGCATCCAACCGTCCTCGGTAAATGTCTCCTTGGTGGCTTGTTCATTCTTGTAGTAGCCAGCCATCACGTTCACGCCATATACTTGCACTTCGCCCTCTTTCTTGGTTGGATCCTCTGAGTCAATACGGATTTCCATACCAGGAATAACCTTACCGCAAGAACGATATGCATATTTATCCCAATCCTCATAACTGATGAGTGGAGCGCACTCGGTCATACCATAACCTACGCAGTATGGGAAGTGCATTTGCTTCATGCAAGTCTCTACCTCTTCATTGAGCGCAGCACCACCAATAATCAAGTAACGTACGCTACCACCGAAAGCAGTAAGCAATGTGTTGCGCACTTTTTTGTGGATCAACTTGTTAATAAGTGGTGTGTGCCAAAGGGCTTTGATAACAGGTTTCTTGATAGTTGGCAATACTTTACCCTTGATAATCTTCTCAATTACCAAAGGCACAGTCAGAATCATAAACGGATGTACTTGCGCAAAAGCCTTCATCAATGTAGATGGGGTTGGAGCTTTGGTCAAGAAATACACCTCAGCACCATCACACACTTGATACAAGAACTCAAACATCAAACCAAACATGTGCGCGATTGGCAACATAGACATCACCTTGTCGCCTGCCTTGTGAGGAATCTTCTTCACAGCGAAGTCAATATTTCCGCTCAGGTTCTTGTGCGTAATCATTACGCCCTTAGGATTGCCTGTTGAACCAGAGGTATAGTTGAGCAATGCCAAATCATCGTGATTATCAGTAGGATAATTCATATCCTTTGCGCTATAGCCATTAGGATATTCAGCAGCAAAAGCAGCTTCTATGCCTGCGTATGCCTTCTCTGCCTCCTCGTTAGCTGCAAATTTTAGCGTAAAGTCGTCCATCAGTACCAACGCTGTCAGACTAGGCATATTCTTCGCATCAATTTTCTTCAGCACATTTGGGCCTGTATAGAGCAATTTTGCCTCTGAGTGATTCACCAATGCCTCTACGCCTTCACCTGTAAAATCAGGCAAAATACTTACTGCCACTGCCTTGTATGTCTCCACAGCCAAGAATGTCACACCCCAGTTAGAGCAGTTGCGTCCGCACAATGCTATCTTATCACCCTCTTTGATACCCAACAAACGGAAAGTGGTGTGCAAACGTGCAATTTGCGCAGCCAACTCACCATACGTGTAAGAAGTTGCGCCGTCCAAATCTTTCATCGCCAAATCCGACCACTTGTTAGTAATCGTGTTTTGGAGATAACTTAAATAATGCTTTAATTCCATAATATATTGTGTTTATATTAGTTTCACTTTCTTGTTAGCGATTGCAAAGGTACAACTATTTTTTCGAACGTGCGTTCAAAAATATAGAAAAAATTCATTTTTTTCGTTTTTAGTGCATTTTTCTCTTCTCACAGCCTTTACATATCCCATAGCCGATAGCCGATAGCCCATCGCCTTTATACTCCTACTTCTTTATCAAATCATACAAATAGTTATACTGTTCGGGGAAAATGTTGAAGTTCATTGGTACTCCTGAGCGACCTGGATCCCAACCATCCTTAATGTGTAGGAACATGTGCGCTGTGGTTTCGATAGGTACATTGCCACGAATATCGCCATTGTGCATACTATTCTTGATGGCTTGAACCCACAAACTCAATTCGTGTTCATACAATCGACGTGCTTTCTTATACAATTCCGGGAAACGGCTATACGCAGTGTACATCACTGTCACCACGTTCGATGTGTTGATGTTCTTATTCTCTACTTGATCGTAAAATTCCTGCAATTGGTTCAGGTAATACAGCATTGCATCTATCATATCTGGAATGGTCCCCCCCTCTCTTACGCGCTCCAAGGCACGTTGTTTGGGCTTTATCAAGAACATATCCACCACCTCTTGGAAGAGTTCATCCTTATCCTTAAAATAGTAATACAACGTACCGCGCCCCATATCCAACGCCGATTGCAAGTCTGTGATAGACACATTGGCATATCCCTCTACCATGTACAACTCTAATGCCTTGAGCAGTATTTTATCCCTACGATCTTCTACCATAATCCTTAATCTTTAATTTATAATTCATAATTCAAAACCCCAAATTATTCCATTTTCGGCTGCAAAGGTATGAAAAATATTTTATATACACAACATTTTTTTATAAAAATCGAACGATTGTTCGAAAATAATGCGCTACCTTTGCCGCGTTTTGGCACAAATGTTGTCCAAATGCTTATATAAACCTTTAAAAATAGTAGAAGAATGAAGATTAAATCAGCAAATGTGCTAATCACAGGTGGGGCATCTGGGATTGGCAAAATCATGGGGCGAATGGCGTTGGAGAAAGGGGCGAAGGCGTTGATTATTTGGGACGTAAATCAGGAGGGATTAGAAAGTACAGCAGCAGAACTCTCTTCGCGCGGGCGCGTGCATATCTATAAGGTAGATATCACCAACAGTCAATTGGTTGCTCAGACCTACGAGCAAGTTAAACAGGACTGCGGAATGGTGGACATACTCATCAACTGCGCAGGCATAGTCCGTGGTAACAAGACCTTTGACCAACAAACCGAACAAGATATCCGCCTCACCTTTGAGGTGAATACTATCGCACCGATGATCATCACCCGATTGATTCTCCCCGATATGCTTCGTCGCAATCGTGGTCATATCTGCAATATTGCTTCGGCTGGTGGTATGCTCTCTAATCCTAAGATGTCGGTCTATGCTGCCAGCAAGTGGGCGGCAATCGGTTGGAGCGACTCTGTGCGTATCGAACTCCAAGAGATGAAGTCCAACGTGCACGTCACAACCGTGGCTCCCTATTTTATCAATACGGGTATGTTCAATGGCGTGAAGTCGCCACTCCTGCCTATTCAGCAACCCGAACCTACATGCAAGAAGATTCTCCGTGCTATTGAGCGCAATCGTACTTTCCGCGGTATTCCGTTCGGTTTCCATTTTATCCGTTTCTGGCAAGCTATCCTGCCAATCCGCCTCTTCGACTTTGTCTTTGGCACAGTTTTTGGTATCTATCATGCAATGGATAACTTCATTGGCCGTTCGCGTTCGGCAATTGAAGCGCACAAAAATCGCCCTGCGAGTTGAAAGCGCTCAATGCCTCCGCTCTCCCCACAAATTAAAAATTTGCGGGGACCCTATTTGTAGATAAAAGTATTATTGAAATAAAGTTGTTGGAATTATAAATCATGCAAAACTACATCACCACTACGCTGCTGTCGCAGCGTGCCTATTTCCGCTCGGGTACTACCCTGCCCTTGTCTTTCCGCCGTCAAATGCTGCGCAAGCTATCCGATGCTATGCACCAATATGAGAAACCACTCGCAGAAGCACTATGGATTGACCTGCATAAATCATACGAGGAGGCCTACCTCACGGAACTCAGTATCGTCTATGGCGAGATACGCAATCATCTCAAACACCTTCGCTGCTGGGCGAAACCAGAGCGTAAGTCATCGCCTTTGGCGATTATGCCTGCGAGTAGCCGTATTGTCAAAGAGCCACTAGGCAATGCACTGATCATTGCGCCATGGAACTACCCTGTTCAACTGCTGCTTAATCCATTGGTAGGCGCGATTTCAGCAGGCTGTACTGCTATGCTCAAACCTTCGCCATACGTACCACACGTTTCCGCTGTGCTTACAGAGATGATTCAGAGCACTTTCCCTGCGGAGTATATAGCTATCGTAGAGGGTAATCGCGAAGTTAATCAGATGTTGCTAGCAGAACGTTGGGACTTGATTTTCTTCACGGGTAGCCCATCGCTGGGCAAGATGGTGATGGCAGCAGCAGCCCAGCATCTCACGCCTGTCGTGTTGGAGTTAGGTGGCAAGAGTCCGTGTATCATCGACAAGAGTGCCGACCTCAAGGTAGCTGCTAAACGTGTGGCGTGGGGCAAAGCCCTCAATGCAGGACAGACCTGTATTGCACCTGACTACTTGATGATTCACGAAGAGGTAAAAGACAAGTTCCTCAAACTATTAGTCAAGGAGTGGAAACACTTGCTGACCAAAGACCCACAAAAAGCGAAACACTTGGTGCGCATTGTCAATGACAAGGCCCTTGAACGCTTGATTGGCTATTTGAAGGACGGCAATATCTATCATGGCGGTAAATACAACCGAGAGGAGCGTTACCTATCTCCTACTATATTGACGGACGTTAGCCCTGACGCTCCTGTTATGCAAGAAGAGATTTTTGGTCCAATCTTCCCTGTATTGACTTTCAAGGAGATAGATGAGGTCATCACTTTTGTCACCAACCGCGAGAAACCATTGGCACTCTATTATTTCGGCACGCAAGGCGATAAGGTACTGCGCCATACATCATCGGGCGGCGCATGTGTCAATGATGTGATTATGCACATTGTTAATCACTCTGTGCCTTTTGGTGGTGTCGGTAATTCGGGTATGGGAGCGTATCATGGTAAGGATAGTTTCTTGGCCTTCTCTCACCGTCGTTCGGTGATTAGCACACCTACTTGGGTGGACATGCCTTTCCGCTATATGCCGTATAAGTTGTTCAAACTGATTAAGCGATTGGTGTAAGTGGATATATTCTCCCACGTATCTCGCAACACCCTCCTCTATCGGGTGGACAAGCGGAGAATAGCTTCAACCCTAAGAGTGAAATAGAAAACTCCCTGCCGAATACCAAGATCGGCAGGGAGTTTTTATCAGAAAAGATATACTTCTTTATTTTAGTGTCATATTTCTCCAAGTGCTACTTGCTTCTGTACTTGTTGCAACAATTGGCGTTTGTGGTTTCTCGTTAATTAAGAACGCTTCTTTCTTCACATTCTTATTGATATAATCTGCCAAATCAGAATAAGATACATTACCTGATGTCTCTTGCAGTTTCTTCAACAAGAAATAAGTAAATAAACCATGTCCTTTCTCTGGATATGTCATAGCAGTTTCATCACCGCTTGATGCAGAGAATACAACCGATTTACCTTCTAACACCTCTTTTTTTGCTTCGCGAGCCACACCACGAGCCGCTACAAGCATACTACCTTCTTTGTTAGCACCTGTAAAACAAGCGTCCATAAAGTAAGTGATATTTGATGCTTTTGTATTCGCTAATGTGGTATAAAGTGTATTCAAACTATAACAAGTAGTAGTGTTTGTACCCTTTCCATCAACAGGAATAATATATGCATCGCCTGTTTTCTCATCTGGAATACCATGACCACAGTAATACACAATGGCTTTGCACCCCTCGAAGTTATTGAGCGCATATTTCAGCCAATCTACACCACCAGAAATAACACCATACGAAGCATTGGCACAGTAACGAATTTGGCGTTCTGGAATACCCAATGTCTTGATGCAATACTCTTTGAATACTTCACCATCGTGTGCTGCAAAATTCACATCATCCACAAATTGATACTCCTCATTTGCGATAATCAAAGCGTATGTTTCTTCCGATTTTTTGTTGCTTTGAGGGATGTTTTGATCCACATCTGATTTCGTAACAGCAGGTTTCTTTGCTGGCATTGGCGATTGACCATTTGCATAATAAACAGGAGAAGGTACATTATTATTCTCTAATTTAGCAATCAGATTAGTGGAATTTGCATTTACATCATCCCTAAAACGTTTCATAATTTCTTTCGTTGCTTCAACCATACAAACCGAAGCATCTTTTCCATAATAAAAGCCCATAGCTCCTTTTTTAGAGACCGAATATTTACGAGTATCTATGACACTCCCTTTCTCATCTAATATATTGAAGGACAATATCATATCTATTTTTGTGCTTGTAAGTGGCAGACCTAAAAGATTCATAGTATACAATGTAGCTGCTGACAATACTGTTAATCCCAAATTTAATTTAAGATGTATTTTCTCGCAATTAACTTCAATAGTACCTTGTTTTTGTCCAGTATTAGAAACAATATTTTTGTTAATTTCATTACGAACTATATTTTTAACAAAATCCACATTAGCTCCCTTAATATCACCACCTGAATACCACTCAAATTCCATCTTTGGTAATGGTTGACTAATAGGGTTATTAGTTGCTTCTGACATAAATGGTTTGTACGTTGTACAACTTGACAAGACGTAGCCTAATAATGCTACCATAATAAAGATTTTCTTTTTCATAACTATTTGTTAATTTGAATTGATTTTTCTATTGTTTGCATCGTTTCATCATTGATGCGATTTTTGCGTAACCATTTCTGGAAGTCTTCTACTGATAATTCAGGTACAAACTCTCCCATATCTGATGCAGGCATTGAGAATGCTTTCTTGGAGAATACAAGAATAAATGTATCAAACTCTACCGTCTTTTCTGTCACCAAAATCGTTTCTTCTTGATAGGGATAAATAGGGTCAGCAGTTGAGAGATAGGTATATTCTTTGTTGCTCTTTACCTCTCGTGCAGTACCATCTTCATTCTCGTAAGGCAACATACAAGAGATTATACCAGCATTGTCATCACGGAAGAAGATCGCAACATATCCTGATACGGGTGATTTGAACAAAACTGAAACTCTATCTCCGCTCCTAAATCGGTCAGATTCAAAACCATTGTTGAGTACTTGCATCTTTAACTCCACCTCTGCTGTTTGCAATTCACGTACTTTTCCACAAACGGAAGCAGTAATCACCATCACATCATTTTCATATGCAATGCTTACTTCGGGCTCTTTCGTATCGCTCAACCAAATCGCTTTGGATTCAGTAGAAGCATAACTATCCGATTGTATTTCGGACTTCGTGTCCGAAGTGTGAATCGTTGTTGTGGTGGATTGTGAAACTACTTGTCCAAACTCATTGGCAATAGCTTCGTTGCGAGCTTTATCAATGGCAATTTGTTTGGCACGGTTCAATGGTATCTCGCCAGGAACAGTATAGCGATACTCTCCACAAACAGTAGTTACGCGTTGTGCTTGTATCGTAATTGCAAGAAGCACAAATAATATCGCACAAATAGTGTGTTTCATTAGAAACCAAGTACTTTATCTAATTGTTCGTGCAATTCCTCGCCTTTCTTCTCCAATTCTTCGCGTACTGCTTTCTTAGCTGCCTCTTTTGCCATATCACCATTGTATGCGACACGTACCATCACTTCGCGGTTTTTGTTAGACAATACACGATAACATTCTACCACCACTATAGTGCGACCTATTGATTGGCTAATCAGGTTTTTACTGGACATCACTGTCTCAGAGATACTGGCAGCCTGCTCTGCGGATAATTGTTTATTGGCAACTGTGTTTTCAATCAATGCTGCCACTTCAGTTTGAATTTGTCCTGCAAGATTAGTAATTGCCAAAGAAGTAGCAGTTGTTTTGGCAGCATCGTAATTCTCTGCAATAGATTGTGCATTAGCCATAATGTATTTTGGGAAGCCCATATCATCGTATTGGTATTCCATCTCATAGGAGCGTTGCAATTGCTTCTCCAATGGAAGTGCACCAGGTGAAACGACCCAGCCTTCTTTAGCGAGGCGTTTAGCTTCTTTCTTAGTGGCTTTGTCCACTTTAGCAGCCAGTTCCTGCTTTGCCATTTTTTGAACAGCTTTGCGTTCTTTCATGATTTCTTTTGCATCTTGTGCAAAACTTGCGGAGCATGCTACCAGCATTGCCATCGCGAGAAATAGTACTTTTTTCATACGATTGTTGTTTTATGGGTTAATGATTAGTTTATATTCTTTTTGCATTATGCATATAGGCATACAAAAAAAACGTGGATTCCGACTGTTGCCGTTCCACGATCTGAGGCCTTCGCATTGCCTGATATTCAAGAACAACAACGCGAAGCCCACGCCGAATATAAACATTCTCCGTGCTACAATAGTTAAGGTACGCGTATGCGCATACGTATATACGCAAAAGACGTACCAATATAGGCACAAGAGGGATCATCTATATCCCGTAGGACATCTACCGTTGTCAAGTTCTATGAATATCTATGAAAGTTGCGAAGTTTCAGATCATTAGAACTAAACGTCAATAAACGCCTTTTAAATATGTCTTGAAAGCCACGACTAGGGTCTTTGGTCATTTTTGGCTCTCCGAGAGGGGACATCTCCCACCCTCTAAACCCCGGCGTTGGACTTTCGACTGCAAAGGTACTACAATTTTCTGAATTGTGCAAGTTTTTGGGCATTTTCTATGAAGAAAACAACGTTTATCACAAATCATAAGATAAGAATAAAATAAAAAGATGGTAAAAGTACGGTGAAGCATTAGTGAAAGTAGCGGAATAACCTACTAATAACCTATTAATAACCTACTAATCACCTACTAATAACCTATTATTTTCGAGAAAAAGGTGGGTTAATATTCAACGATTTACACCATAAAATTTGGACATATCAGTTATTTTGTGTAACTTTGCAGCCGAAACAAAAAAGTGTAAGGTGTAAAGTGTAAGGTGTAAAGGCAAGAAGATGAACTATACGTTAATACATAACAGGTTATCGCATTGGTACGAGCAGAGTCATCGTATCCTGCCATGGCGCGATACTCAAGACCCATATCGGATATGGGTGTCGGAAATTATACTACAACAAACACGTGTGAATCAAGGACTTGACTATTACATGCGCTTCGTAGAACGCTTTCCCGACATTCACTCACTCGCCGCTGCCAACGAAGATGAAGTGCTACGCTATTGGCAAGGATTAGGATACTATTCACGCGCAAGAAACATGCACCGAGCGGCACAACTGATGGTAGAACAAGGAGCAGAAGTATTTACACACGCCGAACATCTATCTGCCGAAACCATCTTCCGTACACTATTATCCATGCCCGGAGTAGGCGAATACACTGCAGGGGCTATATCTTCTTTTGCATTCAATTTACCCTACCCTGCTCTGGACGGTAATGTCTATCGCGTATTAGCACGTATATTTGATTGCGAAATACCCTTTGACACCACACAAGGAAAGAAACATTTCCACCAATTAGCTGAGCAACTATTAGACAAAGAGCACCCTCGACTGTTCAATTCAGCTATCATGGAGTTTGGCGCACTACATTGCACACCGACTTCACCCAATTGTCTCAATTGCCCAATCCAAGAGTGCTGCCAAGCATACGCTCACCATACAGTCGAACTACTGCCCGTACGCAAACCGCGTACCGCCCTGCGCGATCGATTTCTCAACTACACCATCTACTGCACACCCGACATGCAGATACTACTGCATCAGCGGACAGCCAAAGATATTTGGCAACACCTATACGAATTTCCACTCGAAGAAAGCAATCAACTATTGCCCGTACCCAAAGGTGCGCCTACCATTGACCTCAAACATATCCTATCCCACCAACGCATACACGCACGATTTCATATAAAAAGGGTACCTGTATTACCACAGATACCCCATACTATCACAATCTCGTTCGCAGCGATTGATAACTACGCCCTATCACGCCTCACCCTCCGAGCCCTCGATGCTCTTGCCGCTTGTCTCTAATCTGTTTTCCTTAGGAGAAATAGTACGATACTTCTTCTGACGTTGTTGCCAACGCTCACGAGCATATTGCTGCATATCGGTCACCACGTCCATCTCATCGATAATCTCAAAACCAAAAATAGTTTCAATCACGTCCTCAAAAGTCAAAATACCCTGAAAACAACCATAATCATCAATGACCACACCTATCTGTGACTTCTCTTGCAACATTCTATCAAAAATATCACTCACACTGCTCTCCTCATTGAAATAAAGCAACGGACGTTTGATCTCGCCTAATGTCTTTTGGAATTGGTCTTCCGTCAACTCCTCCAACGCATCATCACGAAGCACATAACCCGTGATAAACTCCTGTGACTCCGCATAGACAGGAATACGAGAGAAATGGTCGTATGCATCGCTATCGTAATAGGCTTTGAGAGTCATATTCTCTTGTGCAGTAGCCGCCACCACACGTGGAGTCATCACCTCATATGCCTTCACCTCATTCAAACGCATCAGGTTACGGATAATCTTATTCTCATCTTCCTCAATCACACCCTCTTCTTCACCCACATTGGCCATAGCTATCACTTCCTCTCTACTCACCGTCGCCTCATCAGGTTCAGGGAAAAGACGAGAAATAAACTCTATCAGTTTCACAACAGGCCACATCACAATAATCAGCACACGGATACTATACGCAGCCAATCCCATCAGTCGTTTCCAATAGGTGGTACCAATAGTCTTAGGAAAAATCTCAGAGAACACCAATATCAAAATAGTCATTACCGCACTGCACACGCCAAACCATACCTCGCCAAAAAGCAAGGTGGCTTGCATACCCACTCCACTGGCTCCGACCGTATTAGCAATCGTATTAAGCGACAAGATAGCCGCCAAAGGACGCTCCGTCTCAGTCTTGTATTGTTTCATCAACGAAGCAGGTTTGTAGCCCTCTTCTTCGCGAAGCGTAATATATGACAATGTGGTGGACATCAACGTGGACTCCAACAACGAACATACAAACGATACGCCGAGTGCGAGAAAAAGGTACAACAGTAAATAACTTATCATAATCTCTTAAATATTGAAACAGACTGCAAAGGTACTGCTTTTTTCTTATATCTACAAATATTTTAACCCAAATTAAGCAATTCTACCAAATGTACCAATGCAGCGGTCACCGCTCTTTGTGTAATTTGCTCCCTCTCGCGAGCAGCACCAAAATGAAAACACTGCGCTTCTGTACCACTTGGGGTAGCCCACGCAATCCACACAGTACCCACCGGTTTATCCGCTGTACCACCCGTAGGACCTGCTATACCCGAAGTAGCAATAGCATAATCCGTGCCAATGAGACTGCGAACACCCTCTGCCATCTGTCGAACGGTAGATTCGCTCACCGCGCCATCCACACTCAGTATTTCTGGTGAAACACCCAACAGATTGGTTTTGACTGAATTATCGTAAGCAACAACAGAACCCATATAGTAAGCCGAAGAGCCTGATTGTGCATTGAGCGCAGCTGCCAAACGCCCACCCGTACAACTCTCAGCTGTACTAATCGTCTTGCCTCTTTGCACGAGCAAACGACCTACCAATGCCTCTAATGCAATATCTTCAATAGCTAACACATAGTCTTTAATTAGCGGAAGAAGCGTATCTATCTGCATCTGTAGTTGCTCCACTGTCGCTTCACCATACGAACTCAAGCGAAGACGAATTAGACCATCTTTTGGCAAATAGGCTAAATGCATAGAAACAGGCAAAGCATTCTCCCAACCCTCTATCAATATCGCCAATTTTGACTCAGGAATTCCGTGGACTAAAATCGTGCGGTGAATAATCTCTCGCCTCATCGCCTCACCACATAATCGTCCAATATATGGAATAACCTGCTCGGTCATAGCAATCTTCATCTCATGCGGAACACCGGGCATAGCAATCAACAGCTTGCCTTTCGCCGTTAGCCTTTCGCCTTTAGCCTCTTTTTCCAACACCATAATCGGTGCGCTACCTACTCTATTGGGCAATATCTCAGCAGCTTGGGGCACCAACCATTGGGTAGCCGTCAAACGATTGAGTGCATCAGGGCGATCTTTGTATAATTCGTAAATATGCTCGCGAACCTGCTTATCTTCAACAAGGGTTGTACCAAAATACTCGCAGAGGACATTTTTGGTTATATCATCTTTGGTAGGACCTAAACCGCCCGTAGTAAAAACAATATCTGCACGAGAGAATGCCTCGTCAATAGCCGTCAAGATATGTTGTCGGTCATCATGCACAGATGTGATCTGATGAAGCGCAATCCCCACCTCATTGAGGCGCTCAGCCATCCAAGCGGAGTTGGTATCCACCACTTGTCCAATCAATAACTCATCGCCTATGGTAATTATCTCTGCTTGCATACTCCCTGCCTTTACACCTTACGCTTTACACTGCTTTTTCCACTCCTCTGCCACCAAGCAGAGTTCATCGTACCACTCCTTTCCAAAACGGCGGACAAGCGGCTCTTTGAGGAACTTGTAAATAGGCAAATGCAGTTTCTTGCCCAACACACGAGCACAATGACAGATATCCCAACGATGGTACTCCACCCCAATCATATCACCCACCTTATTAAGACGTACAGGATACAAATGACAAGAAATAGGTTTCTTGAAATCTATCTTTCCTGCATTATACGCCTTCTCAATCAAACAATAACACCAACCATTGTGATCCGTACGGGCGAACACACAATCTTTATCATTGACAATCGAAGTGACTTTCTCGCCCGATGGATCGAGATACGACAAACCTTGTGCTTCCACCACGGCACGTGCCTCTTTGGTCATATCAGGAAGGATAATAGGCAATATCTCGCGTATCTTCTCTTCCTCTTCATCAGTCAACGGAGCACCTGCATCTCCCTCAATGCAACAACAACCGCGGCATTTATCCAAATCGCAGCAGAAGTCTTTCTCCAAGACATCTAAACTGACTAATGTATTTTGTATCAAGAACATAATCTTTCGTTTAGTGAACGGCAGCAAGTGCCTACTATTAAAAGTTTAGCGTTTAGAGTATTCCTTCAAGACAGATTTTCACTCCAATGAGAATCAATATAACGCCTCCAAGTATATTGACATTAATGCGCAAACGAGCACCTACAATATGCCCCAATACAAAACCTGTCATAGAGAACAAAAAACAAGTAACTGCAATCACGCCCACAGCCAACCACAGCACCTCTGGATGCGGAATAAATATCACACCGGTGGCAAGCGTATCCATAGACGTAGCAAACGCCAAAGACAAAAGCCCTAAAAACGAGAAATCAGCCAAATGCGCCTGCTCGTCCTCTGATTTCAGCGCATCGTAAATCATTTTGCCACCAATAAACCCCAACAATCCCAAAGCTATCCATGGCGCAAAACGCTCAAAAAACGCTGCAAATAGACTACCTGCAAAATAGCCTATCAATGGCATTCCTGCATGAAACACACCAAAGAGCAACGCCATCAACATGGGTTTGATATAGCGAGGCACATAACCATGCGGCGAAGTCAATCCCTTACATACCGACACAGCAAAACAATCCATTGCCAAACCAATAGCCAATAATATGATTGTGAGTAAACTCATTATATAGCGTAATAAGGTGTAAAGTGGAAGGTGTAAAGTGTAAAGGAAGGATATTATCGTTTTACACGGTAGCGTGCACCTACTTTGCCCTTGGCGATATTGGTGAGTTTAGTCTTAACGAACTGACGGCGGATAGGAGAAATACGGTCGGTGAAGACATGTGCCTCCAAGTGATCGTACTCATGCTGAATAATACGCGCTGCAAAACCCTCGTATGTCTCTGTATGCTCGGTGAAGTTCTCGTCCATGTAACGAATAGTAACTGATGCAGGACGGATAACATTCTCCGAGATACCTGGCAATGAAAGGCAACCCTCAGAGAAAGTGGTGGTATCTTCACTCTCCTCAATAATCTCAGGGTTAATAAACACCTTCTTAAAATCCTGGCACTCAGGATAATCCTCTGCCAACTCCGTACCATCTACGATAAAAAGACGGATAGACTTGCCCACCTGAGGAGCAGCCAAGCCGCAACCTTCTGCTACCTGAAGTGTCTCCCACATATCACCTAGCAATTGCGCTAGATCAAGCGATTCGGGCGTAATATTCTCGGTTGGTTTGCGCAACACAGGCTGCCCGTATAGATAAATAGGTAAAATCATATTTCACTTAAATTTCAAAAACAATCTGCAAAGGTACAAAAAATATTTAATTCCACCAAACAAAAACTATTTATTCGGCAGATTTTTCCGCCTGTTGCTCCAAGCCTCGCCACAATGCATCATCGGGCACAGGAGCCGTGATAGTAATCAACTCCTTACTTACAGGATGAATAAACTCAATCTTGCGCGCATGCAATGATATACCTCCATCAGGATTACTGCGCTTGGCACCATATTTCAAGTCCCCCTTGATAGGATATCCTATCGCCGCCAACTGACAACGAATCTGATGATGACGACCCGTCTCCAAATTAATCTCCAATAGTGTATAATGATCGCTCTGCGCCACAGCCTTATAGGACAACACAGCACGCTTAGCATCCTTCGTACCCTGTTTTACAACGAAAGATTTATTCTGTTTCTCATTGCGCCAAAGATAGTTTTCGAGGCGATTGGCGATTGGCGATTGGATATTGGCGATTGGTGATGGGCGATTGGCTATGGGCGATTGGCGATTGGTAGGAACGATTGCCCAATAAGTCTTGCGGATTTGCTCATGCGACTGAAACATCGCATTAAGGCGTGTAAGCGCTTTGCTAGTTCGCGCAAAAAGTACCACACCCGTAGTAGGACGATCTAGACGATGAGTAACACCGAGAAACACCTCGCCTGGCTTCTGATATTTCTCCTTGATGTACGCCTTCACCGTCTCAGAGAGCGGTGTATCGCCTGTCTTATCACCCTGCACAATCTCGTGGCAAGTCTTACTAACGGCTATAATATGATTATCTTCGTAAAGTACGACCATTTTGATTTACGATTTGATAATCATTTATTTGACAGCAACAAACTCGTAATCAATCTTATCGCCCATCGTCACAAGCATATAATAGGGCGATTCATCGTCATCTTTCATCGAATCTACCACAATGCATGTCATACCTTTTACCTGAGTAATCTCACGCGAATGGTCATGTCCCGACCATACCATATCTACACCATGCTTCGTTAGAAGATTGAGCAATGCGTATGTCTCTTCTATGGTATAATTGGAAGTATGTCCCTGTGAACCATCACGCTTGAAGAAATGTGTATGCGTACATGCCACAATATGACGGAAATCTTGTGTATCTGCCCATGCAAGTGTTTGCTCCAACCATTGGAGTTGCTTTTTGCCTATCGTACCATCAGCCGAATCATAGACAATAAACAAATCTTGCTTGCCTGATGGTGTCTGCACCAAGAAATAATAACTGCTTGTTTTGAACACTTGAATGAACTTCTCCCACAATTTGAAATATATATCATGATTGCCACAAACGGCCATCAAGGTATCTTTTTTTATCGCTTGGTTGATAGCGACTGATTTATCTACGAGTGCTTCTTCCACGTACGCATAATCAGTCTTCGCATCAATAATATCGCCCAAATGCACTGCTACTGGACATAAGGAATCGGCACGATAAGTGTCTATAAAATACTCCCAACGTACACGAGTTTTCGTGATATGCGTATCCGTACAAACATATACATGATAGTCTTCCGACTGAGCGTGCAGAGTAACAGCAGTCGTTTGAGAATTATACTGCTGCGATTGTTCAAAGCGTTTGTCAATTGATGGCGATGTACCGGCAAACATACCTACCATATCCAAACGTGCATCAGGTCCACAAGACACACATACAAAACCTATAACCAACAGGCAATAGCCAAGATGTTTTTGTATATTCTTCATAATTCTTAATTCAAAATTTATCATTAAAATCGGTATTCTACACCCGCACGTACTTCCGCTCCGTAATAATGGGCATTCAAGTGGAACATACCTGCCATTTTATATTTACCAGACAAGCGTACACGCCAATTTTTGGTAACGTCATACCAACCGCCAAGATGAAACATAGGCTGCCACATACGCTCTACCTGATAATTATCCATATTAGAAATACATAAACTAATGTTCCAAGGTGAAGTTTGCGGACGAACAAACGCCTCTACGCGATAGACAAGGTCAAAGGGTTCGAGTACCATAGCATCCTCGCTACGACTCACATAAGGAAGGGGTGTGATAATACGGTTGGACATACCCACTTGCACATTGACATACTGCATCTTATACCCCACAGAGAATGCATGCACAAAATCACAGAAACTGTCGCGCGCCATGAAACGGAGCATCAGTCGGTCCTCCAAGTATAACTCACCGACTGGCAAAATAAACTTAGGGCGCAGTTGCACACCCGTAGTGGTGAAATCAGCCGTACTGGTACGAACACTAGCCTGCATATCAAAATGCTGATTAATAGGCATATAGGCATCTAAATCAAAGTTGGCATACGAGCCATATGTCAAATTGTGCGCATAGCCTACATGCAGCGATACCGCATACTGCGACTCGCCATGTTGTACCTGCGCAGTGGCTCCAATAGCAAAGAGCAAAGAGCCAAGAACAAAGATAATCTTCTTTTTCATATGATTATTTATTAATGTATAAACAATAACTCACGATATTTAGGCAGTGGCCAGAGTTGGTCATCTATAACCATCTCCAAGTCATCAACATGCTGACGAATATCTTCCATCAGAGGCACTACATAATCGTGGAAAGTGATGGCACGTTCGCGTTGGTTATCTATATGGTTCGCACGCGCACGCTCCTTATTCATCGTATCCACCCCTGCCACAATAGCACTAGCGTGATTCTCAATACGACGGATAAGCAAGAGATCTTGCTCGCTGAGTGCAGCAGCCTCACTCTCACTAAACACTTGCTTCACGCTCAATACGTTCTGCAACAAAACTGTCTGATAACGCTTTGCCGCAGGAATGACATGGTTAATCACCAAATCGCCCAATACACGTGACTCTATTTGCAGTTTCATAGAATAGTGTTCCCATTTCACATCGCTACGCGCTAATAGTTCAGCATGATTGAGTACACCCGTAGAACCAAACATATTAATACTCTCTGGTTTGAGATATTGGTCAATCATCAGAGGCACGCTGGTTTCTGTGTCTAATCCGCGTTTCTTGGCCTCTTGTTGCCACTCATCGCTATATCCATTGCCATCAAAACGAATATCTCGACAGTCATGCAGACAGCGCTTAATAACCGTAAAGAGGGCTCGCTCTTTCGTCTCCCCCTGAGCCATCAAGGCATCAACTTCCTCACGAAAGATATTAAGCTGCTCAGCTACCGCAGCATTCAGCGCCAACACCGCAGCACCACAGTTAGCAGACGAACCTACAGCACGGAACTCAAAACGATTACCCGTAAAAGCAAAAGGCGAAGTACGATTGCGGTCAGTATTATCCAACAGAATCTCAGGGATATTGCCTACCCCTAACTTCATCTCTTTCTTGGCGTTGATGATAATACCCTTATCCACATCAGCATGCTCAATTTGATCAAGCGCCTCATTGATTTGTGTTCCAAGGAAAACGCTGATAATTGCAGGTGGAGCTTCATGTCCACCCAAACGATGCGCATTGGTAGCCGAAGCGATAGAAGCTTTTAGAAGTCCATTATGACGATGCACCGCTTTGAGCACATTCACCAGAAAAGTCACAAATTGAAGGTTATGATAAGGATTCTTACCAGGTGCCAACAGATTGACACCCGTATTCGTACCCAATGACCAGTTACAGTGCTTACCACTACCATTCACACCACCAAAAGGCTTCTCATGAAACAATACGCGGAACTGATGATGATGCGCCACCTGCTCCATGAGCGACATCAGGAGTTGGTTATGGTCGCTACCCAAATTGGCCTCCTCATAGATTGGAGCCAACTCAAATTGATTAGGCGCCACCTCATTATGGCGCGTCTTGATTGGAATACCGAGTTTCAACGCCTCTTGCTCCAATTCTGTCATAAACGCCAACACACGCTCAGGAATAGTACCAAGATAGTGATCGTCAAGCTGCTGACTCTTACTAGCATAGTGTCCCATGAGTGTGCGACCAGTCATCATCAAGTCAGGACGTGCGTTATATAATGCTTCGTCCACAAGAAAAAACTCTTGCTCTGTACCTAAGTATGTATAAACACGCTTTACATTCTTATCAAAGTAGTTTGCCACTGCTGTGGCTGCCTTTCCTACCGCAGTGATGGAACGAAGCAAAGGAGTCTTATAATCCAAGGCCTCACCCGTATAAGCCACGAAGATAGTTGGAATACACAATCGATCGCCAATTACAAACGCAGGCGACGAAGGATCCCATGCCGAATAACCACGGGCTTCAAAGGTATTACGAATGCCACCATTAGGAAAAGATGAAGCATCTGGCTCCTGCTGATAGAGCACCGAACCCGAAAACTTCTCCATAGGCGCACCTTTATCATCAAAATCAAAGAACGCATCGTGCTTCTCCGCCGTTCCCCCCGTCAGAGGCTGAAACCAGTGAGTATAGTGGGTAGCACCCTGCTCCATCGCCCATTTCTTCATGCCGATAGCCACACTATTAGCTATATCACGACTAAGTGTTTTCTCATTGTCCATCAAATCGAAGAGTTCCTCTACGATATTGCTGGCGATATACTCCTTCATCTTCTCACGCGTGAAGACGTTTTGCGAAAAGATGACACTGGCACGATGGGTAACAGCTACCTGATGAGGTTGATGTGCCCACGCAGTCTTTAATGCTTCAAAGCGAATGTTCAACATAGATTTTACACTAATTTTCGTTTTTAATCTGATTATTTTTCAAAATCAGCCGCAAAATTACTACATTTTTACGAATTATGCAAATAATTCTGTATTTTTCGTGTAAAAAGACACAATTTTATTGCTATACCTTACTACCTATTAGGAAACTCTCCGTACTCCTCAAACGTATAGTTCAAAAAGTCATTGATTGGTTTGGCTGCACGCGAGATGTCTGTCACCAGATCCAAGAAATCCGCACTGCATACTTGTTCATCAGTCAAAGATATAGAGAATGTATATGCCTTGCGCTTTAACCAATCGGCATGTACAAAATCCGCAGGAAAACCTTGCGGTACTTTTTTGAGCATCTGTTCCGTATCAAAATCTCGGAAGTACTTATTGGTCATTGGATTCGCAAACACACTTTCCACCTCATCATAATTGGAAAGAATCTCTTTACGCAACGCATATAGCAAGTCCTTATTGGGACACCATATACCGCCTGCAAACATACACTGACCCGGTTGCAGATGGATATAATACCCTCCTCTATCACTCTTGCGACCACCTTTTACCGCAGGAAAAGCACCAAACCACTCCTTAAAAGGTCGCTTATCATGCGAGAAACGCACATCGCGATAGATACGCCATATACAATCCTTGGGCTGCAAACCCGATAATTCGGGGTCAATATCTACCAAGCGTTCAAGCCATTGAGCAGTAAACTCCTCAAACTGTTTTTGACAACGGAGATAAGTATCTTTATGTTCATTAAACCATTCACGGTTATTATTACAGGCTAATTGTGCCAAAAAATCAAGAATTTCTTTCATATATCAAAAATTTGTTGTACCTTTGCAGGCGAAATAGGTAAATATGTCTATTTCGGTAAGGCTCCATAGTTCAATGGATAGAATACGGGTTTCCTAAACCTTAGATTCGGGTTCGATTCCCGATGGGGCTACAAATCTATTGAGTGACTCGGTATCTATTCCGCTACAAAGGTAATACATTTTTCTCGAATGGCAAAACAAAAAGCGAAATTTTATGTTGTTTGGCAAGGCCGCACGTCTGGAATCTACGACTCGTGGGCTGCATGCGAAGCCCAAGTAAAGGGCATAGCTGCCAAATACAAAGGTTTCTCCACGCGCGAAGAAGCCGAGCGCGCCTTTGCAGAAGGATATGAGAAGCATATCTCTTTCTCATTGCCCAATCGCTCTATCGCCTCTTCGCCTAATCGCCCGCTCACCTTCGATGAGATGATTAAACTTGGCGTAAAGTTGCCTGCACTAGCAGTTGATGCAGCATGCTCTGGCAATCCGGGCAAGATGGAGTTTCGAGGAGTGATTGCAGACACCAACACACAAGTTTTCCACCGAGGTCCATACGTGGGTGGAACCAACAATATCGGCGAATTTTTGGCCATTGTATTGGGTTTGGCTTACCTCCAACAAAAGAACTTGCCATGGGCATTGTATTCGGATAGCAAAACGGCTATCGCATGGGTACGACAAAAGCAATGCAAGACAAAAATCGAATGGAATAGCAAGAATCAAGATCTGCTACAAGCAGTTCGTGCAGCCGAAAAATGGCTGCACGAAAATACTTGGACTACCCCAATCTATAAGTGGGAAACCGAACGGTGGGGCGAGATTCCTGCCGACTTTGGCAGAAAATAACCCCTTTCTTTACACTCTACACCCTACACTACTTAACAGGATTATCCTGCAATCCCCAACCCGTAATCGTTGCGATATATGGGATATAGGCGTATGAGAACTTTTGATGACCAATATAATTAGGGTGCATACTTGCACCAAGATCCTCATCGGTAGAGAGATGAAGTGCAGGACAGCAAGCCATGAAGTGCACATTAGGCATTGGGCAGAACTTCACCATATCGCGCATATAATCCAACAAAGTGCTATGTGCCTTCGACGATACGCAAAGTACAGGGTGATCCTCTCCATAATAGTCTTTGATATAGCGAATCAAACGATAATATCCATCGCGGAACTTCTCGTATGAAGGTTGCAACGATACTGAGAAATCATTGCCACCCAAATAGATACATGTGATAGCAGGACGAATATCCGACTCCGCAGCATTCCAACGTGTAGCTTGCGCAGAATCCATATCAAATGTTTGAAGATAGCGATCTGGCATGTGATAGCCATCGAACTTTGAATTGTAGTTGCGCGCAGCACCCATTCCTGAGTGAGCTACAACCACATAATCCGCATCAAAATAACGAGCTAAAATCGCAGGGAAACTACGAGAAGCATTCTCTGTCTCAGGCGTAAACTTAGCCAAACGACTCGTGTCATCTACACCGTAGCCACAGTCATAACTTGCTCCAATGAACTCTAATTGGCGTTGGCGAATAGGTTCTGCTTGGAGGAAAACACCCTTCGCGTCGGTAGAGAAAGAGTGGATAGTCATCTTACCTTGCTCACCCTCTGTGCGCTTTTGAACAATTACTGTGTGCTCTTTGAGTTTTGAGTTCTTTAAATACGCAGGGTCAATCAACTCGATAACGGTGTCATTGCCTGTCACTTCGACGATGCGGTGTGGCTCTGCGCTCATAGGTGCATCAATCCACACGTTATAGTAGTTGTGGCGTGTGGCGGCCATCTCTGGCGTAGCATCCCACTTGTTATCAGAGGCACGCATAGTCAATGACTTGCCCGAGAATGCAATACGGAAATAAACGGCTGTCCAGTCAAACGACACATCGGTACCTTCTACCATAGTACGTCCCACGTATGTCACGCGAGAATCATTGGCAGGCATAGTTTCTGCAAAAGCAGCGGTTGTCAGCAGCAACGTAACTGCGATAAATAAAATCTTCTTCATAAAACTTAAATTTGGTGTAAGGTGTAAAGGCGATGAATATGCAGCTTTGCCGCTACCCCTGCCTTTAAACTTTACACTTTAAACTATAAACTATTTCACTGGCATATCTTGCAATCCCCAACCTGTGATAGTGGCAATATAAGGAATGATAGAGTATGCTAATTTTTGTTGACCGATATAGTTAGGATGCCAGCCTGCACCCAAATCCTCATCGGTACTATGGTGCTGCGATGGGAAGTAGCCTAAATACTCCACATTCTTCAATCCACAGTTGCGCACGACATCGCGTACATAACGGAACTGATACTCGTTGGACTTAGAAGCCACACACAACACAGGGTGATCCTCACCATAATTAGCCTTTACATAGCCCAAAAGGCGCATATAGCCTTTGCGGAACTTGTTATAATCAGGCACCATGGAAGAGGAGAAGTCATTCGTTCCGAGATAAATCACAGTAATATCTGGGCGGAAAGCCGACTGCTCTACCGACCATGAAGTGGTTGAATCGCGGTCAATCGTATATTGATATAAATCCGTCATGACTTCCCATGGGATATTTGAACCTGCATTACGACAGATACCACGTCCTGAGTGAGCGATAGTCATATAATCGGCGTTGAAGTAACGCGATACGATGCTTGCGTATGTACGCGAAGCATTTTCTGTTTCATCAGAGAATGGATCTTTGCGACTTGATGCATCTACACCATAACCGCATGTATAGCTATCACCAATGAACTCTATCTGACGCTCCTTGAAAGGCATTGCTTGCAGGAACTTGCCATCTGTCATGAAGGCATAGACAGTGGTTGTACCACAACCTGCCTCCGTACGTTTTTGTATTACTACTTGGTGCTCTTTTACTTTCGATTTCTTCACATCGGCAGGCAATACCAATGCAATAATTGTATCTGTACCTTTCGTTTCGACGATACGTGTAGGTTCTGCACTCGTAGGCGAATCAATCCAAACAGCATAGAAATTGCGTTTGTTATCCGACACACGCATCGAAAGCGTCTTGCCCGTAAATGCTACACGAAAATAGGTGGAAGGCCAATCAAAGCGCAACGCACCTTCCTCCTCCACAACGGCACGCCCCACAAAAGTTATACGCGAATCTGTTGCAGGTACCGTCTCCGCTACCAGACGAAGAGGCGATATGGCGATAAGGCATAAAGCCAAGAAAAGGATCTTCTTCATAAAACTTAAATTTAGTGTAAAGTGTAAGGTGAAAAGTGAAAAGTGTAGGGAGTAAAGGCGATGAATATGCGGCTTTGCCGCTACCCCTGCCTTTAAACTTTACACTTTAAACTATAAACTACTTCACTGGCATATCTTGCAATCCCCAACCAGTAATAGTGGCAATATATGGAATGATGGAGTATGCTTTTTTCTGTTGACCGTTATAGTTAGGGTGTACATCTGCTCCAAGATCCTCATCGGTATGGAGGTGTTGTGCAGGGCAGTAACCCAAATAATGTACGTTCTTCATATCGCAATTGTTCACCAAGTCACGAACGTAGTTGAAGAGGTACTCATGTGTCTTTGTACTTACGCACAAGATAGGGTGATCCTCGCCGTAGTTCGCTTTGATGTACTTGAAGAGGCGGTAATAATGTTTGCGAAAATCCTCGTATTTTGGAGCCAAAGATGTAGAGAAGTCGTTTGCACCCAAATATACGATTGTCATAGCAGGATGGAAAGCGGACTTAGTTGCATCCCAACGGGTTACTTGTGTAGAATCCTCGTCAAAAGTTTGCAGATAGCGGTCTGGCATCCACCAACCTTTGAACTTGGAGTTATAATTGCGGGCAATACCCATACCAGAGTGTGCAATAGCCACGTAATCAGCACCAAAATAGCGTGATACAATACCTGCATACGAACGAGAAGCATTCTCTGTCTCAGGAGAAAAACGCTCCTTACGACTCAGTGCATCTATACCATAACCACAAGTATAACTATCACCGATAAACTCTAATTGACGTTCTTTGAGTGGTTCTGCTGGGAAGAATTGTCCTTTGCTATCGGTAGCGAACGCATGAATAGTGGTCTTACCTTGCTCACCTTCGGTACGTTTTTGCACGATCACCTCGTGTACCAAGCGACGTGATTTTTTGAGGTATGCTGGGTCAATCAACTCAATAACAGTATCGTTGCCTGCCACTTCGATAATGCGGTGTGGCTCTGCACTTGTAGGAGAGTCAATCCATACGTTGTAATAATTGTGGCGAGTAGCCGCTTTTTCTGCATCTGCTTCCCATTTGGTTTCAGAAGCACGCATAGTCAATGACTTACCTGAGAATGCGATACGGAAATAAGTAGCCGTCCAGTCGAACGACACATCGGTACCTTCTACCATAGTACGTCCCACGTATGTCACGCGAGAATCATTAGCAGGCATAGTTTCTGCAAAAGCAGCAGTTGTCAGCAGCAACATAGCTGCAAAGAAAAGAAGTTTTTTCATGATATTGTTGTTTTTATTGTTTTCCTATAATTCCTATGGGACTCATCCCCATAGTTCATTGCAAACAAAGTGAGAGCGAACTCTCACTTTGTCACATAGTTGTTTTATTCGAATGCGCCCATTTGCAACATCGCAACCTCTTTTGGCGTGAGGAAACGATACTTGCCTCGTGCCACATTTTTCTTGGTGAGTCCTGCAAAGGACACGCGATCCAATTTGGTTACGCGGTAACCCACTTTCTCAAACATACGGCGCACCACGCGGTTTTGTCCTGAGTGGATTTCAATGCCGATATGCTTGCGATCCTCTTGTGGGAACTCCAATGCATCTGGAGCCACTTTCTCGTCCTCGATCATCACACCACCACGCAAAATGGTCTCATCTGCTTCTTCTAAGTCGCGGTCAAGCGTAACGGCATAGATTTTCTTCTTGCCAAATTTAGGGTGAGTGAGTTTCGCTGCGAGATCGCCATCGTTGGTGAGTAGGAGTACGCCCGTTGTATTACGGTCCAATCGACCTACTGGATAGATACGCTCCGCGCACGCGTTACGCACGATATCTAATACGGTGTGACGTTCTTGTGGATCATCGGTTGTAGTTACCGTGTTTTTAGGCTTGTTAAGCAGGATATACACTTTACGCTCGCGGCGAACTGGTTGGTTGTGGAACATCACCTTATCGGTAGGCAATACTTTTGCTCCGAGATTATCTACTACCTCTCCGTTTACAGAGATTACACCTGCAAGGATAAAATCATCTGCTTCGCGGCGCGAACAGATACCTGCATTAGCCAAATATTTATTCAAGCGTATTGGCTTGGTTGGATCTTCGTAATTCTTCACAAACTCTTGGCGTTTGCGTTGTGAATATACGCCAGGATTGTGTTTTGGTCTTGGTCTAAACTGACGATCAGGAGAAGTACTTTCACCTTCCGTGCGGAAAGATGGACGTCTTTCTACTTTTTCTACGCGCACAGCACCTGCGGTGCGTGTGAATCGTTGACGTTGACGTCCTCCCTCACGAGTTGGTCGTTCAGTAGAGGCGTTAAAGCGCGGACGGATAGATGATCCGTCGGCTGAGAAACGAGCGCCATTATGCTCACGCGGATTCGCATCTTGCGAGTAGCCACCACGGCGCGGGGTGCGATTGTTTGGATCAAACATAATTTGGTTAATAAAAAATAATTGTGGTTTAGTAAATTATTATTTCCACGAAAAGGTCTTGGTTGATTTTCAAAATATAGGCTCCGAGTTGAGCTCAGAGCCTATATTTGTTGTGTTCAAATGTAGCATGTTCGTCTCTCGACGTCTCACGCTGAATCGCCACACTTAGGCTTCTGCAGCTTGTTCTACCGCCAATTTACCACGATAGTATCCGCAAGTTGGGCAGATAGTGTGATAAATGTAGTGAGCGCCACAGTTAGGGCAAAGTGCCAATGCTGGCATTTTTGCTTTGTCATGGGTACGACGTTTCGCTTGTCTGGTGTGCGATTGTCTTCTTTTTGGATGTGCCATAATTCTTTATTATTTTATTTAGTTTTTTAGTTGTTATGTTAGGGTGTCCATTCTATTGTTCAGCCACGCAGAACGACTGTTCACTATCCTTTTAACCCTATGTTATATCATTCTTCATCTTCCAACTGTGCGCAAAGGTGGTTTTGGAGAAGTGCATCCATTTCAGGATTGCAACCACCCTCTTGGTGACTATGCACTAGCGGTAGATTGACTATGATCAGTTCGTATGCCAACCATGCGAGGTCTATCTGCTTTGGATCTTCTTCTAGTTCCAACTCCTCTTCATAGACATCTATATCCACGTCCATCGCTTCGAGACATCTGTCGCAAGTCACTTGTACTTGTCCTACGATGTCCAAATCCACAGAAAAATCCTCTTCGCGAAGAACAAGGCGCACCTTTACATCAGCCGTACCACCCAGCAGTTCCGAATTCTCAATAGTAGAAAAATAAGAGTTATCTAACTGAAAATCAAACAGATGCTCCCCTATTTCCAATTTATCAAGCTGTACGATATGCTTTGTATTCTCGCTCATGTCTCCACATTTTTCCAAATTGGCGTGCAAAGGTACTGCTTTTTTTTGAGATACGCAAATGTTTTGGCGTTTTTTTTACAAAAAAAGATTTTACTTCCCTCACGCAGTACGATTATCCCACTTCTACTTCGGCATTGATTTTGCGAATCAGACCTTTTAGCACATCGCCCGGACCGAACTCATAGAAGGTCGTTGCACCGTCCGCAATCATCTGTTGCACGCTCTGTGTCCAACGAACAGGTGCGGTCAATTGTTCGAGCAGTTGGTGCTGGATCAGATGCTTATCAGTTTCTGCGCGCGCACTCACATTTTGATATATAGGAAACTCTGGCGTATAGAACTTCGTCTCCATGATGGCTGCTTTCAGGCGTTCTGCAGCTGGTTGCATCAATGGCGAGTGGAATGCGCCACCCACAGGCAGTTTCAATGCACGTTTCGCACCTGCCTCTTTCAAGGCTTTGCACGCCTGCTCTACCCCACTCAGCGAACCTGAAATGACTACTTGACCTGGGCAATTGAAGTTGGCTGCAACAACTACATCATCAATGCTATTACATACTTCTGCCACCTTCTCATCAGCCATACCCAACACAGCTGCCATCGTTCCTGCTTGTATCTCACACGCCTCTTGCATGGCTTGCGCACGTTGGCTCACAAGGCGCAATCCGTCGCCCATATCCAATGCCCCAGCAATCACCAACGCCGAGAACTCACCCAAACTATGACCTGCCACCATGTCAGGACGGCGACTATTCATCAGACGGCATGCTACCACCGAATGTAGAAACACCGCAGGTTGTGTCACACGCGTTTGGCGAAGGTCCTCATCAGAACCTTCGAACATCACGTCCGTCAGCGAAAAACCCAACACCTCATTCGCATGCAACATCAACTCACGCGCTAAAGAATAATTATCATACAAGTCTTTGCCCATGCCCGAGAACTGAGCACCTTGACCAGGAAATACAAATGCTGTCATATTCTATATTATAATGTATTACAGTTTTAACCCATTTTTGCCGGCAAAGGTACAAAAAAAATACGATTTACCAAAACATTCGCCACATTTTCCGTGCAATTCAATAAATTAAACCAAATTATTTGCATATATCAAAAAATTATTGTACCTTTGCAGGCTGAATTAAAATTCACGAAAAAGATTATTAACACTATAAAAGATTTTTTAAGAAAATGGACAACAAGAAACGAGTTTACACCTTCGGTAACGGTAAGGCCGAGGGTAACGCATCAATGCGAGAAACATTGGGCGGTAAAGGCGCAAACTTGTCTGAAATGAACCTTGTAGGCGTTCCAGTGCCTCCAGGTTTCACTATCATCACAGATGTTTGCAACGAGTACTACGAAGTAGGTCAAGAGAAGATTGTAGAAATTCTTGACAAAGAAGTGAAAGCAGCTGTAGCTCACATCGAGAGCTTGATGAATAATACCTTTGGCGATCCTAAGAACCCACTCCTCGTGAGTGTTCGTTCTGGTGCTCGCGCATCTATGCCAGGTATGATGGATACTATCCTCAACCTCGGTTTGAACGATGAGGTGGCTGCTGGTCTCGTTGAGAAGACTGGTAATCCACACTTCGTATATGATAGCTACCGTCGTTTCGTACAAATGTACGGTGACGTAGTTCTCGGTATGAAGCCAGTGAACAAAGAGGATATGGATCCATTCGAGGCTATCATCGAAGAGGTAAAAGAGATTCGTGGTATCAAACTCGATAAGGACTTGACCGTTGATGAGCTCAAGCTCCTCGTGGCTCGCTTCAAGACTGCTATCAAGGATCAAACTGGTCACGACTTCCCAACTAACCCAGTAGAGCAACTCTGGGGCGCTATCTGCGCGGTATTCCGCTCTTGGATGAACGAGCGTGCTATCCTCTACCGTAAAATGGAAGGAATTCCAGATGAGTGGGGAACAGCCGTAACCGTTCAATCCATGGTATTCGGTAACATGGGTGAGACATCTGCTACTGGTGTATGCTTCAGCCGTGATGCTGCTACTGGTGAGAATCTCTTCAATGGTGAGTA
>JAZNBO010000015.1:0-130279 GCA_045587145.1 Paludibacteraceae bacterium
GTTAGGGATATTGAGTGCATCGATGTACTCACGCGACATGAGTAGCACATGTGCCTCAAAATCATCCGACTGATTGATTTTGCGCACTTCTTGTTGCTGAATAATCACAAAGAGGTCGTTTTTCTTGACATGATATTCAGTTCTATCTACGAGGAAATCAGCACTGCCTTTTCTGATCAATGCAGCGCAAACATGATTGAGTTGGAATGTGATGTTTCGATTGAACAGCGAGTGGGTCTTTTCTAGCATAATGACGTCGTCATTGATGCAAAGAGTTCCCGCCATATTGCGGTATCTGCTGGCAGACAACCGCGAAATATCCATTATAGATTGTTTTGTTAAAGCCATGTTGTATGGTATATTTTATCCGCCCCTTTCTCATCCTCTTTGTTTATCAAACCCAGTTGCATTTTTTTTGACTATCCCAAAAACTTCATCACACTCAAAAAATGCTATTTTTCCCCTTTTTGTTTTGCGCTGCAAAAGTAGTCTTATTTTAGCGAACTAACAAATTTTTCATACATTTGGAATTATTTTTTGTACAAATTTACTCTTTTTTATCCCATTTTCTTACCAAACAGTAAAAAATCGAAAGCGCACGCCCACGCGTGCGCCTCTTAAATGTACCAGCGTCATCCTCTAATCCGTCAAAAACACTCCATCCCCGAGCCGACAATATCCTCCATTTTTTCAAGAAGTATGTATTTTATTTGCACACTTCAAAAAAAAGTAGTACCTTTGCGCTACTTTTGAAACGCGTAGGTACTAATAAAACATTTGCAATTTCACACACAATGAGAAAGATCCTTTTATTATCAATAGCTATCCTACTCGCCTGCTCCGTATTAGCGGTGGAGAAAGTGCAGTTTCCTGAGTCGTTTGCCAACGGTTGGGAACCCTACATCGGCAAAATGGTACAAATCACCACACCCCTCTATGTCTGTGGCAACTACTACGACTCCCTTATTCTTGCTCCTCAGCGCCTTTACGTCCCCGAAGAGCGAGCTATTGGTTTGGCAAGCGGTGATAGCACCACTTATTGGGCTATCAAACAATCCAACAGGGCACAAATCATCAACCTATCCTGCAAAATCACCAATTACAAGGTGCGCACAGGAGCCATCGTCAAGAACCTCACCGCACGCGTAGTCGCACCAGGCAAATTGGTCACAGGCAGTACGCCTAAGTTCCTCAGCAACAAGCCCGAAGCACGTCCCAAAATGCCCAAAGGCAACCTACTCGTTTGCGCCACGAATATCCAAAACTACTTCTACAACCTTGGGGGATACGCCCACCGCAAGACTACCCCTGAGCAACAAGCTCTGCAAACAGAGAAAATAAGCAAAGCGCTCACGCATATCAATGCCGATATCTATGCACTATGCGAGATTCAGAAAGGCGATAGCGCAGCCCAAACATTGGTCAATGCGATGAACGCTATGGTCAAGAAAAATCAATACGCCTACATCTCACAAGGTTGGAGCAATGGCGATACGATCTCTTGCGGATACATCTATCGTACCGACCGCGTACGTCCCTACGGCGACTTGCAATATGGCTACCACGACCCACAAAGCCACTACCACTATCGTATGGTCGCTTGCGGTTTTGAAGAGATAGCGAGCGGCGAGAGGTTTGTGCTGAACATCAATCACTTGCGCTCCAAACGCGGCACAGGCGATTACTCCAACAGCCGCCGCATGGCGAACGTGGACAGTCTGCTGGTTATGCTCCAAAAGATTGAACAAAAGCAGTTGTTTTCCGATGCCGATATTCTCCTCGTAGGCGACTATAATTCCTATACGCAAGAGCAACCGCTACAAACGATCATTCAAGCAGGCTACGAAGATATGGTTATGCGCTACGATTCATTAGGTTACTCCTACGTGTACAACAGCGAAGCAGGCTATTTAGACCGTGTTTTTGCCTCTCCCACTATGGCTCAGCAGGTGGTGAAGGTCAGCCCTTATCACCTCAACACCGATTATTTCTATTCACGCGGGTATAAAAGAGGATTAGACAAGACCATTTTCCGCTATGCCGACCATGACCCGATACTGATTAGCGTAAGACTTAAAAATTTTTAGTTTACAACAACATAAACAACATAAATCAACAACAATTCCGTGGGGGCACTAATAATCGTTCGAGCCCTTCTGGCGAGATAAGAACACACCCCCACGGCAAGAGAAAAAAAATTAAACAAACCATGAAGACAAGTAAAATGATTCTATTGGCAGTCAGTCTGCTATTTGCTATTGCTCCCACGCAAGCCACAGAACGTTGGTTAGACGGTTATAAAAAAGTGCTCGTTATTGGTGCTCACCCCGATGACCCAGAGACGATGTGCGGTGGTACGATGATTAAACTGCGCGAGATGGGCGTAGAGGTCGTGTCAGTCTATTTCACAGGAGGCGAAGCAGGTATTCCCGGCAAGACACACGAGGAGTCACGCACCATTCGCACCGCAGAAGCTACAAAAGCATGCGAGATGATGGGCGTGCGCCCTGTGTTTATGACACAAATAGATGGCAATGCCGAAGTCAATAAGGAGCGCTATGCCGAGATGAAAGCCCTGATAGAAGCCGAGAAACCCGATATGGTCATTACTCATTGGCCTATTGACTCGCACCGCGACCACCGAGTGTGCTCCATACTCGTTTATGATGCTTGGCGCCAAACGGGTTACACTTTCGACCTCTATTACGGCGAAGTAATGACAGGTTTGCAAACACAGACGTTTGCACCCAACCATTGGGTAAATATCACCGAGCAGCACGAGCAGAAAGTCCGAGCATACTACTGCCACGAGAGTCAAGATATGCCCGTCGTTCAAGAGTGGCACGATGCTATGGAAATCCTTCGCGGTATGGAATGTCATACCAAATACGGCGAAGCCTTTGTCAAACAAGTATGGACAGAATAAGCGTAAGGTGTAAGGTGTAAAGGCTAGGCGGCAGAGCCGCATATCCTTGCCTTTAAACTTTAAACTTTAAACCCTACACTCTACACCATAAACTATAAAAAACAGAATTATGAACACCGCATTAGCAGCAGTCATTGGACTTACACTGTCCATCGTATTGATTATCAGAAAAGTATCGCCCGTATTCAGTCTTATGCTAGGAGCCCTTGTGGGTGGATTATTAGCAGGTTGGGGATTGGAGCAGACCGTTGCCCAAATGATTAGCGGAGTGAAGGACATCACTCCTGCCATCGTTCGCATTTTGGCAGCAGGTGTACTCACAGGTATGTTGGTCAAAACGGGTGCCGCTTCCACCATCGCACACAGTATCATTCGTGCGTTGGGTGAGAAATATATCTATCTTGCCTTAGCGCTTTCTGCGATGATACTAACGGGTATGGGTGTTTTCATTGACGTGGCAGTCATCACCATTGCCCCTATTGCCATCATTATGGGCAACAAGTTGCAACTTTCCCCTCTCAAATTACTCTTAGCGATGATTGGCGGGGGCAAGTGCGGTAATATCCTTTCCCCCAACCCCAATACCATTATTGCAGCCGAGAACTTCAATGCTCCCCTATCGTCTGTTATGGCAGCAGGTATCGTACCTGCAATCATCGGATTGGTAATCACCGTGTTTGTGATTATACCGCTGATACCTGAGAAGGCGAAAGGCGATAAGGTGAGAGGTGATGAGGCGAAAGGCGAGGAGGCAAGAAGCAATGAAGAGTTGCCTGCATTGTGGCGCAGTTTATTAGGACCTATCGTAACGATTCTGCTATTGGCACTTCGCCCTATTGCAGGTATCGTGATTGACCCAATGATTGCCTTACCCGTTGGCGGCGTAGTCGGCATACTTGCCACACGCAAATGGCGCGAAACTGCCACATGCCTCTCATACGGATTAGAGAAGATGTCGGGTATTGCTATCTTGCTTGTCGGCACTGGCACATTAGCAGGAATCATCAAGGCCTCAGCCATCAAAGATGTATTGGTAGATATGTTAGCCCATTGGAGCAATGGCGGTACGTTTATGGCCCCTATCGCAGGTGCGCTTATGTCCGCAGCCACCGCCTCTACTACGGCAGGTGCGACTATTGCCTCTGCTTCGTTCGCCGAAGCTATCCTCGCAGCAGGTGTCACGGCGGTATGGGGAGCAGCTATGACCAACGCAGGTGCTACTATCTTGGATCATCTGCCCCATGGCTCGTTCTTCCACGCCACAGGCGGTTCGATGGGCTTCTCCGTCAGCGAACGACTAAAATTAATTCCTTACGAAACCCTTGTCGGATTTATCCTCACATTGGGTAGTATAGCGATGTATTTTGTGTTAGGTTAGAGGTTAGAGGCGAAAGGTTAGAGGCGAAAGGTTAGAGGTTAAAGGCAAGGATTATGAAGATAGTTATAGCATCCGACTCGTTCAAGGGGTCACTCAGTTCGATAGAAGTAGCGCAGGCGGCGACACGCGGCATCAAAGCCGTTTACCCTGACTGTGAAGTCATAGCCGTGAATGTAGCAGACGGTGGCGAAGGTACAGTAGAAGCCGTGGTCGAAGCATTAGGTGGTGCGATCATCACCACGACTGTGAGCGACCCGCTCTCTCGTCCTATCCAAGCGCGTTATGGTATTGCAGGCGACACAGCCATCATCGAGATGGCTGCTGCCAGTGGGTTACCGCTACTCCGTCCCGAAGAACGCAATCCGTGGTTAACGTCCACGCATGGTACAGGCGAGATGATTATGGATGCTATCCGTAGAGGTTGTCGCCATTTCCTTGTCGGCATTGGCGGTAGCGCAACCAACGATGCAGGCACAGGCATGCTGCAAGCGATGGGCTTTCGCTTCTATGACATACACGAGCAAGAGATACTCCACTGCTTTGGTGGCACTATGCACGAGATTGCGCGCATAGACGACACCCAAGTACCCGAAAGTCTTCGCCAATCGGTGTTCACTATCGCATGCGATGTGGATACACCCTTCTGCGGCAAAGAGGGCGCAGCCCCCGTCTTCGCCCCACAAAAAGGAGCCGATACCACAATGGTACAACGCTTAGATGCGGGTATGGTTTCATTGGCACAAGTGATTGAAAGCAAATACCATATCAATATAGTCCCCATAGCAGGGGCAGGAGCAGCAGGAGGCATGGGAGGAGCTTTTCGTGCCTTCCTCAATGCGACACTCAAACGCGGTATTGATATGGTATTGGATGCCATACACTTTGACCAGACAATCCAACACGCCGACCTTATCTTGACAGGCGAAGGCAAGATTGATTTCCAAACAGCCAAGGGTAAGACGGCAGCAGGCGTATTAGCACGTGCCAAAGCGCAAGACATACCTGTAATCGCTATTGGCGGTTGCGTGGAGATATGCGATAGTGTTGAGCAATTAGGTTTTGTGGGCATCTACCCTATCCTCGAAGAAAAAGTACCACTCGAAGTAGCCATGCAGCCCGACTTTGCTGCCTCCAACGTAGAAAAGACCGTAAAAAAAATTTGCACATATCATAAATTTTCTGTACCTTTGCAGCCCAAAATAAAATAATCCCAAATCCTAACAATTAACTATGAACTAAATTTTGATTTATGGCAGCAAGAACAGCAAGACCTACTCGCCCAACAGCAACAGGCAACAAATCCAACGCAACGACCAAAGCACAGCAAAGCGATTTTTGGCAATCGTTGCGTACTTTCATACACAGCCAGCAATGTCAACTCATTGTCGGCATTCTATTGCTTTTCATAGCACTGATGCTACTGATATCCTATATCAGTTTCTTCTTCACAGGTGCTAACGACATGTCTATCATTCAGGAAAGTGCCACTCGCTCTACCCTTCGTGAAAGTATCACCAACGCACTCGGACTGCCAGGCGCAGTAGTTGCCAGTTGGCTCATTGATAGCCTGTTCGGTGTACTGATTGTATTGCCTATATTGTTAATAGGTATATACGCTCTCCGCATACTGTTCATCTTCCCACTCAAAGCATGGAAACTCTTTTTCTGCATGCTCTTTTGCATGGTTTGGGGATCTATCGCTTTGGGCTTTGCACAGTTGCTCCTTCCCTTCGAATCCTTCTTCCGTTGGGGCGGAGCTTTTGGTGAACAGATTGCCATCTACGCCATCTCATACTTGCAACCGCTCGGCTTGGGACTTATTCTCCTCGCCATACTGATTATCTTCCTAATTGTAGCAGACAAGTACTTCGTAGAGCACTGCCAACAATTCGGCAGTTGGATAGCTAGTTGGTTCAAACGTAAACCCAAAGAGGAAGAACCAATCTGCATCACCTTGGAAGACGAAGACTTGGCGGAGGAAAATCTTTCAGAAGACATATCTTCAGAAGATGACCTTTCTGCTCCTATCACCATAGAGATGGAGGACTTGCCTGCACTTGAGGCACCTGTAAGCGAATTGGTGTTAGATGTAGAAGTTCCACAAGAGGAAGAAACAATGGAAGAGCCACTCGAACCACAACCTGAAGAGACGGAGGAGGTAGCCGTATCTGTGGAGGAAATCAAGGAGGTCGAACTCTCCGAAGATGACCCAGAATACCTGCTCAAAAAACTCGGTCCATACGATCCTCGCAAAGATTTAGAACATTATAAGTTCCCTTCGCTCAATCTGCTCAAAGTGTATGACAACGAGACCGCTCCTGTCATCAACCAAGAGGAGCAACATGCTAATGCCATCCGTATTCAAACAACCTTGCGCAACTATGGCATAGAGATTGAGTCCATCAAAGCAACCGTAGGTCCTACTGTCACCCTCTACGAGATTGTACCAGTAGCAGGCGTGCGCGTCGCTAAGATCCAGAACCTTGAGAACGATATCATGCTATCACTCTCGGCCACGGGTATACGTATCATCGCACCTATCCCTGGCAAAGGAACCATCGGTATTGAGGTGCCTAACGAAAACCCACAAACGGTTTCCATGCACTCGGTGATTGCCAGCAAGCGTTTTCAAGAAGAGAAAAAGATGAAACTGCCAATTGCTTATGGTCGCACCATCACCAACGAGGTGTTTATGTTCGACTTGGCTAAGACCCCTCACTTGCTCGTAGCAGGTGCTACGGGTACTGGTAAGTCAGTAGCTATCAATGCCATCATCACTTCTCTGCTTTATAAGAAACACCCTGCAGAGCTCAAGTTAGTGATGGTTGACCCTAAGATGGTGGAGTTTGCACCATACAAACCGCTGCTTCGCCACTACTTGGCAGCTACGCCTGACACCGATCCAGAGCAAGTGGTAATCACCGATTGTGACAAGGTCATCAACACCCTCAACTCGCTCGTCATTGAGATGGAGAACCGCTATAAACTCCTCATGGATGCAGGTGTGCGCAATTTGGAAGACTACAATGAAAAATTCGTAGCACGCCGCCTCAATCCTGAGAAACTTATTGCCGATTCACTCCATCATCAGTTCTTGCCATATATCGTGATTATTATTGATGAGTACGGCGACTTTATCATGCAAGCAGGTAAACAGGTGGAGACTCCTATCGCGCGTATCACGCAGAAAGCGCGTGCCGTAGGTATGCACATGATTCTTGCCACCCAACGTCCATCTGTAAATATCGTGACTGGTGTGATTAAAGCGAACATCCCTACTCGTATCGCTTTGCGCACACAGTCCGTAGTGGACTCTCGCACCGTGCTTGACACCAAAGGCGCAGAGCAACTCATTGGACGAGGCGATTCACTCTATGCAGGCAACGCCAGCATCACACGCGTACAATGTGCTTTCGTGGACACCCCAGAGGTAGATGCCATCGTGGAACACATTGAGAAACAGCAACATTACTTCGAACCATATCAGCTGCCAGAGTATATTCCAGAGGGTAGCGAAGGCGAGGCATTGGCACCAGGTGCAGTCGATTTGAAGCGCCTTGACCCTATGTTTGCGGACGTAGCACGCTATGTGGTAACCAAACAAGAGGGTTCTACTTCGCGTTTGCAACGCGCATTTGAGATTGGTTACAATCGCGCAGGTAAACTCTCAGACCAACTCGAAGCAGCAGGTATTGTAGGACCAAACAAAGGTCCAAAAGGTCGCGATGTACTAATCCAAAGTCTTGATGAGTTGGACAAGAAACTCCAAGAATTAGGCTGCTAATGCCAACTCCATTCCTTTACACTTTACACTCTACACTTTACACTCTACACCAAACAAAATGAAACAATATTTAGAAGAAACTACGCAATTCTCAGCAGAAGATGCTACGTTTATGGAAATGGCCATTCGCCTTTCCGAAGACAACATTGACCAAGGAGGTGGACCTTTCGGTGCTGTCATTGTGCGTGACGGCGAGGTTATTGCCACGGGTTCCAATCGTGTCGTTCCAAATAATGACCCTACTGCCCACGCAGAGGTGATGGCTATACGTAGTGCTTGCGAGAAGTTGGGCACATTCCAATTGACGGGTTGCACCGTTTATAGTTCGTGCGAGCCATGCCCTATGTGTTTGAGTGCATTGTATTGGGCAGGAGTGAGCAGAATATGCTATGGCAATACCAAAGACGATGCAAAAGCCATCCAGTTCGACGATTCGTTTATCTACGACCAATTAGAACTGAGTTATGCAGATCGCTCTATCAAGTGCGAACATTTTATGCGCAATAGAGCCATTAAAGCATTCCGCAAATGGGAAGATAAAGAAGACAAAATCGCCTACTAAATCGCTCATCTCAACAGAGGCTAAACATTCACTTTCAAACCCTTAGAACGCTTGAAACTTCTATTTATCATACTTTCCGTTCTCCAATCGCTCCTTGCGACATTGGAGCAGAAGACCCTGCAATCGGATTTCACTCTCACTATTGCCAATAACCCATCGCCAATCGCCAATAGCCAATTACCAATAACCTATTCCGGTTCTCTCGCTATGCATGGCAAGCAGTTTGCATTGAGTATGTTCAATATGGAGGCGGCCTACGACGGTAACACCTTATATATGTATAGCGAAGACATGGAGGAAATCACGCTCACTACACCCACCGAAGAGGAACTCACGCAGACCAACCCATTCCTCTACGCGCAAGCGCTTCTGCCCGTATGCCAATACGCCGAAAAAGTGATAGGAGACAAGACACAAATCACCTTAACTCCAACCTCCAATAGCCAATCGCCAATAGCCAATAGCCAACCTCCAATAACCAATAACCAGTCGCCAATAGCCAAATTTATATTGCGCGTAACAACTGCGACTTTGCTCCCCGTATCGGCAGAAATTCACGAGACCGAAGGCAATATCACCACCCTTCGCCTCACTAATCCACACTACACCGATACCGCCTCTGCCTTCGTAATAGAGAAAGAGGGCGTATATGTAAATGATCTGAGATAGGACTATTAGGTAGGGCTGTAAATATAGCGTTACGAGCCAAAAACTCATCCGCCATTTATGTTTTTAGCCATAAATGGCATTTTTTTGTGCAATATCTTGCAAGAATAGTCTACCTAATAAAGATTTTGGCAGAGGTTTTTATCTAACCCCTTCTAAACACGATGCTACTAAAAGAGCAAAGGATAAATGCAGCAAAGAGCATTGGGGAGTACCCACTATTTTAGAATACAAATGGGATGATTGTTTTTGTACGCAGGATGCGATAAATCAATTGCAACGGATATGAAAAAGAAAGAGTTCAATTTGGTTGAAATACTTTAAAAAAGAACTATAACCTACCGTCACTCACCGACGTAAAACAGGAGAATAAAATATAGTATAACAACAAAATTACATTGCCTATGAACACTAGCACCGTAAATGCGGTGCACCTAAACAAAAAAAAAACATTTTAACGAAGAAAAATTTGCACAATCAAAAAAAAAAATGTACCTTTGCAGCAGATTTTTCGAATTGTCGAAAACAAACATAGGAAATAATAACCGTTGTTTAATGAGTATTGAAAAACATGTTTAAGCTGATATCTTGTTCATTTGGTGTTGTTGCTGTTGCTGTTTTGGCGACTGCGGTTCTTGTTTTGTTGATGACAATACTTCCACAGGCAATGAAAAGTAATAAGCGATTGTCTTCGATGAGTTTTTTGATATTAGCTCTCTTTGGGGTGTTACTATTGTCTGCCAATGTGATTTTTGGAGGATTAGTTAAGACAAAGAATCTATTGGAAGATGTTGAGCAATCGTCCGAATATCGAGTTATGCAGTACGCGGATGATGCATTGAGTACTTATGCTCCAAATTTACATGTTATTTTGGAGGATGTGTTGGGTGAAGATTATACTACCTTGCAGTTGCAGCGTGAAAAAGAATCAGTCAATAAATACTTGTGGATTGATGGAATAGTAGTGGTTGTATTCCTTGTATTGGGTTTGTTGCTTGTTATAGCGACGATGGAGGGTGGTGCGCCTATGCGTAGAGCCTATTCGGGTGATGGAGATAGTGCAGGGCGAGTGCACCGGTCGCACGAACGTAGCCAACGTAGTCGTCATCGCAGTTCATATTAAGGAGACATATTAATCTTATAAATATTATCATTATGGCAAATAGTTATTGCAGTGAAAACCACATTCTTGTAGGTTTAGGAGGAACGGGCGGAAAGATTCTTAAAGCATTCAAGATGCGTATGTTTGAGGAGTTTCCTGATGCAAAGGAAAGGGATAAACAACCCGTAGCATTGTTATATGTGGACTCTACTCGTGAAATGATGGGCATTGGTCGTCCTGATTTTCGTGTGATGGGCTTGGATGCTTCTTTTGAGGAGAGTGAGTTCCTTAATATCAAAGATGTAGATATTGAGCATATCTTAAATCATATTGACAACTATCCAGCAATAAAGGGTATTATCAATAATGTAGGTGCAGTAAAAACTGCAATCGGTAGTTTGGGGCAAGCTGCGGGACAAAAACGTCGTGCAGGTCGTATTTTATTTGCAGCTAATGCCGTAGCTTATGTGAATGCATTGAGAAATGCGTATAGCAAGTGTATTAATATCTCTCAGAATGCAGCTGCTTTGAATATTCATATTTTTGCAGGTTTGTGTGGAGGAACAGGTTCTGGTGCTATTGTGGATGCTATAGTACAAGCACGAAAGACCTTCCCTGATGCTAACATCGCTGTGTATGCCATGATTCCTGAGATGAACTTGCCTCACGCAAATATGGATCAAGGTCGCTATTACCAAAATGGTTATGCCGCATTGAATGAGTTGAACGCGTTGCAAGCAGGTCGCTTTATACCACATGATGTTACTGGTGCTGGTAAAGAAGCTAAATATTATAGTGATCGTAATAAAGGTGTAGCAGATGGTCTTACACTCTATAGTAATGTAAACGAGAATGGATTGACTATCAATTCGTTGACTGAACTACCAAAGATTGTTAGTGACTATGTATATGCTCGCGTATTCCTAATCAACTCAACAGATAGTGTGAACCACGATATTATCCGTGCTTACACATTTGAAAATATGGATGACTTTGCACTGGAATATGATGAGACCAAGAACGCAGGTAGTAATGGTCAAGTTCCAATAGCTCGAACCAAGAAAGTGAATTCGTTTGGCATCAAACGTGTGATTTATCCTGAATTGCGCGTACTCAAGCATATTACTTATACTATTGGTGAGAAGATTCTCTTCCAATTCAAGTATAATAATTGGAATGACAATCAAGGATACGTTAACGAGGAAGCCAATAAAGATTATCGCCAAGAGTATTTTAATGATGCTAACTTGTCGAAATGGATGTTGGATGAGAAACACCTCACACTAGAAACAAAGATTCTTCCTTCTGACAGAGATTATCCTACTTTTTACGACTATTGGCACGATAAAGCGATTGACTATGCAGGTGAAGCTAAATTGGCAGACAATCCTCTCAATGAGTTAGATAATATCTTAGCAGATTTCTATGCAAAGCAATTTCGCAAGAAAGGTGTAGATGATTTCTTCAAAGAGAAAGAGTTGGCTGTACCAGAGATGGCAAAAGAGGTGCGTCGTGTGATTGAACATGAACTCTATGAGAAATGGAAAACAGGTGATGTTTCTATCGTAGAATTGATTAAAGTTAGTTCGCTATTGTTGGAGCGTATTGGCAATATTCGTAAAGATATTGACACCAAAATTATTCAATTGCAAACTGATTTAGAGACCTTGTCTCAAGAACGCCAAATAAATGTAAATGAGTGGGTAAACAAAGGCTTCTTGTCAAAGAAAGTCTTTGGAGGCGACAAGGACTCATTTGCAGGCCACCAAGAGATTTTGACTGACTACTATACTTGTAAGACACGTTTAGAAGCATATGGGTTTGCAAAGAAATTGTGTGCAAAACTTTTTATCGAATTAGGTAAGTTGGATGCAGATATTTCACTCTTTGGACAAAAGATTACAGATGCAATTGACGAGACCGAACGTCTTGTAGCTGCTCAACGCAAGGTAAACAAAGGCATAGAAGACATGAAAGGTGCCGTTATTGAGGTGAGTGAAGAAGAAACGATGTCGGAATTTGAGATTGAACTCAAGGTGGATAAAGTAGATATGCCTAATATCGCTCGTCAAATTCGTGAAGCTATTTTGCCAGAATCAGAATTCGTTAACTTTGGTCTTCTGGCTGAAGGTATTACTATTGAGGATATTACCGATGCATTTGACCTAAAGTTGGCTGAGGTTATCAAGATTAAGCACGATGAGAAGATTGAGCAAACCAAGAAAGTACTAGGCTTGAATATCCTTACCCAATTGAAGCAAAAATTGACAACCGATGAGGAGATTCAACGCTTTGCTTTGGATATCGTACGCCAGAGTGGTGTGTATTTGAAACTCAATAATGATCAAATGCAATTGCATGTGCGGAACAACGAGGGCAACTTGAGTCCTACTAACCCAGCTTCTATAAACAAGAAGGTTATCATGGTATCCATTCCTTCTCCAGATGAAAACGAACAACTCAAACATTTTGCAGATAAACTGGAGAAGGCCTTTCGTAATTCGTTTACTCAAGGCAATCAACAAACCACATTGGTTATCAACAAGAAGAGTTTACGTAAAGATGAATTGTCTATCACAACAGTTGCATATTGTTTCCCTATCCGTGCTATTTCGTGGATGGAACCATATAAAGAACGCTATGAGTCATTCTTGAATACAGGCAACGTGAATACTGATGCAAGCAATGCTATTCTATTGCATACCGAAGGTGATGGCAAACAACTTCCATCGTTATTTGTGGTAGAAAATGCAGCTGAGATAGCGGCACAAGAAGCGCAACCTGCGTTAAATTCTATGACTCCTCCACCAATGCCAGGCATGACACCTCCTCCTATGCCAGGTATGACTCCTCCACCAATGCCACAGACCCCACAGATTCAATTGACAATGTCTGTTGCGGGACAGTCATATGGTCCATTTGACTATGCTACATGTAAACAAATGGTACAAACAGGTCAACTTAATCAACAATCCATGGTATGGATGCCAGGTATGCCAGCTTGGGCTCCTGCAGGACAAGTGCCTGAATTGCAAAGTTTATTTGCTCCACAGACGCCTCCTCAAATGCCTCCTATACCTGGTGGCATGACACCTCCTCCTATGCCACCAATGCCCCCACAAATGTAATTAAAAATATATGTAAACCATTAAATTAGAAGAATATGGCAACTAAAAATGCAAGTCGCGACCGTTTTAAGTACGGAATATGTTTGAACGAAGATTGTTCAATGGCAAAAACCAAAGAAATACAACAAATCTCTATGCGTAGTGAATTGGTTTGTAAGGAATGTGGAATGGAATTGCGCGAGTGCCCCCCTCCTAAAAAGAGCAATCTAAAACCATTGATTATAGTTTTGGTTACCTTAGTAGTAATAGGTGGCGCTGCTACTGCTACAGTTATAGGAATAAAAAATAAACCTGCGAAAGAGGAGACTACTACTATCGTAGAGGAGACTCCAGTTACTACCCCAGTTGTGAAAGAAGAGCCTAAAGCTCCTGCTACACCAAAACCACAAGGATATACTTGGACTGGTGAGTGGAAGAATGGTAAGGCTCATGGTGTTGGGACATATACCTACAAAGTGGAAACACTGATAGACAAACGTGATCCACAGAAGCGTGTTGCGAAAGCAGGCGATTATATTATTGGTGAGTACCATAGTGGTAAATTGGTACAAGGTCGATGGTATGATAGCAAAAACAATTTGAAGGGAAGCATTATCATTGGTATGTAATGCGAATAAAGATAAACTTAATATTATTAACTCTATGGCTTTCAATTCCTTTGAGAGCTATAGAGTTGCCTTGCTATCATGAGGTGTATCCCGAAGTGTGTACGTTTCTCAATCGCTATATTAATGAATTAATGGATTGGGATGAGTCACACATTAGCAGAAACCAAAAAATGCAAGATGATAAGTTTATCGTATTGTCAGGAGATATATTTAATTTAGAAAAAATAGATTCTACTTCAGAATGTTCCATCTTTCGATACGATGACAAAGCGTATGAAGTTGTATGGAAAAAAAGAAATGAGGTACTTTTGCGCGTTGCATTTCCAATACAATATGAATTGTTGTTGGGGCTTTCTAAAAAGGAAATTGAAGCATCTTTGGATAGTTTGATTGCTTTGGCAGATACATGCGACACGATGGTGGAAACGATTCACACATTGGATAGCGTTGCACCGAATATCTATAGGGTGAATGGAGTAGAGCATTATGCTTCTATAGATGTATTGACAAGTGCGCGTTATGTAAAACAAGATGCTCAAGGGAACAAGACTTATTTGGCAGATGCTGATTATATAGATTATACCATCAGTAATCTATTTCAGTGCAAAATAGGAAGAAATTATGTGATGCAAGTATCACAAAACATTTATGGGTTTCGGAAGAAGCATTTTACGATATCGCTTCATCGGTGGATTGATTATTGTCAAGCAGCCAACTTAAAATCTTATGTGGTCATCGAAGAAGAAACTGATGATATACTCAAGGTGTTTGTGATTGCGGAAAATAAAACGTTGAATTATAATCATGTTTTATCGGTATATATACCAAAGAATTTCTTGGTAAGTCCTTATGCGATTTTCAATGTTTCATTGAATGCATTTATACCAACACACAATGTATCTAATCTATATGAGGAGTACAAAGATAAACCCAAAAAAGAAATAGAATGGGAAAAATAACAACAATCATATTAGGGTTATTCCTTATAGCCAACACTATATCGGCACAAACTTCCGCAACAGAAAACATTAATGCGATCAAGTTGCAAACGGAAGTATATGTCTATGCAGAATCTACGTCGGCAGCTTGGGAAGAGGCATTGGATTTTGCTAAAGTATTGTTAAAAGAGAATCTCAAAGACTTCTTTGCAGATAGCAATGCTGATTCTTCTGAATTAGAAACTAAAATTGCATCGTTAGTAAATAACGCTACGATTATAGAAGCACGCCGGGGTACTATGTATCGTGCGTTTCTATATGTTCCAAAATCAGAAATTGCACCCCTACCAGTTCCTACACCTCAGGTGCCAGAACAAGAGGTTCATACCAAACCTAATGACAATGATTTGTTAGATGAATTTATTCCTTTTGATGAAATCGAAGAGGTTGCACCTATAAAAGAAGAACTACAACGTACTCCATTGGAAGAAAAAATGTTAACTATTAGAAATGCACAAGATATAGCCCCATTTATAAAAGGATTAGATACGAATGGACAAATTTCTCGATTTGGAAAGTATGCCGACATGCCCTCGGATACAAACTGCTATTTATTTGTGTACGATAGAAACATGCAGATTCCTGCCTATTTGCGCAAAGAGGGTAGTTTGTATATCAATTTGAAAACAGGACAAATAGACGATGTTAAAAATTATAAAGGTTGTGGTGCTATTTGGTTTAGGCTGAAGTATTGAAACACATGCAAGTGTTTGGCAACCAGATCTCCCAAATGGAGATAGAATATCCGAAGATGATGTGATGTGGTTATATTATTTTGACATTTAATAATGAATAATAATTATAGATTATGCGGAAATTTTTACTTTTAATCATTCTTTTTTTCCCAGTCTTGTTGTTTGGAGGGGTTAAATTGACCATTTCGAGTGGAATAGACAATGGAGGTCTCAAGACTAAAATGGAGAACTCAATCTCTGTTTTACTTACTGAGATTAATGCAGCGCAAGCCGCAGGTAGAGCTATTAATTTCGCTCCGTTAAACCTCAATCAATCGGTGCAATTATCCTTGTCCATGCTTTGGGAAAACTCGCCTTTTATTTGTTTGGACGAAGTGATTACTGAGCGTTGTTTAACCACCAATACAGGTTATCAAGTTCGTAATATCCCATTGATGATGAAACCTCTTACCGTTGAGTTTCAGGAGGATGAACATTATCAAGAGGCAGTAATAAGTTTTGATAGACAAGGTAATGTAGAGAGCTTTTATTTAAGTATTAACATGAACCTCTACATGAATGTGATTAAAAATAATTTGGAGATTACAGATCACCGTCGTCGTCAATTAATCTTGGACTATGTGGAGCAATTTAGGACATCATATAATACCAAGGATATTAAATTCTTGGAGCAAGTGTTTAGTGATGATGCTCTAATTATTACAGGTAAAGTGATTAAGCAAAAAGCACCTGATGGTATAGCTTTGCCTGATAAAATAGTCTATAAAAAGCAGACTAAACAGGAATATATTACTAATTTAAGACGTGTATTTGCCAACAACAGTTACATTAACGTAACTTTTGATGAAATCAAGGTAATTAAGCATCCTGTAAATAAGAACTATTATGGTGTTACATTACACCAAGGATATAAATCAGACAGGTATCGTGATGATGGTTATCTATTCCTGTTATGGGATTTTACCGATGAACAGGCGCCTCAAATTCACGTTCGTACATGGCAACCCGACCAAATCAATGGTGGACGAATTCCAGAAGAGGAGATATTTAGTCTAAGTGATTTCGACATATAATAACAAAAAAGATAAACAGATGAAAAAAACACTTATTTTATTCTTATCTACATTGATAGGGATTAGCGCATTTGCGCAAGAAGAAGGACTTACTGTAAAGAGTTTTAAGGATGTATCGAGCGTGAAGCAATATGCCCGTCGTGCAGATACTCCAAAAGATGCAAATGATGTTCCTGCTGCCGTTGTCTTGGTGCAAGTTCTCAGTGAAGCAAAAATTGAGTTTAGTGCCAATTACAAATTAGGTGGTGAAGTCAAACAAATTGCTAATGAGTATTGGGTGTATATGGCTGAAGGTGCCAAGAATTTGGAGATTTCTCATCCTCGTTACCAAAAGATTAATGTTGTTTTTAAAGAAGTATCTGAACAACAAATCCCAATGCTAAAATCGAAATGTACCTATGAATTGGTCATTTCCGTACCAGAGATGGATACTGTAGTTATACGTGATACTGTGATGGAAACATACGAGGATCGCTTGCAACATGCAAGAATGATGTATAATGGATGGAAAACTACTACAGATCCAGATTATTTCTTGAAAGCACGAAAGGCATACGAAGCTCTGCTTAATCATGCAGACTGCCCAAAAGAGGCACTTGCCGTATACCAACAAGAGTATGATGATATGCGTTTTATGCGCAAATATACACAATTATGCCACAAGGCATGGGGCTTGGCTGATCAAATGGAAATAAAATATGGATATGAGTCAGATTCAACTTATCATTGGCTTATCATGGCTGTTAAACAAACGGACAAATTGGTAAATAAATATCCTGGTGGTCGTTTCGAAAAACTGCAGGCAGAGGCAATAGCCAAACGAAATGCGCACCCTAATGCAAAGGAAACAGTGACAAGTACAACAACTGTGCAGCGTAATAGTGCCTATGGTGAAGTGTTCCAAAAAACAGAATATGTTCCCTATAACCAGTTAGGTATATATGCAACTAAAGTGGCTAAGCCAAAGAAAGATGATGAGAAACAACGTATTGGTACAGTTAAGAGTGATCGTACTTACAATGTTGTTTTACCTGATGGTTTCAATTATATTATTTTTGATGGTGAGAAAGAAGGACACTACGTGTATTCGGCAAATCAAAAAATCGATGTATTGATAAAATAACAATAATAATCTCATTTTTTAACAATTTAAACATTTAATCTTATGAACAAATTATTTCAAATGCTGTTAATTGCAATGGCAATAACAGTAGCGATGCCATCTATGGCACAAGAAGACAAGGCTGCTTTAAAAATGCAAAAAGCAAAAGAGAAGGCAGCTAAAAAGGAGGCTAATAAGCAAAAAAGACAAGAAAAACTTCAAGCTTATCAGTGGAATTGGGATGGCAAATTGTCAGGTAACAAAACCTTTGATGATTATCTGCAAACAGTTACAGATATTTGGAATGATATTCTTGAATTTGAGCAAATGTTTGGTGGTTACGTATATAAAAGTGACACTCTCTATCATGAGGAAACAGGAAAACTCTACGTGTTGTCTTATATGCAAGATACTTTAGGAAATACCGTTACTCGTAACACAACTAACTGGCAGATAACAAAATCAGTAGCAGCTTCAACAGCTATTGTATTAGAAGCAACAACAGCTTCTTTGGCTACAGCTAGTGCAACATTGGCTCTTACAGAAATGGGCTTAGGAGCTATTGCTTATGCTCCATATATCAAGGGTGGTCCTATGGTCATTGCAAGAGGTATGTCTGAGATTGGTGACATCGCTAAAATGAACAAGGTTATTGCTCGTCAATGGAAAGCCGCTAAAGCTGGTGCTATTGATCCTGCAACATTGGGTATATTTACCGAAGCTGAGGTCAAGACTATGAACAAATGTTGTTATTTGAAAGAAATTGTGGATACCGATCCTACAAAACAAATTTGGATTGAGATGCAGAAGGCAAAATCTCCAGAACAATTGGCTGCTGAAGCAGCACAACGTACAGACTTTGCTGCTACACAAGTCTTGCCAGAAGATGAGAACCAAAGTTTGGATGACGAGAGTTTCGATGCAGCAGATTTTGAAGATGAAGCATAATTTAATCATCTAAATCAATACTATTAGTAGTATGAAAAAAGTAATATTTATCGCGATGGCATTGCTGATAGCGTGCTCCGTAAGTTTTGCACAAGATGCAAAAGAGATTAGGAAAGAGCGCCAAGCTATTCAAAAGATGGCAAAGCAAGAACTGGCAGCCAAAGTGGACAAAGCCACTAAGAAAGAGGCAAAACGCCTCGCAAAAGAAGGCTGGCAAGTTTCACCTGGTGCGCTTCCTTTGGAAAAAATGCTGCAACGTTCTTATGAAATGCAATATCAATATGATGATTTAGGCTTCCCTAAATACATCATGGGAAGTGCACTATCTATTGGAGAGCACTATGATGGAGCTTTAGTCAATGCCACTTCTCTTGCGAAGACCGACATCGCAGGTCAAATTCAAACTGAAGTGATTGCTTTGATTGAAAACACAGTTGCAAATAAGCAATTATCAGCAGAGCAAGCTGCTAGTATTTCTGAAAGCGTAATGGCCAATAAAAATCTCATCAACCAATCTATTGGTCGTACTATCACCGTAGTAGAATGTTTCCGAATCTTGAAGAACAAAAATCGCGAAGTGATGGTTCGTATCGCATACAGTGGCGAGATGGCTAAGCAAGCTGCAATACAAGCAGTACGCGAAGATTTACAGGAAAAAGGGGACAGCTTGCACGAACGATTGAATAACACGCTTGGATTCTAATGAAACGTTCCTCGCTAATTATTAGCGTATTACTTATATGCTTAATGTCGTTTGCTGGCGACATTAAGCATATAAGCATTACGTATGAGTATATATCGGATAATTCAAACGAGACACCAGAGCAAGCAGAACAATCGGCCATATATAATGCCAAACAAAAAGCTCTCGAAGAGCATTTTGGGTTAGATGTCGTAGGAATTAATTCTACTTTGCAGCAACAACGTACAGAAGGATATGAATCACATTCTTCTACTAATGTATTCTCTTTGCGCGAGACAACCGTGCGCGGAGAGTGGATTGAAACAATCAAACAAAAAATATTAGAAAAAACCTTTGAGAAAGGTTTTTGGCATGTGAGCGTATATGTGGAAGGACGTGCACGAAACCACTCCACAGAAAAAACTGCAATTCAATATGCATTTATAAACAACTCACATGATCGTCAAAATCGTACAGAATACTACGACGGAGATGATATATATTTGAGATTCTCTTCGCCCGTTAGCGGAGCTTTATGTGTCTATCTTATGGATGAGGAGCAAAATCTATACTGCATATTACCATATCAATCTTCGTCTGAAGGTTACCAATCTATTGAAGCCAATGTAGATTATTTATTTTTCTCTGCTACTAGAGATGCCAGAGCCGATGAATATGTACTTGGCTGTCAAAAAAGCAGTGAACAAAATGCTTTATATGTCATTTTCTCTCCCAATACATTTACAAAAGCTGTTGATCAACGAGCTGGTAAAAATTGGCGAGATGAACCTCTACCACGCCAACTAGGTTACACAGAATTTATGAAGTGGTTGGCACGTAATCAAACTCGAGATGAAAACATGGTTGTGCATCGAGAAATAATCACAATTCGCAAATAAGAAACAATTCTATTATATAATAAATAATGCGTAAATTCGTTTTCTTATCATTACTCTTATCTACACTTTCTGCTTTTGCAGAACCTATTTTCAATGTGCGAGCACAGCAGGAAGGAAAGAAGATAGTACTGCTTTATGATTTAAGTACGAATCAACATGTGAGTCAGGTGAACATTCTCATCAATAATCGTCACAGAGTGATTCCTGGTGAATGTCTAACGGGAGACATCTTTAAAGTAGTACAAATGGGTCGTGATAGGCGCATTGAGTATGATGTGTTAGCTGATTATACTGATGGACTGCAAGATGAGGTTGAATTTATGATTTTTACTGCCGATTATTTTTCGGATACTCCTAAACCAGAAACTCCCACATTGGATAATTCACAAACATCAATAACACAGTCCCATAAACCTGCTATTGCGCACCATGCTGTAGATATGGGATTGAGCGTGAAATGGGCCGCCTACAATGTGGGAGCAGATTCACCATTGGCTGTGGGCGATTATTTCGCTTGGGGAGAAATAGTTTCGAAAACTATTTATAGTCCTACGAATTACGACACCGATTATTTTGAGGATGCCGCCGCTGCGCAATGGGGTGGAGAGTGGCGTGTGCCAACGGTTTCGGAGTGGAACGAATTAAAAGACAATTGTATATGGAAATGGGGAACATTAGATGGTGTTTCTGGCTATAAGGTTACCAGTCAAAAGAATGGCAATTCCATCTTTCTACCTGCCGCTGGTTGGAAAGAAAATTATTCTATTAATAATCAAAATTATCAGGGATACTATTGGTTGACACTGCTTAATCCTAAAGATTCTAATCAGGCACGTTGCATATATCTTGATGCAAATAAAGTCGGAGTTGTAAATCAACAACGTTCAACTGGAAGGTCACTGAGAGCAGTCTGCCCATAAACTTAATATGTCTTTTAGAATATGAAAAAACTATTCCTATTAATATGCTCTTTTCTTGCAGTAAATGCCTTTGCACAAACCAATAAGAGTAATCGTATTCACGTAAATATACAACGTGATATTCAGCCAGCAATACTGCAATGGATAGATGGTTCTATCGCATTTATCGATCCCAGTGGTAATAATATCATTGATGCCGATGAAGAATGTTCCATACGGTTTTCTGTAAAAAATGCAGGCATGGAAGATGCTCTAAACTGTATAGCAAAAATTGAGGCAGTCGGTTGTACTTCTGGTATAACTTGTGCTAGTAAAAATATCGCAAGAATTGCAGTTGGAGAAACTCAGACAATAGATTTACCAATCTCTGCTTCCAAACAGATTCAGGATGGGCAAGTAAATTTTCGTATCTCTGTGTATGAACCAATGGGATTTGGAACTAGCACCAAGGAACTGGCCGTTACCACGCGTCATTTTCAACCACCGATGCTACGTATCGTAGATCACATTGTAACAGGTGAAAATGGTCAAACATTGCAAAAGAATGAGAAATTCAATCTTCAATTGCTCTTGCAAAATGTGGATTATGGTACGGCTGAATACGTAGATGTGATAGTCTCTTTTCCTGAAGAAGGTGTTTATTTGTTCAACGGAGAAAAAGAGCATAACTTTAGAAGAATCAATGCTGGGGAAACAAAATTTTTGGAGTATTCCATGATTATTAACCAAAACTATGCATCAAATGACATTCCTATTCGCATTGAGATTTTGGAGAAGTATGGTAGTAAGTATGTAGAGAATAGCACTGTGATGCTACACCTTAATCAAGATATTGATTCAGAAAATAAACCTATCGTAGTCAAGCCAGAAGAAGTGAATCAAAAACCAATTGAGATTGAGTCCCTCAAAAGCGATGTAGATAAACACATTCCCACAAATCGTACTCGCAATGATAAGACTTTTGCGGTCATCATAGCCAACGAGAATTATCAAAACGAAGCCAATGTACCTTACGCATTGAATGATGGTAAAGTATTTCGTCAGTATTGTAATCAAACATTAGGTATTCCTGAAGCAAATATCCACTACGTGGCAGATGCCACACTCAATAACCTTAAACGAGAAGTGCATTGGTTAAATGAAGTGCTGAAATCTTATGAAGGTGAGGCAAAAGCCATTTTCTATTATGCAGGACATGGAGTGCCAGATGAGGCGAACAAGTCCGCATATTTGTTACCTACGGATGGATTTGGATCGGATCTGACAACAGGTTATTTATTGGATAATCTATATACTACTATAGGTAATGCACCAAGTGCGGGAGTAGTTGTATTTTTAGATGCTTGTTTTAGTGGTGCTAAGCGAGAAGGAAATATGATGGCTGCAGCCAGAGCAATCGCAATCAAGGTTAAGAAAAATGTTCCTGTGGGTAATATGGTGGTTTTTGCTGCAGCACAATCTGATGAAACAGCCTATCAATATGATGGTGAGAAGCACGGAATGTTTACTTATTACTTGCTAAAGAAATTACAAGAAACGAAAGGTCATGTTACATTGCAAGAATTGGGTAATGATATTATCAGCAATGTACGTAAACAAAGCATTATACTTAATGGCAAATCTCAAACGCCATCAGTTACACCTTCTAATGCTGTGAATGAAACATGGTCTTCCTGGACTCTATTACGTTAGGTATTTAAGTTCCTTGAGACACTGAGACACTAGGTTATGAACATATTTATTATGTATTGCGTGCACAATATAAGTTTATAAATATAGTGTCTCAGTGTCTCAGTGTCACAGCGTAAAGAATGCTATCCACCGCTTATCCACCGCTTATCCTCCCGATAAAACTAAAGATGGGAGGGGTTGCCGATACGGAGATAAACCCGTCAATAACCCGTTATGAACCCGTAAACGATAGGAAACCGCCCGCATGGAGTGATAGCAACAGATAGATTTTCTGCGAAAAAACAATAAAATATTGCCAATTTCTTGCCGATGTCGGCGAAAAGTAGTACCTTTGCAGCACATTTTTCGAATCGAAAACAAACAGGAGAAATAACTCTTAGTTATATAGAAGCAAATACATTAAAAAACTTGCCGATAATAAGTGGGGTGTCCACTGCAAATCGGTTAAACACAAATACGAAATATATGAAATGTCTTATTATCGGTTCAGGCCCTGCTGGCTATACCGCAGCAATTTATGCTTCACGCGCTAACCTCCAACCCGTACTCATTGAAGGTATGCAAGTAGGTGGACAACTCATGATTACCACAGAAGTGGAAAACTTCCCAGGTTATCCAGATGGCGTAGAACCCTACCAAATGATGGACGACATGCGTCGTCAAGCAGAGCGTTTTGGCACCGAGTTCATATCAGGAATGGTCACCAAAGTAGATTTCTCTTGCTCGCCTAAGAAAGTGTGGGTAGAGGATGAGCAACTCTACGAGGCAGACACCGTGATTATCGCCACAGGTGCGAGTGCTAAGTTCCTTGGCATTCAATCCGAGGAGGACTACAAAGGTCGTGGCGTCAGTGCATGTGCGACTTGCGATGGATTCTTCTACCGCAAGAAAACCGTAGCCGTAGTAGGTGGTGGCGACACCGCTTGCGAGGAAGCGAATTACTTGGCTGGATTGTGCCAAAAAGTGTATATGATCGTGCGCAAACCTTATCTACGCGCCTCTGAGATTATGCAACAACGCGTGAAGGACAACCCTAAGATTGAGATTCTCTTTGAGCATAACACTCTGAACCTCACAGGCGAAACCAAAGTAGAAGGCGCAGACCTCGTCTATAAGAAAGGTACACCCGAAGAGGAAATCCGCCATATCGCTATTGATGGTTTCTTCCTCGCTATCGGCCATAAGCCAAACACAGACCTATTTGCCGAGTACTTGGAGCGTGATGCAGAAGGATATATCAAAGTGGCAGGTCACAGCCCATGCACCAATGTAGCAGGCGTATTTGCCGCTGGTGACTGCGCAGACCCACACTACCGCCAAGCCATTGTAGCCGCTGCTAGCGGTTGCAAAGCTGCTATGGAAGCAGAGAAATACCTCGCAACGTTGGAGTAAAACCTGATAACCAAGGTGGGTTAAAAGCAAGAAAATGCAAGAAAATTATGCTTTTTTGAAAAAAAGTGCAGAAATATTTGGTCATGTCAAAAAAAAGCAGTACCTTTGCACCCGATTTGAAAAAATCAATGGTGCCATAGCTCAGTTGGTAGAGCAAAGGACTGAAAATCCTTGTGTCCCCGGTTCGATTCCTGGTGGCACCACAACAAAAATTCATTATCAACGACTTACAAGGAGTTGGGAACAAAAAAGGGAACTATTTCACAACAGTTCCCTTTCTTTGTGCTTATTTTACAAGCACTTCAACAAAATTAACAATCAACATGACAAAAACCGCAGAAAAGATATCATACGCGCGTGCGCGCGTGTTCCTTTGTTTTATTATACAACGCTCTCACGAGATTGCACTCTGCTTTCCATGTAAGCGCTAACATCGTTCATGAATTGAGTCGTGCTTCGGCAGACAATAACATAATACCCTGCCAACTGCAGTTTAGCTATCTGCTCTTTCTGCTCATCGGATAATCTGCCTGCTTTGCCGTTCTTCATTTCAACATACATTCCTCCATACCCACATCGCATAACTGCTATACACAAATCTGGCATACCGACCTGCATACCCTCTTCCTTGAGCTTGCGAGTAACGGCTGCCGCCTCGGATAGGTTCTTGCCAACCATTCGTGTGTGGCTACCACGATACCCGCCATTCGGGATGGAGAATATCAAATGCTTTGGGTACTTATAGCGAAACCACTCAACGCAGGCTTTCTGCATATCGTGTTCCGGAGAGCCATGCCTTGTGCGTGGGACGGAAGTGATTTTGTTCTTCTCGTCCCACAACTCATGCAGTTCCTCTATTGTGTAATTGGTCTTCATGTCAAATATAGAAGCGACACACGATACGATAACCACGAGCAGCATACTGGCCTTTGCGGTACTCACGACGAGTGCAAACAATATCCACTCGTGATCCATACTTCTTGGTTTGTGGGTTGTATTTACACAATCCTACTCGTTGGTCATTGTACTTACCGATGACTATAGCACCGATGATAACTACTAACATTGCTGCAACTCCAATGAGTGCTAAAATTACTTGAATATCCATATCTTTACAAATTTATTATTTATTCTTCCAATGCGAACATGCTGGTGTACCTCTTAATATGCCTTTACCGCCATAGATACAATGCTTGGTCAATGGTTCGCCAGTCAAACTCAAGTTCCAGTGAACTTTATACCATTCGCCTATCACACAGTCATCACAGACATGTTCGGGTGTTGTAGAAACTTTCTTCTTTGCCATTTTGATTGAGAACTTAACTTCCTTATCATTTCGTTGGCATCAACAAAATGGTTTGCCTTTCTTATTGTACAAGCCACAATGACACTCGCCAGTATCACGGAATGTCTTACATGGGCAAATCTTGTCTTCATGCGGTGTTTCTTCTGTCCACTCCGAATGATGGCATGGGCAGACACCATCGTTTTGAATCAATCGTTTCGCTATAGGGTATAGGCATTTTGTGTTTACCTCATACCCTGCTGGTGTGTTCTCAATCAACTGAGATGCAACTTCATCTATTTTTCTCATAATCTTATTTGTTTAACCATTCGATATATTGTTTAATCGCATTAACATGTAATGCTACGATAGTCTGCTTGCCCAGTTCTGAACACAAGTACTCCACATCGTCCTTGTTGGTCATAAACAGATTCTCCGTAAGCACCGCAGGACAAGAGGTCTTGCGCAAGATAAAGTAATCTGCTTCCCAGTATTTCTTCTTGGGTACATATCGGTTGCCTTGTAGGTTGGCTTTCTCTGCTTCCTTGTAGAGCAATTGTGCCAACTTCCTTGATTTCTCCGATGCTACTCTTGCTACCCAACCAGTCCAACCACAGGCATCGTTCCATTCGCTTTTCTTGAAAGCATCGACATGAATAGACACCAACAAAGGTTCTGCACCAACACTATACTTGTTGGCTCGTCTTACTCGTTCGGTGAGACTGATGTCTTCTTTCTCGGGTACAAGCAGTACGCTATTGATACCCTCTCTGCTGAGTTCTCGCTGGATCCGAGATGCTATTTCTCGTGTCCATTGCCACTCTTTCAATTTACCATCGGGACTTTGCTTACCAGCAGTGTCCTCGCCATGACCATTGTCAATGATAACTAAAACTCGTTTCATGATTTATTTTGCAAATAACAATTACCTATATATCAGCGCCTTATGACTTTGGCGGATTTTCTCGTAAAATAAAAAGGTAGGCAACCTTACTACCCAATCGCAGTTACCAGTTCCTCGCTGGCCCAGCCCGTCCTTTTCGGGCATTTAATAGTTAAACAGTGAAATTTGAAAATACATATTTTTATTAACAGCGTTACTGACAACTCTTGCGGGTTCTTCGCGTGAATTGATAGCATTGCTACGAACTGCGATGATATTCAAAGACCACTTGCGATAGGTTGTTTTATAGGGCTCGCTCACCCTTTGCTTTTATTCTTGCTCTTTGCAGTCGGCGCAATTGAATATGCGCTGTCTGTCTCGTGGAGGTTCACGCTTTTGGCATCCATTCACTCGGCACTCATTCCATCTGAGTTCGGCGTTCTCTCTTTCGAGTTCGGCAATGCGTTGGTTCAAGAGTTGTTTCTCCTCGGCATGCAGTGCCTCCAACTGCTTCATCTCGTATTCACGACTCGCCATGACGGTGTAGCGTTCCTCTAATAGTTCGTTTTTCTCTTTTCTTAATTGTTCAATCTTGTCGTCTTTCTTGACGATGATTTGGTCTTTCTCGGCGCATCTCTTTTCTTGTTCATGGTACATCTCTTTCCACTCGACGATAACCTTTTCGTTGTTATCCAGTTTCTTGCCATCGTTATCAAGCGACTTGCTACGCTTGGTTTCTCGCCAATAGAGAATACCACTACCACCAATCAAGATGATTAACTCACCTAAGTTTGCCTGCAACAGTTGCATCCAGTCCATTTTCACACTCCTTTCGGGTTCTTTAATAGTTATACATTATGTTCAAAATAGCACTTTTGTTAAGAATTTCTGGTCGCAGGTCAGAAAATTCTCGGGGCTGATACAAACAAAAAGTGCATTTTCTTAAGATTCTGCCTTTTCTCCTATACTGCTTTCAAGAAGAACTTCTTATATACCCAAAATGCCACTCGCAGCAGTATATATAGTATGGTTATACCTCCAATCCATGCCAGCCAACGAACGATAGCAGGGATAGGTTTCTCTATTTCTATCGGCTCTTGCTTCTCCGAGTTGCTGTTCGAAGCGATATGGCTGGATAATTGCTGCTTCTCCGTCTCCAGTCGCTCTATCTCCTTATGCAGACCCTTGATAATGATATCATACTCATGCTGAATTGCCTTAATCTGCAAAAGCGCTCCCTCTTTGGTCTGCTTGAGTTGTAGTTCAAGATCCGTGTGCTTGCCCTGAAACTGCTCTATGTCGGCTAAATAGGCATTACCCAACGAATCGCACTTGAATAGCAAAGCAGAATACGCACTATCCGCCTCTACGGTGTACCCTCTCTCGCTTTCCTTGGTGGTCTCCTTGACGGTCGTCTCGGTGTGAGTAGTAGATGTGGTGTCGGTCTTCACTTCGGTGTTCGTGACCTCTACTACGGGTTTCGGTGTCTTGCACGATGGCAATAGACAAACACATATTGCAACTGACAAAACTGCAATAATGATGTAGATTACATGTTTACTTTCCATACACTATAACATTTTTAATCTTATATTTTCTATTTTTCCATTCGGCGACAAGTGTGCCGCCTTGTTTACTGATAACTAAACCGCGTGGGTAATACTCACTCTTTGAAGCCGTAGTCGGTTGGGTTGAAGGTGTCTTCGATTCCATTCTCTGCATTGTATTGCTCTACTATGCGTTGCAAGTCCTCTTTCTTGGGCATACGCACAAAGAAGCGTTCTACACATTGGAAGAAGCCGTTACCAAGGTCTTTGAAACCAAAGCGGCATACAATTCCATTAGCTACGATGACTTTACGAGGTGCGCCTATAGGCAGCACCATTGGGTGACAGTTGTTTGTGTTCATATCGGTTGTTTTTATAATAACTTTTCAATTCCTTAATCTCCTGCGTATGCTGCGCAAGCGGCTTGTACTTCTCGTGCATTTTGCATACGATCTGACACTTTCTTTCTTCGAGATAGAGATACTCCTTAAACTCGCTCTGTTCTATCATATCCGCCAGCATACGCTGTATCTTAAACGAGCGCACATGGCACATGAAGCCGACGTATGAGTTAAAACTATTCAGCAGTCGTTGTGCATTGACTGTATTCGCTCCAGCCTTAATAGCCTGCTTGATACTGTTCTTGCAGGCTCTCACGGTGCGGTTGTTGATATACATTCTATCCGCGTATATCACGCGACCACAGAAATGTACACCGTGCCGTATAGGCTGTATGTAGAATTTCTTGGGGTGTAGCGTGAGGTGTAACTCTTGCAATATCTCCAAGGAGCGTGCGCGGACTTTGTGTATCGTAGCCACATCGGGAGCCACTACGCACAGGTCGTCCACGAACTGCGTAATCCTACAATCCAAATTCAAATCAAGGATAGCGCGACCCCAAACAGATAGCACGATGTTGGCTATCAGTTGCGAGTAGAAATTGCCTATCGGCAAGCCCTTGCCCTCATTCCCGAATAGTGACTTGGCAGCTGCTATAAACTCCCACATTGACAACGGAGAGTTGCGCACACAATCGCTCGTCGGATCGTGATGTATGAGCGTGTGCAGCAACCATAGCATGAACTCCACTTCCTCATCGGTATAGCCAGCAGGACGGAACTTGCGACAGAACTCCACGAAGATGTTGTAGGACATATCACGGCATATATTCATGAAGAAGCCATGTACATCCATCGTGGCAACTACCCCGTCAGGGTATCTGCGCATGTTGAGTTGTATCTGTTCGGCTGCCGTCTGTGCCGATAAGCCAGGACGGTTGCCGTGGCTGATGTCTCCGTTGTATATATGCACCTGCTCTGTCACTTTCGATATGAACGGAGCGGCAAGGTGGTGCGTGACACGGTCACGGTACTTGGCAGCAAACACTTCGCGATACCTTGGATAGGTAAGCACGAAACAGATACTCGTAGTGGGCTGATAGGTTCTGTTCTTGAGTATCTCCAATAAGTCAAAGATCTCCGCAAGGTGAAAGTGAAACCTTGCTGCGTCGAAACGCGATTTCTTACTTTTCCAGCAATCCCTTTCTGCTTGAAATAACAAGTCCGTTAGTTTGTCTGATTCGGCGACTGGCACTACCGCGTAACTGTTGTACTTGTTGTTGTTGTTCACCGCTCCGCTCGAAAGCGTCACGTTGTACGCGTTAGTTGCATTGTTCTGCTCGCACGCCCATGCGTTGCTCGTGGGCAGAGTGCTGTGGTCGTCAAGATTCGCTGTAGGTGTAACTTGTTGCATAACAAGTGGAATCTCCATTATATCAAACTAAAACACGCTCGTTCTCGTCTTCGTGGACTTAACGATTCTGGCTCGCTTTTGCAGCAGAGGCGATAGCGTGCAAGTGAGAGGCTATCTCATCGCACAGCAAATCGAACTCCGCGCACTTCCTTTCATTCCAACCTCCCAAGAGATGTATCAAGTAGCAGTTGGCTTGGATTTCTTCTACCACTTCCAAAGCCCTCTTGACATAATCCTTTCCCTTGAGTTGTCGCATAGCATACATGAACAGCAAAGCACCGCTCTTGAGTACAGGCGCAAAGTAGTTATGTCGTATATCTACAGGCATGACCACATTTGCACCTTTCTTGCCTTTCGGCAATTTGCGACCTGCTTCAACCAAGGCTTTGTTCAAGGTAATAACCTTGTTGATAATCGGGGTTCTTATGGCTGACTTGTTATTGTATTGCATAGGGGATTGTGGAATAGTAAGTTAGTATTCGGGCGTGCTCCGCACACCCATGCTTCGCAATTATAATGCGGCGACTGGCACTACCGCGTAACTGCCGTACTTGGTGCCGTTGACGTTCACCGCTCCGCTCGAAAGCGTCACGCCGTACGCGTAAGTGGCATTGTGCTGCTCGCACGCCCACGCGCCGCTCGTGGGCAGAGTGCTGTGGTTAAGAGCATACAGGCACTCGTTGATTTGCGTGCGGTACGCGTACATGATGAGCAAGTGATTGATAGTAGGCAGTACCCATTGGCGAGTATCTCCATACCATGCCTTGTATGTCCAGCAGTAAGCAGCAGCTGGGCAGCCGATAATCTTCTGCGTATCTACATACGGAACTTGGAAGCGTTTTTTGTATGCGCCACCGTCCCAGTAGTAGTTCACGCGAGGTGTAGGGTCGCCATTAGCGTCAGGGGTGTTCTCGTCTGCCATGACCAGGTATGTTTGCTGATCCCATGTGACATGTAGTTCGCTGGTCATTAGCTGTTGATACGAAGCGAAGCGCACGCAAAGGTAATTGCGGTATGTCTCTTTAGGTAGAGCAGGGTCATAGTCAATCGTAGATACGATAGGTGTACCGTCTTGCTCGCAAGGGTGATACGCAAGCAGCAGACGCTTGGTGTTCTCAAACGAATGGAAGCGGAGCGTGTCCGTAACCACATTGGCGAATGAGCCAGTCTGTGCAGCATACAAGCCAGCCTCTGCATTGACATCCTTGCCGTAAGTACCCCATGTGCGATTGACGGACGGATGTGAGGCGATGACGAATGACACATACGGAGTGATAACAGATACCACAGCCGCTTCTGACGGTGTAGTACCATGTTCGTCCACATAGATCTGCCATTGACCTACCGTCCATTTGTTGCCCTCTTTATCGAGGATACAGATCTCGTGTGTAGTTTGCATTTGTGAGATAATCTCCGCGAGGTCGCGTGTTCGCTTGTCCTCGATCGTCACGCCAGCGTTCTCCAGTACTTGGAAGATCTGCGTGATACTATTGTTAAGCACTTGTAATTTCACGGCAGCATTGCCCTCTACCGTCTCACGATTGGCAATGTCCAACTCGTCGGCGATATGTTGCATAACTGCGAATGAATCTACATTATTGATGCACCACTGCTTGATACTCTCGACGGCATTCGTCACTAAATCTTCTGCCATGCCGATGGTCATGGCTCTGTCTTTGTCGTAAGCACTCATAATTTATAGTATTGTTATTATTTTTCTATTTCACCAAACGATGGCTTGTCAAGTAGCATACCACCGATTTTGATATTCATGTACATTTTGAATTGCATGTACTCCTCCCAAGTGGCTAGGGTGTATTTTGAGCCACCAGAACCGCCAGTGCTTGGAACAAAGATAGGACTGCCTACTGTCTGTCCTTTGCCAACCACTACGGTGGCTTGGCGGCGAAATTCTATGATAATCGGTGCTGACATAGCTTATCCTCGTTGCGCTAATGACGACTCACATACTTCGGCATAATTGGACTTCTGATAGTCCATCACTGGCTCGCCGCCGTCTCCAGCACGAACGACCTCAATATCGTATATACCCACAGGCATAGCTTTGGTCTGTGCTGGGGTGAGTGTGACGATGTATTGTGTCATTCCGTCTTTCGTGCCGTCTTCGGTGATTTCGGCATACACCTTGTGCTGGGTTGCCTTATTATAGAAAACGACCATATCTACCGCGTTTGCAGATAGAATAGGTACGCTAAACTCTCCTCCTTGATAAATCTTTTCCATTGTGCTTTTCCTTTCCCCTTTCGCTTTGGGTGGTGCGGTATCTACACCAACCCATCGCTACTCGGAAACATAATAAACATTAACAATCACAAATCATGCTTGGTGCGCTGTGATATATTTCTCGTATCGTCTTGCGGTGGTAGCCGACACACCAATCGCCTTGCCTGCTTCGAGAATAGTCATGCCTTGGCTACGCAGTTCGGCAAACTTCTCTCTGCGTTCGTTGAGACTATTGTCCACGGTCTTGGCTACTTGCTCTGCGAGTTGGTCCTGCTGACGGCTGAGTGTGACGATGTTTTGGTAATGAGCATCAAGACGCTCCTTGTGGTCGCTGATCTTGCCTTGTTGCTCGTACAACTTGTGGTACAAATCGTCATCATACTCTCGTACTCGAATCAAACCAACGAACAAGAGAGAGCAGACCAAAACCACTACTCCTACAAAAATCCAAAAGAAAACTTCCATAACTACAAAATGCTAAAGGTTAATAATACGCTGCAAAGATACACAAATATATTTACTTTTCAAACACTTTAGAACGATTTTGCATTATATTCTTGCATTTTCATTCGTTTTTGACTATCTTTGCAAAAAATTGTGTAGATATGAAGAAGATTTTCTTATTTGCTATTGTGGCGCTTGTGTTCTCATCATGTGCTAATATGTTGCTTACTCCAGAGGAGCGAGAGATTAAGGCACAAGTAAAAAACTACCTCAAGGAGAACTTGCACGACCCAAGTTCACTCAAGGACTTGAAGATTCACTATGCACTTATGACAAGAGAGGGGTTAGATTCTTTGTACTGGGCAAAAGTAGAGGAAACAAAAAATAGTGGCGAAAGACTTGCATATATTCATGGCATGGCAGGAGACTATTTAGTCGTTATAGAGTACAGAGCGAAAAACGCATACGGAGCATATCGTATAGGGTATGAAGCATTTAGACTAACACAAGAATTTGACCCAAAGTTTAACACACTAAATCCTTTGTCTGAAGATAGGTCGTATGTGATAAACTACCACGCGTTTGACTGGAAGATCATTCCAGCGAAGTAGTTGGCAGTATCATCCACTGACTGACTTCACGCCAAAACTCGTAGTCAGTTACGTTGTCCTCGAAAAGCGTATTGAACAAAATATCTTCCATGTTATCTGATTTTTTTGTATCGTTTCGTTTTGCAACATTGGCAATCGCAAATGAGGACTGACAATACGTCTTTCATCTCCATTGCCACATCGCCTGTAAGGTATGCTATCTCCTCTCCGTTGGTAGGTATATCATGCACGCTTGCAATGTCATCGCATAAGTGCCGTAACTCGTGGGAGATAGAATTAAAATACTCTGCGCCAGAACTTGATATACTGACAACAAACAAACTCTCCTGCTTGCGCTTATTGGAGTAGGTAAAGCCAGTATTAAGGTCGTTCTTGCGTAGTTTGTCGCTCACTCTATCGTATATAGAGTTACTACACCCAAGAGCATTAAGAGTAGCCAAAATGCTCCGAGTGTAGTACATGTCCACCGCAAAAAAGCAATGCACAAGCCAATCGTACTTCTCTATATAGATGTCTTTGCAAATCATAGCACATCTGACCAATGAATGGCTATGCCCTTGCCAATACAATCCGCATAAAAGCGTGTCATAGCCACTTCATCATAGCCGTCTGGGTCATTGATATAGTCACCTACGAACTTTGCAAGATGAGTTTCATCAGCAATAGAGGAACCCATATAATCAGCACGAGCCATGTGCAAGACATAGATGGCATCGTAAATCTTTTCTGGTGGAATCACTACACCATATTGCTCAAACATTTTCTCTACCTTATCTTTGTCGTAAGGTATAATCTTGCTCTTGTTCTTATCTCTCATTTGAGATATTGCCAAATCGCACAAGTGCTTGTTAAAGTGCCAGCCGTAGTTAGACAAATATGCTCGCATGTCTTGTGGCATAGATTCGTATGTATCTAATCTCTGTTTCATAATCGTTACTAATTAAGAGAGCGCAGGCATCTCTACCCACGCCCTCGGTTAATGACTATCGGCGATAGCGACCGCCACGACCTCTACGCTCGCGCATATCTTCATCGTAACGCTCATCATCACGCTCACCAAACTCCTCGTCCATCTCTTCGATTTCTTCGCAGAGTTTTTCGACAGTGTCCATTAGCTTTTCAGCAAGTTTCTTGACGCGCTCGCCACTCTTATGACCGCGCTCTCTCATTTTATCCCATGACATAATCAGTCCTCCTTAGATTTTTTGTTCATCATCTTAGTCAGCATACCCTTGATATCCACCATATCATCTTTGAGACCACCGACTTCCTTTTTAAGACTATCTAACTCCTTTGCTCTCTCCACATCTTGTTTGAGTTGAGGATTGAGTTCAGACATTAAGTCTGTGCATTTGCCGATGACTGCTTTGTGATAGTCAACACTCTCGATTACTCGTTCGCTGGACTTACGCAAGGCATCTATCTCATTCAAGATAGCCTCACGGCTTTCGCTGATCACCATACCATTACCGAAGTCGGCTATGGATAAGTCAGCAGGGAGTTTCTGCAAGTCAATCTCGCCATTCTTTGTTTTGATTTTGACATCAACCAACATCTTTTGCCCTGGCATTTGAAAGCCTGCTGTATAGGTTTGACCAAACTGAGGAACTGGTGTTCCTACATTGATTACTTCGCCTATCTCAAGGCGTGGTTCTGATTTGTGTAGCACATACAAGGGTGTGCCGTTTCTAAGATTACTAAACATAGATTAAACTTTTAATTTGTTAAACGATTGCAGTGTTATCCAATCAATTGGAGCGTTGCGCTTGCAGAGTCGTAATAGAACAGATATACACCAGTTCCTAATACGCCTGCTACGGTCAATGGCTCATCATTGTATGTTGTTACTGCGATAGGGGTTCCGCTATTGAAAATAATAGGGAGTGTGGCTGTTGCACCAGTAGGGATTGCTTGGTTCAAGCGAACCAATACAAGACCGTTAAATGCTTGCTTCAGAAAATCGTGTGTACGAAAACTGAATGTTACATTATCGGCACTCGCCGCCACTCCCGTACTTTCAATACGAGGGATACCGCCTATATTTGCTCTAAAATACGCAGGTATCATAGTAACCTCCTTTCATTGATTAAAGGAAACCATTACCACCGCGACCACCACCGAAACCGCCATAGAAACCTAAGTCGTATGCAACGCAGTTAGGCACTACAGTTGCAGGAGAATAAGGCACGGTCAGCGTTTGTGGGAGTTTGCACTTGATACCATCCACCTCGCTTTGCAAGCCATTCAACGCCGCGTTGATAGGCGCAAGAGACTGAGCGGTGTAGTTTTGCAACGCAAGTGTCTGGTGCTCATTAGAGAGTTGAGCTTGCAAGGTAGATTTCTCCTCACGGAGAGAGTCAATCTTGTTTTGCATCTCACGTTTCTCCAACTCACAGAACTTGTCTGCAAGGAAAGTGGTTTGGTAGTCAATCTTCGCACCCAAGAAGTTGCTTTGCTCTTGAGTAGCGATACGAGTCTCATAGCCTTGAGTGGTAATCGCATTGCGAGTGTCGCAGCAGCATTGTGCGAGTTGGCTTGCCAATCCGCTATTGCCTGCTTGAATAGCATTGATGACCTGCATAGAAGACATGCCGACTTGGTTGCCAACGGAACAGATACTTTGTTGCAAAGCAGTCAAAGCACTTTGAACTTGACCGATGGAGCAGTCAAGGTGAGTTGCGAGGTTGTTGATAGCATTAGCGTTACCCGCAATCGCTTGACCGAGTTGTGAAGCCACAAAGTCAGTGTTTGCGTTGCTGTTACCACCGCCCCAGCCGAAGCCACCATTGTTAAAAGCAGAGAGGAATACTAACGCCCAAATTGGGTTGTTCCACATAGCGTTCATACCGCCCATGCCCATCATACCTCCACCACCGAGTAGCATACCAGTCAGGAGATTGTTGTCAAAGCCATTACCACCATTGGTAGGCTCTGAATAAATGTACGTCTTGTTATCCGACATAGTTGTAAATGTTTAGAAGTTCAACAATAATTTAACCTTTTGCCAATCGCGATTTGACGGTGCAAAGGTACTGCAATTATGTTGCTCTGCTAAGCATTTACATTATTATTGTTGGATAGTTCGGGGCATACTTCGGGTAACTTTTTGGCAATAGAATTTCGCATGCTTCTAAAATACGGAGAAGACTTGTAGAATGATTCATACGATGCAAGATAGTTGTTAATACAAGTTGGCTTCTTTCGGTTCATATACTCCGCTATAGATATAGTGGGTATTCCACTCGCAGCGCAGAAGTGCACAAATAGACATCTTGCTGCTACCAAATCTTCTGTCTTGCAGGAAGACAAGATACACTCCTTCTTTAACTCGGTAGTTTCGGCTACCAATCCAACGATTTTGTCAAAAATTTCAGTTTTCATTTGCGTATTTAATTAAAAATTACTACCTTTGCAGTCGCAAACAAAAAAGACATACCACCAAGCATGGAGGATTGGAGATTAACTCTCTGTCCCTTTCCTTGCTTGGTGGCACTTATTTCAAACGTATTTGTTTGCAGACTTCCACGTTTGAAATAGACATATTTAGGGGCAGAGAGTTTTTTTACATCTCTTCCCCTTGATAGTGATATTTTATGTTAGCGTTTGCATTTGTTTACTATGTTTGCTATAAAATTATAAATATATAGATATGTCACAATTATCAGTTAGTTTAGGCAATATGCTTTACGAAAAGCGATATGCCGATGTTATCGAAGCAGGTATTAAATTGCTAAAAACGAATCCAGAAGATGCAGGTGTTCACGTCGCGTTAATGGATGCATACTTTAAGTTACGCAATGAAGACAATTCGTATCTTTCAGAGTGTGGCAAACACGCTCGACTTGCCATCCTTTATGGTCATAACACGGGGTACGCTCACGATAGATTGCTTAAAACTCTAAAGTCTCTTAATCTTTATCACCAAGCGATCCAACTTTGCAACCTTGTTCTAAATCATAAGTTTGCTTTTGTTAAAACAGGATGTGGCAAAAAAGAAACTTACGAAAAAGTTAAAGAGCAATTAAACAAGTTATTACCTAAGTCTGCGGATAGTAAGAGTGACATTCTATTTGACAAAGACCACATTTCTGCTATTATTTCCCGTCAGCAGGAACGGTTGCGTTTGGAGCGAGAAGCGAATCGCATTTTCAAAAAAGCTGAAAAATGCTTTTGGACTAACGAAAGTGAGTACGAACGCCTCATGAAGCAGTATCATGACCTGCAGGATAAGATGTGGTGATTTCAATTCTAAGGAACTACCTTGACAAAATTGTTACTATCTCGGTAGAGTTTTCCACTTTCTGTCGGCACATCTGTTGTTAGCCCGATTGCATATATTCCATTTGGTGTGACCTTGAGCATACAATTACCAATCCTACATTCTAACCCAACACCATCCTTGTAGTAAAAGTATGCGTCTTCGCCTTGGTATGAGAATATTCCCTTGTATGCCACCATCGTCTGCTTGTCAGCAAGGTAATACTCTTTCTTGTAGTACAAATAAGTGTCGTCGATGTCAAAACCTATCTGATACTGGTATCGTATATCTTGCTCCCAAGGCAATTCTGCTTTGCCTTCAACACGAACAGATGGTTTGTAACTTAAATAGTAATTGTCGGATTTGTCAATATGTATGGTTACATCGGCATAATTCAGATAATATGCACCGACTTCTCCATCTGAATTACTAACCACACAAACCATATTCTCACTTCCAATTGATATTTCGCTCTCATCGTCTGCATTTTTGTAATACGCATGAGCACCGCCATTGAGTGTTAGTGTTCCGCCACCAGAGATAAAACCTATATCTATTATTCTCTCAGTTCCGTTAAAACTTCCTTCTGGCTTTCCGTAGCCGTCTGCGGTTACTTGCAAACCTTCATAATAGTATGTTTTATAATTCGTTTCTTTGTTGCCAAACTTTTTCATATCCTCGAAAGCCAACAACTCTTTAGGAGTGACCAAAACGACTGCTCTATCTTGATCTTTTGGTCGGTAGCATCCCATTCCCTCGTTATCGTCAAGGACTACCTTTCCGTCTTTGGTTTGAACGACTGCTTTATCCTTTTCTACTTTGAACACACCTATCTTGCCCTGGCCATCTTTCTTAAGAAGCGAGGTAATCGGCGTGCCATCTCCCTTGTCGTAGGTAGGACTTGCTGCTGCATTGACTGCGTCACTATACGAACCACCACCGAATAACAGGATATTATCATCCTTGACACCACTCATACCAGCAGTCACTTCATCTCCGTCACGAAGCAAGATAACACTTGTAGCCAACAATCCGCCTGCTACACTGGTCTGCCCCTGCAACGCTTTTGTTAGGTAGTTTACCCATGGCTGGTAAGCAGTTGCCCTATCGCCCTTTTGCAGCATAACTTCCACAAGCGCAATTCGGTAGTAATTGCTTGTGCTTGGGGATGTCGGAATAATAGTTACATAGCCACTTTTCTCCATTTCGAAAGACAAGTCAAGCGTTATGCCTATACCTGTCGTAACTAAGTTGTCCTCTGTTGCTGATGTCGATAAGTGGCTTTTTGAGGAATCACTGAACATCTCCTTGGTAGTACCATCACTATACTGAGCCAAAACCTTACAACCGCTATAAGTAGAATAGACTTTTCCAGTCATCACATACTTTCCTGCTTGCAAATCGTCGGAACGCAATTTATGCGCAAATTCCGATGGTATAAATTCCCAATCAGCCCAATCTTCTGCACGGAATAGGTTCTCTCCACCTATCTCGCCTATTGCCTCTGCTTCGGGCATGCTTGATATAATGGAATCTATCTGCTCTTTTGTCAATTCATATTCGATATTTCCTTGAATCTTTGCCTTTCCTCTTGCTATAATGCGTGGCGGATTGCTTCGGAAGTCAATAATCAAGTTTCTGCCTGCATCTTGAATAATCTCAGTCGTGATAGTACCACCCTCAAGGGATGTATAGCCATTGGTTCGGCTGAATACTCGCCTACCCTCAAACTCGCTGGAGAGAATACCCATAAGCAGATAACCCTCATCTTCTTCTGCATCGTGGGCAATACTGGTCAGTTCGGTAACAAGCAAGGTATCGTTTTCGTTCACTACAGCATACAAGTATAGAGGTGTATCGGGGATGGCAGTTAATGCTTCTTCTCCATTCTCAGTGATAGCTGTGGTCTTTGTTTCGCCACTCACTTCCCAAAAGCCTTTGCTTACCCAATCGACATAAGGATCTTGTGTGTGTTCTATCGTACCATGGCTAATCTTGATAGCAGTAGTTCGTGTCTCGCCACCTACAGTACTATGGACCACCTCTACTCCTTGTCCCTCGTGAGCATAGCTGAACTGATACCTACCATTACCTACAAGCACCACATCAGCAGTAAGACTATCGAGCATGCTGGCCACCTCACTGGCATCTCGCCAACCACGACGAGAGAGATTGATAGCGCGTTGCTCCAAGCCACCTGCAGTATGTGTGACATCGGCAATAAGGTCGTTCATCGAAGATAAGGTGCCTTGCATGATAGCGCTGGCAAGATTAAATGTAACGGCTCTCGGATTGGACAACTTATACGAGTAGGAAATCACACGAGAGCGGAAAGGTTCGTCACTATCAAACCTATCCGAATAGACTATCAGCACATCACCGAACTGAATATCCTCATCGAAGATAGTCTCATCCGATTCGCACTTTATCTCTGGTCTCGTTGATTGCAAGGTTATGAGTTCCTCGTATGCTCGCTTGGCTAACTCCAACTCTGCATAGGTCACATACTCATCGGGCATCTTCATATTGAACAAGGCAAAGGTATCGTCTTTGTGTGGTTTGAAATTGCCACTTGGTATGAGTGTGCCATCTTCTATAGAACCATCGGCTACGATAGTGAACTTGAGACTATAGGTCGTTGCTCCTTGATCCTTGCTTGTCTTGTTGGCAATCTCAAACTCACGACCATTGAGCAAGCCACTCTCAAAGCGGACAGACAAGGTAGTCGCTTCCTCTATCTTAATCGGGTAGAAGCCGTTAGTAGTAAGGTCTTCTCGGTTAATCGTATTGCCATCGTTATCCACTGGCACTGCCTCTACGGTGTATTCGGGAATGATTTCTCCGTCTTGGCGCTTATTCTTCTGCGATACGGATGTTACCTTGAAATGGCATTGTGGGTATATCTCGTCAAAGAACTTAACCACCTCTATGCCAGTAGTAACAAGACTATTGCGGATGGCTCCGTTAGCATCCGTCTCTATGGTCACAGACTTGCCGTCCTTGTCGGTGAACTTATAGGCATTGCTGCCAGTCTTATTCGGTTGTAGGCGAAGTCTCTTGCCGAATGTGGACTGCATCTGCGTAATCTCGTCTATTGCCTTGACCGAACGATACGACATATTGCGGTCAGAGCCATAAGGTACTATCACCTCCGGGATACCCGACCACTCTTGCACATAATCAACCGACTTGAGTTCGCCTGCCAAGTACTCGCCATCGCGTTCTACCATATAATCTCTGAATACTCGTGCAGTTCCGTCGTCTTTCACGCATTTGGCAAAGTGCAAAGTAGCACCCTCATAGGTACTCATATCGACAGGCGTGATATACCACTCGGTGTCTTTCTTGTCTTCGTTTGTGAAATTGTTTGCTACGGTAGTACATACATTGGCAATCTTCTCACCCGAGAAATTGAAAGTCAGCAATTGCGTACCCTCTGTCAGTCGCACATTATCCGTATTGGGTTGCACTACTCCACCTATAGTAGCCAGTCCATTTTGTGCAATCTGGTGCAGAATGGCAGTAAAGAACCATGCTGGGTTCAATCGGCTGGCTGCTTGCTCAATAGCACCCATGATAATCACATATAAGGTCTCCAGCGTGCCATTGATATTTATTTCGGGTTCGTTCCATGACTGGCCATCTACTTCCACATGACGATAGCACACGTACTTATCCAGCATATTAGCCACACTCACAAACTTGACATCGTAGGCATATCGAGCCGATTGTATTGTGCCTGACACTTCTTTGCCACCTACCGACTTGGGTACATATCGCTCTTTCAAGAAAAAGGCTTGACCATTGTACTCTATAAACGAAAAGGCATCAAAGGTCACTTTGTGCTTTAGATTGAAGACAAGGCGTACACTATCTTCGCCCATTATCTTTGCAGTTCGCTCGCATGAGTCAGTGAGAGGGAATGTCGTGCCACCATCATCGGCTATATAAGGCGAACCTGCTGGGTTGTAAATGGTAATCTCATCTATTGCTTTCATAATCCTCTATTCGTTGGGTTTGGTTCTACAAACTTGATTGATAACTTGGCTGCTCCGTCCAATCCAAAGTTGGTGTAGGACGACATGCTCTCATAGTACAACCTATAGCACTGACCCAATTCACGCACTACCAGTTCGTTTATGCCAGTTCCATTCTTTCCAGCGACCAATTCTGCCTCAAGGTTGTCTATCTCTCGCTGTAGGTCAATTAACGAGGTACTTTGCAGCAAGAAAGGCAGAGATACGGTTCGTTTGTCTTTCATACGAGATGCAGGAGCCGACAAGATCCGTTCTCCATTGATAGCAGCATTGCCGTTGCTTGCATATTTCTTGTATGCCGATGGCTTCATCAAGGCATTCAGTATGCCATCCAAAGCTGTGAGGTTCAATTCGGCAAGGTCTTTGCCGTTTAACGAGATGTGCAGGTTCATACTTTACGGACTTTTACTTTTGTTAGGTTATGCTTATGTGATACTACGAAGTGGCTATTGTCTTTCTGCCTTACACTAACCGAGCATGCGCAGAAAGTAGCCAACTCGCACTTGCAATCGTCTTGCAGAGTGATTACATACGAGTGTGCCGTGGCACAAGTTATCAGTACATTGGCATTACCCATCACCACTATCGGTCTGTTAGGGTTTGATATGGTATGCACTCCCTCGAAGTACACACCATTCTCCTTGGCAATACGGATATACTCTCGTTCGTTGAACCACTTGCGTACCCAGTCTATTCTTGGTATGGACTTATAGTTGAGGAACGCAGAGAACTTGGAGAGCAATCCTATGAACTCTCCTATCGTCTGTGCCGACTGAATAGCACTGATGCTTTCTTCACATAGCTGGTCTTTGTATTCTTCCAGCAGGTCGGCTTTCATGTTTTCAAAATACTCTTGTGTCATAACTTACTTGTATGTTGTTCGATTGACTTTAATCGGTTATTCGTTTCAGCGAGCATAGCTGTATTGCCTGCTATGGCTTCCAACTGCTCCAATTGCTCTTGTGCTATCTGTACGGATATATTCGAGTTGTACAATAGCGCTTGTGTGTTCGTTGCTGCCAGTTTCAAGTCAGTAGCCGCTTCGCTTGTTATCACAGCCACCTGCTGCATGGCTGCCGATATGTTCGCTCCCTCTATCTGCAAGGCAGTAAAACGAGCGGTCAATGTGTCTGCTTGGTCTTGAGTCATTTGACCAAAGCCTTGACTTCCCTCTGCATCTGCATCTTCCAGCAGACCACGCTCGGAGAATAGGTCATAGTATGCTTGCGCTATGCTTTGCGCTCCCTCCTCTGCTTGATCCATCATGGTCATGAGGTAATCAATGTCGGAGCGAGTAAGACTATCTCCGTCATTTGCTCGTTTATTCAGTTCGTTGAATACTCCCTCAAACTGCTTTTCGAGTGCCAAAGCCAGTTGCTTGGTCATCATCGAGCGGTACAAGTCTTGCATGGAGTTTTCGAACACATCATCTATGCCCTCCATACCATTAGCAAAGCCCTCTACGATGGACTCTGCAAGACTTTGTGAGAACGAAGACAGGTCGGTTGTACCAAGTTCGTCTGCTACTTCTTGGAATTGCTCTGCTTGTTGGTCTGCCGTCTCGTTGTACTGGTCTTGAATGTCGTTCATCTGTTCCTTGGCTTCTTTTGCCTTGTCGCTGTCCTCTCCGTACTTCGATGCTTGCAGTTCGTATAGTGCTTGCGCTTCCTTGAGTGCCGCCTCTTGCTCACGCATCACTTTGCTTAAGTCTTTAGCAGAAGCCGTCATACCCTTATAATAGTCAATACCAGTCTTGGGCTTGTATGCTCGTTGCAGTTTCTCGTTCTCGCGTTTGAGGTCTTCTACTTTTTCAAGGTGCGCGTCAATGCTATCTTGGAGTTTAGCAGATTCCGTAAATTGACTCGCAATCTCTACAATCTTCATAATCAACTGCACAGCAACTGAAATGATAGTAAGAATAATACTTGCTTTTTCCAGCGTGGACATAGACGCTACTGCTGCAGCAGTTGTGCCCTCTACGCCTTTCGTAACTCCACTGACTACAGACTGAATACTATTGACTGCATTGATACCAAAATCTGCAATACTCGAAATAGTGTTAAGTGCTTTTTCCCCTTTTTGCGATAGCGCGCCACCAAATGTGTCTGCGATGGAGTTTGCTGCATCACGAACTGCAGTAAGCGAATCAACTACTGCTGCTGTATTCTTTCGCTGCTTGGCGGTTGCTTTCTCTTGAGTGCTTTGAGCTTTGTTTGTTGCATTGGCTGCTATAGTCTCAGCCTGCGCCTTGACGGTAGTGAGTTGAGCAATCTGCCCTTGTGTGCCATTAAGTCTCTCGGCTGCTTCTGCTTGCTTTGTAAGGCTTGTAGCAACCTGTTCCTCAAGAACTGCTCTCTGTGCAAGCAAATCGGTCTTCTCTTGGTCTGATAGCCCATCTCCTTGCAATTGGGTGTCTATCTCTGCCATTTGGGACTGCGCGGTGTCAATCTTTGCTTGTTCGTCATTGATAACACCCATCTCCTTGCCTTTCAACTCCTCAATCTGCCTATCTATCTCATCAATGAACTGATTATAGATAGCTTGTATTTCTTGCTTGGTCTTTCCTGCTATAGTCTCGCCAAGTCCATTGAGTTTATCTACAAGTAAGTTATCTTCAATGCCAGTCTTCTCTGTAACTGCTTTTGTTGCCCTATCTCGTTGCTGTTGTGCAAACTGAACATCTGCCTTAATGTCTGCATTGGTGGATTTCTCTACATCTACTCCAGCATCAAGCCCATACTTCTCACGAATGGCTTTCAGTTCTTCTTGATAGTCCTGCTCTGCTTGTATCATGCCCTCTGCATACTCCTCAAAGTTCTGCATCTCCATGTCAAGCAACTCTGCTGAGTTCTGTGCTTGCAATTGATCAAGCATGGCTTTTCTTCTACTCTCGTATGCAGCAAAGAACCTATCCATTTCTTCGTAGGTGGCTTTTTGTGCATCGGATGCAGGCTCCAACTCTCCTGCTTTGTATTGTTTGTAGGCATCTATTGTTTCCTTGCCATACTTCTTCTCTGCTTCGGTTGCAATCTCCTCATCCAGTTTCTTCTCTTGAGTGGACACTTGTTGTTCGAGCAAGGCGTTTTGCAGTATCAACTTATCGGTGTAGGTAGTAGCATAGCCAACAGCACGCTCAAGATTAGATGTGTCAATGTTCGTGCGGATATCTATGACTTCTTGCTCTACTGTCCTTATCATCTCGTTGAACTCACGCATGAATGCCTCCTTGTCGTTCTTGTACTCAAGTTCGATAGTCTGCCTGCGTTCAGCGAAGATTCTCTTAGACTCATCCGTGCCGCCATTGTTCTTCTTGTTATACTCTGCTTCTTCCTCATCCAGTTTGCGGAGATCTTCATGGTACTGCAACTCTCGCTTATATCTATCGGACAAGAAATGACTCTCTGCTTTCAATCGTTCCGCAATAGCCTTGTTCAGCAGTTTGGTCTCCTCCTCGGTCAGTTTCCTTGTATCTTGCCATGTCTGACCAGTAGCCAACTTATACTTATCAGTAAGACCTTTGAGTTCAGTTTCCTTTTCTGTCAAGGCTTCCTTGTTGTTATCAGAAGTCAAAGTCTTATATGCCTCTCGTGCTGCATAAACCTCTTTCTCTTTGTCCTTGATCGCCTTAACCAATAATGCAAAGGTTGTACCTTGGTCTTTCGGATTGTTTTCTGCATCAGCAATACTCTTATTAACATTCCTTAATGTATTGTTATACAACTCCAATGCTTTGTTTGCTCTCATTACATTGAGATAGGACATAGCCAACGAACGAGACTCTTCTTGTGTTTTATTATTCTTTTTCGAAAGTAATGCAATAGTCTGCTCATTTGTTTGCAGCAAAGTTTTCTGTTCTTGAATATAACCCTCAAGTATCTCCTTGCGCTCTGCTAATGTTTTGCTTGCATCCAACTCAGCTATTGTATCGTCAATCTCTTTTTCATCCACTTCGACAACTTTTTGAGCTTCGCTAAGCATTTGCTTATATGCAGTTTCTGCTTGTCGTTTATAGATGTCGCCTTTTAGTTTTTTGAGTCCATTATACTGATAGGACTGGTTGAGCATTTCTTCAATGTGCGTTTCGCGTTCTGCATCAAAGCCTGCTTGCTTCTCTTCTTTTGCCTTTTGCTCAGCATCCTTTGCAGACTGTTCAAGCGTTTTTATTATATCATCTACCGATTTACCACGAATATCTTTCCCTGCAAGCAAAGGGTTCTTGGCAAGTTCTTTTCTTGCATGAGTAAGCGCTTCTGTTGTCGCTGTCTCGTCCTTTAATGTGCGTATATGCTCTCCTGCAAGGCGCATATCATCTTGTATGGCGCGATTTCTTTCGTCATACGCATCATTAAGTTTCTCCATCTCTGTTCTACCATCAGAGAAAGCCCTTGTCAAACCTACAATAGCAGTAACGGTCATAATAAGGACACTCGCCAACAGGATGTATGGGTTCTGCATAGCGGTAATATTGAAAGCCTGCTGCGCTGCCTTGAGCAAGCCCAACTCCTTACGGAACATACCAATCAAGCGGATGTTATCGAGCAACACATTTGCAGACTGAATGGCTCTTGTGGCTATGAGTACTGCTTTGTACTCTCCGTACATAAGAATGAGTGTAGCCAGTGCCTTGCCTATCTTGTCGTAGTTATCTATTAAGGTACTTGCGAAATCAATACCACCCTTGAAAACATCTTGCAAGTCTGTACCGAGTTCATTGAGCATGTTGGCAAAGTTATCCTCCAACTGTCCCCATGAAGCCGAGAGGTTATCCATCTGCGACATCATCAGTCCACCAAAGCGCTCTCCGTCACTTGTTACCTTGTCAAGCACTTGTTCGAGTTGCTTAAAGGTTACGGTACTACCGCTGACCTCTACATTCATTTTCTTCAACTCGTCCTTGAGTACGATACCTGCAGCAGCCCATCGCTCAAGACCATTAGCATCCACCTTGCCAGTGGCTTTCGCTTTGTTGAATAACTCTATGTAGTCTTGCAAAGGTTTCTTGGTACCAGTCGCCACATTCGACAACTTATCAATAATAGGTATCAAGTCCTCTGTAGCAGTTCCGTATGCCATAAGCTGCGTACTCGCTTCCGTCAAGTCGGTAAACTCAAACATATTCCAATACGCATAGTTCTGTAACTCCTGCGTGAACTTGGCTGCCTTTTCCTCTGAACCAAGAAAGACTTTCATCGTACTCTCAAGATCCTGCATTGCCGAACGAGCCTCGTATATCTTCTTGGCAAACGCAGCCATTCCTGCCGCCCCAAAAGACACACCTGCTATACTCGCAAGTCCGTTCAACTTCTCCATGACCTTATCTATGCCTTGACCACTCTGCTCTGCCGTCTTATTCAAATCAGTAAATGCTTTCTCCGACTTGCCTAATGCAGACAATAGCCCTGACGCATCTCCAAACAATTCAAAACTTGTTCCTGCCATATCTATCCTTTTTTATTGTGTACTCTGTAAACGCAAACATACTCCCATCCCCCATTATTCCTCTACTTTCTTCTCATCTCTATCTCCATCGTGTGAACTCTGTTGCATCTCATTTGGCTCTTTAGGTTCACTTTCTGTCTCTTTTGGGGTGTTTTGTGCCTTTTTCTTCTTCTTTTTGCCAAACATTCGTGCGATTCGTTCTGCTTGCTTTGGATCATCAGCGTTAATGAATATCTTGTCCGTCGATACTCCTATCTTGCTGCTTTCCTCTTTGGTCAAGAAGACAGAAGTCACAGAGTCGCACATCATCATGTTTAGATTGATTATCGAGACACCCCATACGATATACCCTACCTGCCATCCATATCTCTCTGCTGCATAGTCTATGATAGAGCCATACACACTTCGTCCACCGAATGATAGGGAATGACTATCTTTTTCCTTGAAATCAGCAATCTTCTTCCTTTGTTTCGCCTCTTTGTCCAAATCAAAGTGTTTGACCAACTTTTCTTGCCATGTGTGCCACTCAATTATCATTTTGGTAAGAACTACCATCATTGGCAATTCAAGCCCTGAGATGTCATCTATGCGATTGCGGAGGGCTATTTCGTCCATTACATCACTTCTTCGCTTGAATGTGTGCATAGCAATAAGACGGAGAATGTCATCTCTATGCTCGTGCATGAGTCTTAACATCTCTACATCTTCATTGAATGCAAGGACGGCAGTGTTGAACTTGAGTGCATTGAGATACTTCGTTGAGAGTAACGCTACTCCCAGTGAGGGTGGGTATAAATAAAAGAAACGCCCATCTTTTCCGAAACATATGGGCTTTTCTGTTACTGAATCTATCAACAAGCTGTCTATGTCGTTAATGGGTGTCTCTTTCATTGCTTTGCGATTTTTAGTTGCGAGAGGCAGAATCGAACTGCCAACTTAAGCGATTTACCTACGAGTTTCCTTTACTCCATCTCGCATTAAAGAAAGGGCATATTTCATCCCTTTCTACGAATGATTGACAATTAGGCTTCGGCAGCATCTGGTTGTGCTTCTACCTCTTCGATTTCCACATTGGTAATCTTGCCATCAGTTCCTTTGGTCACTTTTACATAACCGAACTGACATTGTGGAGTTTCTCCATCGGTTGCCAAAGCGGTGTGAGCAACTGCGTACTTGATACCATCTGCTGCAGTGAATGATGTATTCATTACAACCTTGGATTTCTGCATTGCGATACCGATACAATTCTCATCCTCTGGCACTACAAAGATTGAGTAAGAGGTCGTGATGATACCATCTTTGTCTGCAAAAGGCTTCTTCTCGCCCTTTTCAGCGTAGATTTCGTAGTTCAGCACATAAGTGGACTTGTTGTTGCGAACATCAACAATCTCGCCACCCTCTTTCTTTGCTTCGGTCTTATCGCCCTCAGTAGTTTCCAAATTGGTACTACCCTCAACAGGAGTAGCCATTACGCGATAGATTGCTCCATCTTCCTCGCTCTTAACGATAATAGTGGGTTTACCCCAAGACAATACTGACATAACTTAGTAATTTTGATATAACAACTTATTATTTACGATATGAGCACCATCATCGGATGACGACAGTACCCTTTGTGAGTCAAGCGTGATACGATAGGTATCTCCAACATAGGTTTCGAATAGTTCCTTGCAAAGGTTGCAGATTTCACGCAAACGAGCAGAGTCTTCTTCGTATTGTGTAACGGTCTGATTGTCCACATCGTACTTTACAGCAGAATCTGGTACATATACATTGACATTTACAAACGCAGACTGAGGCCGTCCATTGTTGTTAGCAAGAATAGATATGACAACATCCTCTTTACGAGAGTTAGCTGGGCGCAAGGTCTTGCTTACCACTCCAGTTATTTTGCCTGCCAAAGCAGACTTGCTGACGAGCATATATACATCGTCCTTTATGTCAATATCTGTCTTCATAACTTCAATCTCTTTATCCTTTGTTCAATCTTCTTAACTATTCGTTTAACGAAGTCGTCTAACTTGTTCTTCGCCCATAACTCCGTACTTGCAAGCACATCCTTGGACTCCATTGCTTCTACTCGATCAGCATAATTCATACCTGCTACTACGATCAAAGCGTAAGTATCGGCATACTGCTTTGTGAGTTCTTCCAACAATGCTTTTCCATCTTGCGCTCCTTGTGTACCTTGTAGGACTTGCTTGAAAGCAGATTCAACCACTTTTTTCCCGTGGTCCGACACTCCGTAGCCTATTGAGGTTCTCAAGTTTCCGGATCTGTCTATCCAACTTTCATCGTTCGACCGCTCCCTAATCTTTTTAACACATTGCCCCCCAAGGAAAGACAAACCATTCGTCATTTCTTCTTTTACAATGCCCATCACTGCACTAAAATATGCTGCGATGCTTTGATGTGAAGACGAGCATTTTACACCCATAACTTGGCTTGTGTTTGATACCTTACAAATCCCAGTACTACGAAATCATACTTTGCTCCAGTGCTTAAGATTAACTTTACATGGTCGCCTATATGATAGTCTTTGCAGTTCTTGTCAAGATACACGGTGAATGAGTAAGTCTTTCGTTTCCCGTCTTCAAATTGTCGCTCGCTTGCTTTGCCCGATGACACGACATCGCAAGGTTCTTCAAACTGAAAGACAGACTCCTCATTTACCAAATCGCCATTCTCCTTTCGGTAAGACTGGCCAGCCTTGAACAACTGAATCTTATGTGGTTTTAGATTTAGTACTGACATCTTCAAGATCCAAAATATACCATTGGTTTCGCAATAGCAACCGACTCCTCGCCAATCTTGCGGTACAGACTATTCACCTTGTTCAGAATGATATTTCTGTCCGCAAGACTGAACGACTTATCGGCTTCATTAAAGTTAGGAGCCTCTATGAGCGAATACAGACAATCTGCCACTGCCCCAATGAACTCTTTAGAATTAAGAACTTCCTTGGTCAAACCTGCAGTTCCATCAAGACCTCTCGCCATGAGTTTGTTTTCAGCAAACCCTTGGCTGATTGGGTAGTGTACCTCATCGAGTAATGCTTGCAAGATTGTCTTCTCCATAGTCTATCCTCCTACTTTCTCATCACACTTGTGCAGACTCAATAGCCTTAAGCAACTTAGCCTCATCCTCATCACTCAACTGGTTGATGTGAGAGATTACGGTAGAGTCTGCTGGGTTCTCGGTTTTGAAGGTGTCACCTAACTCCTTGAGCGCTGCAATTACAGCGGACTTGGTATAGGTTTTGCCATTCAAAGTGATTTTCTCATCTGTGGTATCTGCTGCCTCCTTAGTCTCATCAACATCGGTTGCATTGCTTGCATCAAGAGTATAGATAGCATCTACGCCCTCAATAACTGGCAAGCACATTGCTTCACCTGCAGTTATCTCTTGGTAAGCTGGCTCGGTGGTAGAATACTTCTTGATGAGTTTATACTCCTCAACGATAGCATAATCTACACCAGCAACTGGACGACGAGCCTCTACAAGTTCACCCCAAACGAGCGCACCAACTTGGTCGGTAGTCAAGAATACGATAACATTGTCATCCCAAGGCTTAACTGGGATTTCATTGCCGTTCTTCTCAATACGAACAGTGCGGTCAGTCACGATAAGCTCAACACCATAGTTGTCTTTCATTGCTTCATTGAACAATGTAGAACCAGGCTTGCGAAGTGTAGAGTTAGAATCGAAAGTCTGTTGCTGATAGTCAGCGCACATCTCACGAGCCCAACGCTCTCCGCGGATTTTGTTATACATGTTCAAAGACATCATCAAGTGACTAATGGCATTTCCATCTGCGTTTGCTTTACTTAATACGCGTTGCAGGTCTTCCTCACTTACCACACCCTTGGTCGTCACACCAAACTTATTTGCTGGCAAATAACCAAAGTTCACACGAAGACCAGTTCCTGTGTTATCAGCGTCTTGGATAAGAACAAGACCGTGAGACAAACCATACAAGAAGTTGTATTCGTTCTTCTCGTCAATACCGATGTTACAAGCAACTGGGTCGTCGGTAAGAATCTTAGCAATGCGTTGCCAAATAGACAACTTTTGCGCATCAGTAGTAGCTACTGCGCGTTGAGCAGCAAGGTTCTCTAATGAGTTCAACAGAGACTCTTTCAATATTTTCTTCATACCAATCTTTGGCAGAGTACCGCTTGCCACAGATACACTATGGCGTTTCTTGATTGGTAGAGGTGAGTCCATTGCTACCATATCAGCAGCAACGTAGTTCGTGTTTACGCTTGCGCTATCCCATTTTTGGTCTGGAGAGAACTCCTTGCGAAGCATCGTTTTGTGCAAGTAAGTGATCTTCTTGCTGCGTTTCTCATTGACCAACTCGATAAGTTTGGTCAGCCCTTTCATCAATGAATTTGTGAATTGGGAAAATAATGACTCTCTCATGATTTACTCCTTTCTTTTAATCGTGCATGAACACAAGTATAGGCAAAGCAGTCTTCATTGCAGCCTTGATACCATCAACAGGATAAGGACTTGCAAGGTCATTTACCTCACCATCGTACATAATAGCGCACATAGCGCAGTTAGCTGGTTGGCTTGCAACAACAACGCCAACATACTCATGGTTCTCTGGAAGCGCAGCATAGGTCTTGCCGTCCGAGTTCAGAGGCATAGGCTTGTAAGCACCAGTCTCAGTGTCACGGATTACTACATGACCTGCCTTTACCACTTCTGGAGCGAAGCCCTCAGTGTCAAGGGTTCGTCCGCCTTGAATACCAGCACCATAGTGACGGATTACAACCGAATCCATACCATCGCTGATAACATGACTTTCGCCATTCAAATTAGCAGTCTTCATAACTTTTTAATAGATTATTAGTAAAGGTCTGCCAGTCCCTTTATCTGTTCTTCGGATAGTTCTTCTTTCTTTTTCTTGCCTTCTTCAGTACTTGCTGGCAGTTGGCCGAGACGAGATAGCCCATCGTTGGCTCTTTCCTGATTGTAAGACTTCAAATCCTCTTGAACTTCGGTCAAATACTCATCGAACGCATCTTCGTTCTCGAACTGCATACGAGAGAATGATTTCAGCACGCGCTCACCGTAGGAACCAGTGTCCTTTACGAGATTACTCAAACGTTCCCTGCGACTTGTACTTGTTTTTTCAGCGCGTAAAGAAGCCATTTCCTTAACAAGAGCTTCATTTTGCTCTCGCAATGCTTTAGCCCATGCTGGTTCATTGTTTTGCCCTTTGCCCTTAGGACCTTTAGGCGCTCCTTCAACTGTGTCATCATCAGTGTCTGGATCGTCAATTTGGTGGGACTGGCGGAACGCATTTACCTGACGGCTTGCAGCCTGCTGTCCTACCTTGAGGAATGGGATAGCGTTATCAACTGCTGTGTTAATAGCATTTGCAACATCTTCTTCCGAAGCGCCTTCTTCGAGATGGAGATTGCTGGCGATATGAGCTGCGGCACTCTCTACTTCTTCTTTACTAAACCCTAACGCGCTAACTTTAGGTTTTAGAGCTTTCAAAACTTTGATTTTCATATTAGCTAAATTTTTTATTTCGCTGCAAAGTTACAATAAATATATTTACTTTCCAAACACTTTAACCAAAAAAGTGATTATTTTGTAAACATTTATTCGTTTCGGCACAAAAAAAAGGGAGAAAACATCCAGTTCTCTCCCTCCGTTCAAAAAATGTTCAATAAATCAAAACCACGATAACCTTATGAAATCGTTGTCTTTATCGCTATGTTCCAATGCTTCTTTTAGGAACTCCGCTACATGGGCATATTTGTAACCGCATCCCTCTTTCCATTCCTTGCCTTGGCTATCCCACTCCTCAAGGGTCTTAATAGCATTGGCAGCATCTTCTCTTGTAATCTCTAACTCATCTGCATAGCCAGTGTCTGTATCGTTGTTATCCCACAAATCTGGACACAACTCATTTAATAGACTATTCACTGCGTATGTCTCATGATTGAATTCTCCGCCACCGTGCTCTACCTTGTAGAGCGTGGCATAATGTAATCTGTATCCCATAATTACCTTTTAAGCTAATTTCGTATTATCATATCGTTACTCCTATTCGACAGAACTCTTATGAACTCAAGGAATGAGAGTCTTCTCAATTCGTTTTGGTGTACCGTTCGGACGGCTATCTCTTTTTGCTGATACCATTGTTTGACAACAACACTTTCGCCATCTACATCGAACACTATCCACACTTGGTCGATTGCTCGTATGTCCTTGTCAGTAACATTGCAAGTCCAGTCGTTCTTCTTTAGGTCCATAACATCAATTGCAATTATTTCTTATCCATTTTTCATCACAGTCTTCACTGCCATTATCGCTATAGGTTTTCATGAACTTGATATAAGCATTCATCTGCCTTTTCCATGCTTTTATCCATGACTCTACCTCGCCCGAATACCAAAACTCTCTTGGCTGATTGTCTGGATGGTCATACCAGTCATTCAGTATAAGAATTTCTTCGATTTCGCCATTTATAGTCGAGTCGTAAAACTTCAACTTATCATCTTCAATGCGAACATTCGATATATAATAAAATGTAAGGCATCCTCCGCTGGTATCAAGCAAAACCTTGTCATCTTGATATTCATCCTTTACCCTTTGATACTCGGAAAGAAATTTCTCTAGTTTCTTTCTCGCAGACTCTATGCTGCTCTTTATCTCTGATGGCTTCATGGCATTACAATCCTCCAAGACTGTCTATCTGTTCTTGTATCTCGTCGATATAGGACTCAATGTTCGATGTTATCTCCTCCAAGGTTCCTACATTATCCAAGGTCATCTCTCCTCGCTCACTACATTGGAGCGATTCGGGCATATTATCGTATGCTTCTTGTTCTTCCTCGGTAACGCTCTCTACTGTTTCATTTGCTTCTTCGAGCAATGCGATGGCTTGTTCAAGTTTCTCAATAGCCTTGGCTAACTCTTTTCTTCTTTGCTTATTCATAGTTCTTATTTTTTAAGGGTTCAACAAAAAACATTACGATATACATTTACTGCATGATTTGCCGAATATACTATTCTATAGCCGAAATCAGTACTTTGATCGAGTGTCTCAGCAATGGAAAGATAATGTGATAGCATGTGCTTAGCCTTTTCGTTTGCTTTCTTTCTGTTGTCATCACTAATCGAGTATCTTGAGTGGTTCTCAACGAACGACGCAAGATTTTCAATTACTTCATTTTTGGAAAATTGATCGATAGTCTTCATAAAGTCTCCTTTCTTTTAGTGGTTGATTATTGATTTTTTGACATAACAAAGATAGCGAAATTTTATGATATGTGCAAATTTTCCAACGAAAAAAATCACCGAAAAATCATTTTTTTATGCGCCTTTTCTCGCCCTGACTGGCTTCTTCTTGCGGGCCTCTACGAACAGACTCTTACTGCTCTCTACCAATCCTACAATATCGTCATACCTTTCGGGTTTGCTATTGTGCTTGCCACGACACTGCAATACCTTGTAGTCTTTCAGCGACAACTCTACCGTAGCCATGTGGACACCGCCCACAATAGCACGCAGCACCAACGAGTCTTTCTCTCCATAGTAGCGGTTCGAGAATACGCAATGGTGCATAACATCTCCCTCTTTCTTATACTCCTCGATGGAGTTCAGCACCATCAGCTGGATATCGTTCTTCACTATCTGTATTCCAAAGAACATGGACTTGTACTTGTAGAAGTCTTTCTTTCTCTGCTTATCGGTGCGCAACTCTTCCAGTTCTCGCTCACGCCGTTCTCGTCGTCTGCGTTCTTCCTCTTGTCGGCGGATAATGCCATTCCATCTGTTGTGCGCTGCTACAAGATCCTCTGGGCATACATACTTTGGCGAACGCAAGTCCTTACCAAGTCGCTCCAAGTCGTGCAACATATCTCGCCACATTCTCGCATCGGATGGGTTGTACTTGTTTCGCAAGCAAATCTTTATCGAACTCCAATACTTTTCTATATCTTCAGTATGCAAGGAGAACACACCTATCATGTTGGCTTTAATCAGCGTCTCATGCTTTGGCGAGGTCAGTATGCGTTTGATAGTCTGTAACTGCGATGCGTAGGTTTCCCGATACCCTCTCTGCTTGAGGTCGTCTCGCAGTTTCTTTATAAGCGAGTACTCCGACCCGACATCGTAAAAGTCTCCGCTACACATCCATCCCGAATACTGGCGCAACTGCATCTCCTTGTACGAGTCAAACGGATTCTTATGCCTATACCAGTGCATTTTGGGCGGATACGAGATGACGGCATGATTTCCCTTTCGGTCTATATAGAGCCGTGTGGTCTCCTCTCCATAGAAGCGTGCTGGTGCGCCGACAAACTTACGGCACATAATATACATGTGGCGAAGCACTTGATAGTCTTCCTGCACCGTCATCACGCAGAAGAAAGCATGCTCCTCCAGTTTGGACTTCTTGCTGTCCTTTATCGTAAGCAGTTTGCCACAATGCGGACAACGCACCTGCTTGAGCTGCTTGGTCTCTGTCCATGAATGACCGCACTCCATGCAATGGTGGGTGCCACTGCTTCGCCTCAATGCGACATACCCAAAGGTCTTCTTGCAGCCGTACTGAAAGTCCTTGGTGCTGATTGGCTTGAGCCGTGCAGAAAGGCGGACTGCATCTCTCTGCAACTGTGTCCTTGGCTTCATGGCAATTATCCGAATAGGTCGCCGAACAACGATTGTTGCGCTGGCTGTTCTTCTTCTTTTGGTTTTGGCTTGGGCTTGCTGCTACCTTTGAGTTTGGCAGTCTGCTCGGCTATTACTTTGTCGTAGGCGGCTTTCTTGGCGCGCTCAACCTCGTCTTGGCTCAACTCTACAGGCTGATTGACTATCACCTTGAACGAACCTTTCAACTCCTTGATGGTTAGGTTCTCCTCGTCGAAGTAGTGCGTGGCCATGCCATAGATTTCTTCATCGGCAAAGCCACATCTGCCTGACTCTTGCACTTCTCCTACAATGAATAGGCAGCACTCCTCAAGGCTTTTCTTGGGGTTCTGCAACTTGACTGCAAACGCAGGTTCTTCTGCTGCACGCTTATCAAGGTACTGCTTGATAGCATTAGCGAACTCTTTAGAAACTTGTTTCTGTTCCATACTTTTTGACTTATTGATTGTTTGACTTATGTTCTTTTGAACTATACAAAGATAGCAAAATTTATTGGTTTGACCAAATAATTTTCTCGAAAAATCACTACGGAAATCAATCGGCTCTACAGGAGCAATTTGGCAAATGCTTAGTAGCAATTAGACAAATGCTTAGTAGGACATGTTTTTGCCTATAGCAACTTGTTGAGCAATTGACTGCTACTTAATCCGCTATCGTCGTGCGGATAGAATGTATTAGCGAGTGCGTCGATATAGTCAGGCGAGCGTTTGATTTTCTTCTTGATGTCGTCTTTCTTCTCTATCTGAATATCTCCTGCGCTGGTGAAAGACCACTTGATGCAGGTGGCTTCTTCCATGAACTGCTCGCACGGCGGAAGCGCTGGATAAAAGCCGTTTTTCGGGTCAAGCCAGTCACGCAATGCCCAGTAGCAGTAGGCACGCATGTTGGCAAAGGTGTACTCGTTGGTTATGTCGTGCAACTTGGCAGCACCCTCGGAGAACTTGCAGGAGAAAGTATTCTTGTACCCCAACTCTTGCATGCGAGAAAACACACCAGCACCCTCACCGATCGTATCGATAAACGCTTTCGTGGTCGGTATGCGAACGAACTTGGTCATCAGTCCAGCCACGTGCATGTGGTCCGCACGGCCAGCTGATTGGTGGGCAATGAACTCCGACACGAAGTTACCATATCGTGGCACAAGAATACTGGAGTCACGACCCATACCTGCCACATCGACACCCAATCGGCATGCCTTTTGCGGAATGAAACCATCGTTCTTCATCTCCAGCCATCGGTTGTTAGCCAACTCGATCCATTCGTAAGGTATAAGCGCATCCTCGCTTGCCTTTGGAAACATACCCAACACCTTGACACGGAACAAATCGTTTGGGCGGTAGATACCACCCTCCCAGTGGAAGTCGCCCTCGCCCTCGTTGAAATCGGTATCAAGAATAGGCGTACACCATGTCTTGACTTTATCCAACACCCAATCGTAGTCCACTTGTCCGGGTATGACAATCTTCTTGGAGACCACATTCTCTGCCTTGAGCGAACTCAATCGGAACTTACTGAAACGGTCAGACTTCATGGCATCTGCTGCGTATCCCGATGTGACATTGGGGTTGAACACAAGCAGCAAACGAGAGTTACCCTGCAAGTTACCCTCGATAGCGTTGAATGTCGTTTGGGAGATACCAGAAGCCTCTGTCACGGCAAACATCGTGTTTACTGCGTGGAAACCTGACCATGCCTCGGTGCTGTCGCTGCTCGCTTTGAAACCAGTCAAGTACCATTCCTCGTATTGAGTACGGATATCGTGACCAGTCAGTATTCCGGGCAAGAACGGAGCATTACGCAATAGTCGCCTAATCTCGGGGACCATGATGTTCTTCACCTGACGGTCAGTAGGCGCAGTCATTGCCACTTTGGTGTTGGCTATCAACTTGCCGTCCTTGAAGACTGGCGTGAGGTATAGGAAGCACAAGCAGGTCACGGCAGACACATAGTCTTTGCCACGAGCCGTACCCGATGCCACAGCGGTCATCTTGTTGTGCTGAACAGAATCTACAATGTCTCGCTGCTCTTGATCCAAACGAGAACCAAGAACCTCATACGCAAATTTGTTCCAATCTTTGCGCCATGCGAGCATCTTTTTTATGGCTTTATCATTCATCCTCTGGGAGGTTCTGCATTAACTCAAGGAATGGGTTTACTTCTACTTTCTGCTCTATGCGCTCTACATATCCTCTGTCCTTGCCTTTGGTCTTTAGGTAGAAGATAAGCGATGTCTCTTTGCCCTCACGGATGTTCTTGAGCAACATACTCTCTGCGAAATCAAGATTGATGTCATTGATAAACTCAACTTCTTCTGCAAATGCTTGGTACTTATTCATGTAGTTATAGAAAGTGCGACGGCTAATGCCACACTTTTCACAAGTAACGCTAATGTTTCCAAGGTTATTCTTGAGTACTTGAAGCACCATTTCTGGATCCACCTTTAAGTGCTTTGGAAATCTATTTTTCTTCATAATCGTTTACTAACCAACGCCGGGTTGCTCACCCAGCGTTAGTCTATTGGTTATCTGTAGTCACTTGCGAACAGGCTGCCTTGCTCTGCCTCTTTGGTTGGTGGCGGTGGAGTGGGTTCGGGTGCTTTGGCTTTGCGTGACTTGCTGTATCGGTTCGCCAAGGCTTCCTTAGCCATGTCGCAAGCATTGCACCACTCTTTGCTTTTCCATCGTTCCTTGCATCGCTCCTTGTACCATGGCTCGAATGATATCTCCACATGCTTCTCAAGGTGCGAACCCTCGTTGAAGAAATTGTCGATGGTCTTGCCCATCCTCTTTCCTCGGCGAGTGTGAATATCCAACGCATAATCGGGAATCTCCTTGCCCTGGCCATTCATGATAATCTCATCAAACCAATACGCTTGGCACCAGTCAGTATGACGGCTCTTGTCGCAGTGCGTTAGGTAGAGAATGGCTTGAGTGTAAGGCAGTCGTTCTTGATTCTTCTTGTCTTCCTTTGCCGACATTTCTGTCCAAATAGCTTTCAGATTGCTGACCACGAGTGCTGCAAACGGATTTGCCAAACCGACATCTTCCATCGCAATAATCTGCAACCGCTTCCACGCATAATTCGCAAAACCAGAGATGTACAACTCTACACCCCAAGACATTGCATCTTCTTCTTTTCCTCGCCGAATCGACTTCTGCAAGGCTGACACGACCTCAAACATGTCGTAGCCGTTGTAAGTTAAAATCTGTTCCATATCTTATATATTATTGGTTGTTTGTGTAACTCTACAAAGATACAAATTTTTGATGATTTATGCAAATTTTTGCTCTGCGGAAATCACAGAATTTTCATCCGTGGTCAGCCCTCTGCTATGCTACTCTACAAGGCATTGAGGTAGGGATTTCGTACAAGATAATCCTCCAACTCATCGTCGCTTTTGCACTTGATAGAGTGGCAATGGTATGCTTTCATGTAAAAATCTACATCAATGTTCACACCGAAGTAACTCTTGGCATCTTTCTGGAATGCTTTCGGGAACTCTTTCTTGATCTCCACGATGGCTTCCTCTGCCATCTTCGTGCGATTTCCCATGTTACAACCGCCCTTGCCTTGGTTCTGCATCACATGCACTCCTGCAAGTCCGTAGTTCAAGGTAAAGTAGCCCTCTCGCCACAATAGCAACGATATAGCCATGTCCTCAAAGTGAGTGTATTTGTCGGACATTGGTGGGAGTGCCGATAGTCGCATGAAACTTGCCCAAATCAAGTGCTTGTTGAACGCATCCCATTTCTGCATATCTTTCTTGGTGTATATCCAAAAACGATAGTGCGTCATACGAATACCTCCACACTTTGGGAAACGGTCCATCGCATCTACAAAGTCGGTCACACACATTCGCAGCGACTCTTGCTTGTCGTTCGTATCAAGGCGCTCAAACCAGTCTATATCGTCATCCAACTCAAAGATGAACTCATAGCCGTTTGCCTTGGCATAGTCTCTCATTCGGTTACGAGAATAGCCGATACCTTGACCAGACTCTGGCAGAATCTCTACATTCTTATAGCCGCAATAGTGCTTGTATAGGAACTCCTCTTGCTTCTCCACGAAGATTTTGAATGGTATGCCTGCACCATTCACAAGAGCAAATGTCTTCTTCAATATAGCCATCGGACGACCGAGGGACGGGATGGCAATCAACACCCTATCAAAATGGGATTGTGATACTTCGTTCTCCTTCATTGATTCTACCTTTTGTGGCGGTGGCGCGTTTTACCAACACTGCATCGCCGAATAACTCTTTCAATCTAATCGTATTCTCTTTCATCATGTTGATTGTGCGGTACTCGCAGCAACCACCTTGAGAGAGGAAATTATCTTTCGTGACGAATGTGAATCGTCCGTCAAAGAAGCCAAATCGGTTTTGGTATGCCTGCAGCAACGACATGTAGTAGTCCTCTGCTTCTCCAAAACTATTGTCAAACTTCAATCCATGCCCTTGCAAATAGCCGACATGCGAATGGTTGTAGTAGCCAGTAAAGCGGAAAGGACGGAACGCATTGTACTCCAGTGGGTTGCGAGTACTGCAGAAGCCGAACATCTTGGCTCCCATCTTGCGAGATACATAGAACGCATACTCAATAATCTCCTTAATGAGAATAGGGTCTTTGATACTCTCAATCTCTCCTGCCTCTACATAGTTTCGTTTTACTTGGCACACATCGTCATCTACCATGAAGACATCGTGGAACTGGCTCAACATCCAACTGCGAGTCGGTGTGATACCCTTGACATCCTCTGGTGGCGACAACACTATCAATTCGGGGTTGTATTTCTCATACTCCTCTTTCTCGTTGGCATTCACTACCAGCACAATGTCCGGAATGAGTGCCTTGGTCAAGATATTCTTCGCTCGTCCTCGGGATGGGCAAAGAATAACATAATCCTGCTCGTTCAGCAAACGGATTGTTTCTTCTTGGTTACTGCCCAGTTTCATACGCTTGAATAATCTTTTGGAAGTCTTCTACTTTCAATACATAAGGAATACCCATGCGGCTATTCTTGTAATCTTTCGCTTTCTCAAGGTGTAGGAAGTTCAGCAAGAACGCTTCATCCAACTCGCTTGCAAAAGTGATAATCACACATCCGTACTTCTCATTGAATTTAGGTACGATAGGCATGGCACAAGTGTCGTTAGTGATACTCGCCATCTTCTTGTCGAAGTCGGACAACTGCTTTCCAATCTCTTTCTCGGAGAAGCCTACAGAGAACAACATCTCTTTCTCAAAGAAGTCGTTGAGCATTTCCAAATCGAACTCTGCTTGGTTCTTGTTCAAACGCAGGTTCAACTCTTTCTCTTGCTCAAGATCCAAACACACTTCCACGCATGGGAACTCCTCGTAACCCATAGTCTTCAAAATCTGGAAGCGCTGATTACCGCCTACAATGATACCACGACGGTCAATGCCATTGGCTTCATCTACAAAGGTATTCACTACCAGCGGTTGCAACATACCAAAACTATCGAGCGAGCGTCTTATCTCCTCGCGTTGTTTCGGTGTAATCTTTCTCGGATTGTAATCGGGGATTCTCAGCTCATCGGCTGACAATGTTACTACTTTTAACTCTTGCATAATCTTAATGGTTTTTGAATTCGACTGCAAAGATACACAAAAGTATTTACTTTTCAAACACTTTGCACACAAAAATTACCTTTTTAAGTATTTTTCATGCAAAATCTTTACACTTTCTTCCACTTTTTGCCGTCCATCGACTCCAATACTGGTGTAGAACGCCCCATGTCCGTTCAGCACATCTTTGGCTATTTGGAGGGTACGCTGCTCCTCTTTCGTGAACCCTATGCGAAAGGTGCAAAAGATTCGGATAGAGGGCAGCAACTCTCCTGCCTTGAGTAATTGTATTGCCTTTTGGGTCTTTGTCTCCATTACATTGCTTCTGTTACCATCTGCATTGTGGTATTCATGAACTCACGCAGTTTCTTTGTCGTGGGTTTGTGGTCAAGTTCTTCGCTTTCGAATCGTTCGCCATTCACGAAGCAGGACATCCGCACTTTCTCTCGTCCTATCATTTTCTTCACTGCATCGTAATTAGCTGATGACACATGCCCTTGCAAGTCTTCGTACAAGTAGGCTATCGTGTGCGGTAACATCATTGTGAATTTTCGTCTTGCTTTCATGGCTTCAACATCTTTTATAGGCACTCAATACTGGTGGTTTCATCTGTCTGTCAAATTGTCATGTTTCTAATTAAATCGTGTGGAAATTAACTCCATTTTCCAATGACTTGTAGTCTGTGCCACAATAGTCCCCTTTGATTTGTTCGTGCTTGGTTGCGGTGTCTTTCACGCTCTCCATGATTTCATACAATAGTATTATCCAACTGAGTCGCTTCCATTTCCATTCTAACCACATCCATGTAGGTATCCGCGTTATTTGTCCGTCCTTGGTGATTATTCGGTACGAGCCTCTGCAAGCCGAACAGTATTGAATCTTACCTTCCACTACTCTTAGTCCTGCAATCTTGTCTGTCATATCGCTTGAATAGAAGCGCGGATTAAAATGCCATTCGTCAGTTCCTAAGACATTTGCCACATCTTCCATTAGGTACTTGGCTGTATTCTTCTCCCATGTCTTGTTAGCAGAATACCTTTCTTTGATCTCTTTGAAATCGTTCATAAAGTCTCCTTTCTTTGATAATGATTTATTGATTTTTTAACATAACAAAGATAGCGAAATTTTATGATATATGCAAATTTTCCAGCAAGAAAAATCACACAGAACTGCATAAAAAAAGCAACCGGTCAAGGTTGCTCTTAATCCAATATCGAATAATTATTCGTGCTTCACATATTCAATGTTCTCTGGGTGCTTGTAGCAATCTTCCAAGTCACCATGATACGAAGCTATGGCATTTAGCAATGCACGAACTTGTAGTTTTTCTTTTTCTGTCTTTGCATCTTTAATGCACTTCTTAGTTTCGTCATAGACTTCAAGCATCTTATCACCTAAGTCTCTTGTTCTTTCTTTAATTGTCATATCATTTCTTTTTTACGATTTTACTTATCATTGATGTATTTATGTCACAATTATCTACTCTGTATATATGCACTCTATAGCCTCTGCTTGCTAAACTCAAGTATTGTTTCAGCAAAGCCGTATCTTTGGACATTTTTCCATCTTGTGGATCATACGCAAAAATTGTGCCATTCCGTTTTCTTTCTATTGTAAATACATGTCCGCTTTCATAGCCTCTTTCGTCTCTATTCTTCCATGTCAATGATATATGGTATCTTCCTTGCGCTTGTATTTTATCGACTACTGACGACAATGCTTTGTTATCATCTAACCCAGCAATTGAAACATATTCTTTTTTAGGCGGTTTTCCAGTCCTCCTATCTATCCAAATGATTGCAGTATTATACGACAATTTTTCTTGAGGACTTCCTGCTATTTCCATATTAGGCAAGGCTTCTACATCAAATCCTTGTCTTCTTAGTTCATACGCTACAACACAACTTTGGCAGTTTACTCTGTATGGTCGTTCTCCAGTAGGGTACATCGGATTTGCTCTTAATTGATCAGCTTCGTCAAAACTCATAGGAACCATCTTGTATGTACCCAACTCGTCTTCTAACATCGCTATATTCTGTGTATGCAACACATCTGCTCTCTTTTGTATGCGTTTCTTCTGCTCCTTTATATATTCGTTAATCTCTGATATTTTTGTAGGTTCATAGGATGCGCCATACATCATCTCTTTTGCGTTCGGATTATGCTTCGCAAGGAAACTTTCAATATCTGAAATGATATCATCGTGTCTATATTCACCATATGACATAGATAAATCATCGCGAAGTGTTTTTAGTCTCGCAAATCGTGCGTTAGCTTCTGCTCTAACACGATTATTCTCACCCACTGCTTTGCGCATAAGTTCGTCTAGTTTTTCGTCAAAGCCATACTCATCGACTGATATTTTAGCGCTTTGAAGATACTCCTCTATATCACTTATGTCAGTTCCCCAATACCTACTGTTTCTTCTCAAATTACCAATTGCTTTACCATAACGGTCTTGTAATGCGTTTCTATTGTCCCATGCTGCTTGTATAGCCTCGGCATCACGGTTCTTGTGGCGCAATACTGCTGCTTTCTTAACACTCAACTCCTTTTGGTAGTACTCTTTATTATCTCGCAAGAAATATGGCAGCGTTCCACGCTTTTCTGCTTTGGAGATACGATTCCAATTCTCAGTGCACCAGTCCTTAAATTCTCTTGGAACGTCTGTCACTTCATTCTTTGATTTTATGTCATCATCAGCAAAATACTCTTCCTCTGTTTTTAGTATTGGAACTACATAACACAAATCATTTGGGTGCCAACCGCTCCAAACAAAGTCCTTAGGGTATTTACCCGCTAGTCTATCACAGACATCTTCGGCTGGGTGGGATCCAGACAACTTAATCTCATAACCTACCACAAAATCAAACTGTCTCCATCTCTCTTGCTCTGCCTTTCGATATGCCATATTGATTTCGGAACGCGCTAGACGAATAGACCGATACTCGCAATCTTTAGCTTTACTTGCATGACCAAACTTCTCCTCATAGGCGGCCTGCATGGACGGAAAGTCCCAAAGGTACTTGCTCACTCTCTTGCTTAGTGTGACTGCATCTATACCTTTCTCGATAGACACGGACAATATCTCCTCTAACTCGGTTTTATAGTCTGCAGACTGGTTCCAAAGTTTCTGCGAGAGGTTCAACCCTTTATCCTTTCTCTGCTGAAATGCTTTGAGCGCACCGCTGTTCTTTTGGTAGTAATGCTCAAACTCTTTGCCCTTGTGTTCGCCTACATATTTGCCAAGAACCTTGTCGGCTATCATATCCTGCAAGAGGTTGCTATTCTTCCACTCCTCGGATGTTCCAGACATAATCACTCCACCAAGATCCGAAACGAATTGTTGCTGCAATTTCTGTACTCGGTCTTTAGTGATTGGGTAGTCGTCAAACGAGAACTCCTCTGTTCCGTCATAATCGGTAGAGAGTGCTATCTTCGCTGCTTCCTTATTCAGTGACTCATATATAGAGAGAACGGACGCCATATACTTTGATAGGCGCTCGTTCAACTTCTTGTACTGAGTCTTCTGATTAGGTAAGCGAGGCGTACTCATAGCTATTCTTCGCTAAACATATTCTTCAGTGGGTTGGCTGCTGCTTCATCTTCTTGGATGGCTTGTAGTGTAGATTCTGGGTTCGTACTCAATCCTGCCAACTTGATTGACTCTAAATGACTGATGATAGGCTTGCCACCATTCGCAGCCATATAGTTCTTAATCTGCGTGTTCTCCTCGTTTTGTATGAATGGCGTAATGATATGCTCTGCCTCAATGTTATCCATCTCGCTCTGCCATTCTACATTCATCTGTCCAAGAATTGCCTTTAGGACATTGAACTCTCGCTCAAAGGTCTCGCCCCAAGCACCGCTTTCTTCTCCGACTTTCAAGTGTGGGTCGGTAAAGATAGTCTTGCGAGCATCGAAGCCGATGTTACCAAGTCCCATCATCTTCGCAGCAGAGATGTCTGCCATCTGCGACATTGAGAAAAACAAGTCGTGCATGGTTTCGATATGGAACTTCTGCGCTTCTATACTCTGTTGCCATGATACATAGCTGACACTACCACCATTCTCGGTGCGTATGATGCGTTGTGATTCGCCTTTCTTCTCCTCGCCTTGGATACCACCTGACACATGGATTACTGGTGCTGAGTTGTATGCAATCGTGTCTCCACCCTCTGACATCTTGTACTCTATCTCCTCACGGAATACATCAAGGTCTTGATAGATAGGGTTAGGAGCGAGCATATATACTCCGGGTATCTTATTTATCGAAAGCAACTCCTCATTGGTTTCAAGCACCCATCCGTTATCGTTGCTTGTATCGTATTTCCATTTAGCATGATAGTTCGCAGTATAGGTATCTACTATCTTGACTTCATGGTCTTCTTTCTTGATAGTACTCTTGAAAGTCATTGCTTTCAAATCTCCATACTCGTCAAACAAAGGGTACAAATCAACTCCTTTCATTGGCGAGTAGTTCATACACTTCACCTTGTACTCACTCTCAAAGCCATAGAGACTATGCTTGGTCTTCACAACATACCAAAAAGTGAAGAACTCGCAAGCAGCATAGAGCATTTTACCTCGCTCTATATTCACTCGGTTGATACGAGCATGCTTGTAGATTCGTTCAAGCGCATTAACAATCTGCTTCTGCTTATCGTTTTTCTCGTCGTAATGGTATATGCGCTTCACTGGTATAGCAAACATAAAGTTCACCATTCGACTAACAAGCAACTTTTCAAGACCGATATGGATGCGTGCGGCTTTTTCCAGAAGTCCACCCTCCTTTATCTTGTCTTTTCTGCGTACTTTGTCATCTACGATAGTGTGTAGGCTTGGTTCGTATAATCTAACCAAGTTGCTCCATTCGTTCGCATTGCACTTGTTGAGTGTGAGCATTCTTATCACCACTTCTTGGTCATCATCATGATCGATAATGAGTTTCTCTAAATCAAGATTATTTACATCCATACTTTTAACTTTTTTGATTTCGACTGCAAAGATACACAAAACTATTTACTTTTCAAACACTTTTGGAGTAAAAAGACAACTTTTCTTTGATTTTGAGTAATTTCTTGCACTAAAAATACAAAATGACTCCCCAATCGCTATCGGGGAGTCTGTCAAAAAACCAATAAGTCAAAAGTACGGAGCGCGTTCAGAACGAACGCATATACAGATGATTTATCGGCTGCAAAAGTACTGCTTTTATTCGACATACGCAAATATTTAATACTTTTTGATGTCATTTTGTTGCATTTTGTCTTCTTTCTTCTTCTTTTGGTAGTATTTGTAGTGCTCAAGAACATCGAGATCCGCATGAATGTAGGCTAGAGGAGACTGCCAGTCTATTACTTCAAAAACACACTCAGTCAAGTACTTCGCAAAGTCTTTATACTCCTCAAACTTGGCTTTATTGCGTAAATGAGCAAAAACTACCTCCTCGACTTCTTTCGAGATAGTATAGTAAGTATATACTCTGCCTACCATCTCCAACTTTTTGAAATTGTCTATGGTTACTTTCACTTCAAAGCCGCTATTCTCAGCAAAGCCATACTCTCCGATATAGCAAATACCGTTCTTCTCCTTGAATGCTCGCTCATCCTTGAACACTACTCCTTGGTCAGTATCTCCGCCTCGGAATATGGCACCGCCTAATACATCCTCGCGGCTGCCTATCATGTAATACTCTTTTCCCATAATCACTGAAACTTATATTTACGAATAACATAATCAACATAGCTGCACAATACCTCAACAGGTAGTGAATACACACAATACAGATACTCACCTTGCTTTAACTGCCACTTGCCTTGTACGAACACAAACGCATCATAGTTATGGTTCTCACTCAAATAATAGCCAGTGCAATAGCCAAAGCCATCAATCTTCTCGGCAAACTTATTGCGGTTGTCGGATAACGCTTGCAAGCAATCATCTTGCAGTTTGTTCGCTCTTTTTTCAAACTTTGCTCTCATAGCCAACTCCTTTCGTTTATATAGTTACACAACTCCATGTTGTACCCGCCATCTTCTATGTACTTGCACAACGCTCGTTTCACATCTTCTTCTGTTCCATAGTCCATCGCTTCGGATATACCATGTCCTACTTCGCCATACATTAACACAAGCTGGTAAAATGCTTTGGCATTATACTCAAGCGGAATCTTAGTGAATTTTACTCCGTCTTCTTCCACTACCTCTACTCCATCTACCAAAACATCCGTTCGTACACCAAGCAATAATTCATGAGTCTTACCTTGCGCTATCAAGGCTTCATGATCCTTGCGTTCAATAATCAAGTCTATAATCATAATGCTTCCAATTTCAGTTTGTTTGCTTCTTTCTTGCTAATCACATATCTGAACACCCATTCGGCATCCGAGAACTCATTTCGATATTCTATTCCTCGCTCTTTGAGTATAGAATCAACCAAATCCGTATCGGCAATGATTGCTGCGTTATACAGGTTCCAGACACCTATGCCATAAGTGGTAGGGTATATGCTCCAGCAATTCACTTGGTTTGCCTTTAGCAGTTGTTGCATAGCGATTGCGAACTTGCCGTATGCTCCATCGTAGGCTTTTCGGTCTTTTGCCACTATCTTATCAACAAACTCCTCTGTCACGATAAAACTCTTGACATTGACTTTCTTTCGTATCTTGCGGCCCTCATAGAATATGTACAAGCATTGCGAGTCATACCAGTTGTGCGCCTTGCGCTTGCTCAACTGGTCTGCATGATATTTGGCATTCGCATGCAGTTCTTCGTGAGTCATCTTGCGGAACTCACCACAAGTAAATATCTGCATATCCTTGTTGTAGTCGTAGCTATCTCGATACGCTTCCTCCCAACACTTGTCCAGCCATTCTTGTTCGCTGTCATACGGATGGTTCTGAATAATGATACCTCGCTCCTTGAGTCGGTCTCTCACTTCTTGAAATACTACCATGGCTATTTTACTTTTAAGATTTCGTCTTCAAGATCCTCCAACGAATTTACTATCACTCCATTAAAAATGAGTACGCTACAGTAGTCATCAAGGTGCATATCGAACATTTCTTCTTTAATGTCTCCATGCTGCTCGCATGCTTGTGAGATAATGGTATCATAGACAATTCGTAACAATTGATTACCTGCATCTCTTGGGAACTGCTGGATTGTATCTACTATTATGTCCTCTGTCAATACCTCATCGAAATCTAAATCAAAAGATTCAATGACATTGTCTATCTTGCATATCATACCCTTGTACAATCGCAGGCAATTGCAGATAAATTCTCCAGTTGTCATAAAATTTCCTTTATTTTGTTTAGTCTGCTATTATATTCTGCCCTTGATCTTATTAGCTGCTCCTTTGTAGATAACAATGCCTCGTAGCGATTTTTATCTAACCTTGCTATATATGCGTCATGAGATACATACAAGTCGTATCTTATTTCTTCTATGCCATCGATGTCCCATGCCTCTTTGATTACAAATAGGCTGTAACTATCCTTATGCAATTCGAGATCATAAATATCGAGTTCTTTGCAAGTGACTCTTGGCGTAAACACTTCCTTATCTGTTGTTATCAAACTACTAACGACAGCACTATGTGCTACTGAATTTTGTACAATTACAAGACAGTCGGATATATCAAAGGATGCAATATCAATACTGCTTATATCATATTCAAGCTTAATATACTCAACCAATTTACGCTCAATGTCAAGTAACTCTTTTTCAACTCGTTTTAGATTTCTCTCTAGCACCTCCATTTGCCATTCGTACATTTTTCGCTCTACTTCACTCTTTTCGAGAGAAGCGAAAAACCTATCTACATTTACTACGAAACTATACTCTGGTTTCTCACTTGCAAATTTTAGCGTTTGCTTATCTACATAGTACTCATTATTCCATGGTACTGCAAAGTCGCGCACTACATATTCCGTTTCGGTCTCTCGTATAATAGAAAACTCATAGAATATCTGCGTGTGCGGGTCAGATGCGTATATACATTTCATAATATAGTTCGTTTGTTGGTTAATCACTTTGATTATCTGTCTGCCCAATAAGTCCATGTGTGTAACTTACTCGTCCCGTATCGTTTGAGATATGTATGCAAGCGTTTCTCAAACTTTGCACGCTCATCTTTGAGAATAGCGATGGCTTGCTTAATCTCGTTATCGCTCATGCGATGTATGAGGTCTCGTGTTCGTGGGTCTTGCTCGCTATCGTTCACTTGATACCATCGGTATGCGTGAACTCCGTTTGCATAACCTAACTTGCCAATGCTATAATATTCAATCTCGTAAAAGACAGGGATGATTTCTCCACACTCTCGCTTGCGTGTCTCTAACTCCTTGATGAGGTCATCGTATTGTCGCAAGTTCTCGTACAAGAAGTACTGCTGCAATGAGTCTTGTGTCTTATGCACTTGCTTGTAGTGCTCGTATGGTGCGCCCTCGTCTGCCCAACAGAACTCCGTCTTGATGCGTTCCCTGTTGAACGCAATGATAATACCGCACTCTGCACGCATAAGGTTCGAGGTGTCTTTAAGATACTCGTTTGCTCGGCTCTCTCCATGCGCTTTCACGAGTAGTTTTTTGTAGTCTTCCCAAAGTTGCTCGTCTTTCTTGGTCTTTGGCTCTGCCTTGTACATCTCGCCAACCTCTACGAATTTTTGCACCTCTGCAAGTTTGCTCTTAGGGAATACCCAACCCGCACCGCATGACAGTTTAGGGTTGAATCTGCCACCTAACTTTTTCAGTTCATCTTTGATTGTCTTTGTGTCACCCACGAGAGCAATCGCCTTCTCCGAATAGTCCACGATTTGCAAGTTAGCTTTCTCTTCCTCCTGCTCGGCTGATTTAATCTCATTGAAGTCGCTCTCGCTTATCCATTCAGCAGCAGAGAAGCCATCGGGCAGTCCTTCCCAATCTTGTATCATGAACTCAGGTTCATACTCGTTCTTGTGTACTGCTTTGCATGCGTTTAAGAACTCTTGATAGGTTTGGTAGTCGTTAAGGTCTAACCACTTGCCTTCAATACTACCTGCGTTGTACTTCCCGTAAGTACCTACATAACATTTTGCCATAGTTGTGACGATTATTTATACTTTGTTTTATTGGTTTTTTGACACTACAAATATACAAAAAATATACTAATTGACAATGGACTAACATCGAAAAAATCACTGCGGAATCGCAGAAAAATCACCCTACAGACGAAGCAGGCGGAACTGGTTCGTCAAGGCGTTTCTTGCGTTAGCAACATCCACTATCGTATCGAAGTTCATATCTTCAATACTGGTCTGTGTGCAGTCCTTGTAAATCATTTTCACAAGGTTATCGGAATAGTACGATGCGTTGTCTATGGCACGGATATTGACTTTTAGAATACTCCAATACATCTGCCTACTGATTTCGCAAATAACTGATACCAGTAGCAAGTTGCAAAGCAGACTTCGCCTTTCGGTGTCCACATCCATCAAAGGCCTTTGGATGGCATAAAACAAGTAGTCGATATTCGATTTCCACTTGTCGTAGAAAATCTCGGCATAATCGTGGACCAACATCACCTCATCATCCGTCATTCGGCTGTAGGGCTGGATCATAGCTGAGTGTATGCTGCTAACTACAAGCTTGAATAATCTTGCCTTTGGGCTACACTTCCATCGGCTTTCATCTATATTTCTGACTATCTCGTCTGCAATGTCAAGTATCACAAACGCCTTGACCATATCTTGGAAAACACTCTCACTCTCTTGGAGAATAACTGCACTCGGGTTGTAACTTTTCATGATCTTGTCTCTAATCGAGCGCCGCATCTCTTGCAGTTTGATTGCTTCTTTCTCGTCCATAACTTATTGGTTTTTCTTATTTGGCTTTTTCAAACGGCTGTCTTATAGCCGCTTATGGTTCTTTGACAGATTAAGCACGCTGAAACATGCTTAATTAGTCATTACTATATACCCTCTCTGTAGGTACATATCTCTTTTGAAATCTGCTGCCCAGTCATCTATATAAACAAGAGTCTTCCTCTCTGTAAACTTTGCATCTATAAAATCCAACATCTCTGTGCATATTCCTTGCCTGCGATACTGCTCATCAACATACACGCATGATAGGATTTGTACATTCTCTCTTGGGTACATTGTTAGTCGGCAACTTGCTCGCCCTTGAGACTCCATGACGACAATATGCTTCGATGCAGCAAAGCCATCTTTGTCTTCCCAAATCTGTTTGTTAATAATAAACTTCATGATAGTTACTTTTGGGTTTCATTTTATCATATTCTTTTTGTAGCTGTTCCATCCTTTCGGCAGTCCGCTCGTATTGATGTCTTATAAACCATCCTCTGACCTTTTGACAAAAGGTGCGTTTGCATTCGCTCATAGTAGTTCCAATGCTTTAATGATTGCAACCTCTTCGGCTTCCAATCTGGTTGGGAAATCTTCACCTACACAAACCTCTCTTATTACATAAAACCATTGCTCTCTATAATCTTGCAATACTTCTATTATCTTCCCCTTGCTATCCAGCCAATCAATGGCTTCGGCTTTCGTAGGTGCTGCATAAAGATAATCTATGTCATTTACATTTCTCCCCCAATGAGAAAAATTACCATTTTCGTGATAAGCATATTCTGCGTCGCCATCATACCCTTTCTCCCTCAGCAGCCTTGCCGCCTCAAGAGATACATAAAACTTGTCGTCCATAGTTTTTTTATATTCTTCGATTAATTTGTTTTTTAATGAATGTATATGCACCTGCAAGGAGTGTAACGCACGATTAATATAAGCGTAATCTTTCCTTTTAGCCGCATCTAAAATCTCATCTCTCTGCTTTTCACTATTACTAAACATTAGTAACAATGTGGTTACTTTGTCTATTGCGTTCATAGTTTTAACCTTTCTTTTTGAAAAACGGAACATGAACCACGTGTACTATTTCTGGTATAGGAAATGGAGTTTTACATTTCCAATTATTTCTAATATCTGCGAGCATGTGCATTTCTTTTACGGCTTCTTCATAGTCTTCAAAAACCGCTATACAATTATCTCCGAAGCACAATACGTACATCTTGGGTAACTTGTCAAATTCTTCTAGTGTCATAGTTCCTCTTTTGTTTGCTTGTTAATAATCTTTTCCATTTTCTCTTTCTTTGCGGCTCTTGTCAAGTCCCAATCAAAATCATGTCTGCGCCACTTGTTTATTACCGACCATAGCAACTTACCTCGCACTGGTCTGCCATACTTGAGATTGTACTCTGCTTGTTGTTTAAGGTTGTTGCTCATACCACTATCTCCTTATCAATCCCACATAGTTTCAAGGCATGTTGCAATTCGTGGACATAAAAAATAGGGATATTCTTAAACATGTAAGGAGCTTTATGAATATATTCGTTTTTAATATCTTCAAGTTGGAAAAGTATATCACCATGACATTTTTTTAATGTAGGGAATTTCCCTTCTTTAACTGGCTCAAACCCATTCTTCTCAAGGATTTCGGGTGTGAGTGGGATAGGTTCTACAATTCGATACAACGGACTATCTTCCTTAATATGACCATACTCCTGTTGTTCCATCGTATGTAAAAGACCAACACTAACTTCTTCATAAGCAATCGGTCTGCTTGGATGATGAGAAATTACCCAACCCCCGACCATAAGGTCTGTAACTTTCAATTCATTTGCTTTCATACTCATTCTAATTTTGCAGGTTCATCACTCCAAGTTAATTCTCGCCCTATCAGTTTCTTGATAGAGCCTTTGGGGAGTTCTACAAAAACACCATGTACCGTTATTCTCCACTTGCAATATTCAAGACCTCTACTTGGTTCTTGACTGAATAAGCATTCAGTACCATTTTTATCTACTGCTACCCATGCCATACTCATTCCCCCTTCTTTTTATATTCTAAATAATCCGCCCATTCCATATTTAGTTCTGCCAGTAAGTTTGACGCATAATCTATGGTCTGTCTCAATACGGATAATACAAATTTATAGTTTCTACTACCACGAGCCTTCTGTAATAGTGCGTCATCTTTATCTTCGTATAACAGTTCAAGAAAAGATATCGCTTCTTGTAGTTTCTCATTCTTCATCATAATGCTTAATTTTATCCGTCAAACCATTCGTTGAGCAAATCATCTACATCCTTTAATTCTGGGTATTTCCCAATAAGAGCGTTCTTTACAAATTCATCTCCGATTGCAAAGGTATCTATAAAAGTGTCTGTACCGCTCTCTGTTTCATACTCTTCAATAAGAAACAAATCAAATACCTCTCTTGGTAACTTTTTTAGTATCCTTTGTAGGCGTTTCTTGAACTTTGTAAATTGCCCTTGGCGTTCCATCAACCCACCATTGTCATACCACACCACTTCAAGTAGTTCTCTTGCTACTATGCTTTCTGAACTTTCATTTCTATACACTCTTTTCATGGTCAATCTCCTATCATGTCTAGAAAATTACAACACTCTGCCTCAAACTTAAAATCATAATCTTCTATATTGTGATTTTGTTTGAATACACTTATTTCTTCTAAAACACTATGTGCTAGCACTCTTGCCTTATCAAGCACATCGTGAATAGGTATGTCACCTACTCTTACTTCTGTTACAACCTCAGTTTTGGTTGTTATATTTAATGTCTTCATTATACCTATGCTTTATTAAGTCTTCTCTACATCTAAGTGCAAATCCTCGCAATCCACAACCTAAATGTGATACATTACCAGATGTAAGTCTTGCAGCTCTTCTTTCGATTTGTCGAAACCATATTTTTGACAGACGAATTAACTCGTACTCATATTCTGACGATGATATATCTTTTAATTCTATCTCAAAATTTTCTGCTGCACTTCGAGCGTATGCTCTTATTGTAGCACCTTGATGGCTAACATTACCCGTAGTTAGGCGATGTGTCATTTCTGAAATTCGTTCGAAGTAACTTATAGATAAGTCTATCAATTCTTGTGCTTTCATACTAATGTTGTATAATTACTTTTACTGGGTCGTCATCCCATGTGAGTTTTCGACCAATTATTTCTTCTATTGTGCCATCGTGTAGTGGGCAATATCCGCTCTGTGGTATCCACCCACCATCTTTACCTCTCTTTGGCTTCAAATCGAATAGAGTTTCATCTCCATTATCGTCTATTGCTACCCAAGGCATATCAGTACCTAAATTTAGTAAAATGAATAATCGCCATCGGCTCCGATAGATCGTACTTTGGGTTGCCGAACCATGCTTCCCAATCATCGAGCGTTAGTCCGTCATTTTCTGCTAACATGCGCGTATTCCCCTCGTGCCACTTGCCGTCAATCTCAAAGTTTTCAAGCGTGTATCTTGCTGGAGACAGCCTATATTCTTTGTAGAAAGTCAGCTCCTGCAATCCGATACCGTCCGCTTTTGTTAGGCGTGCGATTTCTACCTGCTTACTTGCATAGGGCTTCCCGCTCCATTGTCGGATAGATAGGCACGCCTCGCCTCGCTCTATCTGTTCGAATCGCTTTGCCCATAGCGGATAGTTAGCTCGGATTGTGTGGAGTTTTGAGCCTTGAACAATTCTATAACCGCCAAGCGCCTTATCTAATTCAAGGTGCGTTTTGAATGCTACATTTTCGGCAAAGCCTGTTGGTGCGCCAGATTTTGGGTGTGTCGTAGGGAATACCTTTGACAATGTTATAACATATGTTTTCATACTTAATCCTCCAATTATTGTTTCAACTCCTCTGGAAACTTGTTCCATCTACGCACTAATTCTTTTGCAAATGCGTTTGACGATTCAATGTCTCCGAGATGTATTTGTGCAAACGATAAGTTCCAGCCATCCTCAATAGCAAGTTCTGCTTCTTCGTCCTTACCAAAAGCACGCGTTCTGCCTGGGATGCTTTTCAGCACCATTGTCTTTGTGTCGAACTCGCCACTGGCATACTTCCATCTAAGTTTTATTTCCATACTCATTCCTCCAACTTTTTTAGATCCAACCAACCATTACAATTTGCTTCTCCCAACTTATACATTATTTCGTTCATAAGATTTGGTAAGCAAACATTGAAACTAAAGCCTCTGCTTACACAGATGTGATATATCTCAATCAGCCTGCCGACTGACCAGCAGGGTTTATATACATTCATACAGTCATCTGTGTTCAATCTCTCTATAAGTTGAGTCATAGTAGGCTCCATGTCAAAATTGTATTTGTAAACATGCTTATTGTTTTTTATAATACAATCTGCGCTATCAGCAGGAAGACCTAACTCAAGCAGTCGCTTTGACTGATCGGGGGTCGTAAAATTACTTTGCAACTTTTTCATAACTAATTGAATGTATTAAATTGAAAATATATCAACTGGCGACCATGATATAAGCATGAACGATTCAGTGTTTAGTTTTTTCTTTACCTTTTGATATACACAATCAAGTGAAACAAGTTCCTCATTAGTAAATGTAATGTTTACTTTATTGAAACTGTGGCAACGCAAATTAAAAATTGTAACTACAAACCTTTTCATATCAATTTCATTTTAATCTACCAACTCAAATTCATACACCCACACCATCGGGTTGCTATCCCATGTGCCTCTACAACTCACTTTGTCAATGAGTGCTGCAAAGGCTTCGCGAGGAGTTGTATAACCGTGTGGGCTATTAACAAAATCGTATGACGGTCCTAACGGATTTCCGTCTTTATCCCACTTTCTTATCCCCTCTCTCAAGCAATCCTCACCGCTAATGTCTTGCAGGTATTCTACACGAACCTTCGTAATATTGATATGGTGGGGAATATCATCAGCACGAACGTACATTTTGTTTCTCCAGCCAGCAGTTCTACCAAGCAGCCCTATTTTATTATATATACTACCGCTGTTAAGGTAAACATCCTTGTATGGCTGCGCAATAGCAACTATATCACCTACATTGTATGTAGCGTTTGCACGTAATCTATAGCATAACTCATTTTCGCTACCATGTGCATACTGCTTTATACTGTCTAGTAGTTTTGTAGGCACTACTCTACGTGTCATAGTCTTTCGACCCTCAAGCACCGCTTGGGTCAAGCCGAATTTATCGTTAAAAAATATCTTTTTACTCATATTACTAATCTTTTATTTTCCATTTATAACCACCAGCAGTTTTAGCCCTGCCATGTAATACATTTGATATTGACGTTGGAGAAATACCAGTTTCTTTTACCGCCAAAGTTATATTAAAAAATTCTTTTATTGGTTCGCCCTCTTTCGATAGCATTATTATTGTTTTCCCATTTTTATAACTTAAACTACTATTATCGTCTTTATATTTCCATAAAAAGCCATGACACGAATTATACTTTGGCTTGCGTAGGCAGCACCAATTTATTGCGGATTGTGCATAGCCTAATTCTCTTGATGCAATTGTCGCAGACTCCCACTCCTTAATGAACATACCATCAAGAGTATATTGCTCGATTGGTTTGCTATGAGATTTTGCGATTTTAGCATTATGAGAACCATAGTTGTTATTGCCACGTCTATCACACCATTCAAGATTGTCTGCACGATTATTTGTTTTTATCTCATCCTTATGATTTACGCAGTCAAATTCGTTAACAGAAGGATTATTAACAAATAATAATGCAACTTGTCGATGAATAAGGACATTGTGCAATTTGTTTTCATGCCAAATTGGAATAACATAATATCCATAAGCATTAAGCCTTTTCTTTTTGTTATTTTTTCCATCTACAAACCGATAATTCCCCAAGTCCGAGAACTCAATTATTCTACCGTATAATTCTGTCTTTTTCCAAATCTCGTTGAACATTATCTTTTTCATTGTTGTAATTTTTGATTAAAAGGAATCAGGCGACCATTACACCATATCATCTACTCGCTCTCTTACCGAACTTTCAATCCCCATGATTTCAATTGTGATTATGCTACCACGCTACAACTTGCTATAGCCTTTCCAATCTACTCCCGACAAGGGGTGGAGATACTAAAGTGTAATGGTTACCTTGTTTGCATTTTCTATTCCATTATTCCCATAATATTTTAATTTAGTTTTCTGCCACACATTGGGCAGTAGTTAATCACTTCACCTACTATCATTTCATTTTTATGACTTTTTGCATCATCATATTTCGCTTTTAGTAGCCAATGGCTGAAAAAACTATTGTAGCATAGTGACAATGCGACCATATCATCTTCGTTGTAATATGCTTTAATATCCAATTCTTTAGTTTCGCTATCTACCTTTCTGCATATGCAATCTTGATTGTTCTCTTTGGCGATATGTTTACTTATCGTTGCCAACGCTTGTGCTGCATCGGTGATTGCTCTCATGTCATCTGCTAATCCCATACTCTCTCCTTTCTACCACACCAGCCACAAGCCGATGAATGGTACTTTGATTACTGTTATATTGTTTTCTTTCAGCGTTGTCCCTAAACGCAACCGACACAGGTCTATCGCGTGTTCGAACTTCTCTTGGAGTACCACGCAACCTGTACCCCATATCTTGACCTCATAGAAGTCACACATGTTTTTCTTGATTGTTATCATTCTTCTCGTCATCTAATATTGATTCTACAAACTTTACCACTCTCTCATACTCACGACCACTTTTCTCGCTGTCTGCGTATGCTTTCTTTATGAGTTCTTCGCCAGTGCCGTAGAAGCAACCTACCGACCACATGTTATTCGAGCGTGTCCAAGTGAAGTAGCGACCACTTGACCACCAGTTCTTGAATACTATGTAGTCGGCATTGCCCCACACTTCGGCATCGCCCCACACTTCGGCATTGCCCGACACTTCGGCATTGCCCGACACTTTGGCATTGCCCCACACTATGGCATTGCCCCACACTTTGGCATCGCCCGACACTTCGGCATTGCCCGACACTTTGGCATTGCCCCACACTATGGCATTGCCCCACACTTCGGCATTGCCCGACACTTTGGCATTGCCCCACACTATGGCATTGCCATATACCCATGCTTCAAAGTTTTCTGATATATTTTCTTCTTTCTCTACGAATCCACCCAAATCACCCTCTTTGACAGTTCCAAATGAGCGTACTGCTTTAATTCGATGGAGTGTCACGCCGAACATCTCAATCGTTTCGTCTGTTAAAATAAACTTTTTCATTGTTTCATTAGTTTTTTTAAGTGAGTATGAAGAAGGGCGATGTCTGCCCATTCGTATTTTTCTACAAGTGCTTTACATATCATATCACAATCTTTCTTCGTTAGAACAATATCCGAATACCTCGACTGCATATCATGTAACACTGCTATTTTTGCGTTCTTTCTACTCATGGTTCAATCTCCTTTGGTATTTGCGGAATAGGCATCCAGTGGGTAACTACTCCTCCACGCTTATTTATCCATGTAAAATCATTTGTCATCCAATCATGGAATTGCTTATTGTACTTTGCGGGCAGTTCGACCCATTCATGACCAGTATCCTTATTTACTACATGTACGAATACAAAGTCGCTTTCTTCAAGGATCGGAACTGTAATTTCTGGCAACCTTTCCTCCACGCTTATCCATGGAGACTTTGGGTTCTTATCTGCCCACTCGGCTCCTGCAATAAACGCAGGATTGGCATTGAGGGAATCAATCATATTCTTGAATCTATCTCCACCAATTGCCATAGGGCATTTAACTCTCGTATAAGCAGATGATGCTGCTTTTATTTGTTCTTCTCGTTTCATAACACACTCACTCCTTTCGCAATGGCTTCTTGCCAGCATAGGTTTCTATCCGTGTACATGAGAATGCAATCGCTCTCGTCGCAAGCAACAATAGGGTTCTCCACATCATCGCCTTTGCAGATGTCGTAGAAATACTGCCACTGGTACTCATCGTCTTCTGCAACCTTATAAGGGTCGCCTTTGATTTTCATGTGCTTCATTCGCACCTCAATACGAATATCTCGCTCCTCTAACCAATCGAGGGCCTCTTGAATGGACGGACACTGACACTTCCATTCGGGCAAATCTTGATTGAGAACAGATACCTCCATGATATCGCCATCTTCGTTTATACAATGGTCAATATCTTCGTTATAACCAGCCGCACGCAATGCCTTGGCGGTGTCCCAGTTTACAAAATGCTTTGCTTTCATTTGACTTCACTTGTTTCTGTGGTTTCACAATCTTCTCGTAGTTTCTTCCTCATATCCATCAGCCCGATGACTGCTATCTTGAGGATTTCGTCAATCTTGCTGGCCAGCAGCCCGATAACGATACCGAGGAGAATCAGTATATCGAGCGGCAATAGCAATATCAATCTAATGACTTTCATACGCACTAAATCTTAAGACCTTTTTTGTCCTCTTTTTTCGCATCGATATTAAACGACACCGAGCCGTCTTTAGTGAGGGCTATGGTGGCTTTCTCGCCGTTCATAGCAGCTACCATGTCGGCGATAACATATATGCTAATCAACGAGTACTGCGGATTGCTTTTAGCCGCTATACTCTGTGCCTGACCGATTACATCAATCGCATCTCGCACCTCTAATCCGCAGATGATCTCTGCTACCTGCCCTGCTAATTGGGTCTTTTGTTCTTGTTTCATAATCTTCTGACTTTATTGGTTTGATTGTTTCACTTTGTCGTTTGCTTTGCTTTTAGAGCCTCTTTCATAAGTCGCATGACCGTTTCCTTGTCTGCGTGCTTGTTCTGCTCTAAGATACGCATAAATTCGTCTCTACCGAGTTTCGTGTAGTACTTCTCGAAGTCGCTATCGATTAGGTCGCGTTCTTCGCCTACTACCCAGTACTCTACGCCGTTGAGTTTCATGCCGCCAGTAAATCGGGCGATGGAGAATTGACTGTTCAGCCAGTACTCTTTTGTCATTAAGATTGTCATAACTTACCCTCCTTGAGATATTGGTTTATCATATTCACGCTATATTCTGCTACTTCTATGCAATCTTTGAAAGAATACGCACTGCCCCTCTCACTGAAGAATATCCTATCTGCCAACTCTACCACCTCTTGCCTGCGTTGGAGTTCTTGTTCTTCTTCTTTTGTTACTTCAACAAACTTTTGCATTTCACGATTTCTGCGTTCGTCTCTTTCTATTGTGTTAAGCGTCTCATCAAAGACTTGCTCTATCAACTCGTAGCCATAAGGAACATATAACGGGATTTTATCGCGTAAACTTTGTAATACATTACTTGCATCAAATGGTAAACCATTATTGCCAGTACCATCGCTAAAATAGTAAAAACTAAGTTTTGTCCACCCGTTACCATCTTCATTATGTATAGGGAACTCTTCTTCTGTTGTTAGTACATATTCACCTCGACCACTATCTAATATATACCTATCGCGGCTCGTATAAATCATAATATGACCATCACGTGTTCGGAACTTGTCGCCAATCTTGGCTTTGCTTAAATCAATTTTGCTCATTATCTTATCTTTTTTGATTGTTTCACTCTCTTTTTCGTGGTGTCCTCAAGCACCTTGCGGTTGCAATTGACCAACTTGCGTTTCATGTCCTTGCCATAGAATGAGCCACACCTGACGCAAGCACCAGTGCCGACCATTATTCCATCGAAGAACGGACATGGCGTGATACAAACCATGTACTTGTCTGTTTGATACTTTATCTTCATGGCATTATCGATTCTTCTTCGTAGTCTCTCCAATCGCAATTCACATCCTCGGTCATGTCGGGTATTTCTTCTCCCAGTCCCATGAGTTCCACCTCGGACATGTACCACTCTCTATCTACCAAATAGGCGCCATTGCCATATCTGTCCAGTCCGTCCAAATCGACTATCAGTTTGCAGTTGCTCCAAAAGCCTTTGCGCTCTGATAGGTTCTGACTGTCGGGCCATGTGATAATCATCTTCTCGCCCTTTTCTTCCAAGTTTCTACGGAATCGAGTGATATGGTCTGACCATGCTTTGTAGTGTTCCAGCCAGTACTCTCTGCCATGGAAACTCTTGCGGAAGTCAAACGCACTGAGGAACAGGTCTTGATCCATGCGCCCTGCCATCATCGTGTGGTACATTTGCTCTGCATACTCGTAGCCACTATTATTGACTACACTGAGACCTTTGTCCACGCAAAAGGCTTGCAGGAACTCGTTCTTTGCTCGGCGCTTGCGTAGGAACTTGAGCAACTCATTTGCTCGAAACTGCTTTGGCTTTAATTCTATCTTCATAACTCAAATCGTGAATTGAACATTAGCTAATTTGTAAATTCGTGGCAGGGTCTCAATGGGTACTCGCCACTTGATTGCGTTCTCGGCTATCTTCTTGCTGACTGGGAAACGCTTGCCATCTATTCGCAGGTAGTACTTGGTGCTATCACCTTTGACCTCTCGGATGGGCTGTACCAAGACCGCACATGGCTTGCGGTCTTGGATTGCTTCATAAAGCATTACAGCTATTTGTTCTACTGTTGCCATTACTCTTGTTTTATTTGTTTTTTGACACTACAAATATACAAATTTTTAGTGAATTGACAATGGACGACCATCGAAAAAATCACAAGCGGGTCAATTATTTTTGCATGATTTTCGTGACCTTACCATACAAGCGAAAGTATGCGTTTATGGCGAAATACTTCACTCGTCTCTTGATATACTCCCAAACAGAGATTGGCTTGTAGTCATGGCAACCATCGTGGGCAGTGCTGTTCAGTAGCTTGCAGTGGAGTGGGTAGATGCGTTTCTCTGCATCGTACTTTATCCCGCACAAGTGGCTGCATCGAAGACAATTGGACTTTGCAGGCGCTGTAGATAGTCCGACATGCAGATAGCTGTGCCAGCCCAGTCGTTTGCCATTGTACTTGAGTTGCAAAGTCTCCTCTTTGCGGTTGAACGCAGCCACTTGGCAACGGATATCGTCATACGCAACCCAATCATTGCGCTTGAGGTTGGCATACTCACTCAGTCTCATCTTCGCTCCTTTCTGCTCTCATGTACTCAATAGCGGTGGTATCGACATACGACCAAAACTCTACATCGGGCAGCAACTTGCCGTCTATCGTAGAACTAAACATCACTTGGTCTCCACCTTTCATCACAACCAGCAACTGCTTATCATCGCTATCGGGCAAATCCTCTGGAGTGTTGCGGTGCCATTGGACATGTCCATTTTCGGAATTGGACGCGTCCATTTGCTGAATTGGACCTGTCCAGTCTTTTTGGTCGATATACGCTTTGCAGAACTGACGGCTGATGATCTTGTTGCATTGGTACACAGCAGCCGCAAGGATAGTGAGTTGGCATGTCTTGTCTGGGTCGCCCTCTTTCTTGTCCTTTGCCAAGTAGTCGTCCATGAAACGACCAATCAACTCTTTGCCCTGCTCGGCATCTTGTGCGAAGACAAGGAACGAAGACTCAAACTCATTAACGGCTTCTTCATTGACAAGCACCTCGCACTTGGTGTCAATCTTGTAGAACTTTGGCTCGAAGTCCTCGTTGTCGGTTTCCAACTCGGCGCCAGTCTCGCCATTCTCCACCTCGGTCATGGTGCGTAGGTTGTCCTCAATAACTACGAACTTCTCGGCTTCTTGAATAGACGATATTTGGAAGCCATCTTCCAACTCCAACTCGCAATAGTCTTTCATAATCTCGTTAGCCATAGCCACGGATGTAGCATGGAGAATGAACTTGCGCTTTTTGCCGTTCATCATCGTGACCTTGACGAGATAAGGGTTGCCGTTGGTGCTGGTATTGATGCTCCTACCGCCACGCAACTGGTCGCTCACAAGGATGTCTTCGGTAATGTCGCCGAATTGCTGGTGGAACTGGATCTGTGTAGCAATATCGGGCGTAACCTTTGTGCCACGAGCGAACAAACAACTGTTGCGATCTACAGTCACAACCTCGCCTGTGTCTTCGTCCAAGAAATCCTCTTTCCATTTCTGGTACACACTCTCCGCAAGGTACATTCCTTGCATTTCCGTTACATCTGAGGTCCGAAACTTGACCTCATCAAATCTTGTTTTGACTTCTTTCATACTTTTGTCATTTATTGGTTTGTATTTTCTGCTCCTGCCGAGCATTTTTCATTTTGCTGCGCAGGACTTACGCTATCGGTTGGTAGCACTGCCTTTTGTAGTTCTGTAGCAATCTTGCTCTCGATGATGTCGATGGCATGCTCTGGATCCTGTCGGTAGAGATGGGCGTTCTCGCCTATCACTCGAAGCCGAATCTTGCTGACCTTGTCTTTCACGCTCTCCTCTTTGGGTTTTACCCTTTTCGTGGGTTTCATTGCCAAGGCTGCGTTTTTGAGGGTTTGCTCAATCCGTTCGATGTTGGCTTGAATCTCCTCTTTCGACAATTCGGGTTCGGGTAGTGCTTTTGGCTTCTGCTCCGTCTCCATGCGTTTGCTGAGACTGGACTTGCGTTGAGCCACATACTCCTCAATCCATCCAAAGATCACCTGACCGTCTATGTTGAATGTCTTGCCGAACTTGTTCTTCTTAGCCATTCGAATCAGCAATGAGATGTCGTCCACTTTCAGCCATCCGTATTCTTCGCATACCAATTGTGCCGTCTCGGCTATCTGGAAGTCAGTCATCAACTCGCGCCGATTGATATAATCCAAATAACTGATGATTGCTGCGCTCACTATAGCAAAGGCTCTCACTTGTCCGTTCTTGCCGTGTTGGATTACTTCTTCCAGTGTTAGCTGGTTACTATCGAACACATCCTCGAATGTCTTGCATACGATGCCTTTAAGATATAACTTGGGAGGTAAGGTCGTCAATTTGCTGATAAGACTCTCTCTTGCCTCCGTAGGCAGCATGAGCGCCTGCTCCTCCGTCATTGCCACTTCTTGGCTGCGACGAGCCAATTCTTGCTTTTCGTTCATCATCTTTTTGTTTCCATGTTGCTAATCTCCTACTCAAACAGAATTTGCCTGACTTGCGCTTGGCAATATCCATAAGATTCGTTACATCATCGTCACCATTAGTTTGTGTCCAATAGTCGTAAAACTCACGAATCATTTCTTTGCCATAGATTTCTACAAACGGTATCAAATCGTTGTACAAATCCTGCTCTCGCTTTTTGCGCGCCTCGATGGCTTTCCGTTTTTTCTCTTCTGCCGAAATTTTAGGTTTAGCACTTGTAGTTTCGACAACTTCTTCTTGCAGCGCGGTTGGCGCTTCAGCGACAACAACTACTCTACAATTATCTTTACTACAATTATACTTATTATATTTAACTATACTATATAAGGCTAAATTTACGCAGAATTTTTCGGAACTATTTCCTGCATTTTTTGGCAAAATTCCTGCATTTTGAGCAAAAATTCCGGAATTTTCGAAGTTTTTTCCGGAATTTTCAGCGTTTTCTCCGGAATGATTCTGAATTTTTCCGGAAACTTCCGGAGTAATTCCGGAATTTTCAGCGTTTTCTCCGGAATTTTCATCAATTCTTCGGTATTTACCCTCATCGCATAGTATATCATCAATAAGTATGTAATCGGCAGGCATAACAAATACTTTTCGCTTTACTGTCTCACACATTTCTACATACCGACGTTGGATTGCTTTAGAGGTTATAACGCCCCCACGAGATAGCAGTGCTCCGTTATTATCACGACGAAGAAAATCATCGTGAAAAAGCCCCACTGAACCGCAGTAACTAATTATCTCCTTTACGGCACTCTCAGTCATATTTAGGAACTCTGATGTTGCAAATATGCAATCGTCATCGCATATAACATAGCACCCATTACTCCTATAAATACTAGCCAGTAAGTAATCGTAAACAGCAAGCCCCTTGGTACCACAATTGGTATTCAACCGACGGATACGAACATCATTGTATCTGTCAGTTTCTACCTTGTACCAATCGAATCCTACTTTTTTAGCCATACTTTTAACTTATTGGTTTTTGACAATGCAAAGATAGCGAAATTATTTGATGTGACAAAATATAAATCGCTAAAAATCAATGCCTTTCACTATTTTTTAATAGCCACTTCTTTGCAACTTCAACTCCTCTTTCGCAAAGGACATGAGGGTTCGAAGATTATCTCCACTATGAACGAAGCCTCTATTCAATCGGTCGAGCCATGTTACATAGTAATTGACATCTGCCAAATTGGCATCTATGAACTTGCTGGCAATGGTGGATTTCAAACCTTGGATGTATTCGGAATAGCAGTCAAAGATATGTCGTTGCTCTTGTTCTTGTAGTCGCTTGACTTCTGCGAGCAACATTCCCGACCTCGCAAGGTAGATATTCGTCTTGCCTAATCGTTCTGCCAATTCGTTTGGATCATTGCTCGCTTGCTCCTCAAGGAAGCGTTGCATCTCCAAACACTCTAACTTGATTGTCTCTGAAACTTCTATCATAGTGGGATAATCTTTATAAGTGACTTAATCAAAATGGCAATACATCTGTCTCTTCAAAGTTTGCAGGTGCTGCAGATTGTGGCGCTGCGTTCGGATAGATGACAGATTGTGGCTTGGCTTGTTGTGCTGGTTGCGCTGGTTGTGGCTGCTGTGCATCACCGCTCTTTGGTAATGGTTCGCAAGCAGTCATCCAAATAGTAGTAGTAGGCACATACTCTTGGTTCTTCTCCGAGTAATATCCTCCGGGCTGGAACTTGCCTTGAACAAAGCATTTCGTTCCCTTGGTAAGATAAGGCAACAGAGGATGGTCATTTCGTCCATTGCGTAGGGTCTCACGAACATCTACAAAGATTGCTGGTTTGTCCTTGCCATCATACACGGCTACGGTAAATGCAAGGTACTTGTCGCCACCCGATTTAGGTGTGCAGATTTCGGCATCTTTCGTCAGATTACCGATGATTTGTAATTGATTGTTAAACATAACTCTTATTCATTTAGTGGTTACTTTTTCTTCTTGATTGATAGACTTGCAGCGGTGGTGCTTGGTTTCAAATACTGATTATACAAATCTGGATCCGCCTCCTTGAGTGCAGTAGAACTAAATCGCATAGTCTCGGACTCCTTTTTGTATATCAACTTCGTACCATTCGGGAAAGTGTAGGTGCCACCATCTGGATAGACTTGGCGCATGATTTCAATCAGTCCCTCCTTGAGTTCTTTCAAGTCATTCTCGGCTTGTTCTTTCTTCTGCTTGTAGGCATTGATAGCATCTTCCAACTCCAAGGCTTTTTGAATAGCCTCCTCGTTGTCTGCAAGCATCATCTCGGCACTTGTACCCATCGGGTTGTCAAAAGTCTCTGCACCGCTTGCATAGGCTACTAACAAGGATTCTACAAAGACATCGGGCAAACGAGTGACCTCTACTTTCTTTCCGCCATCTTTCTTGAGGTGTATCGCATACAAGTGCGGAACTTTCAGTCCTGGGTTCTGCTTTTCGAACAGATACGCATAGATACTCAACTGCCATTGCAGATACTCCTTGTGCAATACAGATGTCGTTTTGATGTCTGCAAGGCTGCAATCGGTCATCACAATATCTATCTTGCTGGCTATTCCGAAAGTGTCGTCACTTACCGTGTACTCCGACACCATAGCTGGGATATTCAGTTTGCGATAGAACTCTACTTCGGGTCGCTCGTCGATATTCGGCATACCGATGATGACATTCTCAATCTGTTCATGGACGAGTGAACCTCTTTGTCGTGCTATCTCCAACTGTTGCTCTGGTACTCCGTTGTACATGTCTGCAAACAAGTACTTCTTCAAAATAGATGTGATACCACTATACTCTCTATCTCCTAAATGGTAGGAGTGAGGATTCTCTGTAAACACTACAGGCGAATATATCAACTTAGGCTGCTCCATCTTGTACCTCCTTTTTTTCGTTCTCTTTTTGACTAAATTCACTGAACTTCTTTCTGCCAGCCTCATACACTCTTGCAATCTTTTTCACTTCGGAAAGATCACCATTCAGCAAAGCGATAAGTTCGTTTCGGTCAGTCTGCGCATTGATTCGTTCAATAGCAGAATCGGCTTGCTTTTCCAGTTCTGCCATGTACTCCTCTTGCTTCTTGGCTTCTTCGGCTTCTACTCGTTTCTGTTCCTCGTTTTGGAGATACTTCATAATATCTTCTCCGAGGTACAATTCGTAGCCAAGACCGAAGATAGCAAGGTTCTTTGCCAAGCAACGCATGATAGCAGTATTGATGTCGAACATCGTAGCTGCTTCAACTACTGTGTCATACGGCTTGCCGTTTTTGTCTTTCTTCTGAATGGTGTACGGAACAGTGCGTTGCGCCTTGTTCTTCGAATCCATTACGAACAAGTGCTGACTTCGTGTGATACCAGCAATCGTAATAGATGTCTGTACCATAATTCCAAGAGGTTCATCGACAAGATATGGCTTTCCATCCCATTCCTTGATTTGGAAAGACACATCATCTGGAAACTGCTCATTAACCAGTTTCCACGCAGCCATCCACGACAGATACTTCAAGTCATTCGAGGTTGGCTTTTTCTCTACATAGCCTTCAATATCAACTTTTGACAGACGGCCCCAAATAGATTCTTTCGTTTCCATAATTTTACTTAAACTTATTGGTTAATTGACTAATCATTCAACTTTCGGTAATTCTCTTCTGCAAATAGTTCATCTACCGCTTGTTTCTTTCCATCGATAGACATAAACCAACATGCACTTGAGACTGCTACAAGCAAAGCTATTGTAGCGACCCATAACTCAAACGCACCTGATGTGCTTACTACGAAACCAGCAAACGCCATTGAAAATGATGTTACCATCTGAGCAAAAATGCTCACTAATTCTTTTCTTGTCCTTTTCATAACTTATTGATTTATTGATTTTTTGACTTAACAAAGATAGCGAAAATTTTTGATATAACAATGGACAAAATCAAGAAAATCATCGGCTACAACTCATTTTTTATGCCGAAAATGCAGGTCATTATGATTGACTAATTTCTGTTGCTTTTGCTGCATCAGTTCTCTAAAAGCAGTCACATCTACCGAGAATGTCCTGCCATCTTGGAATATAGCAGAATCATACTCTCCAGACGCTTTCATGCGTGATGCTTTGGCTATTGAGCAACCTAACGCATGGGCCATTCCTTGTAGTCCATACGCATACTCATGTTCCTCCGCTTTACCTTTCGAAGCGACAACCTCTGTGATAATATCTCGTATCACTGGCGCTGCTTTCTCAAGGAAATCACCAAAGGTCATGTCAATCATTCTTGTATCCAATTCTTTCTGCTGGAAATAGGTTGTTAGATCTTGCATACTCTATAAACTCCGATTTACTATGAACTCCAATTCGTGCGTAAGCATTGGCTATGTGGTTATGCACCGTAGCTGACGAGAGGTATAACTTCTCTGCTATTTCGGAATTGGATTTCCCTTGATACAACAAATGCAACACCGCCATCTCTCGCTTTGATATACGCGAGTTAAAAGCAGGGTTGCAGATAACATTCTCATGGCGACATTCGCCACGCAGAGGACAAGCAACTTCTTCAAAGACAAACTTGCGATTACTCTGTATATCGAACACATTGTCTATATTGCCGAAGTTACATTTGCAGAACCGCGCTACCATACGGAAACGCTTGAGACCTAAATCTTCAATACCTTTGTACTCTTTATCAAGCGCACGATAGGCATTAGGGTACATCTCTACAAGAATATCCAGTAACTCGTCTATGATACTATCTCCAACATTCAGTTTTCGACAAGATCCATCAACGCGATACCAAATCTCATTGTTCAATGTAAAGAACTCAAGCCGTGTCATTCTGCAAACAATTGTGATTTGTCCATTCCAGTGAGTTTACTCAAGATAGCAAGATGCTCATCTTTGGTAGCATGAGAGTCAAGACGACACCACATATAGAATGTAGTGGTCTGTACGATACGAGCACCGCGCTTGGCGCATTCTTTCTTAAACTGACGATACAAGTCGATAGCAGTCGTATCAGTCTTCTTAAGATAATCTCGTAAATTTTGATACGTTCGGTTCATTTTACAAAAATTTTGTTTCAAAGTGTTTGACATTCAAATTTTTTTTGCTACCTTTGCAGAAAAATTGCAGCAGTAGCAGCATGGGTAGTTGTTAAATCTGTTGCAAAGGTAGCATATTTTTTTGATATGTGCAAATATTTTACTAATTATTTTCAGTAAGAAACTTAATCAAATAAGTAATTTACTGATAATCAGCAATTAAGAAAATGAACGCAAAAGAGGTAATCGAGGCACTATTATTCGAATATCGCATGACTGCATCTGCCTTTGCAAAGTCTTGCGGATTGGTGCCAGTGCAAATCTACGACATTCAAAATGGGAAAATCAAAAACATTTCTCAAGGCGTAGCCAGTAAAATACTTGACAAATATAGTGAACTCAACAAGGGTTGGCTATTGTCTGGCGAGGGATCTATGTACGCTGATACCAAAGAAAAGCAAGAGCCTATTGCCCGTCAAGAGCAAGTATCTTCCTCTTTGCAGTTGCTGATAGCAGAGATGGCTGCACAACGAGAGATGTCTAATGCCCAAATGAGCCGTGCGTTCTCTGTGATAGAGAAATTCCAAGAGCAAACGGATAGGCTCATTAAAATAATAGAGACAAGTGGACACAGTGGACTTGATAGAATTATAGAAACTCAACTTCATTAACTCACACGGCCATGATAATATCACAAGAGGGAATAGACATTACTAATCGCTTCTTCAAAGCTATCGACATATTGAAGGCAAACAAGAAAATTCGTGGACTACAAACATTCACGCGCGCGCATAACTTTAATAGGTGGAATATGGTAACGGTTCGCAACGACCCTGAACACGGATATCTCAAGCCCGAATGGATTTACCATCTATGCAGAGACTATGGCGTGTCGTTAAAATGGGTATTCTACGGCAATGGAGCTTTCTACGAGAATGAAACCAACGATTGACTATAAACTACTTTGGGTAGTAGATAAGGGCAGCAATCCTACGGACTGCAAACTACGCATGCGTGTGAGATGGGACCATAGCAGATGTATCGTCTCCCTATCTCCGGGCTACAATGTCAATAGCGAAAAATGGATTCAAGAAGCCCAAAGGTGCAAAGCGAACACCTCTCACACCAAAGACAATATACCTGCAGTAGTGATCAACAAGAGACTCGCAGACTATGAAGAAGCGGTAGAGTATGTCTTCAACAAGTTCGCAAGCGAGGGTTTCATCCCTACTCCAGACGAGTTCAAGAATGAGTTCAGCAAAGCAGTAGGCAAGTACAAGGTAAGTAGCAGAGGAGAACTCATAGACCGATTTGACGAGTTCGTCGGGTCTATAGGCATACAAAACAACTGGGCTGCGAGTACCTATCGTATGTTCAATTCGCTACGCAATCTTTTCATAAGCCTATCAAGTACAATCAATAAGCCTGACGACCTTAACGACAAAAATATGCTTATCATCCAAAAGGAGATGATAAGCAAGGGACACAAGAACACATCCATACGAAAGACTATCAAGAATATCAAGGACTTTATTCGCTGGATGGTTCGTATGGGCTACTACAATGGTTCTTCGCATGAGACTTTCTCTATCAAACTCAAGGGCATAGAATCAAATGTAGTAGTTTACTTAACTTGGGACGAATTACTTAAACTTTACTATATGGAGTTTGAGGACAAGTCCGATGCAGAAGCAAGGGATGTCTTTTGCTTCTGTTGTTTTACTTCATTGCGTTACTCGGATGTTCTTAAGTTGCAGAAATGCGATGTGTACGAGGACCGCATAGAGGTCGTAACAGAGAAGACTACTGACGCACTATCTATAGACTTGAATGATTACTCAAGGGCTATTCTCGATAAGTACAAGGACTCAAAGTTCAGAGGTGGCAAAGCACTACCAGTACCAGTTAATCAAGTATTCAATCGCAAACTCAAGAAGATTTGCAAAGATGCTGGTTTTACTACACCCATCAAAAAGGTTTACTATATCGGCAACGACCGCAAAGAGGATGTCTGTCCAAAGTACAAGTTCATTACTTCACACTGCGGACGACGAACATTCATCGTCAATGCCTTGTTCCTTGGCATACCTGCAGAGGTGGTTATGAAATGGACTGGTCACTCCGACTACAAAGCTATGCGCCCTTATGTAGAGATAGTGGACGAACTCAAAGCAAAAGAAATGAACAAGTTCAACATAGGACCATCGTCACGAGATAGCAGATAAATCGGGGAACGAAATTGGGAACTAAAATGACTTTATCACACAAAATCGCTAAAACTCACTAAATAGCAAAACCCCGATAAACACTGACTTTTGACAATTAAGGATTACATAAAAATACCCCTGAAAATAATCTCAAAGTGCTGGTGGCACCACAAAAAAGACTTCAGGGACACTGAGGTCTTTTTTTGTTTATAACTCAACGACCCTATACAATACTAAACAATACGACACCACCCTACACCATGCAATTACAAATTATCGCTCATGCCCACAACGGCTTCTCGCAGAAATTTGGCATTCCTCGTCAAAGTCGAGAAGACTCCTGCATAGAAACACATATTGTATTCACGCCTACGTATCGCGTGCGCGAAGCACTGCGTGGGATAGACGGATACTCGCATCTGTGGCTGTTGTGGGGGTTTCATGAGGCGAAAAGGCGATTAGGAGAAGAGGAGAAAGGCGAAAGGTTAGAGGCGAGGGGAGAAGAGAGTTGGTCGCCAACTGTACGTCCACCTCGATTGGGTGGCAATAAGCGTATGGGGGTGTTTGCCACTCGTTCGCCATTTCGACCAAATCCCATAGGACTCACAAGTGTCAAACTACTGCGTGTGGAAGACACAGCAAACAACGGATTAGTCTTGGTTGTATCGGGAGCCGACCTGCTAGATGGTACACCTATCTACGATATAAAACCCTATTTAGCATTCTCCGATAGCCATCCAGAAGCCCAAAGTGGCTTCGCCGAGACCACACAAGATTATCGTTTACAAGTAAACATAGACGATGAATTGCTTGCGCAAACATTGCGCAAGGGTTGCCCATGGAATGCTATTCACGAGATACTCAGTCAAGATCCCCGACCAGCCTACCAAAACGACCCCGAACGTATCTATCATCTGGATTATGCGAACTGGAAAGTGGACTTCACAGCAGACAATGCAACCGTTTGCATAAAAAATATAACACATATTTAGGCAATTTTACAAAAAGAGTTGTATATATCAAAAAAAAAGTGTAACTTTGTTGGCTGATTGTATATACACAAAAAAAACATATTAACATAAATCGAAATACAAACAAAAAAAACTAATAGTATAATGAAAAAAATCTTCACATTGTTAGCTGTTTTGACATGCTTCATCTCAGTTAACGCAGCAAACACAAGACTTTATTGCAAACAGGCACAAGATTGGTGGAAATCCGACGGAGCCGTAGTAGGAGCTTATTATTGGGGCAAAGGCACTGCTCCACAATGGCCAGGCGTACGCATGACTCTTGTAACTGGCGAAACAGATCTGTGGTATGTAGATATTGACACCGATCAATATCAAAACATCATCTTCACACGTCTCAATCCTGACGGAGCTATTGCTGATTGGGGAGCGAAGACCAAAGACCTGGCAATCCCAACCGACGGCAAGAACCTATTCACCATCACCACCTCTTCACCTGTATGGGGTGACCCAGGCTGCGAAGGCACATGGTCGGTATACAGCACCAGCGGTGACAATACAGACCCTACTCCAAAACCAGAGCCAAATGACACGTTGGTATACAACGTAACCGTACCTGCTGGAACATACGCATGCTACATCGCAGGAGAAATGAGCGGTTGGTCACAAACAGAAATGACAAAAGTAGATGACACCCACTACACCATAGCTATAGCAGGTGCAACTACTGCTATGAAATACAAATACTGCTCAGGTCCAGCATGGGAGTATGTAGAAAAATCTGCTACTGGCGAAGAGTTGGCAGACAGAACATATTCTGCAAACGACGTGGTTGCCAAATGGTTAGCCGTATATAACCCTAACAACACCAGCGACCCTAACCCAGAACCAGACCCAAATGCAAACGACACCGTATTCTTTGTAAACACAAGAGATTGGGCAAAAGTGAACGCATACGCATGGACGGGCGAGACCTTCAACGTAGCATGGCCTGGTACACCAGCACAAAAAGCTGCTTATAAACTACAAAACAAAGACGTATATTACTACGCAGCACCTCAAGGCAAGTATGCCAACGTGATCTTCAACGATGGTACCAACCAAACAGCAGACCTCGTTTGGACCTCTGGCAAGTACTACTATGATTATGGTTGGTACACCCGCGCAGAATTAGAGTCAGGTGACATCAAACCTGTTCACGGAAGTTCTGTTCCAGCAGAATGTGAGGACGTTATGTTGCAAGCATTCTACTATGATTCTTACCGCGATGGCGCTCCTGGCGATGTTCTCATCAACGGAAAACAATTAGGAAACACCAAGTGGAATGTACTGCTGCAACAATCGGGCGAGATAGGTACTTACTTCGACCTCGTATGGTTGCCACCATCAGGCAAATCAGAGGGCGGTACAGGTTATCACCAAACCCAATACAGCAACCAAAACTCTGATTGGGGTTCACAAAAAGAATTGCTCGAATTTATCCACCGTATGCATGCTGCTGACACCAAGGTGGTAGCGGACATCGTCATCAACCACGCAGGTTGCAAATCTTCATGGTGCGACTTCTACCCACAAAACTTTGGCGAGTACGGAATCTTCCAACCAGACGCTTCATGGATCTGCAACACCGACGAGGTGAACTACAATTCTGAGGCAGGCGAATGGCAAGGCAAGGCTACTGGACACGATGACGGTGGCTACAACATGCAAGACAACTACGGTTCTGCTCGCGACTGGGCACACTCTGACCCACGCGTACAAGAGATGATGAAAGCTTATCTCAAATGGATGAAAGACGTGATTGGCTTTGACGGCTGGCGTTATGACTACGCACAAGGCTTCAAGGGCAAATACATTGACATGTACAACAGCGCATCAGCTAACTACTTCTCAGTAGTAGAGTTCTGGAATGGCGACATCAACAATATCAAGAGCTATCTCAACGACGTTAATTGGAACACATTGGCATTTGACTTTGGTACCAAATATTCAGCTATTCAAGGTATTGCTGATGGCGACTACAGAAGATGTATGGGTTCTGGTCTCCTGGGTGCTGGACTCAGCAAGCACGCAGTGACATTCGTAGACAGCCACGACACCTATTTCGGCTGCCAAGCTGGTCGCGACAACAACGATGAGATTGGTGGTTGCGGCAAATCAATGGAAGACTACAATAAAGACCGCGTGTTGGGCGCAAATGCCTTCATATTGTCTATGCCTGGTGTACCATGCGTATTCTATCCTCACTGGGTAAAATACAAAGACGCTATCGGCAAAATGGTATTGGCACGCAAAGCTGCTGGTGTACACTCAGAGTCAAAAGTAAGTGACGAGGCAGGCGATGGCTACTACAAATCAACTATCACAGGCAAACACGGCTCTATCCGCCTGTTGTTGGGCCCTAAGAGTGGATTTGAGAACACCCCACAAGGTTACACCTTGGCATACATGGGAGGAAACTTCGCGATGTATTACGCGACTACTCAACCAGAAGTACCAGTATTGAACATCACCCCTTCTACCATCTACAAAACAGCTACTTACACCGTGGAAATGAGTGCAGTAGCTCTGGGTGGCAAGCCTACTATCTATTACACCCTTGACGGTTCTGACCCTACTACTTCCACCACTAAACAGACCTACACCCAAGCATTCACTGTTGAGGGTACAGTCACTGTGAAGGCATACGCTACACTCAACGGCGTTGCTACCGAGGTGCAAGAAGCTACCTACACCTACCAAGAGCCACAACAAACCCCTCTCACCGTGAAGTTCATGCCTCCTACTACATGGGAGAAAACATATCTCTACGCATGGGATGGAGTTAATTTAGGCAAGTGGCCAGGTATGGAATGGAAAACAACAGACGAGGAAGGATGGCTCTATCATGTATTCCCAAGCGATGTACGCGAAGTGAAAATCATCTTCAACAACGGTGCAGGTGAACAATCGAGCGACATTATCCTCGACCAAGATGCTTGCTACGAGTGGCAAGGTATGGAGGTTCTGAGCCAAAACTGCTCGCTCTCCGACATTCCATTCCAAGTGATAGCAAACCCAGAGGGCAAAGTATATAAGACCAACAATCTGTCCGTCACCCTCACCACCGTAGGCGAGAAAGCGGCTGCTACTATCTACTACACCTTGGACGGCAGCGATCCTAAGGGTTCTGCTAAACAAACATACACCGCCCCTATCACTATCACAGGCACAAAAACGCTGAAAGCATACGCTGTGGCAGCTGGCGAGCAAACCGAAGTAGTCACCCACACATACACCTACGAGGCACCTCAGGCTACCCCTATCACAGTAGGATTCCTCAAACCAGACGAGTGGCAGAAAGTATACCTATATAGTTGGAACGACGGCGGAGCTACACTCTACACTGGCGAATGGCCTGGTACAGAATTGACCGAAGTAGATGAGAACGGAATATATCATCACCGCTTTGACGCATCAGTCAAAGAAGTAAACTTCATCTTCAACGATGGTGCTGGCGTACAAACCTCAGACCTCTGGACCGACGCCGATGTTTGCTACGGTTGGCAAGTTGACAAAGAAGTACTGATTGAGTGCAACGAAACAGATGTAGAGAATGTACCTGTGGAAACTCCTGCACTGGATTTGACACAACCTATGTACAACGTACTCGGTCAGAAAGTAGATGCTAACTACCACGGTATTGTCCTCCAAAACGGATACAAATACCTACGTTGATTTCTTAGTCCGTGACTGCCTCACGCAGTCACGGACTATTCACGTATAGAAGTAACAAAAAAATATTAACCTATTCAAATTCATTATCGTATGAAAAAAATCTTTACCCTTTTTGCTGCATTGGCATGCGTAATGTCAATGTTTGCTGCAACAGAAACCGTTTATTTTGTCAATGCAGACAAATGGACTGGTACTATTAATGCTTACGCATGGGCACCACAAAATGCCAACTGGCCAGGTGTCGCTGCCACCAAAGAGGCAGAGCAAATTGCAGGCTGCGACGTATATTCATACACCGCAGAAGCTGGCACATACGCCAATGTCATCTTCAACAATGGTAGCAAACAAACAGCAGACCTGACTTGGACCGCTGGCAAATACTTTGTTCGTGATGGTTGGTACACCAAGGAAGAAGCTGCCACTAAACTCGGACAACCAGTAGAACAAGAATATGTTTACTTTGTCAATAACAAGGGTTGGAAGAACATCAATGCATACGCATGGGCACCACAAAATGCCAACTGGCCAGGTGAAGCTGCAACCAAAGAGGCTGAGCAATTGGCTGGCTACGATGTATATTCCTATGCAGCACCTGCTGGCACCTACCAAAACGTAATCTTCAACGGAGAGGGTGGTCAAACAGCTGACATGGTGTGGACCGCAGGCAAATACATTGTAGATGACCAATGGTACACCAAGGAAGAGGCAGCCGCTAAACTCAGTGGTAGCACTCCTGTAGATCCAAAACCACAAGCATACTACGTAACTGGTAACGACGCGTTGTTTGGTGCTAACGCATGGAATGCTGCTGCCATCGCCATGACCGAAAACAATGGTGTATACACCCACACCTTCACCGCAGTAGCTGCTGGCGTAGAGTGCCAATTGAAGGTTACCAACGGTACATGGGACGCAAGTTGGGGCTATTCTAACCTCGCAACAGTACCTGCTGGCGTAACAGGAAATAATGACAACAACATCATCTTTACTTTGGCAGAGGCAGGCGATGTAGAAGTTACATTCAGCGCAGAGAAAATCACTATCACTGGTAACTTCAAGGCATCAGAAAATCCAGTAGAAGTAACATACGTACTGATGGGTGTAGGCGGCGACTGGACTACTGGTATCGCATTGACACCCAACCCAGACAACGCCAACGAGTATATGCTCCTGAACCAAGCAATCGCAGAGGGAGACGCGGTTAAGGTGGTTACCTTGACAGCAGGTTCTGCTACTGCATGGTGCGGTAATGTAGAAGAAAGTTCTGTGAAGCATACTGCTGATGACATGGGCAATATCATTCTTACTCCTGGTGCATACGACTTCTACTACAAAGTGGCAGAAGACATCATCTACATTGGCACTTCTACCACCGATGTGGATAACGTTACCGTTGAGAAAAAAGCCGTTAAAGTGGTTCGCAATGGTCAATTGTTCATCATCCGCGACAACGTAACCTACAACGTTCTCGGACACGTAGCAGAGTAATCACACCTCTATAAACACACAAAAAAACCGTCTAACACTCGATGTTAGGCGGTTTTCTTATTGATAGCTATTATCCGTCTATTACTCAGTTTTTGGACACTCGGCCTTTTTCTCGCAGCAAGTGTCAGCCTTTGGACACTCGGCCTTCTTCTCGCAGCAAGCTTCAGCCTTTGGACACTCGGTCTTTTTGCAGCAAGAATCTGGTTTTTGGCACTCAGTCTTGGCACATTCAGCCTTTGGGCACTCGGCTTTCTTTTCGCAGCACTCAGTAGCTGGTTTCTCACAACATTTGTCTTGTTGGCAAGTGGCCTTCTTGCAGCAACCCATAGCCATTACTGCTACGGCAGCGATAAGCAAAATCTTTTTCATAACTCTTAAAAAATTAAAAATTGGGTTAATAGTTCTCTTTTGTTTTTAACATATCTATCAAAAACTATGCAAAAATAAGATATTTTTTGGATATACGCAAAAAAAATTGTAACTTTGCAGCAAAATTGTTGATTTTTTATAAAAATATATGCTTATGGCTAAGATTTCATCTAAAATTGGTATTATACTCTTCAACCTGCTTCTTTCGGTAGTAGTGGTAGCCTTAGTTGTTATTATCGTGGTTATTGGACTAAGAAAATACACCCAACACGGTGTTGAAGTTCTTGTGCCAAATGTCACCGAATTATACGTAGAAGAGGCCAAGATAATTTTGGAAGCTGAAGGTTTGCATATTGAAGTTATTGATTCCACTTACTCCAACAAAGTACCATTGGGAACAATCGTAGAGCAAAATCCAAAAGCGAATTCACATGTCAAGCATGGACGATCTATTTATGTTATTAAGAATGCCAATTTCCGTAAGCCCGTAACACTGCCCGAGTTACGCGATGTTACTTTGCGCCAAGCGCAAGCCTCTCTTTCTGCTTTGGGTTTGGTGATTGACAGCATTATATATGAGCCATCTGCTTACCGCGACTTGGTTTTGGATATTCGCAAAGATAGTGTACCTATCTTAGCTGGTACTGTTTTGGAAGTTGGTACTCCAATCGAATTGATTGTCGGTCAAGGTCAAGGTACCAACAATGTAGAAATTCCCAACGTATTGGGCAAGACGCTTGAAGAAGCTCGTTCATGGCTTATGGCGCACTCTCTAACAGTAGGCATCGTGTCATACGATATACCTCCTACAGAGGAAAACAAAGCACAATATATTGTCTATTCCCAAACACCTGTAAGTGGTACACTTGTTGTAGAAGGCAATAGTGTAAATCTCAAACTTTCAACGGATATCGAAAAAACTGTTACCGCTGATAATGAGCAAGATGAAGAAGAATTTTTCTAATCCCTTTACTATTAGCCCTATTGATTTATGACAGAAGACATTCAAGAATACCTTGATCAAGCAGAAGTTTGGGAGCGTTGGCGTACAGAGGTGGACAAAGGTCAGACACCTCAGCGCATAGATAAGTACTTGGCTGAGCATATACCAGGTACTTCGCGCAACCGTATCCAGAACGCAGCCGATGCAGGCAACATCTGGGTCAATGGCAAACCCGTCAGTAGTAACTATAAGGTCAAACCCTTTGATATTATCCAAGTTCTCCTTGACCATGAGCCACACGACTACACCATTCACCCCGAAGAGATTCCTTTGGAAGTCATATATGAGGATGATGACGTACTCGTCATCAACAAACCCGCTGGTATGGTCGTTCATCCTGGTCATGGCAACTACGAACATACTCTGTTGAATGCCTTGGCATGGCATTTTCGCGATAAGTTGGATATCAACGATCCCAATATCGGATTGGTACACCGCATTGACAAAGATACCAGCGGACTGTTGCTTATTGCTAAGACGCCCGAAGCAAAAACGCACCTCGGCAAGCAGTTTTTTGACCACACCACCGAACGTACTTATAACGCTCTCGTATGGGGAACGTTTACCGAAGATGAAGGTACAATAGAGGGTGCTTTGGCACGCGACAACCGCGACCGAACTATCTATCGTGTATGGGATTTAGAAGAGAATCCTAATGCCAAAGAAGCCATCACCCATTGGCGCGTAATGGAGCGTTTTCCGTATGTAACCCTCGTAGAATGTCGTTTAGAGACCGGACGCACGCACCAAATCCGCGTGCACATGAAGACGATTGGTCATCCGCTCTTTGCTGATGAGAAATATGGTGGTATGGAAGTACTCAAAGGACTACGTACACAGAAATACAAACAGTATATCCACAACTGTTTTGCCCTTTGTCCACGTCAAGTGTTACACGCCAAGACATTGGGCTTTACCCACCCTCGAACGGGAGAAAGAATGCACTTTGATAGCCCCTGGGCTGAAGATATGTTAAACCTAATAAACAAATGGAGAAACTATGAACCGAATACTTTGGGCGGACGATGAGATTCATCTGCTGAAGCCTTACATTATTTATCTACAAGAGAAGGGGTACGATGTTACCCCTGTCAACAACGGACAAGATGCTATTGATGCTTGTCAAGATGAGCAGTTCGATATCGTTTTCTTGGACGAAAATATGCCTGGTTTATCGGGACTGGAGGCATTGCAAGAGATTAAAGAGGCACATCCCACTTTGCCCGTAGTGATGATTACGAAATCCGAAGAGGAGCAAATTATGGAGCAAGCCATCGGTCAGAAGATTGCCGATTATCTCATCAAGCCCGTGAATCCCAGTCAGATACTACTCTGCCTCAAAAAACATATCCATCAACGTGAGATCGTAGAAGAACATACCAATACCACCTATCGTCAGGAGTTTTCCGATATCACATATATGATCGATACCGCCAACACCATTGAAGAATGGATGGCCATTGAGCGTACCCTCACACGTTGGGAATTGGAACTAGAAAAAGTGGATTCCGCTATGCACGATATGTTGCGTATGCAACGCGAACAAGCCAACAAAGCCTTTGCTAAGTTCATTGCTAAAAACTATGAGAGTTGGTGGGCAAACCCATCCACACGCCCAACCTTATCGCAAGATGTGATGAAGAAATATATTTTCCCGCTACTTGATGAAGGCGAGAAAGTGTTCTTCGTTGTGATTGATAACTTCCGTTATGACCAATGGAAGACCATCCAACCTCTTCTGTCGGAGTGGTTTACTATAAAGGACGAGCAGATGTACACATCTCTCCTTCCTACTGCCACGCAGTATGCACGCAACGCTATTTTCGCAGGCCTCAGTCCATTGCAGATACAAGAGATGTACCCAGATCTTTGGATTGACGAAGATGAGGAAGATAGCAAGAATAACAACGAGAAAGCACTCATTCAAACCCAACTTGACCGTTTCCGCAAACGCTATGGATATTCCTACTTCAAGGTGAACGAAAGCGACTTTTGCGAGAAGATCACCAAGCAGTTCAAAGGGTTGCAAACGCCGCTCAATGTAGTAGTGCTCAATTTCATTGATATGCTCTCCCACTCGCGCACAGAGAGCAAGATGATGCGCGAATTGGCCAACGACGAGGCTGCCTACCGCAGCCTGACACTTAGTTGGCTACGCCACTCGCCTACGGCAGAAATGTTTCGCCGCATTGCCTCTTTGGGTTACAAAGTGATACTAACCACTGACCACGGCACCACACGTGTTACCAATGCCGTGCAGATTATTGGCGACAAGAATACCAACACCAACCTGCGCTACAAAGTGGGCAAAGCACTCAACTGCCAATCTAAAAACTGTTTTGAGATTGCCAAGCCTAAACAGGTGGGATTGCCCTGTCCAAATGTAAGCAGTAGCTATGTTTTCTGTACAGGAGATGATTTCTTTGCATATCCAAACAACTTCAACCACTACGCACAATTCTATCGCAACACTTTCCAACATGGTGGTATATCGTTAGAGGAGATGTTAGTGCCAATCGTAACGCTAGAACCTAAATAAGTATGCGCGGTCTTTGGCGAATAATCAAAATAGCGATACTACTCATCTTGATTGGGGTAGTATCGTTGTTTGTTTCCCACCAGTGGAAACAACCTCGGCAGGAATTCTCCCATACGCTCAAAGTGCTCACTTACAATACCCATGCGCTGTGTATGGGCAATAAGCATCAAGCCCACAAGATGCTTGCTTATCTCAATGAGCAGGATGCCGATATTATCTGCTTGCAAGAGGTCAGGGTATATAAAGATGCACAACGCATGACCCTTCCCCAATTGCGCCAAGCGATGAGCCAATACCCATATACCTACTACGATTTCAAGCGATATAATAGCCGTCGCCAATTTGGCAATGTAGTATTCTCGCGCTATCCGCTCATTAACAAGCAGACCATCTCATACGAGTCAAAAAATAATATCAGTAGCCAATGCGATGTGGTTGTAAAACGAGACACGATTCGTCTGATAGTAAACCACTTAGAGAGTTTTCGACTAATGAAAGAGGATTTGCAGTTGGACACATTGTCCGTCAGCCATTTCAAGCAGAGTTCTCTCAATCAGAAGCTCCACGAAGCCAGCGAGTTGCGCCAAGAGCAGGCGAAGGCGGTGAAAGCGGCGATTAACCAATCGCCCCACCCTGTGGTGGCAGTAGGCGATTTCAACTCCATTCCGTTGTCGTATGTGTATGGCAAGATTCGTTGGGGCATGCGTGATTGTTTTTTGGAGGGTAGTTTTGGCAGATTGGGCAATACGTATAAGAACGGTCCCCTCGGTATTCGCATTGATTATATCCTCTGCTCGCGCAACCTCACCCCTATAAAATGCGAAGTGGACAGAGTAAAATACTCCGACCACTTCCCCGTCTGTGCTACCATTGGGTGGTAATGCCTCTTAATTTCCCCGCACACACCACACAATAACCATACTATAACCATACAATAACCACACAATTCGTGGCGGATATAGAGCCCCCTTGTTTCAGACATATAACCCCGCGAAAAATGATTTCTTCTCGGCGTTGTTTGGGCTTCGTCCCTTGCCCACTCCGCCTCGCTATATTGCTTTGATTAGCTTATGGCAAAAATGGACTGCAATAAACTATGGGAGAAGAACAACACGGAACCCAAGGACGTCGCCGCGATTGCCAGGAGAGCTGCTGTTACGGTTGGCAACGCGACAGTTGGAAACACTGTTGTACCAGCCACCGCCCCGATTCACGCGGTTGGACCCCGACGATGAACCCGCAGGGTTAGTCTGCGCATTGCTGCTATAACTGTCAAACCAATCTTGACACCACTCATACACATTACCACTCATATCATACAAGCCCAACTCATTCGCCTGTTTTTGTTTTACAGGGTGTGTCTTGATGCCACTATTATTTGCGTACCAAGCCACATCGCTCAAGGTATTGCTACCTGCATACTTATACCCTCTACTCTTCTGACCACCGCGAGCAGCATACTCCCACTCCGCTTCAGTGGGCAAACGGAAGTTCCTACCTGTCAGTTGATTGAGCTTCGTAATAAAAGTTTGGCAATCATCCCAACTAACCTGTTCTACAGGCAAATTTGTACCAGAGAAATAGCTTGGATTACTACCCATCACGGCCTTCCACAACTCTTGTGTCACTTCCGTCTCGCCAATCATATAGTCCGACAAGGTAACTTGATGCGTTGGCTTTTCCCACCACTCCGCATCACTTCCCTGCTCAGCAGTTCCGCCCATCGTAAACGTACCGCCTTTTACACCCACCATCGTAAACGACACACCATTTACCGTAAAAGTCTCTTTGTCTGTTAGCGTTGGTTTTGGCGTTTCCTTAGCAAGCGTATATTCCAGCATATGCTCTTGCCCCTCAGATACGACGATCGTCTTCTCTTGTTTTGCATACCCCTCTTTCTCCAAGCGCACAGTATGCGAACCAATCAACAGCTCGCCATAAACCAACGGACTAACGCCCACCCTCTTGTTATCCACATACACCACCGCATCCATCGGCGTACCATCTACAATCAGCGAACCATAGATAGGCAATGGATCATTCAGCACAATCGTCTTGCCTGCCGTCTGAGGCAACACCGACAAATTCGTGTACGACGACTTGTGACTGGCCTGACGGGTCTCTACACTGTACTCACCCAACTCCAATGTGCCACTCCATCGCCCTGTACCCAACTTGCGACCGTCCACATAAATATCCGCACCCGACTGCGTAGTCAAAGTCAACTGGGCAAAATTCGCCTCCAACTGTGGAGTAATAACGGTCGTCTTGCCTTCGGCAATCGTGACGGTAGTCGAATAGTCTTTATATTTCTCCTGCTGAATCTGCAAAGTATAAACGCCCCTATCTATCTCCTTTTGGGTCATAGGAATAGTACCCAACTGCGTTTTGCGACCTGTCACGGTATTCGTAGCAAACACATGCGCACCTTTCGTTACGGCATCGCCGTTGATGGTCAACCAACCAAACTGCGGCTGCAACGCCACAACCAATTCCCCTGGAGTCTTAGTCACCGTGAACGTACCTTCCTGCGAATGGTATCTGTCTGCCGACACCATATATTTATAGGTGCCATAGTTGAACATCTTGCGCGCCATACCCTCCTCGTTCAGAGTCAAGGTCTGTTGTTCACCATTTTCCCAAACGGTCACCCAGGCATCTTTCTTCGGCGTAACACGAAACTTAAAGAACTGGCGCTGAGGCGTTTGTGTCATAAGCACTACACCAGGCACTGACACCACCAACTCATAGGTACATTGCTTCACCAGCGAAGGTACTGCCCCCTTGGACACGTCAGCAAAGTCCACCTTCAGTTTCTCAAAACCCGTACAATGCACTTCCAGCGAGTTCGCTCCTGCCGCCATATACACCCAATACTCGCTCGCTTTCTTTTCCACGTCCCCCAACAGATAAGCGCCCGTGAAATCCACTTTCACATCCGCCAACACCTGCACCAGCACCAATGCTGCATAGTCGCCATTGCTATCACGCTTGGGTTGGGTACGCGCATACTGCTTGATGGTGGACACATCATCAAATCGCTTCACACTGAGACCATCTGCTTGCGCAAAAGCCCCAACACTCATCACCAAGAAAAGACAAAAAGAATAGAGGTATTTCATTGTTTTCATAATCATTTGCAAATTATCCTGCAAAATTACAAAAAGATTCTGAAATACACAATAGCAAACCAAAAAATCGTAGAAATACCCCTATTAAAAACGCTTACAACGGCTCGTGGTAGTGATAGTCGCGGTAGTTGCTATCCTTATCGCGATTGATGCGCGGATGACGAGGAGGGAACATATCCTCCCACTTGTCTCTAATCCAACGCTTCACATTCTCCCACCAACGGCGGAGCGAGCCATCGTTCCATGGTGTTGAATCAAAGCCATCATATCCGCGATAACGCCACCAGAGTATCAACAGCCAGCCAAACACCATACCACCTAAGTGTGCAAAGTGCGCCACATTATCGCCCGCAGAAGGTGCCAACCCCGTAAACAGTTCTATCAGAGCGTAGATAATAACTAAGGTACGCGCGCGTATAGGGATAGGAATAAACATGATAAACATTCGTATATCAGGGAATAGCCATCCAAAGGCTAACAAAATGCCAAACACTGCACCACTAGCACCTATAGTCACCACGCGGTTTGCCAATTTGGCAGCCATCATCGGATCAATACTGCTCAATACTGGTTGCAACTGCAATGCCCAGACAGCCTCCTGTACAACCGCAGCACCTAAACCAGTCACCAAATAGTAAATCAGAAAACGTTTACCTCCCCAACGGTCCTCCAATGCAGGTGCAAACATCAGCACCGCGAACATATTGAAGAATATGTGCGAGAAGTTCGCATGCATAAACATATAAGTCAGCGGTTGCCATAGACGGAAGTCCGTAGCAGTCAAATAGTGTAAACCAAAAATATGGCTAAAACTAATGCCATAGCGCTGAAAAACTACATCTGCAAAATAACAGAGGACGTTTATCAGCAACAGATTCTTTGTAATCGGTGGTAAATTTCTAAACATTGTTTATTTATGATTAATTCTGTGCAAAAGTACTAAAAAAACATGGAAAACCAAACAAAAACTATGCTACAACAGAGAAAAATATAAAAAATGGCAGAAAAATGACATTTTTTTAGTCAAAATATTTGTAGAATTAGAAAAATGTTGTAACTTTGCATGCAATTCGTTGGGAACTCCAATGTTTTATATACTAATGTTTAATTATTTAATCTAATTTCGTATGAATAAAGCAGATTTGGTGGCTGCTATTGCAGCTGAGGCTGGTTTGACAAAAGTACAAGCACAAGGTGCTCTCGAGGCAACTGTTAAGGCTATTTCTGAAGCTCTTCAAAAAGGTGAGAGCGTACAATTGGTAGGTTTCGGTACTTTCTCTGTAGTAGAGAAAGCTGCTCGCCAAGGTGTTAACCCTGCTACTGGCGCTAAGATTGAGATTGCTGCAAAGAAAGTGGCTAAATTCAAAGCTGGTAAAGGTTTGGCTCTCTAATTCCGTTACGCAGATACAGCGAGTTGCTCTTTGGGGCAACTCGTTTTGTGTCAAAAACAACACTACACAATAATAAACAACACTAAACAATTCTACACTATGCTAAACATTATTCTCTGTGGTGCTCCAGGCAGTGGAAAAGGCACACAGTCTGATATTATTGTACAAAAATATGGTTTGCAACACCTCTCTACAGGAGATGCATTGCGTGCTGAGATCAAGTCTGGTAGCGAGCTTGGTAAGGAGATTGGCGAACTGATTGCAGGTGGCAACCTCGTTCCTGATCACAAGATGATTCACCTTATTGCACGCTATTTGGACAACCTGCCAGCGGACTGCAAAGGCGTTATCTTCGATGGTTTCCCTCGTACCGTAGCGCAAGCCGAAGCGCTAGAGCTTCTGCTTGAGCGTCGCCAGATGAAAGCTGTGCTCCTCGACCTCTTTGTAGAGGAAGATGAGGTGATCAAACGCCTCCTCAACCGTGGCAAAACCAGCGGCCGTACAGACGATAACTACGAGACCATCAAGAAGCGTCTCCAAGTATATCAAACAGAGACCAAACCTGTCTGCACCTACTATCTCCATCGCCACAACTACTTTGCTATCAACGGCAATTACTCTATGGAGGATACTTTCAGTCAAATTGACAATATCCTCAACATCATACAGAAATAATCCCTGCATTTCAACTATAAACTTCCAATTATAAACTGATATGGCTTCTTCCTCGTTTATTGATTATGTAAAGATCTACTGCCGCTCGGGTAAGGGCGGTCCAGGTAGTATGCACTTCCACCGCGCCAAATACGTGCCTAAGGGCGGACCAGATGGCGGTGATGGTGGGCGAGGAGGACATATCATCCTTCGTGGCAATCGCAACTTATGGACATTGCTCCACCTCAAATATCAAAAGCATATTTTCGCTACCGATGGTGGCAAAGGTGGTGCTTCGCGTTCATTCGGCAAAGATGGTGAGGATAAGATTATCGAAGTACCTTGTGGTACAGTAGTTTACAATGGCGACACAGGTGAATGGATGTGCGAGATTAAGGAGCACCAGGAGGAGATTATCCTCTTCCGTGGCGGAAAAGGTGGATTAGGCAACTGGCACTTCCGTACAGCCACCAATCAGGCTCCTCGTTACTCGCAACCAGGAGAGCCTTGTATGGAAGCCAACGTCATTCTCCAACTCAAAGTGCTCGCAGATGTCGGATTAGTTGGTTTCCCCAACGCAGGTAAGTCCACCCTACTCTCCGTGGTCAGCGCAGCCAAACCAGAGATTGCAGACTATCCATTTACAACGCTTACTCCACAGTTAGGTATCGTTTCTTACCGCGATAGCCAATCTTTCTGCATGGCAGATATTCCAGGTATCATTGAAGGCGCAGCCGAAGGCCGCGGATTGGGTCTGCGTTTCTTGCGCCACATCGAGCGCAACGCAGTACTGCTCTTCATGGTGCCTGTCATCACGGAGGACATTAAGAAGGAATACGAAATCCTGCTCGCCGAGTTGGAGAAATATAACCCACAACTGCTGACCAAAGCACGTATCTTGGCTATCTCTAAATGCGATATTGCAGACCCAGAGATTGACCTTGACAAACTGACGAAAGACTTATCCGAGGAACTGGAGATACCTGTCATCTCCTTCTCCTCCGCCAGTGGCATGGGTATCACTGAACTCAAAGACCTGCTTTGGGAAGAGCTCAACAAAGAGCAAAATCAGGTTATTGAGATCTCACATTCGCCAATTGATGTTAAGGTCATTGAGCGCGATGACGAACCAGAGGAAGAGGACGATGAACCACATACCATTTACCTCAACGAAGTGGAAGAGGAGTGGGATCTTGACAAATACCGCGGTATAGGTTGGGATACCCAAGACGATTTTGAAGAGTAATTCATCATCTAATATTCATAGTTCTGAATTCCCGATTCACATACGACCGCTTTATTGCTTGGCGTGAGCAGCATATCCCACAGAAGAACCTCGTCTTGATTCTGAGTTTCTTTGTGGGCGCCTTGGCGTCTTGTGCAGCACAGCTGCTCAAGTTCATGATTCACGGCATCCAGCATTTCGTTGAGAACCAGCTCATTGCGCAAGACCACTGGTGGTATCTCATCACCCCAATGATTGGTATCACCCTCGCTGGACTCTTTGTCAAATACATTGTCAAGGATGACATCTCGCACGGTATCACCAAGATTCTCTACGCCATTTCGCAGCGCAAATCCATCATTAAGATTCACAATATGTGGTCGTCCTTGGTGGGTTCGGCACTCACTATCGGTTTTGGTGGTTCGGTCGGTGCGGAGGCACCTATCGTACTCACGGGTTCGGCCATTGGTAGCAACCTTGCCAAACTCTTCCGCCTTGACCAAAAGACCATGATGCTCATGATTGGTTGTGGTGCTGCTGGCGCCGTGGGCGGTATCTTCCAAGCCCCTATTGCTGGTCTGGTCTTCACCCTGGAGGTGCTGATGATGGATCTGACCATGACATCCGTAGCGCCATTGCTCATCTCTTCCGTAACGGCTACCGCTATCTCCTTCATTGCCAACGGACAAGAGGCCATGTTCCCACTGGTGAATAGCGAACCATTCTTCGTGGAGCGTCTGCCTTGGTATATCATTTTGGGTATCCTATGCGGACTCGTGTCGCTCTACTTCACACGAGGCATGAACCGTTTGGAGCAACTCTTCAAACGCCATGTCCAAAACATTTGGGTCAAGTTCCTTGTAGGTGGCTCGGCATTGGGCTTGTTGCTTTTCCTTTTTCCTCCACTCTATGGCGAGGGTTATGATGTCATCAAGCAACTCATCAACGGCGACTCCGTTTCTGCCATTGCCAATAGTCCCTTCGAACGCTTTGGCACTGGTTCTTGGATTCTGGTGGGCTATTTCTCCGCCATTGTCCTACTCAAGATTTTCGCATCCGTAGCCACCAACGGCGGTGGCGGTGTAGGAGGAATCTTCGCGCCTTCGCTCTTCATGGGAGCCATCGTTGGATTTATCTGCGCCCGACTCATGAACATGCTCGGCATCGGCGTACCCGAAGCCAATTTTGCGTTGGCAGGTATGTCTGGCCTCATGGCAGGTGTCATGCATGCCCCATTGACGGGTATCTTCCTCATTGCCGAACTCACAGGCGGCTACCACCTCTTCATGCCACTCATGGCTGTAGCGGTTGTCTCCTACCTGACAATTAAGATCTTCGAGCCTCATAGTCTGTACGCCATGCGTTTGGCGCAGAAGGGCGAACTGCTTACCCACAATAAAGACCGCTCTGTCCTCACGCTTATGAAGATGGAGAATGTCCTCGAGACTGACCTCCGAACGCTCAACCCCGACATGACTTTGGGCGAACTCGTTAAGGTCATCGCACAGAGCAACCGTAATATCTTCCCTGTGGTCAACGAGGAAGGTAAGCTGCTGGGTATCTTGCTCTTAGACGAGGTACGTAACATTATGTTCCAACCTCGCTTGTATAACCGCTTCACCGTCAAGCAGCTCATGAACTCGCCCCAAGCCATTCTCACCGACACCATGCCTATGGGTAAGGTCATGGAGATCTTCGAGGATACAGGTGCATGGAATTTGCCGGTCGTAGATGAACAAAAACATTATCTTGGCTTTGTCAGCAAGTCCAAAATCTTCAACTCCTACCGCCACGTACTCGTCCACTTCTCCGAGGAATAAACTCCCTATCGGTTACGGGTTCTTGACGGGTTCTTAACGGGTTTGACCCCTATAGTTAGAGAAAAATGAGACATACACTTGTGTATGTCATTTTTTTTTTGTAACTTTGCACGCAAATTTCATTTGTGTGATTATGATAGAGATTTTAAAGTATTGCGTACCTGCATTATGTGTGCTTCTTGCCACATGGTTAGTGATGCACAAGTTCTATAAAAGTGAAGCGGAGAAACGCCTTTGGGAGCTCAAACGCTTATCGCAAAAAGAGATTTCACCTTTGCGTATGCGCGCGTACGAGCGCCTTTCTTTGTTGTTGGGGCGCACCACGCCAGAGCATCTTCTCATTGAACTTAACTTGGGCGAGATGACTATCTTAGAAGTGCAGCAACACCTCATGCGTACGATTCGTTTGGAGTATGATCATAATCTCAGTCAGCAGGTGTATGTCAGCGATCAAGTGTGGGATACTATCATTGCTGCACGCGAGCAGATGGTAGCATTCATCAATACGATGGCACAGCAGATGCCCCCCGAGAGTACTGCTCTTGACTTCGCCAAAGTGCTCATTACAGCTTATCGTTCTAATGGACAAACGGCTAACGACCAAGCTATGCAAATGCTTCGCACCGAAGCTCGCTCATTACTTTGAACCACGTTGAACAATATTGAACTATTTTGAACCGTTTCTTTCCACTTCATATTGCTTTTGCTTTTTGTTGTGCTATGCTTTTGGTTGCATGCACAGCAGAGACTACTTGTCGTAAGGATATGGCGGTCGCTATGGTGCTGACGTTGCAAGCAGACTCTATTAACCAGAAAGGACATACTGTCAAATATACCTCTTGGGATAGTATCACCGTAGAACTGTTGGGTGAATATAATTTATTGTTTGACAACGGGAAAGGTATTAGTAAACTCCCTATGCCGTTATTGCCTGACACTACTATCTCTACGTTCTTGATAACTTTCCACGAGCAGACAGACACTCTTTTTGTAGAGCACACTCCTCGCCAATACTTTGTCAGTTTGGCTTGTGGTTGTGCTATTTATCATACTATTACTGCAGCTTGGTCCACTGATCCTCGTGTAGATAGTGTGCAAATCCTCAATGCTAACGTAGAAAACGCGGTGCAAGAAAATCTCTGTATCCATCTGCATGAATAAGTTGTTGCTCATATTATCTTTGCTTTGCTTCGCGTTATGCGCGAGCGCGCGTGAGTATGGCGACTCCACCATATATCAGGGTATGAGTATTAAGTTGGATATTGCCAATCCTATTTTAGAGTTAGCACGCTCTAAAGGTAAGGTGCAAGACTATGAGATGGCGCTCAATGTCCGCTTGGCGAATCGCTTTTATCCCACATTGGAGTTAGGTTATGCTATTGCCGAGACCTCTGCCGATGGTGGTCATTATAACGGACAAGGTGCTTTCACACGTTTGGGAATGGACCTTAGTGCCCTGAAAAAAGGTTTGTCCGAAAACTGCCTTATGGTGGGATTACGCCTTGGAGCAGCTTATCAACAATTCCAGATTACTGATGTTCCCGTGTATAATGAGTATTGGCCAATCCCCAATGTGAACTATTACCACCAACATAAGTTCGATTGTTGGGGTGAGATTGTAGCGGGTTGCCAAGTACAGGTTTGGAAAGGCTTTCAAATGGGTTGGTATGTGCGCCTCAAGTTCCTGTTCACTCGTACTGACCCGCAGGGTGATGCACTGCCTGCTTATTTGCCGGGCTATGGCTATCGCAATGACACCAATTGGGGACTGAACTACTTTCTCGGATACAAATTCTAACTATACTACACAACGCTAAACAATACAATTAGATACAATCATGAATTCAAATCAACTAATGACAAAAGCGGCAGATAACATTCGTATCCTTGCCGCAGCAATGGTCGAGAAGGCCAAGAGTGGTCACCCAGGCGGCTCAATGAGTGGAGCAGACTTTGTGCAAGTGCTTTACTCTGAGTTCCTTATCCACGACCCAGAGAACCCATGTTGGGAGGCGCGCGATCGTTTCTTCCTTGACCCAGGTCACATGTCCCCTATGCTCTATGCACAACTCTGCATGACGGGTCACTACACGATGGAGGAGTTGCAACAACTCCGCCAATGGGGCAGTGTCACTCCGGGTCACCCAGAGCGCAATGTAGCTCGCGGTATTGAGAACACCTCAGGTCCTCTTGGTCAAGGTCACACTTTCGCTGTGGGTGCGGCTATTGCGGCTAAGTGGTTTAATGCCCGTTATGGTGAAGTGCATAACCCAACTATTTATGCGTTTATCTCCGATGGTGGTGTCCAAGAGGAGATTAGTCAAGGCGCAGGTCGTATGGCAGGTCACTTGAAACTCGATAACCTCATTATGTACTATGATTCTAACGAGATACAACTTTCTACTTCTTGCAATGAGGTATCTTCGGAGAACGTAGCTATGAAATACGAGGCTTGGGGTTGGTATGTACAAGATATCGATGGCCATGATCCTGATGCTATCCGCCAAGCTATCATTAATGCGCAAAACGAGAAGAATCGTCCTTCACTCATCATTGGTCATACCTCTATGGGTAAGGGTTGCGTAAATGCAGAAGGCGAGAGTTGGGAGGGTAAGACCTCTACCCATGGTCAACCACTCAGCAAGTCTGGTGCAAGCTTTGAGGCTACTGTAAAGAATCTTGGTGGCGATCCAGAGAATCCATTCCAAATCTTCCCTGACGTACAAGCTCTCTACGACAAACGTGCTGAGGAGCTTCGCGAGATTACTAACCAACGTTATGCGGCTTACCACGAATGGGCAACTGCTAACCCATTGGCTGCCAACGAGTATGAGACTTTTATGCGCGGTGAGACACCTTGCATTGATTGGAGTGAGATCACACAAAAGCAAAACGTAGCTACTCGTACTGCTTCTGCCAACGCTTTGGCATACCTTTCAGAGCATGTCGGCAACATGATTGTATCTTCTGCTGACCTCTGTAACTCTGATAAGACTGATGGTTTCCTCAAACATACTCATGTGATTACAGCCGATGACTTTACGGGTCGTTTCTTGCAAGCTGGTGTGAGCGAGCTTACTATGGCTTGCGTCTGCATCGGTATGGCGCTCCACGGCGGTATCATTCCTGCCTGCGGTACGTTCTTTGTGTTCTCTGATTATATGAAACCAGCTATCCGTATGGCAGCTTTGATGGAGATTCAGATGATGTTCGTTTGGAGTCACGATGCTTTCCGTGTAGGTGAAGATGGTCCAACCCACGAGCCAGTGGAGCAAGAGGCGCAAATCCGTTTGATGGAGAAGCTCCACAACCACTCTGGTCGTCCAAGTGTGATGGTACTCCGTCCTGCTGATGCAGAGGAAACCACCGCAGCATGGAAGATGGCTATGGAGAACATCTATACTCCTACTGCCCTTATCCTCTCTCGTCAAGATGTGGCAAGTGTGCCTAATACCTCCGAAGCAGGTGTGAAGAAGGGTGCGTATATCGTAAGCAAAGACGAGGATCCACAAGTAGTGATGATCGCTTCTGGTAGTGAGGTAAGTACTTTGATGGCAGGTGCAGAGCTCCTTCGTGCTGAGGATGTTCGCCTCCAAATCGTGAGTGTGCCTTCTGAGGCTATCTTCCGTCAACAAGACAAGGCTTATCAAGCTCAGGTATTGCCACAAGGCGTAGCACGCTTTGGTTTGACCGCAGGTTTGCCTTGCAACCTCGAAGGTCTTGTAGGCGAACACGGTACCGTTTGGGGACTCAACTCCTTCGGTTTCTCTGCTCCATACAAAGTGCTTGACGAGAAACTCGGCTTCACCGCAGAGAATGTATATAATCAGGTTAAGAATCTTCTTGCGTCTAACATCTAACAGCGCAAGCGGTCTAACATCTAACATCTAAAACAATGGATTATAATTTTAGTGAAATTGAAAAGAAATGGCAATCAGAGTGGGCTAAGGCTGGTACTTACAAAGTAAGTAACCATAGCGATAAACAACCATTCTATGTGCTCGATATGTTCCCTTATCCATCAGGTGCGGGCTTGCATGTTGGTCACCCTCTTGGTTATATTGCCAGCGATATATATAGTCGTTACAAACGTCTGCAAGGTTTCAATGTCCTCCACCCAATGGGCTTTGACTCCTACGGTTTGCCTGCGGAGCAATATGCTATCCAAACAGGTCAACACCCAGAGAAGACCACTATGGAGAATATTGCGCACTATATTGAGCAACTTCAAAAGATTGGCTTCAACTACGATTGGGATCGCGAGGTAAAGACTTGTAACCCTGACTTCTACAAGTGGACTCAATGGGCATTTATCCAAATGTTCAACTCTTATTTCGATGCTTCTTTGCAGAAGGCACAGCCTATCAGCAAGCTCATTGAGAAGTTTGATCAGAATGACCCTACATGGGCTAAGCTCTCTGAGCAAGAGCAACAAGAGCGCTTGATGAACTATCGTATTGCTTATTTGGCAGATACGAAAGTGAACTGGTGCCCAGAGCTCGGTTGTGTACTCGCTAATGACGAGGTGAGCGAGGGACTTTCTGTTCGTGGTGGTTTCCCAGTAGAGCAACGCGTGATGCGCCAATGGAACCTTCGCGTGAGTGCGTATGCACCACGTTTGTTGCAAGGTCTTGAAACTGTGGATTGGACCGACTCCCTCAAAGAGACCCAACGCAACTGGATTGGCCGTAGTGAAGGTGCTGAGATGCACTTTGCTATTAAGGGTCAAGATGAGCCTTTTACTATTTTTACTACCCGTGCAGATACTGTGTTTGGTGTGACCTTTATGGTGCTTGCTCCAGAGAGCGAGTATGTAGCTCGCGTGACTACTGAGGAGCAAAAGGCCGAGGTAGAGGCATACTTGCAAATGGTGAAGAACCGTACTGAGCGTGAGCGTATTGCTGACCGCCGTGTAACGGGTGTCTTTACAGGTTCGTATGCTATTAATCCACTCACGAATGCCGAGATACCTATCTATGTGAGTGACTACGTACTCAGTGGTTACGGTACAGGTGCTATTATGGCTGTGCCTGCACACGATAGCCGCGACTACGCGTTCGCTAAGCACTTCAACTTGCCTATCATCCCACTTATTGAGGGTGCAGATGTTAGTGAGCAAAGCTTCGATGCCAAAGAGGGTGTGATGATCAATTCGGGCTTCCTCAATGGCATGCAGGTGAAAGATGCTATCCAAGCGATGAAAGAGCATATCACCAATACCGGTCTTGGTCGCGTGAAAGTCAACTACCGCCTTCGCGATGCGGTGTTTAGCCGCCAACGCTATTGGGGCGAACCATTCCCTGTATATTACAAGAATGGTATGCCTTATATGATTCCAGAAAACTGCTTGCCACTCCTCTTGCCTGAGGTGTCTAACTTCAAACCTACTACCACAGGCGAGCCTCCACTGGGTAATGCTGATCTCTGGGCGTGGGACGAGAAGAATAGTCAAGTAGTGAGCAAGTCACTCATCGACAACGAGACTATCTTCCCACTTGAGCTTTGCACCATGCCAGGTTTCGCAGGTTCTTCTGCATATTACCTCCGTTACATGGATAACCACAACGATGATGCACTTGTGGGCAAAGAGGCTAACAACTACTGGCGTCAAGTCAACCTCTATATTGGTGGTACTGAGCACGCTACGGGTCACTTGATTTATAGCCGTTTTTGGAATAAGTTCCTCTTCGACCTCGGCTATATCTGCGAGGACGAGCCATTCCGCAAGCTCATCAACCAAGGTATGATCCAAGGCCGCTCAAACTTCGTCTATCGCTATATCGGAGAAGGCGCAACGGGCAACCTCTTTATCAGCTACAACCTCATCGACAACCCAGAGTACAAAGATAAGGTACAACCTATCCACGTAAACGTGAATATCGTCAAGAACGATGTTTTGGATATCGATGCCTTCCGCAACTGGATGCCAGAGTTCAAGAATGCGGAGTTTGTCTTCGCAGACGGCACCTCTATTGAGGATAATCCTTATATCGGCTCGCCAATGTATCCAAAGCAATACATTTGCGGTTGGGCAGTAGAGAAAATGTCTAAGTCTATGTTCAATGTGGTAAACCCAGACGATGTAGTGGCTAAGTATGGTGCAGATACCTTGCGCTTGTACGAGATGTTCCTCGGTCCACTCGAGATGTCTAAACCTTGGGATACCAATGGTATTGATGGCGTACACCGTTTCTTGCGTAAGTGGTGGAATATGTTCGAGACCCTCTCCAACGACGAGCCAACAGCAGAGGAACTTCGCAGCTTGCACAAACTGATTAAGAAGATTACTTGGGATATTGAGAACTTCTCGTTCAACACTTCTATCCCTGCCTTCATGATTGCGCAAAACGAGTTGCAAGCCCTCAAGTGCAACAAGGTCGCTATTCTCAAGACCTTCGCTATCTTGCTCGCTCCATACGCTCCACACATTGCAGAAGAAGCATGGCATCTCTGTGGCGAAACAGGTTCTGTTTGCCACGCTCAATGGCCTGAGTGCAACGAAGCATACTTGGTAGAGGCAACGCAAAAGTACCCTGTTCAGTTCAATGGTAAAGTTCGCTTCACTATTGAGGTGGCTAAGGATACTCCTCGCGAAGAGGTTGAGAAGATTGTCATGGCTCACGAGTTGACTGCAAAGCAATTGAATGGCAATGCACCAAAGAAAGTCATCGTCGTTCCAGGCAAGATTGTCAATATCGTGATGTAAGGTTACACCTTATATTATATATAGAAAATGCACTCCCGAAAGAGAGTGCATTTTCTATAGTATACTAGTTCAAGACCTTAAAATTTTCTCATCGCAAGAACACCTCTTACTTGGCTCTTTGAATTATATGAACTCCATCCATTATTATAACCAGCAAATGTTCCCTGACTAGTAACTACAACCATATACGCTAAATCATAATATTCAGCAGAATATTGTGTAGATGACCAATAAAAATTATTAATAGGTTGAGCACCTACTTTTTCTAATGCAGTATTAATTTCCTGAACTGATTTGCCAAGATTAGTTAGTTCATATCTTGCAGGACAGTACCAATCAGAACCATGAGAGTAAATCCACGTTGCGAATGCAGATCCACGAGGTAATTGATTGTTCGCGCCATCATGAGCATCATTTGCACTGACATAAGACGGGAATCCTGCCTGCCATGCTAGCATAGTTTGGTCTAAAGAAACTATTTTTCCTTTCATACCATTATTTTCAATCATGCACACAACACCAATCGGTTTATCGTCATCTGGATAAAAATCTCCAATTTCATATGCATTTAATGTCGTAAAACTACTAATTTTACCTAAATGTATTTCATTATCAATTATCGCATATGCACGATAATAATATGTGTGATCTCGTAACAAGTCATCTATAGTTGCTGAGATGCATTTTCCTACTTGTTTAGCACCTATATGCATTGTTTGACTTGTAGGATTTTCAACTTCTAATTTAGAATCGGATAAATAAAAACCTACAGAATCAACATGTTGGGTAGCTGTCCAAGATAAAGTTCCATTCAATTGCGCACTTTTCCCTGTTATCATATCTGATGAATTAGTCCAAATTAAAGTATATTCATAAACAGGGCGTACATAACACAATTTATTTCTAGGAGTATACACCCAAGAATAGATAGGATTAGAAACTTTTGAATCCAAAAATAGAGAAATTGCACAACGAGTATCATTATCGTACAATTGCGCCGTCCAATAACAAGGAATATCTTTCTCTGATTCCAAGGGGAAATAGAGCACATTTCCTGTCTTTTTGCTTGTAAACTTATAATAAGTTACCCCATATACTTCGCCAATCACAATTTCTGAACTATTCCATAACTCAACAAAATCGTCTTTTATAGGTAAGCGCCACTTTTTACCCCATTGTTGGCTTGCAATATCGTATGGTGAGTTTGCAATATTAGCAGGGGGGAATGGACATGGGAAATAATCTAGTGACAAATCTTGAGCTAAAGTACCTGTCGAATCTCCCCAACCACACTTAAATATTGCTGTATATTCTGTAGTATCTCCAATATTGTGACTTGCCCAATGTACACTAGTTCCCATGTCAACAATCCGGGCAATTGGAAAGTTAATGCTAACATTTTCATTTTTTATAGAATCAGAACCTGTATATTCAGGAGATTCTCCATTAACATAATTACAAGAATTCAGCAAAAAAAAGATGAATAATAATAAGCAAATATAACAATTTTTCATAAACAAGATTCTTTGCCTACTCTTTATTGGATTTTCGGCACACTCCGTTATTAATTATTTTTTATTTATTATATCCAAGACCTTATTATACACGAAAAGCGTGAACTTTCGTTCCTTTATTTGATTGCTTGTGACTTGAGTAAATAAATTACATTGAAGTTGTCGAAGTTTCAAGTAATCAAGTTTGGCTTATAACGCTATATTCAATATGTCTTTGCACCGACGCTTCGGTGCCATTTATTCTTTTACTCCTTGAGCGCGGCAGTTCGTTTTATCCCTTTAGCAAGCGCAATGTTGGCGCGCACAGAAGTTGTTTATGTTGTCTTCCAAAATAAAAACAAGCTGTCTTAAACTAAATCCGCATTGTTTTCTCTTTCCGCCTGCAAAATTACAACTTTTTTCCCACATACACAAATAAAATTCCACTTTTTCCTCTTTTTTCTTGCACAATTGACATATATTTTGTACCTTTGCAAATCCTTTCTAATAATAGGTTATTAGTAGGTGATTAGTAGGTTATTAATAGGTGATTAGTAGGTTATTCAGCATATTTCACCATAGAAACTACAACTTTTGGTTAAATTATACAACTTTGATTTATGGCACAAACTACCTTTATCGCCCCTGTTGATTCTATTCGGGGTAAACTTCACAAAGGCGACAAGACCGTCCTTCGTCGCAAAGTAGCTCGCGACAGTCAAGGTCACGTTATTGCAGAGATGGCGCAAGAAGCGTATGTTATCTCTAACCCACGCGATTGGAAGAAGAAACCTGCAACGGGCGCAGAAAAAGCGAATATGGATAATTGGAAAGCCGCATGCCAACGCGCTAAGGCAGAACTCCAAGACGATGCGCTCCGTGCAGCTTGGCAACAACGTTGGGAAGCTCAGCTTCGCCACCCAGAATCGAATGCTCCTATAGACCCAAAGACCAACCGTCCAAAGGTGTATATCCGTTTTGACTGCTACGTCCGCGCTGTCATCTTCCGCGAGTTATCTTCTAATAACTAACTTCTAATAGTCACAGACAGTCTAACTTCTAACAGCCACAGACAGTCTAACTTCTAACAGCGTAGCGGTCTAAACACATGAAAGCAGTCTATATTCACGGTTTTGCGGGATCCATTCATTCCGATACGATTACTAACTTTCGCAAATACTACCCTGACCTCGAGTGGTGTCCACTCGAGGTAGATCATCATGTGGACGAGTCGGTAAAGAAGATCAACGACTTTCTCCATGCTAATCCCGATGTCAAATACCTCATTGGCAGTTCGTTAGGTGGTTTTTATGTCCTCTGTGCTGACTTTGCAGGGCGTAAGATTGTCATTAATCCTGTCCTCAATCCTATGTCTTCATTGAAGAAAGCGGTAGGTGTGAATAAGTACCGAGGTCGCCGTACAAATGGCGAAACTGAGTTCAAGCTCACTATGCAAGACCTCTTCCGTTTCAAGGCCTTCAAACCCAAAGATACCCCAAACACCATCTGTCACTATACCCCCCACGACCCCAATTTGGGTGAGGATATAAAGCGCGAGTATCAAAAGTTCTTCGCTCATGCGGAAATGACTCCACACCTACGCTCTCATTTCACCGATGAGCACTACATCAAGCACAAACTCCGCGATGCCCTCTAACCCTTTCTAACTCCCTTCCTTTACACCCTACACTTTTTTGTCATCGAATATACAAAAAGAGAGTCCTCATTTGAGAACTCTCTTTCTGTGATTCAGCTGGGGCTCGAACCCAGGACCCCATCCTTAAAAGGGATGTGCTCTACCTGCTGAGCTACTGAATCCCGCATCTAACGCATACTTCCTTACGAAAGCGGGTGCAAAGGTACTACAAAAAATGCAAATACGCAAATTTTTTTGATAAAAAATGCATTTTTATATAAAAAAAGTGCATATTTGCAGCATTTAGCGAACGTAGCTTCGGGGGAATTGCTCCAAATTGTGAGATTTTGAGAAAATCACACAAATGGAGCAAGGCGGCGTCCGAAGGTACTGATGTTCGATAAATGAAGGGCGTTAGCCCGCAATATGACCAAATATTTTGACAAAAAAGTACAAAAATGTGCATTTTTTGTTGCTAATACCAAAATATTTGCGTAACTTTGCACCAAATTCGGGCTTTTATGGATATTCAACTCACATACCACCGTCGTCACACTACGACCACCCAAGTAGGACAACTTTCTATTGGTAGCGAGCACCCTGTTCGTATTCAGACTATGGCAAACACTTCGACCAATGACATCGAGGGGAGTGTAGCACAAGCGGAGCGTTGCATTAGGAGTGGTGCTGAACTATTACGTTTTACCACTCAGGGTATCCGCGAAGTAGAATCCTTAGCTGCTATTCGCAATGAATTGTTCAAAATAGTTCAAGATGGTTCATCATTGTTCAATGTTGTTCCTTTGGTTGCTGACGTTCATTTCCAATCCGATGTGGCGGATGCTGCTGCCAAAGTGGTAGAGAAAGTGCGTATCAATCCGGGCAACTATATAGACCCTGCGCGCAAGTTCAAACTGATTGATTATACAGATGAGGAGTATCAGGCAGAGTTGGAGCGGCTTCGTACACGCTTCATTCAACTACTTAACATCTGTAAGGAGCACAAAACTGCTTTGCGCATTGGTGTGAATCATGGTAGTTTGAGCGACCGAATTATGTCGCGCTATGGCGATACGCCCGAAGGTATGGTGGAGAGTTGTATGGAGTTCTTGCGTGTAGCTGTGGCAGAGGATTTCAAGGATATTGTGCTCTCCATTAAGGCAAGCAATACACGCGTTATGGTGACTACTGTCCGCCTTTTGGTATGGCAGATGGCAGAGGAGAATATGGCCTTCCCTTTGCATTTGGGTGTTACAGAGGCAGGAGAAGGTGAAGACGGTCGTGTAAAATCGGCTGTGGGTATAGGTGCACTTCTCGCTGACGGCATAGGCGACACCATCCGCGTGAGTCTGAGCGAAGCGCCTGAGAAGGAATTGCCTGTAGCGAGGGCGTTGGTGGACTATTTTGCCGATGAACAAAGCATTCGTTATGCAGCTACTACGGAAGTGAAGATTGAAGATAAGACGGTCTATTTCTCCAACGAAGACACCGATTGGCAGCAGTTTCAGTTGCATGCTGCAGCGGAATGTGGTCGTTTGCTTTGGGACTATAATTGTTCTGAACTAGTACTCCATAATGACCATTTCCCAACCGAGGACCTTCTTCGCCTGAGCAAAGATATTCTCCAAGCAGCGCGTGTGCGAATGTATAAAACGGAGTATATCTCTTGTCCAGGGTGCGGTCGCACTTTATTCGATTTGGAGCATACTATTGCCGAAGTCAAAGCTGCTACATCGCACTTGCAAGGCTTGAAGATTGGTATTATGGGTTGCATTGTGAACGGACCAGGCGAGATGGCAGATGCCGATTATGGTTATGTGGGGGCAGGTAGAGGAAAAGTAAGTCTATACAAAGGAAAAGAGTGTATGCTCAAAAACATTCCTCAAGAAGAGGCGGTTTCCCAATTGTTGGCACTGATTGAACAAGATAAATAGCATATATTTGTGTATGTGAGAAATTTGTAGTAACTTTGCAGGCGATTATGGCAGTAGAGATTTCCCATTTGAATAAACATATTGGCAAACAACATGTACTTCGTGATGTTTGTCTTTCCATTGGAGATGGTGAGGTTGTTGGGTTGTTGGGTCCTAATGGCGCAGGCAAATCTACTTTGATGAAGATCATGGTAGGTGTTTGGGATGCAGATCCCTCGCCTGTCACCAGTTGCCACTTGCCAAAAACCATTGGTTACTTACCCGAACTCAATCCGCTATACGAAGAGATGTATGTCCGCGAGTATCTCCGTTTCTTTGTAGAACTCCGCTCCAATCGCCAATCGCCAATAGCCAATAGCCAACTCATCGAATCTCTTATTACTCGCGTGGGATTGACAGCCGAAGCCAATAAGCGCGTAGGACAACTCAGCAAGGGATATAAGCAGCGTGTAGGATTGGCGCAGGCCATGATTGGAGACCCTGAATTGTTGATTTTAGACGAACCCACGACAGGATTGGACCCCAATCAATTAGAGGATATTCGTGCTTTGATTCGCGAAGTGGGCAAGGACAGAACAGTGATTCTCTCTACGCATATTTTGCAAGAGGTCAAGCAGATGTGTAATCGTGTGGTGATTATTGATCATGGAGAAATCAAAGTAGATAAACCGATTACCGAGATCGAAAACCTTGAAGAAACTTTCAAACGAGCAACACAATATGAGTGATTTTGATATACGCAACCAAATGACGGAGAAGGAGCAGGATAATGCACTGCGTCCGTTGTGTTTTGATGATTTTGCAGGTCAATCTAAGATTGTTAGTAACCTGCGTATTTTTGTACAGGCAGCTCGCATGCGTGGTGAGTCGCTTGACCATGTGCTCTTGTTTGGTCCTCCGGGATTGGGCAAAACTACGTTGAGTAATATTATTGCCAATGAGTTAGGTGTGGGCTTTAAGGTGACATCGGGTCCTGTGCTTGACAAACCGGGTGACTTAGCAGGTCTGCTGACTTCGTTGGAGGATAACGATGTGCTTTTCATTGACGAGATTCACCGTTTATCTCCTATTGTGGAGGAGTATTTATATTCTGCCATGGAGGACTACCGCATTGATATTATGATTGATAAGGGTCCTTCTGCGCGAACGATACAGATTGATCTCAATAAGTTTACTTTGATTGGTGCGACTACTCGTAGTGGTCTATTGACCAGTCCATTGCGTGCGCGTTTCGGTATCAATTGTCACTTGGAGTATTATGATTCGCATATCCTTGCAGGCATTGTGGAGCGTAGTGCGCGCTTGTTGGGTATTCATATTGATAGCAAGGCTGCAGCCGAGATCTCTCGCCGCAGTCGTGGTACGCCTCGTATTGCCAATGCTTTGCTGCGTCGTGTGCGTGACTTCGCACAAGTGAAGGGCAATGGAGCCATTGATTTGGAGATTGCTAAGTACGCCCTCGAGGCGCTCAACATTGACACTTTCGGATTGGACGAGATTGACAACAAGTTGCTCAGCACGATTATTGATAAGTTCAAAGGTGGTCCTGTTGGTTTGAACACTATTGCTACGGCGATGGGTGAAGATGCAGGTACGATAGAAGATGTCTATGAGCCATATTTGATTAAGGAGGGCTTTATCAAACGTACTCCTCGTGGCCGTGAAGCGACCGAGTTAGCGTATAAACATTTGGGCAGAACTCCTATTATTAACGGACAAATCTCTTTGGATTTTTAATTCCAAAGAGATTTTATTCCAAGGAGATTTTCCTAAATCGCTCAGCCAATTATGTGCACGGCGATTTTCCGCCGTGTAACCATCGCCTTTACACCTTACACCCTACACTTTACACCCATATCCCATAGCCTCTACCCCCCCCATCGGGTAGATAAGCGGTGGATAAGCGGAGGATAGCCTACTTTACGAAGTCCAAAATTGATTTTCCTTCTTACCGAACGAGAGGTAAATTCTACTTGCACACAGGGCGAACACTAAACCCATAGAACCGAGTGCCGCCGTTACTACCCACATAGATCGAACCGAAGTCCACGTACCACGCGCTGCTTGAGTTGCCCGCATCGAGCGAACTCGACCAGTAGGTGCCGTAGCTGCCTGCGCCGCTGAGCGAACTGCCGTCGCGGTAGCCAGCTGCGGGGAGGAAAATAGAGTTGTTAGTGTAACCTGACTTCTTAGAGGTTACTTTATAACCGTTCACTCCGTTTTGAGTTGTCCACGTCCAAGTGCATTGCTCACGCAACTCTGTCCACTCAACATCAGTAGGCATACGCCAAGCACCACCCCAATTAGCACGAGCAGCATCATCACTCAACTCCAATTGCGTTTTGTTATCCACTGTACCATAACTACTACTTGTATTATACTTGGTCCAACTTGTACTTGAACTATTGCAATACTTATACGAACTCAAATTGTACGTGTCTTTTGTTGTAGTCTCACCCCATGCAAAATAACTACCATAATCCTCTGCTTTACTTGCACCTACATTCGTTGTAGCCCATTTCACACTCAAACCCAAATCCACATAGCCATTCTCTGTACCAGTTGGATCACTAATCTCATTATTTTCATTAGTGGTAAAACTTTCTTCTTCACCATACGCAGTACCTACATCATTGGTCGCGTATGCACGAATATAGTAAGTTGTGTTTTCTTGCAAATCAGTTATGGTATAAGTAAACTCTCCTGTTCCACTGCCACAAGGTCGGATAGTATTACTCAAATTGGATATAGTAGGATTTGGCGATTTACCATACACCACACCTCTTTCTGTAACTACTGCACCGCCGTCACTCGTCACATGACCTCCTGCCACTGCACTCGTCTCTGTGATTTGGGAAACAGCAGAAGTAGTAACTGTTGGCAAAGCAACCTCCAGTTCAATAACAGCACCTAATGCAAGGCGCAGGCCAAGGAAGTTGTAGGTGTTCGTAGGCGTGGTGTTGCCCCGGCTCGACACGCGACAATCCCTCGCATCGCTGATCCAACTACCACCACGGAGCACGCGATAAGAGCCACTGGTAGGACCCGTAGGGTTGGTCTGCGCACTACTGCTATAACTGCCATACCAATCCTGGCACCACTCCCATACATTGCCACTCATATCATACAACCCCAACTCATTCGCTTGTTTTTGTTTCACAGGGTGAGTTTTACTACTGCTATTGCCATAATACCAAGCCACATCTCCCAATGTATTACTACCTGCATACTTATGGCCCTTGCTCTTATTACCTCCACGAGCAGCATACTCCCACTCTGCCTCCGTTGGCAAACGGAAATTCTTACCTGTCAAATTGTTGAGTTTGCTAATAAATGTTTGGCAATCATACCAACTAACCGTTTCCACTGGCAAATTCGTACCAGAGAAAATACTTGGATTACTGCCCATTACTGCCTTCCACAACTCTTGTGTTACTTCCGTTTCTCCAATTGCAAAATCAGACAAAGTGACTGAATGAGTAGGACTTTCATCACTATATGCATCACTACCCTGCTCCGATGTAGCACCCATAGTAAATGTACCACCTTCCACTGCCACCATCTTAAATGAAACACCATTCACTGTAATTGTCTCCGTCACTACTGGTTCTGTACTTGACTGCTCCTTTGTAGTAAAACTAACCTCCTCACCATACGCAGTACCTACATCATTGGTCGCGTATGCACGAATATAGTAAGTTGTATTTTCTTGCAAACTAGTTAGGGTAAGGGTAAACTCTCCTATTCCACTGCCACAAGGGCGGATAGTATTACTCAAATTGGATATAGTAGGATTCTGCTTCGTACTATACACTATACCGCGCTCCCTTACTTCTAGACCACCACCGCTTGTAACTGTACCACCCACCACAGCAGATGTTTCAGATAGTTGCGAAGGAGTGAACGTTGTAACTTTAGGAAGAACACCTGCGACTAATTCCACCTTATCATCCACCTCACAGGCAGAAAAAGCAATCACAGAAAGCAAGATTGCAAAAAAGGAAACTATCTTTATATATCTATCTTTCATAACCTTACGCATTAAAATGTCCAACCTATACCCAACTCAATCTCCATATACTTAAAACCAATGGTGTTTACACCTGCGGAGAGAGTGAAACCATGAGTACTACCTATCACACCTACATCCACACTCATGCCCGAATACGAATTGGGCAGATACTTCTTCCAACCGTCTTCCACAGTTTCTAAGTATCTTGTTCTTGCCCCATAACCTGCACCTACATACATTCCAAAATGATTTCGATTCGATTTCTTCTCTTTCCTTGCCAAAAAGTCAAACACCATACCAGCATCCATCAGCCACTCCGATGATTTATCACTCCGACATTCTGGGATAGCAGAAGCTCCAACTATCTCACCTGTTACGTCGCTTTGGAAGGAGAAATTCGAGCGACCTTTGACATACCAACCGATACCGTTATACATCTGTCCAAACATCAAGCCTACCCCCCACTCAGGATTTTTTGCTATACCTACTTCTGCAAGCAAGAGCGTATTCACCCTGCGCATAGCAGTCGGTACAATACCAGCATCTTCGGTCTTTACTTTCCCATTCTTCTTAATCACCAACATTGGCGTTAAGGTGATATTATCTCCTGCATGAATTTCCAATGTATCCGTCCATGGCAGGTATTTCGGTTTCTTAAAAGACAACACGTAATTACCTGGTACACAGCGCATATTTTCTACTGGCAACGGATATTTCATCGCCATTCTTCCTTCATATTGCACTTCTACGGTCAGCGTCGTATCCTCGTGACTAACATTCAGCCAACCATACTTGCTAATCAACGTAATGGTTGTATCGCTATGGTCGGCATCCACCGTCATTGTGCCTTCTTGCGTAATATAATCAGTTGCTGTGACGGTATAGCGATATTGTCCCTCCATCAAATTTAGATTGGCTTCGCCATCCTCTAATATCCACTCTTGTTTCACACCATTTGCTACCACTATCACTTGCGCATTAGAAGGTATGACCTGCAAAAGAAACGGATACAGTTTCACTCCTTGATCCGCATCTCCTGTTGGTTCCACCTCTGGTCTAAATCGCACCGTACAATCATACACACAGTTAGACTGCAACTGCTGCATATTGCTCAGCAACACCTGATCGCAACCATCTCCGCAGTCAATATAGATATACGGACGGCGAGCTGGAACCAAAAACAATATCTGATTCGAATAGGTAGTCACACGTGCCTCCACACCCGTATGCTGACCCATGTCCAACGTAAATCGTTCTTTGGCTAATTTCACGGCTTGCGCATTGCCCTCCAAGTACATACGAATAACCGCAAAAGGAAAAGTATTATCTAACATTGGCTTCTCAAAACTGCCAAACTCATTCTTATACATCGCCAAGGCAGATGACATAGGCACCTGTTTCAACTCCTTCACAATTGTCACAGACTGACCCATTACTGATACTGCCCCAAATGGCAACAACAGCATAACAGTCAGAAATAATACGCGTAATCGTGCTATCATATTCATCATTCACTATGTTTTAACGTTTGAACTTGCAAAGTTACTGTTTTTTTCTGAATTGAGCAAATATTTTTAGTGTAAAGGCTGGGAATTTCTGCCGCATGGCTGGACGTGGCTAGTAGTAACCGAGTGGTAAGCGAAGATATAGCATACCACAAAAAAATCGCACCCCAACGGAGTGCGATTTCTTATGTTTACTTCGGTAAACTCTGTGCAATTACTCAGCAGCAGCCTCAGTTGCAGGTGCCTCAACAGCAGCCTCTGCCTTAGGAGCAGCTTTCTTACCAGCACGACGTGTGGTCTTCTTAGCAGCAGCCTTCGGAGCTTTGAGCATGTTCTCGTTGTAATCAACGAGCTCGATGATTGCCATCTCAGCAGCGTCACCTAGACGGAAACCTGTGCGGAGGATACGGGTGTAACCACCTGGACGGTTAGCAATCTTCTCAGCTACGTTCTGGAAGAGCTCAGTAACAACAGCTTTTTGTTTGAGTTTAGCGAAAACAAGACGACGGTTAGCCGTTGTATCCTCTTTCGCATGGGTAAGCAATGGCTCTACATACATACGGAGAGCTTTTGCCTTAGCCAAAGTGGTCGAAATACGCTTGTGCATGATGAGCGAGCAAGCCATATTGGAAAGCATAGCATGACGGTGCGCTGCTTTACGACCAAGATGATTGAATTTCTTATTATGTCTCATTTTTGTTTTACTTTTTTAATTAATCATTAAGTTTGTATTTGCTAATATCCATACCAAATGCCAATCCATTACGCTCAAGCAATTCATCAAGCTCGGTGAGAGATTTCTTACCGAAGTTGCGGAATTTGAGCAAATCAGAACGATGGTATTTCACCAATTCTCCCAAGGTATCAACCTCAGCAGCTTTCAAGCAGTTGAGAGCGCGAACAGAGAGGTCCATATCTTGCAAGTGTTGGTTAAGCAACTGACGCATACGCAAGTGCTCCTCATCAAGAACATCATTTGCAGGTTTAACTGGATCCTCGATGATGATACGCTCCTCAGAGAAGAGCATAAAGTGATAAATCAAGAGCTTAGCAGCCTCAGTGAGTGCTTGTTGTGGGGTGATAGAACCGTCTGTAAGAATCTCAAGAGTGAGTTTCTCATAGTCAGTACGTTGCTCCACACGGTAAGGGTCAATGCTATACTTCACATTGCGGATTGGAGTATAGATACTATCAACAGCGAGAACACCAATAGCATCGTTAGCTTGGCGATTCTCATCTGCTGATACATAACCACGACCTTTGTTGATATTGATTTCCAACTCAAAGTCAGCTGTCTCGTCCATCTCAGCGAGCACGAGCTCTGGATTCAGAACATCGAATGATTGGAGGTAGCTATTCAACTCGCCAGCCAAGAGCACATTGTTGCCCTTAACGTGCATACGAATAGTCTCGCCTTCGACCTCTTCGATACCCTCTTTGCGGCCGAAACGAACTTGTTTGAGGTTGAGAATCAAGTTGGTGACATCTGTAATGACACCTGGGATAGTAGCAAATTCATGATCAATACCATTGATCTTAATTGAACAGATAGCGTAGCCTTCGAGTGAGCCAATCAGGACACGACGAATAGCGTTACCAACTGTGATACCATAACCCGGTTCGAGCGGACGGAACTCAAAAACTCCGCGCTTGTTGCTCGAATCCAACATGATCACCTTATCAGGCTTAATAAAATCTAATATTGCCATGAATTTAATTATTATTTAGAGTACAACTCGACGATTAATTGCTCCTTGATATTCTCAGGAATCTCCTCACGTTGAGGCATATTGAGGAACTTACCAGCTTTGTCAGCCTCGTTCCACTCCAACCAAGGATATTTGCTGTGGTTGAATCCATCAAGAGAAGCAGTGATAACCTCCAAAGATTTAGCTTTCTCGCGAACAGCCACTACTTGACCTGGCTTAACTTGGTAAGAAGGGATGTTCACCACTTTGCCATTCACAGTGATGTGGCAGTGGCTAACGAGCTGACGAGCAGCAGCGCGAGTAGGAGCCATACCAAGACGATATACTACGTTGTCGAGACGAGACTCGAGCAATTGGAGAAGGATCTCACCAGTAATACCTTTGATACGAGAAGCTTGAGCAAAAAGGAGACGGAATTGGCGCTCGAGTACACCGTAGGTGTATTTTGCTTTTTGCTTTTCAGCGAGCTGAGTACCGTACTCAGACATTTTTTTACGGCGGTTAACGCCGTGTTGACCTGGAGCGTAGTTACGACGATCAAGCACTTTGTCAGGACCGAAGATAGCCTCTCCGAAACGACGTGCAATACGTGATTTTGGTCCAATATATCTTGCCATTTTCTTAAAATTTTAATAGTTAAAAATTATACACGACGACGTTTAGGAGGACGGCAACCATTGTGAGGCATAGGAGTAACGTCAACAATCTCAGTTACTGCGATACCTGCGTTAGCGCAAGCGCGGATAGCGCTCTCACGACCTTGTCCTGGACCTTTAACATACGCTTTTACTTTGCGCAAGCCGAGGTCAAAAGCGACCTTTGCGCAATCCTCAGCAGCAGTTTGAGCTGCGTAAGGAGTATTCTTTTTAGAGCCACGGAAGCCCATTTTACCTGCAGATGACCAAGAGATAACTTGACCTTGACCATTAGCGAGGGTTACGATTACATTGTTGAAAGAAGACATCACGTGAAGTTGACCAACACCGTCAATCTTTACGACGCGCTTCTTAGCTGCAACAGTTTTCTTTGCCATAATTGATAGATATTAACAGGTTGATTACTTAGTTGCTTTCTTCTTGTTAGCAACGGTTTTCTTTTTACCCTTGCGCGTACGGGCATTGTTCTTGGTGGATTGACCACGTACTGGGAGACCGATACGGTGGCGCACACCGCGATAGCAACCGATATCCATCAATCGCTTGATGTTGAGTTGTGTTTCCGAACGGAGGTCACCTTCTACTTTGTACTTAGCACCGATGATCTCACGGATTTTAGCTGCTTGGTCATCCGTCCAATCTTGTACCTTGATGCTTGGGTCAACGCCTGCCTCTGCCAAGATCTTCTTTGCGCTTGAACGACCTATTCCGTAGATATAAGTCAAACCGACTTCTCCACACTTGTTTTGTGGCAAATCTACACCGACAATTCTTATAGCCATAATTATTTACTTTAAGGATATTGATTAAATGGTTTACCTCGATGAAATGCTTATCCTTGACGCATTTTCATTTTGGGTTCTTTTTTGTTAATTACATACAAGCGACCTTTGCG
>JAZNBO010000016.1:0-85811 GCA_045587145.1 Paludibacteraceae bacterium
TCTTTGGGTCGTCCACATCTATATGCGGGTGTCGCCAAAGGTCATACTGAATGAACTCACGTATTTGCTGCCAACGTTGCTTCATCATTTTGTTAATTCTTCTACTGCTTTTATCGTTACATCATCATCTCGCTCAAAGAGTGGGAAGAAGCCTTCATCATTTAAGATATTGCGTACAATATAGGCATTCACCAAGCGCACTAATAGCGGTTTAGACTTCGCCAACTGCTCGGGTTTAGGTTCTACACCCTTCGCCTTTGCAAACGCCACAAACTCATCAAGCCAATTCGCACGGAGCAAGTGTTTCTCCAACGATTGCCAATCCTTATATTGGCTCAGTTCTTTGCGATGACGGTCTGTATATTGATAGGCAAACTGATAAGTATATGCACGATTAGATACGATATTAAAGTATGGTGTGTAGAGCGTGGTGTCACGACCAACGAAGATATCAGGCATAATGCCTCCGCCTCCCATCACTTTACGACCTTCCTTCGTGTAATATACGGTGGAATCGGCAAAATGCACACTATCGGCAGAGAAGAACTCTCCACTTTCGTAACGATCCAACAGATCCATTGCATAGTCCTCTCCCTCGCCCATCTTATAAGGTTTTTGAATCGAACGACCCGATGGTGTGTAGTAGCGCGCCACAGTCAATCGCACGGCACTACCGTCTGCAAAAGGTATCTGCTGTTGTACCAATCCTTTGCCAAATGAGCGGCGACCGATGATGGTTGCACGGTCGTTATCTTGCATCGCACCTGCAAAAATCTCGCTCGCAGAAGCCGAGAAGTTATCTATCAGCACCACCAATGGCTCACGTTGGAAACGACCCGAACCGTTAGCACGAGCCTCATAGCGTGGATAAGCACGTCCTTCGGAATAGACAATCATATCACCCTTTGCCAAAAACTCGTTGGCCATCTTGATAGCCTGATCCATAAAACCACCCGAGTTCTCGCGCAGGTCCACAATATAAGATGTAGCCCCCTGTCCTTTCAGCGATGCCATAGCGGCTATAAACTCGTCGTATGTATTCTCACCAAAGCGATTAACGCGCACAAAACCAATCTTTTGTCCTTTCTCTTCAATGATGAACTTCGCATCAATGGAATGGATAGGTATCTCGCCACGAATGATGGTAAAGTCATATACTTCGTTCGAACCACTACGCATAACGCCTATTTTCACTTCGGTACCTTTTGGACCACGAAGGGCGTGCATCACGCGCTCGTTGGTGATGGTCTTTCCTGTGAAGTTGGAGTCATTGACCATAACGATCTTATCGCCGGCCAATACACCGATACCCTCTGATGGACCTCCTGAGATGACCGATACCACTTGTACGGTATCATTTTGAATGGAGAACTGCACACCTATTCCCGAGAAGGAGGCAGAAAGTTCAGAGTTCACCATCTCCAAATCTTCTTTGGGGATATATGCTGAGTGGGGATCAAGGCGTTTCACCAATTCTTGCATCGCATCATCGGTGATACTATCTACATTGATTTCATCCACGTAAGCTTGACTCATCAATTGAAGCAATTGATCCACTTTGGACTCAGGTTGTTGGAAGAGTTGCCCATTTTGAATGAAAAAACGTTGGGCATTCACCTTATTGGAAATAGCATTTCCGATAAGGAAACCTATCATCAGACAGGCAATAGTAAGCGTTGGAAATAAATACTTTTTCATACAAATTTAGGTTAAAGGTTAGAGGTTAAAAGTTAGAGGCAGGGGTATCGGGCATAAAGTCCACCTGTACGCCTGCACGTTCGAGGAGTTCTACACCGTCCATAATGCGGTATTTCTCGCCATAAACAACACGTTTGATACCTGATTGGATAATGAGTTTCGCGCACTCCATACATGGGGAAGCAGTTACATAGAGTGTTGCTCCGTCGCTGCTGTTATGGCTACGAGCCACTTTGGTGAGTGCATTCGCTTCTGCGTGCAGTACGTATGGTTTAGATACGTTATTCTCATCTTCGCATACGTTCTCAAAGTTGCTTGGAGTACCATTGTATCCATCAGATATAATCATTTGGTCTTTGACTAAGATAGCACCTACTTTGCGGCGCACGCAATAACTGTTTTCAGACCAAGTACGCGCCATGCGCATATAGAGGTAATCACGTTTTGTTTGTTTATCCATAGGAGTGTAGTGTTGTTTAATTTGGTGTAGGTACAAATTTTATACCAAAACGTTATTAATAGCCATAAAGAAAGCCACCAAGAGTATCCCAAGGAATACCAGCAGACAGATGAACACATAAATCAAACTTGTAAACAGTGCCTTGAAAGCGGCTCCCACCCAGCTGCGAGTTCCATAAACCTTGCGGAAAGCAATGGTGAGATACAAGCATGAACCTATAACCATACCACATTCCAAGAGCCACATAGGTGGTGATACCGTTAGATGGAGCAGGAAAATGCATATCATTATCACTTCAAGGAAGGCGGTGTAATGCAGGGCGAAAATGAAATGATGGATGCGTGGTAGGCGGTTCTTGCGTTGCACAAATCGCAGCGATATTGCTAGGAATGGAGCCGTGAACAACACAAGCAATGGGAAGTATCGAGCAATGAGATCAACTAGTTCTTGTGCAATGGAATTTACTAACATCAATTCGTTTTGGGCTGTTTTCAATTCTTGGTTTATACGATAGCAACCACTTTCGTACTCCACCATAATGCTATCCTCAATGAATGTATGCGGAATAACCGCTATCCATTTGTCAAGACCTTTGTCATTCGTGTATTCTAATGTATCTATGCAACGGATGAATCCTGGATACTGATTAGCGAAGAACAGAGGTGCTAACAACAGAACAGTATCTTGTGGGCTTAACAGTGTGGTATCTAGTTCTCCGCGATCAATCATAAATTCAAGTTGAAGGCCTGCAAGCACAGCTTCGTTGTGGGTTATATTATGTACCGAATTGTTCACCTTTTCAGTGCCCGCAAAAAACACGAATAGCGTGATGAGTACAAATAGCAAGAACATATTCAGTTTAAGGGGATGTTCATGCGACGCAAACTTTCCTGCAATAAATTCTTTGGTCAAATAACCAGGACGACGAATCAGGTTCCAAAGAGTTTTCAGGAAATTTGAATCCCAAATAAAAGCATGGTTAGCATACTCCACTATAAATGCACCAATCGAAGGAGTCTTACTGGTTGCTTCTTGTCCACAAACATGACAATACTTACCTTTCAACTCTGCACCACAGTTCAGGCAATGTGTATAAGGTATGTTACTCTGCTCTGTTTTTGAGTTTTCTGTCTCTTTATTCATGATTGAATCCTTAAATAATAATCAACTTATCAATTCTCTTGCAAACTCAGGAATATTCACCCCATCAAAATTACCCGAACTCATCATCAAGAGGGCAGTATTTTTGTATTCTATCTTGCGAAGGCGTGCTTGCAACTCTTGGCTGTCTGTAAACACCTCTACATTGTCTGAGGCAAAAGCACAGCGCACTTCCTCTGCGGAGATAGGTGGCAGTTTCTTGTGCTCCAAGACCTTCGGGTTAAAATACACCAATGCCTTATCTGCCTGCTCCATACATCCCTCGTATTGTGGCAAGAAGTCTGCCATCAGACTGGAGAAGGTGTGCAACTCCATACAAGCCACTAATTGCTTCTCAGGATAATGCTCGCGTACCGCATTCACCGTAGCGCGGAGTTTACTTGGAGAGTGGGCAAAGTCTTTGTATGCCACATTATCGCCTATTTCATCGATAAACTCCAAGCGATTGCTTGCGCCTGTGAAAGTGGCAATCTCGCGGTAGAAGTCATCTGACTTCACGCCTATTTGCTCGCAGGCCAACGCCGCAGCTTGCAGATTCTCCATATTGTGGCGACCGAAGATGCGCATACGCACATCGCCTTTGTATGCCTCGTATGGGAATTGTTGTATATCTTTTCGTGCGTGAGATGCAATCTCGCACAAGTTATTGTCATGTTTGTAGTAGATGAATGTGCCATTTTCCTCGATTCCATCGACGAACTTACGGAAAGTGTCCACGTATCCATCAAAAGTAGGGAACACGTTGATATGGTCCCATGCTATACCTGTCAGTATCGCCACATGTGGGTGGTACCATAGGAATTTAGAGCGCAAGTCAAGCGGAGATGTCAGGTACTCATCGCCCTCAAACACAGCATACTTAGCCGTGTCCGACAGACGTACCATTCGCTCGAAGCCCTCAATCTGTGCACCCACCATATAGTCGGCTTCGATGCCTAGACGTTGAAGCACATACAAGATCATGGAGGTTGTAGAGGTCTTGCCATGGCTACCGCCTACTACGATTCGGATCTTATCTTTGGTTTGCTCGTATAGGTACTCGGGGAAAGAATATATCTTGATACCCAACTCGCGTGCACGAACGAGCTCGGGGTTGTCCTCGCGCGCGTGCATACCTAATATAATTGCATCTATATCAAAGGTGATATTCTCTGGATGCCAACCCATCTCTTTGGGTAGCAGTCCTGCTTTCTCGAGATGTGTGCGAGCAGGGTCGAATATCTCATCATCCGACCCTGTCACGATATATCCTGCTTTGGTAGCTACCGCCATGGCTAGGTTGTGCATGGCGGCGCCGCCAATTGCTATAAAATGTATTCTCATACGTTCAATGTTATTCCAATGTTGTGCAACTTTGCGCTGCAAAGGTACAAAAATTTTCGGATATATACAAAAAAAGTGCAGGGTGAACTGCACTTTTTTAGATAGTGGCACATTGTACCTACTATTTCGATATACAAAATCTTACAAGCTGTACAAGATAGCTGCTGATTGAGGTGCTACGCGCACATCGCCTGATACCACTGCATCGCATTCAACAGGGCACTTGCCATCTACACAAGCATAACGGAACTCTCCACTTGGCAATGCCACCTTTGCAGCCTTGGTTTGACTGTTCAGCACTACCACGATAGTCTTCCAAGTATCACCTACGGCTTCGCCGTTTAATTGGTATGCCACAACACCCTCAGCCACAGGCAAGAAATGTACATTCTGACGTACTAACTCTGCATCACCCATACGGAAAGCAGGATGCGCTTTGCGCAATGCTATCAGACCTTGATAATAACGGAACAAATCCAGATTCTCTTGTTTGAGCGACCAATCAATAGCATTGATCTCGTCAGGACTGCAATAAGAGTTGTGCACACCTTTCTTATCGCGTGCAATCTCCTCACCACACCACAAGAATGGCATACCCTGTGATGTCAAAACAGCTGTTTGAGCCAACTTGCTGAGACGTTGTAGTTCACCTGCACGGAGTTTCTTGCTCGCTTTCAAACGGTCGGTGAGCATCATATCATCGTGGCAAGAAACGTAGTTGATAGACTGAGTAGGTTGAGCGGTCCACGCTTGCTTAGAATAGTTTACCTTAGTCATATCCACCTCAGGGTGAGCGATACAACCTACAACACCAAACTTAATGCTCTCCTCGTGTCCTTTCTCGCCTGTCAAGAAAGCTCCTTGGTGATTATCGTGGAATGGGCCACGAAGCGCATCGCGCATATCATCACAGAACGCACCGATATTAGGAAGTTTTTGCATATTAGCCTTCATAGCCAACTCATCGCCAGGGTACAAAGGACCACCAGCAGCCCAACCCTCGCCATAGAGCAAGAGGCTTGGGTCGATGCTATCCAACATAGCACGAACTTGGTTCATAGTCTCCACATCGTGGATACCCATAAGGTCGAAGCGGAAACCGTCCATGTGATATTCCTCAATCCAATAGCGGCAAGACTCAATGATAAACTTGCGCATCATTGGTCGCTCGCTAGCAGTCTCATTGCCACAACCCGAAGCGTTACCCAAATCGCCATTTTCAGTAAGACGATAGAAATAGTCAGGAGCAGTTTGGGTAAAGTTACTATTCTCCACATTGAAGGTATGGTTGTACACTACATCCATAATCACACGGATACCTGCTTTGTGAAGTGCTTGAATCATTTGCTTCATCTCGCGAACACGAGTAGCAGGATCGTAAGGATTGGTGCTGTAACCACCATCAGGAGCATTGTAGTTCACAGGATCGTAACCCCAGTTATAACGGTTGTCACTTAAGCGAGTCTCATCTACTGATCCATAGTCATACGAGGGAAGGATTTGTACGTGGGTAACACCCAACTCTACGAGGTGATCAATACCTGTAGCCAAGCCCTCAGCAGTCACAGTACCATGCTCTGTCCAACCAACGAACTTGCCTTTGTTTTGCACACCTGATGTAGCGTGGATAGTCATATCGCGGTGGTGCATCTCATACACGATAGCATCCTTAGCACCCGCAAAAGCAGGACGTACATCTTCGCTCCAACCCTCAGGATTGGTAGTTGCAAGGTCAATGATAGCAGCACGGCGACCGTTTACACCCAAAGCCTTAGCAAAAATACCAGGAGTCTCATGGAGTTTCCAACGAGAAGTAGGCTCTACGATTTGGAACGTATAGAACTGACCATTGAGGTCACCCTTCACGATCTTGGTCCAACTACCATCTTTCTGACGGCACATAGTAAGTTTTTGCAGTGGTTCTACGGTAGTAGCATCCGCATAGATATTCAGATACACTGTATCCGCATTAGGACTCCATACAGAGAAAGTAGTTTGTTCTGGTGAATAGGTCATCTCATTGAGCGAACCTTGTTTCACAGGATACTCGTCCACACTCTCATAATGTGGTTTTTTGGCACAGCAACCCACGAGAGTAGCCACCAATGTCATCATAATTAGTACTTTTTTCATGTTTATTGTCTTGATTTTATTCTCCACTTAAAGAGAGTTGATTGATATTAGCCTTTTCAATGCGTTGCTGCGCATAGTCCTTGGTGACTTCGTATGTCTGCGTTTGGTTCTTAGACGAAGGCAAATCGTACATCACATCAATCATCACCGTCTCCATCAGTCCGCGCAAACCACGCGCACCTAACTTATACTCAACCGCTTTATCCACGATGTAATCCAACATATCGGGAGCAAATGTGAGTGCAATTCCGTCCATTGACAAGAGCTTTTGATATTGCTTCACTAGCGCATTATTAGGCTCTGTTAAGATATTGCGCAAAGCATTCTTATCCAATGGTTTGAGATAGGTAAGCACAGGCAAACGACCAATAATCTCAGGTATCAAACCAAACGACTTTAAGTCCTGTGGCGCTATGTATTGCAAGAGGTCACTTTTGTCAATGGCTTGCGTCTTCTTAGCAGCATCAAAGCCTACTACTTGGGTATTCATGCGTTGCGCAATCTTGCGCTCAATGCCGTCAAAAGCTCCACCACATATAAAGAGGATATTCTGTGTATTGACGTGGATAAACTCCTGCTCAGGGTGCTTGCGACCGCCTTGAGGTGGCACATTCACTACCGACCCTTCAAGCAGTTTCAGCAAACCCTGTTGCACACCTTCACCCGAAACGTCGCGGGTGATAGAAGGGTTATCCGATTTACGAGCAATCTTATCGATTTCATCGATAAACACGATACCTTTCTCGGCTTTCTTGACATTGTAATCCGACTCCTGCAAAAGACGTGTGAGCAGGCTCTCCACGTCTTCGCCCACATAACCAGCTTCGGTAAGAACAGTAGCATCTACAATGGTGAAAGGTACTTTGAGCAGTTTGGCTATTGTGCGAGCAAGGAGTGTCTTACCCGTACCAGTGGAACCGACAAGGATAATATTGCTCTTCTCAATCTCCACCCCACCCTCTTCGCGAGGTTGAAGAACACGCTTGTAGTGGTTATATACTGCCACCGACAAATAGCGTTTGGCATCGTCTTGACCAATCACATATTGATCTAGAAACGCCTTTATCTCCGCAGGTTTAGGCAGCGAGTTCAAGTCTAATCCTTTGACATCATTCTCCGTTTCTGCATACTGCTTCATCTCGCGGATCATCTTATGTCCCGCCTCAATACAATCGTGGCAGATTAGGCTTCCATCATCACCGCGAAACATGTGCGGCATCTCGCGACCGCAAAACGAACATTGTTCTTTCTTCTTAGCCATATTCGTTACTTATTCTCGCGACGATACACCTTGTCAATCATACCATATTGAAGTGCTTCTTCCGCTGTCATCCAGTAATCACGGTCGGCATCTTGGCGAATCTTCTCCATCGTCTGACCAGAGTGGTCGGAGATAATCTGATAGAGTTCGTCTTTGAGTTTGAGAATCTCACGTGCCGTGATCTCAATATCCGATGCTTGCCCTTGGATACCACCCAATGGTTGGTGAATCATCACACGGCTATGAGGCAAAGCAGCACGCATACCTTTCTCGCCAGCCACCAACAATACAGCACCCATACTGGCCGCCATACCCGTACAGATAGTGGCTACACGCGAACGGACAAACTGCATCGTATCATAAATGCCCAAGCCAGCATATACAGAACCGCCAGGGGTATTAAGGTAGATACTAATATCGCGGTCAGAGTCCACAGAGTCGAGATAAAGCAACTGCGCTTGAATCACATTGGCAGTATAGTCATTCACCTCTGTGCCGAGGAAAATGATACGGTCCATCATCAAGCGAGAGAACACATCCATCTGCGTCACATTGAGTTGGCGTTCCTCCAAAATGGAAGGACTAATATAACTGGCAGATGCATTCATAGCGTTCTCTACGTGCATCGAGTTCATACCGTTAGAGACGGCAAATTTCAAAAAATCATTCTTCATGTTAGTTGAGTGTTTAGAGTTTAGAGTTTAATGTTTTATCGAGATACTGCCCGACGTATGCCGGGCAGTACCTTAATTATTCATCTGCGTGCGTACGCATGCATGCGCGCACGATATTATTTCAACGCAGCTTTTTTAGCTTTGCGACGATCCATAGCCTCTTGAATATCAAATGCAAGAGGAGTAGCCACACAGAGTGAAGAGTAGGTACCTACAACCACACCGATGAGCAATGCGAATACGAAACCGCGGATAGTCTCACCACCGAAGCAGAAGATAGCAATCAATACTACGAGGGTTGACATCGAAGTAGAGAAGGTACGACTGAGGGTGTGATTCAACGCGTCGTTGATGTTTTGCTTGCGGTCGCGTTTTGGATAGAGGTTGGTGTACTCACGTACACGGTCGAAGATAACCACGGTATCGTTGATAGAGTAACCGATAACGGTCAAGATAGCAGCGATAAACGCTTGGTCAATCTCCATAGAGAATGGCATCACCTTCCAGAGGAGCGCGTATGCACCGAGTACAATGAGGGTGTTGTGTGCCAAACCTGTCAACGCACCTACAGAGAATGCGAAGTTGCGGAAACGTGCCAACACATAGAGGAAGATACCCAGCAATGCAGCCAACACAGCCCAAACAGCAGATTGGGTAATATCATCAGCGATAGCAGGACCTACCTTTTGTGATTGCATGATACCTACCTCAGGGTTAATCTCGGTAGATTTGAACTCGTCCAGTGTTGTACCCTCTGGCAAGAACTGTTGGCAACCAGCATAGAGCAATGCCTCGATCTCGTCATCGAGTGTCTCAGAGTTATCGTTGATACGGTAGTTGGTAGAGATACGTACTTGGTTAGCGTCACCGATAGTGATAACGTTGAGTGCAAAAGTCTCCTCGTCGCCTGCTTGCTCCTTAGCAGCCATGAACACATTGTCCAAAGCAGCATTCACCTCTTGTGTGTTAACTGGCTCAGCGAAGCGAACGATATAGTTACGACCACCAGAGAAGTCAATTCCGAGGTTCAGTTTACCCATGATATGTGGATTAACACCCAAGATACCAACGAGTACCAATACACCAGATACGATATAAGTCACCTTGCGTGCACCAATGAAGTTAGCCTTGGTGTTTTGCAAGAAGTTTTGCATGAGTTTGGTAGTGAAGTTGAGCTCCTTAGCATTCTCCTTCTTAGCATACGCCTCGAGCAACAGACGGCAAACGAATACAGCAGTCAAGAAAGAAGAGATGATACCAATCATATAGGTAACAGCGAAGCCCTTGATAGGACCAGTACCGAAGATTGCCAAGATAGCACCAGTAAGGAATGATGTTACGTTAGAGTCCACAATCGCAGAGATCGCGTTGCTGAAACCGTCCTCGATAGCCTTACGCAAGTTCTTACCTGCACGGCGCTCCTCGCGGATACGCTCATAGATAAGCACGTTAGCATCCACCGCCATACCCATGGTGAGCACGATACCGGCGATACCAGGCAAGGTCAATACAGCAGAGAATGAAGACAAGATACCTGCGAGCAAGAATACGTTGCAGAGCAATGCAAAGTCAGCAATCAAACCTGCGGTCAAACCATAGTACATGATCATGTAAACGAGAATCAAGATAAAACCAATCACGAAGCTCCAAAGACCATCGTGAATAGCCTCTTGACCGAGGGATGGACCCACTACATCCTCTTGGATAATGCGTGCAGGCGCAGGCATCTTACCAGAGTTCAATGTGTTAGCCAAGTCCTTAGCCTCTTCTACGGTGAAGTTACCAGTGATTTGTGAGCTACCACCTGCGATTTCGTTTTGTACAGTTGGGAAGCTATATACATAGCCATCGAGTACGATAGCAATAGACTTGCCGATATTGTCACGTGTGATACGTTGCCAGTCGCGAGCACCCTCAGCGTTCATGGTCATGCTTACGTTAGCGTAAGCAGATGTTTGACCGAAGTCAGCACGAGCATCAGTAATCACGTCACCTTCGAGAGATGGACGACCACTTGTTTGTGATTTCAAAGCTACGAGTTGGTAGTAAGCCTCTGCCTCGTCAATTGCTTTTACTGTCCAGCACAAGTGCAACTCGCGTGGGAGCAATGACTTAGCTACTTGTGTATTGAACATAGCCATTACCTTTGCGGTGTCTGTGTAGTGCGCAGTACCTACTACTGGACCTCGGTATGGTTGACCGGCTTGGTTTACAGAAGGTTGAAGCATTGCGAACAATGGGTTAGCCTTCTTATACTCCTCGTATGCAGCCTCTTGGTCAGCCTCAATTTGTGCCAAACTATCAGCAGCCTCTACCAAAGCGTCCAACTCATCAGTAGCCTCAGCTTTTGCCTCTGCTTTTGCAGGAGCAGCCTCTTGAGCCGCAGCTGTACTTGCGTTTTGAGCAGCTACCTCGTTATTGATTTGCATGATTTGTGGCAAGATCTCAGAGAGGTCGTATGTCTCCCAGAACTCCAAGTTTGCAGAACCTTGGAGGAGTTTACGAACGCGCTCTGGCTCTTTGATACCTGGCAACTCAATCAAGATACGGCCTGTTTGGCTGAGCTTTTGGATATTAGGTTGTACCACACCAAAGCGGTCAATACGAGTACGCAATACGTTGAATGAGTTATCAATAGCGCCTTGTACCTCTTCGCGAACCACGTTCTCTACCTCTTGATTGGTAGAAGTCAAGCTAACCTTATCACGGAGCTCGAAAGTAGAGAACACCGATGCCAACTGAGCATTAGGGTCAATCTCGTAGAATGATTCAAAGAAAAGGGTCAAGAAATCTGCACCCGAAGATTTTTGTTTCTCTTGTGCCAACGTGATAGCGTTGTTGAAGTTCTCTGTGGTGTTGTAACCGCTCAATGCGCGGATAATCTCTGGAACCGATACTTCCATTGTTACGTTCATACCACCCTTGAGGTCAAGACCAAGGTTGATCTCTTTCTCACGGCACTCCTTTAATGTGTAGCCAAACCACACTTTTTCACCAGCAATAGAGTCCAAATATTGGTACTCTTTTGCATCATCACCTTGTGCATACTCTGCTGCTTTGTTGTCATAGTGGTTTGTCACTACTGAGAATGACAAATAGAACGCACTCACCAAAGCCAAGCACACTGCCAAGGTAATAACAAGTCCTTTGTTTTGCATAATTTTAATTTAGTTTTATTGTTATTATTTTATTCTGCAATCTCATTTCGCGCACGCGTAGCATAACCATGCACAAAATAGGGCGCAAAATTACTAAAAAAAACGCATATACGCAAGAAAATACACAAAAATATCACTTTTTTCGTTAAAAATCCTCAAATTATTTGGTCATGTCAAAAAAAAGCAGTACCTTTGCACCGCAATTCAGAAATGAGTTGATAATATCGCGGAGTAGAGCAGTGGTAGCTCGTCAGGCTCATAACCTGAAGGTCGGTGGTTCGATCCCGCCCTCCGCAACAAAGAAACGCTGCGCAGTTGCGCAGCGTTTTCTTTTATGTGAATCTCGTTCTATTAACGCACTAGTCGCCCAGAGATGTCATATACATTGCCGTTAGGCATCACAAGGTACAGAGATTGGTTAACAAGTACTTTGCGAGCAACCGACTGAGCCTCCTCCACATTCTCCACGTCTGTCATTTCGCAAAGCGCAGTAATGCGTGAAGAACAACTGATACTGCCTTTGTTGTTACCCGTGTATAAACCTTGATTGGTATATTTCAAATCTGCCGTTTGATTGCCAGAACCATCGTTCCAAATAATCATCCATTTATCATTGATTGCAGGCGCAGTAGCAGGAATCTCAAAACGATACACATTGTCGTACAAACGGGTCGCTACCTTACCAGGCCATACACCACAAATCTCGGTCGTACTACCATCAGTAAACCAAATATAGCAGTTGATATTACCACCAAAATCGCTAGATTTTTCAAAGAAAACCACACGCTCATCAGCCGATTTTAAGCACAACTCTGCTGGTGCTGGATCCTCTGGTTTCGGATTAACAGGGGTCTCACCAGTATCACCACCCACGCATAGTTTAGTAATAAGACCTTGATAACCACTCATGTTATATAGCCCACGCATAGTGAAAGTCATGTCCCCTGTCTGCTTGCCCGCATCGTTATTATTCCAAATAATCATCCATTGACTCTCATCACCGGTTACATCATCAGGAATCACAAACTTAAAGGTGCCACCACCCAAGTGAGTAGCTCGCCGTCCTGGCCATGCGCCTAACAGATGCGTTTTAGTACCCTTAATCCACATATATACCGCAGCTGAAGTTCCAAAGTCTTGTGTGGTTTGGAAGAATACCGCACGTTCATTCACGCTCTCTACACAAGGATCTACAGGCTCGCCCCAGTTGGTATTACCACCATTGCCACCCTGGCCAAAGCGGTCATCTAGCTCCTCTTGTGTACCATCCCATTGAGGATAACTACCAGCGTTCTTTGTTCCATATAGATATTTGCCATCTACGCCTATCTTACCTGGCGCTTTAGTCTTCTCTGTATCCAAGACATACACACGGAGGTTACCTTTGCCAGAGCAGTTAGCCTTAAGTGTACCATTGGTGACAGTTATTTTCTCGCCAGTGACGCAGTCGGTATAGGTACCATTGAGCACATTGCTGAATTTAGCATCACCAGAAATAGTCACAAGCGCGTATGAGTCGGTAGTAGCATCGGTATAACGACGTTTGAATGCAAAGCTACCGCTACAACCATCGGTAGCATATTGACCTTTACGCAAAGCAGGAACTGCCATACGAATCTTAGCCAAACGTTGGATATGCAAAGCCAATGGGTGCTTCAATGTTTGTGCAATATTACCTGTTGCATTGCTATACTCCGCAAAGTCGGTCACGTCTGCCTCACCCTTGATATATCCACCAAAATACGCACGACCTGTCTCTTTCAATGCAATATTCGGACCTTTGTCAATCACGCAACCTTTCTTGAATTGAATCTCAGAACCGTAATATACACAAGGGATACCACGGAAAGTAAACATCAATGCCAAGTTCTCAGCCCAGGTGTCTTCGCTTTGGTCAAAACGTGTACCCTCTGGTGCACCATCAGGAGCGTAGTCGTGAGAATCTACATATACCACATTCCATGTAGCATCGTTGTAGCGATGATCATTGCCCTTCACACTCCAAGCCTCATTAGCAGTACGGAAATTCCAGTGCATAGGGAAATCTATCACACTTAAACCAGAGTATTGGCTATAATCAGGAGTATGATAGGTGTTACCACTGAGCAATGCGTTTTGCGAAGTACGTCCATCGCTGTATTGACCTACGTAATCAGCAGCGTGTTGATCTACAGAAGTCACGTTAGTGTGGCTACCTTTGCCACCTTCCATAACGACTATACTGTTCCAAGAAGTCTCGCTATTATCCCATGCGTAGTTCTTTTTCTCCGTCCATGTGTAGAAGTATGGGCTCAAACGGTCTTGACCACGGTAGGTCACATTGCGATCACGTGAGCACACCTCAGCAAACATAAAGAAGTCGCCACCATTACGTGCAGCTTTGTGTTGCTCTGCCAATGCAGTGAACTGAGGAATGAAGTTCTTGTTGAAAGTCAAACGAGAGATGTGACCGCCCGTATCGATACGGAAACCGTCCACACCCATTTTGATAAACTCGCCGTAGCATTTCACGAGGTAGTTAGCCACGTATGCATTCTCGGTATTGAGGTCCACGCAGTCACCTGCGATTTGTGCCCACCAACGGGTGTCATCATCCCAGTTAAAGTTACCATAGTGGTGCCAATAGTTGTTTTTATCGTGGTTTTGTCCATCGGTATTCTTCATCTCAGCCAAACGCTTAGCATATTGTTCGCCACCAGAGATTGACAAATAGTTATCTGGCAATTTACCACCATCTTTCTTGGTATAAGGAATCATACATGCGTCAATATTGCTTTGGTCTGCCTCCCAATCGCGGGTAAAGAGTTTGCAGAGGTTCTCCTCGCCGAAGTTACCCGTGTGGTTCAACACAATATCCAAGATGATTTTCATACCTTTTGCGTGAGCGGCATCAATCAGGTCTTGGAATTTCACATCCTCGCTCTCATAGCGTTGATCTACTTTTGAGAAGTTATGAGCGTGATAACCGTGATAGTCATAACCAGAAGCATTCTCCACGATAGGAGTAATCCATACTGCGGTAAAACCGAGGGCTTTGATGTAGTCTAATTTCTCAATCAGACCTTTGAAATCACCACGCCAAGCAGGGTCACCTACGTTGTAGTTCTGAGCATCCCAACATTGGGTGTCGTTCTCTGGATCACCATTGTAGAAACGAGTAGTCATCACGAAGTAAATCGACTCATCTCGAAAGTCCGTGCGACTTGGAAATAACGTAGCAGCAGTCGCTGTCATAAACATGAAGCAAGTCGCAAAAACACCAAATAATCGTTTTGTCTTCAATGTATAAAATGTTTCTTGTAGATTTTTTATCCTACGGATCCTTCCAGACTCACCTGCAATAGTTTCTGTGCCTCCACTGCAAATTCCATTGGCAGTTTATCCATCACTTCTTTGGCATAACCATTCACAATGAGTCCCACTGCATCCTCCACACCTATACCACGTTGTTGGCAATAGAATAGTTGATCCTCGCTAATCTTGCTTGTTGTTGCTTCATGCTCGATAATCGCAGTTGGATTCTGTATGCGCATGGTAGGGAAAGTATGTGCACCGCACTTGTCGCCCAAGAGCAGACTATCGCATTGACTATAATTGCGTACGTTCTCTGCATTAGGCATCACACGCACCAATCCACGATAGGCGTTCTGACTTTTGCCTGCCGATATACCTTTACTTATTATACGCGAGCGCGTGTTCTTACCGATATGAATCATCTTTGTTCCCGTATCAGCCTGCTGGTAGTTGTTGGTCACAGCCACCGAATAAAACTCTGCACTCGAATTATCGCCCTTCAATATGCAACTTGGGTACTTCCAAGTGATGGCCGAACCAGTTTCTACTTGTGTCCAACTCAATCGAGCATTCTCATGCGTTATTCCGCGTTTAGTCACAAAGTTGTAGATACCACCCTTGCCTTCCTTGTCACCAGGGTACCAGTTTTGCACGGTAGAGTATTTTACTTCAGCATCCTTATGTACCACAATCTCCACGATGGCTGCGTGTAACTGATTCTCATCACGCATAGGCGCAGTACAACCTTCTAGATAACTTAGGTATGCGCCCTCGTCTGCCACCAATAAGGTGCGTTCAAACTGTCCTGTGTTACCTGCGTTGATACGGAAATATGTACTAAGTTCCATTGGGCATCGAACCCCTTTTGGGATATATACAAACGAGCCGTCGGAGAAAACGGCCGAGTTCAATGCAGCATAGAAGTTATCGTTTGCAGGCACCACCGAACCTAGGTATTTTTGCACCAATTCGGGATATTCTTGTACCGCTTCCGAAATAGAACAGAAGATTATCCCCTTCTCCGCCAATGTCTCGCGGAAGGTCGTTTTCACCGATACCGAGTCCATCACTGCATCCACCGCCATATTGCCCGCCAAGGCAGCACGTTCTTCCAATGGAATACCCAGTTTGTCAAAGGTTTTCATGAGCTCGGGATCGATTTCTTTCTTCTCATCGCCCGTATGTGTTTTAGGCGCAGCGTAGTACGAAATTGCTTGAAAATCAATCTCTGGTATCGTAAGGTGTGCCCAGTTTGGGTGTGGCATGGTTAGCCATTTGCGGTATGCTTTCAGACGAAACTCCAATAGCCATTCGGGCTCATTTTTTTTCGCCGAGATTAACCGCACGACATCTTCGCTCAATCCCACAGGAATCACTTCGGTCTCCACATCTGTTGTGAAACCGTACTTATATTCCTGACTGGTTATTTCTTCTATTTCTTTCATTTGTTTTACTACTTATAGTGATAGAAACCCCACAAACTCCTATGAGCCCCATAAATCTTATGAGCCTCATAGTCCAAAAAAAGAGCCACTCTGTTGAGCGGCTCTTTTTTGAGGTACCTGGCGGATTCGAACCGCCGTCCCCGGTTTTGCAGACCGATCCCTAACCGCTCGGGCAAGGTACCTTGTTTGAAATCGGGTGCAAAGGTACAACAAAAAATGCAAATACGCAAATTTTTTTTCAAAAAAATGTATTTTTGACCAAAAAAGTGCGTATTGTTTACGTTATTTCATCAGTTCCTTTGCAAACTCTGGTATGTTCACACCATCGAATGTGCTCGAAGTCATCATTAAGAGGGCGATGTTTTTGTATTCTATTGCGCGCGCGTGCATGCCTAATATATTGTATTATATTTAGAGGTGATGTTCTCTGTTCGTTCTTAGTTTAGGGGCCAGGGATATATATAAAGGACATCAATAGGATACAAAAATCCTACCGATGTCCTTATTGTGTCGCTTTGCGAAGTTTTGCACGTGAGGCGGGTAACCGCTACGCTTCAAAGTGCTTACGCAAAGAGTTTACCGAAATCCTCGTGGCTAATCTCTTTCTCCTCGATCTTAGCTACGCCTTTGAGTGCCTCGTAAACTTTGTTATCTGCTACGCGCTCTACGATGCCGCGGAGTTGTTTCTCGTCTTTGAGCATTTGCTCAGCGTAGTTAGCCAAGTAGCTATCCTCTACGTGCATGAGGCCGTATTGCATGAATTGCATTTTAGCCACTTGCTTAGCGTAAGCCTCAACGTCCTCTTTCTCTACTTGGATATTGAAGTGTTTGAGGAGTTGATCTTTGGCGAGGTGCCAACGGAGCTCATCGAGCATTGCTGGGAAGTCTTTCTCGAGCTCTTCCTCGGTAATCTTCTCGTTGGTTGCTTTCACCCAACGTTTCAAGAATGCCTCAGGGAAGTCCACCTTCGCCATTTTCTTCATCACAGCCTCTTTTGCGTCCAAACCGAATTTGTACTTAGCGTCCTCAGCCATGTTCTCTTCGATCTCTGCTTTGATGCGAGCGCGGAAGTCTGCTTCATCTGCCACGTTGTTCTCGCCATAAACCTTAGCGAACAACTCACCATTGATAGCAGCTGCTTGGTGACGGGTGATGCCTTGGAGTTCGAAAGTGAAGTCAGATGTCAATGCCTCTGCCTCCTCTTTGCTGATGCCGAGCATAGAGCTTACCTCTACGCTGCTTGCGTATGCTTTGGTTGGGTTGAAGGTGATTACGTCACCGATTTTTGCGCCTGCGAAGAGAGCAGCTTGCTCTTTGTCAGACATATATGCAGGTGTGAGCATACCGTTCTCTTTCACGATACCGTTCTCTTTTTGCTCGGTGAGCAGACCTTTTACTACGTCGCCTTCCTCTACGGTCTCAGCTTGTACGTACTCACCAAAGCGTTGAGCGTAACTCTTCACTTGGTTGTCCACCATCTCATCGGTAACGGTGATGGTGTAGTTTGTGATCTTGTTCTTGCCATTGAGCAACGCGTCGAACTCAGGAGCTACGGCGATGTCAAATGCAAATACGAAAGTGTCTTGGTTGTCAAGATCCATTTGAGGGGTCAGTTCCTCGTTTGGCAATGGATCGCCGAGAAGGTTGAGGTTTTGCTCCTCGATGTACTTGTTCAAACCCTCGCCGATAACCTTGTTGATTACCTCAGCGAGAATGCTCTTGCCGTACATCTTTTGCAACATACCCTTTGGTGCCATACCTGGACGGAAACCTGGGATGTTTGCTTTTTTACGAATGTTGATAAGTTCTTTTTGAACTGCCTCTTGATAATCTGCTGGCTCCACTGTCAAAGTGATAACCGCGGTGAGGTCTTTGATTTCTGTTTGATTAAATTGCATATAACTAAAATTTTTTATAATTATTTTCAATGGGATTTTCTTAACAAAAATTTTTCAAAATTAAACCCAAAATTATCATATATTTCTTATCTAAGATGCGATGATAAAATAATTTTCGTTAATTTTTGGACTAATTTTCTATAATTTTTGTTTTTTCTTAATTCTTGTTCGCTCTCTTGCGCTCCAACTCATCAAGGATAATCTTTCTAATACGCATATAGTTTGGTGTTACCTCTACATACTCATCCTCCTTGATATACTCCAATGCTTCTTCGAGGGAGAAGATGACAGGTGGTGGCAATACCGCCTTGTCATCTGCGGACTTGCTTCGCATATTCGTCAGCTTCTTCGACTTGGTCACGTTGATCACAATGTCGCCCTCTTTCGAGCTCTCGCCTACTACCTGACCCGCATACACCTCGTCTTGTGGACTAATGAAGAAGCGTCCACGGTCTTGCAACTTGTCAAGTGCGTATGCGTAAGCAGTACCACTTTCCATCGCGATGAGCGAACCATTATTACGCTTCACGATCTCGCCTTTGTATGGTTGGAACTCCAAGAAACGGTGTGCCATGATCGCCTCACCCGCAGATACGTTCAGCACGTAGGTACGCATACCGATGATACCACGGCTAGGAATCACAAACTCCAATTGAACACGGTCGTTGATCATCTCCATACGAGTCATCTCGCCCTTGTGGGTGGACACATACTCAATGATCTTACCTGAGCACTCCTCTGGGGTGTTCACGGTCAGTTGCTCTACTGGCTCGCACTTCACGCCGTCGATCTCCTTGATGATTACCTGTGGTTGTCCCACTTGCAACTCATATCCTTCACGACGCATAGTTTCTACGAGCACGCTGAGGTGCAACACACCACGACCAAACACATTCCACGATGTCTCGTCTGTTCCGCGCTCTACACGCAACGCCAAGTTCTTCTCCAACTCTTTGTTCAAGCGGTCTTGGATATGGCGAGAAGTCACGAACTTACCGTCCTTGCCGAAGAATGGCGAGTCGTTGATAGTGAACACCATCGACATCGTTGGCTCGTCGATTGCAATTGGATCCAATGCCTCTGGGTTCTCGTAGTCGCAGATGGTATCGCCGATCTCAAAGCCCTCAATACCGATGAGTGCGCAGATATCGCCTGATTTCACTTCTTCCACTTTTGCGCGACCCATGCCAGCAAAGGTGTGCAGCTCTTTGATCTTGCATCTTACCTTGCTGCCATCTTTCTTCGCGAGTGTCACGTTCTGACCGTTCTTGAGTGCACCACGGTGTACGCGTCCCACAGCAATACGACCGAGGTATGGACTATAGTCGAGACTCGTGATGAGCATCTGTGGTGTTCCGTCCAACATCTCTGGCGCAGGCACATGCTCAATGATGGTATCCATCAATGCTGTGAGGTCAGTTGTTGGCTTGTGCCAATCGGTGGACATCCAGCCGTTCTTAGCCGAACCATAGATGGTTTGGAAGTCCAATTGCTCCTCGGTCGCGTCAAGGTTAAGCATGAGGTCAAATACCTCCTCTTGCACCTCGTCTGGACGGCAGTTGAGTTTATCTACTTTGTTGATTACTACGATAGGTTTGAGATTGAGCTCAAGGGCTTTTTGAAGCACGAAGCGAGTCTGTGGCATTGGACCTTCGAAAGCGTCCACGAGCAGCAGTACGCCGTCGGCCATGTTCAGCACGCGCTCCACCTCGCCACCAAAGTCGGCGTGGCCCGGAGTGTCAATCACATTGATCTTGCAGCCCTTGTATTCAATGGCTACGTTCTTCGCCAAGATGGTGATACCGCGCTCGCGCTCCAGCTCGTTGTTATCGAGGATAAGCTCACCTTTTTGCTCGTTCTCACGAAACAGGTTCGCGGTGTACAACATCTTGTCAACCAAGGTCGTTTTACCGTGGTCAACGTGTGCGATGATTGCTATATTTCTGATGTTTTGCATAAGTCTTTTGTGTGTCCGTATGTACGCGCACATTACGCATATTACGAAAAAGTCTGCAAAATTAGTGAATTTTCTTCACATACGCAAGAAAAATCGCATAAAACTTGTGCATTCCAAAAAAATACACTACTTTTGCTTCCCAAAATTAACCATTCCCGATGAAATATCGCTTTACCGACATACTCATAGACACATCCTCGCACTGCGTAACGCGCCACGCGCGCCCCTTGCGACTTACCAACATCGAGTTCCGATTGCTCGAGTATTTAGCGCAAAACGCCGACCACATCTGTTCGCGAGAGGATATATTAAACCATGTCTGGGGACACCAATTTCAATACGACACGGGCACGATTGATGTGCACATTCATTCTCTCCGTCGCAAACTCGGTTTCAGCAACCAATACCCCATCGAATCAATCCGCAGCGTGGGTATTATTTTGCACACGCAACCGAAACCGCAACCCTATACCCTCAATATACAAGATTTTGCTATTCAATGGATTACCGACCACCAATCCGACTTTCAAGCCAAACAGCTCACCCCACGCTTGCACCTTGATCCGTTTGTTAGCGCAATCACCATCTCGCCACAAGACCTCAACCAGATGTTAGACGGCATTCTGCAAGTCCTTCTGCCCGTCTCTCACCCGGGTGTCATCTACATCAAGTCCCACTTAGGAAGCCACCATTTCTCTCTGTCATTAGACATCAACGGCACAATCAACGAGCTCCGTATTCCGATTGCATAACAATTTAAGATACATTTAAGCCACTTTCATTTCAAAATTACTACCTTTGCCGCAAAATTCATGATTATGCGACAAAGACTACTTTCTTTTCTCCTTTTCTTCGCTCCTTTGGCGTTTGCCAGCGCGGACTCCTCTGCCATTTTTCAGGGCTATAGTGGCGGTATGATGCTACATGCAGGTTATCTCTTTGGCAACAATCCTTCTGCCGTTCTTCCCACAGGCGAATCCATTGCTTCGCAAGGCATTACCTGTGGCATTGGCGGATCGTTGCGCGTGAACCTCAAGCAACATCTTCGCATAGGATGCGAGGGCTTTGTTTCCACAATGAACAGCCAACTAACCGACCAGCGACAGTCTTTACAATCAGGCAGTTATGTCAGAACAGGATGGGGCGGATTATTGGCAGATGCCTGCTGGCGCGGCGAACGCTTTTGGCACTTCATCGGTGGCTCAGTAGGAGGTGGTGCCACGCACACCTTAGCTGTGGTAAAGGGTAGCGAAAACGACTGGATACCAGAGGAATCCGTCGTCTTGAACAAACAAAGTTTCATGTACATCAATCCATATATTGGTATAGACTACTGCCTAACTCACCGCGTGCATGTCTGCCTTCGTCTTGATTGGATGTTGGCTTTTGCCAAAAAGCATTTGCTCTATCCCACAGGTCCTCGCCTCTATATCGGATTTATGTTCTGTCATTAAGTCTAACTTCTAACAGCGCAGCGGTCTAATATCTAACTTCTAACAGCGTAGCGGTCTAACATCTAACTTCTAACAGCGTAGCGGTCATAATATGAATTTCTCAGGTATTCTTCTTGGTTTAGTTTCTTTTCTTTGTATAGGTCTTTTTCATCCTTTGGTTGTCAAGGGCGAGTATTATTTTGGCACTAAGTGCTGGTGGGTTTTCGCTTGTGTAGGCATAGCAATGCTCATAGGTTCGTTATTCACGAGTAATATGTATCTATCTGTTATTCTTGGAGTTATTGCTTTTTCTAGTTTCTGGTCTATTCTCGAACTATTCCAGCAGGAGAAGCGTGTCCAACGTGGCTGGTTTCCCTCAAACCCCAATCGCAAATAATCCTTTCGCACTTCCTCTCGCTATCTCCCCGCCATCTCTCTGCTATCCTACTGCTATCCCAGGATCTTCGACAATTTTTGAAATCCATGTATATTTTTAAGATTCAGCGGACGAGCAAAGCGAGTGCTAGCGGTTGTAATTTATTACGGAGTACTTTGTACGAACAAAGTGAGTTAGTTTAGATTTATAAGATTTCTCGAGCCCTTTGGGCGAGTAGGAGCTCATTTCCCTTGGTCACTATTGTCGCCATTGCCGTTTTCTATCGGCACAAGTTTTGTAGAAGAACTGCAAAACGAACATTATGTACAGCGACAAAATCAAATATATCGGTTGCGATGACCCAACCTTAGAACTCTTTGAGAATCAATATCCTCTGCCCGAGGGCATGTGCTACAATAGTTATGTCCTCCTGAGCGAGCAGATAGCCGTGATGGATAGCGTAGATAGTCGAACAACCGACCAATGGCTCACCCAACTGGCAACAGTTCTTGACGGCCAATCTCCCTCGTGCTTGATTATCCAACACATGGAAAGCGACCATAGCGGGTCTATCGGAGCGTTCCTAAACCAATACCCCAACTGCACCATCGTAGCTAGTAAGGCTGCCTTGCAATATATGTCGCAGTTTGGTTTCCAACCGCATCATACACATACGATTCAACAGGGCGACTCGCTCGATTTGGGCGGAATGACGTTACAGTTCCTGGCAGCACCTATGGTGCATTGGCCCGAAGTAATGATGACCTACATCCCCGAGGAAAAGGTCCTTTTCTCCGCCGATGCCTTCGGCTCGTTTGGCATCTACAACGCCCATCCCGACAATTGGGCAGACGAAGCTCGTAGGTATTATATCAATATCTGCGGCAAGTATGGCGCACAAGTAAGCGCAGCACTCAAAAAAGCGCAAATCTTTGATATTCAAACCATAGCACCCTTGCATGGTTGCGTGTTGGGTGGCACGCAGCTGCAAGAGGCATGGCGCCTATATGAGACATGGAGTAGCTACCGTCCTGAGCGTTCGGGAGTACTGGTAGCGCACGCTTCCATCCATGGGCATACCGCGCAGGTGGCACAGCGGATAGCTGACCAACTACGAGCACGAGGCGAGGAAGTGGTGCTCTTTGATCTATGTCACTCGGATACCTCTGAGGCCGTTAGTCAAGCCTTCAAATACGACAAGATGGTGCTCTGTGCTTCTAGTTACGATGCAGGGCTATTTCCTCCAATGCACACATTTTTGCACAAATTAAGCATCAAAGGATATCAATCGCGCCGAGTGGCATTGGTAGAGAATGGCACCTGGGCACCCACCGCAGGCAAGGTGATGCGCGGTATGCTCGAAGCAATGAAAAACATTCACATACTATCCCCCGTCCTGACTATCCGAAGCGCATGGAAAGAGGAAGACCAAGAAGCGTTGGATCAATTACTAAACGAATTATTACACAACATACATAACTAACTCAAACAACGAATAATGAACATTTTAGGTAACCTTATTTGGATTATTTTAGGAGGGTTGCTAACCGCTGTCATGTATTGGATAGTAGGACTGCTTATGTGTATTACCATCATCGGTATCCCATTTGGCAAGGAAATGGTCTAATAATATAGCAAACGCCACAGATTTATTCACCATAAACACAAAAAATGCACGACAAATCAACGATTTACGCATTTTTTCAACAAATCTTTTGGTAATATCAAAAAAAAGTAGTACCTTTGCACGCTTTTTCGGCTTTTAGGCTCCTAAGTAGCGCTGCTGAGGGGACGGATGATACCCATTTCGGGTATGCCAACGTCGAGGACTCCGCATCTCGCCTGACCGATGTTAATCATTAATAAACATTTAACAAATGTACGCAATTGTAGAAATGCAAGGCTTCCAATATCGCGTGGAGGCAGGCAAAAAACTCTTTGTTAACCGCATCGCTGAGACAGAGAAAGGCGCTGAGGTAACATTCGAGAAAGTACTTCTCGTTGAGAACAACGGCGAAGTAACAGTAGGTACCCCAGTAGTAGAGGGTGCAAAAGTGGTTTGCGAAGTACTCGACAACGAGTGCCGCGGCGAGAAAGTTCTCGTTTTCCACAAAAAACGCCGCAAAGGCTATCGTAAATTGAACGGCCATCGTCAAGATTTGACCAATCTCGTAGTTAAGGAGATCGTTTTGGCTTAATTGTTTAACCTTTTTAAAAGCAAAGTTTAAGAGATATGGCACATAAGAAAGGTGTCGGTAGTTCCAAGAACGGCCGTGAATCAGAAAGCAAACGACTTGGCGTAAAAATCTTTGGTGGTCAATTCGCTAAAGCAGGTAACATCATCGTACGTCAACGTGGTACAGTACACAACCCAGGCGAGAACATCGGTATGGGTAGCGACCACACTTTGTTCGCACTTACAGATGGTATCGTATGCTTCCAAAAGAAGCGCGACAACAAGTCTTACGTTTCTATCCAACCTATCGCTGAGGCATAATCGGATAGAGGGATAAATCGAAAAGTTTCTCCTACCGATTGCATGCGCAATTCGGTGGGAGAAATTTGTTTTATAACAATACTGAACAATCCTGAACAGCGGCTTTGCCGCACTGAACAGCCCGTTTGCGGGCGCTGAACAATACAATACTTTGTATGCTTACACTCAAACAAATATACGACAATAAGGCTGCCATCATCGCAGGCTTAGAGAAAAAGCATTTTGCAAATGCTGCCGAAACTATTGAGCAAGTGATTGCTTTGGATACTGAACGCAAAGCTGCACAACAAAAGAAAGACAATGCATCGGCAGAGATGAACAAAATCTCTAAATCCATTGGTGCGCTCATGGCGCAAGGCAAAAAAGAAGAAGCTGAGGCAGCCAAAGCACAAACAGGTGCACTCAAACAAGCTATCCCCGGTTACGAACAAGAGATGGCAAAAGCAGAAGAAGCATTAACCGCTGTACTGCTCACCATACCAAACGTTCCATACGACCTCGTTCCAGAGGGCGGCAGCGCAGAGGATAACCTTGTTGTAAAAATAGGCAATTGGGCAAACCAACCTATGCTTGATAAACTTGCTGCCGAAGGCACCATCGCTATCCGTGATTGGGATACCGCAGCAGACGAACAATTGGCAAACAACGACAAACTCCCTCATTGGGATTTGGCGAAGAAATATAACCTCATCGACTTTGACTTAGGTGTAAAAATCTCAGGCGCAGGTTTCCCTGTATATGTAGGTTTAGGCGCACGCCTGCAACGCGCACTCATCAATTTCTTCCTCGCAGAAGCAAGTGCAGCAGGTTACACCGAGATTATGCCACCTACTGTAGTGAACGAAGCCAGCGGTTATGGTACAGGACAACTCCCTGACAAAGAGGGACAAATGTACCACTGCCAACTCGATAACCTCTACCTCATCCCTACAGCTGAGGTACCTGTGACCAATATCTACCACGATGTCATCCTCGACGAGGCACAACTCCCTATCAAGAATTGTGCTTATACCCAATGTTTCCGTCGCGAGGCAGGTTCGTATGGCAAAGATGTACGCGGACTCAACCGCTTGCACGAGTTTAGTAAGGTAGAGATCGTTCGTATCGACACACCAGAACACTCCGACGAGAGCCACAAAGAGATGCTCGAACACGTAGAAGGCTTGCTCAAAAAACTTGAACTCCCCTACCGTGTACTCCGTCTTAGCGGCGGCGATATGTCGTTCACCGCAGCCCTCTGCTACGACTTTGAGGTATATTCAGAGGCACAACACCGTTGGTTGGAGGTATCTTCTACATCTAATTTTGATACTTACCAAGCCAACCGTCTCCACTGCCGCTACCGTCGCGCAGAAGACAAGAAAGTCACTTTGGCGCATACACTCAACGGATCAGCATTGGCATTACCACGTATCGTGGCTGCCCTCTTGGAAAACAACCAAACCCCAGAAGGTATCCGTATTCCAGCAGCATTGCAACCATATATGGGCTGCGATATGATTAAGTAATATATTCTACTCATAGAATAATAACAAAAAACGACTGCTCCAAAAAGCAGTCGTTTTTTATTTAGTGAGCTTCTAACCAATTTTTACCAACACCGCAGTCAGCAATCAATGGAACAGTCAGATGGACGACATTCTGCATCTCATTAATCACGATCTCTCTCACTTTATCAATCTCACTCTCAGGCACATTGAAGTTCAACTCATCGTGTACCTGCATAATCATCTGCGCTTTCAGTCCCTCTTCCTTCAAGCGGCGGTGAATAGTAACCATCGCCATCTTGATAATGTCTGCTGCTGTTCCCTGAATAGGAGAATTAACCGCATTGCGTTCAGCAAACGAGCGAACAGTAGCATTATGCGAAACAATATCTGGTAGATAACGCTTACGCCCAAAGAGAGTAACAGCATAACCTTGCTGACGCGCTAACTCCTTTTGGCGTTCAATATAGTCTATCACGCCAGGGAAAGCTGCAAAATATCCATCAATAAGCGCCTTCGCCTCAGAGCGAGAGCAGTCTAACTGCTGTGCTAAACCAAAAGCAGATATACCATAGATAATGCCGAAATTGGCTGTTTTGGCTTGTCGGCGTTGGTCTTTGGTAACTTGCTCAATAGGTACATTGAAGATCTTTGCAGCCGTAGCAGCGTGAATATCTTGTCCCGAACGAAAAGCTTCCACCAGATGTGGGTCTTGCGAGAAGTGTGCCATCAAACGCAATTCTATCTGCGAGTAGTCAGCCGAAAGGAACATACACCCCGCATCAGGAATAACCGCTTGACGAATAAGTTGTCCTCGTTCAGAGCGGATAGGTAGGTTTTGAAGGTTAGGATTCGATGATGACAATCGTCCCGTAGCCGTAACCGTCTGATTGTATGTCGTATGTATCTTACCCGTTTCAGGATTGATATATGTTGGCAACGCAGAAATATAGGTAGAAATCAGTTTCTTCAACTCACGATAGTCCAATATCAGTCCTACTACCTCGTGCTTGCCTTTCAAGCCCAACAGTACTTCCTCCGAAGTAGAATATTGTCCCGTTTTAGACTTCTTTGCTTTCGCATCTAGTTTTAGTTGGTCAAAAAGCACTTCGCCCACCTGCTTTGGAGAATTGATATTAAACGTTGTCTCCGCAGCAGCATATACCTGTTGCTCAAGGGTTGCTAATTCCTTGCTAAGTTGCTCCTCAGCCTGTTTGAGCATATCCACATCAATGCGTACACCTGCGCGCTCCATCTCACGAAGCACCTGATACAACGGAAGTTCCACTTCCTGATATAGGTTCCATAGTGCACTATCTGCTTTGAGCGTATCCCATTGGATAGGTTGGGCAGGATTATATGCCACCTCCGGATTAAGCAAGTAACTCACCAAACGCCCCTCCAACGACTCTTGCACTCCTTCTGCCTCATTCGGTATCCCTTCAGTATCCCTTCGGGAAGAAGCAGTAGCACTATCGCTTGTTTCGAGCGCAGCAAAAAGGTCAAGCGTTGCCTCTTGTGGCTTAGCCTTCTTCGCCGTCTTGCTGATTGGTTGGCTATTAGCAATGGAAGTAGGAGCTTGTTTGAGCAAGGAGTTAAATTCCAATTCGCGGTAAAGCGGCGCAAGCTCTTCCCAATTACGTTCTTGTGACACAAGCGACTGTGCTTCAAAAGAGATAGGCACATCGGTTTTGATAGTAGCGAGGAACTTAGAAAAACGGATATTCTCTACCTGCTCCTGTACCTTACGTTGAAGTGCACCTTTGAGTTGATCGGTGTTGGCGAGTAGATTCTCTATCGAACCAAACTGCTGCAAAAGTTGCACAGCAGTCTTCTCCCCCACTCCTTTACAACCAGGGATATTATCACTACTATCGCCCATCAACCCCAACAAATCCACCACTTGTGCCTGACTTTGCAAACCATACTTCTCGCACACTTCTTGTGGACCCAGTTTCTCAAATCCTCCTGTATGGCGAGGGCGATACATGAAAATATGCTCTGTAACCAGTTGCCCATAATCCTTATCCGGAGTAGCCATATAAACATCAAAACCCTCCGCTTCTGCTTGATGAGCAAGCGTTCCGATTACGTCATCTGCTTCGAAACCATCTACTTGTAGGATAGGGATATTCATGGCTTGAAGCAATTGTTTAATGCGCGGAACAGCCCAACGTATATCCTCAGGCGTCTCCTGTCGTTGCGCCTTATACTGCTCAAAAGCCTCGTGGCGGAAAGTAGGACCCGCAGGGTCAAAAGCCACGGCCAGATGCGTAGGTTTAACACGTTTTATCAAATCTTCAAGCGTGACCACAAAACCAAAGATAGCAGAAGTGTTTTCTCCGCGCGAATTCATACGAGGAGCGCGGATAAAAGCATAATACGCGCGATAAATCATCGCGTAGGCATCTATGAGAAGGAGAGTTTTCATCATTCTGAATTACCAAGCAATTGGCGTTTGTCCGTGTTGAAGAAGGTAGTTATTCGCCTGTGAGAAGTGTCCACAACCAATGAATCCACGATAGGCACTGAGTGGACTTGGGTGAACAGCGGTCAGCACTAAATGACGTTTACGATCAATAAACTGTCCTTTGCGTTGCGCATAACTTCCCCAAAGCATAAAGACAATGTTTTCTCGCTGATTATTCAAGGCTTGTATAGCAGCATCGGTCAGTTCTTCCCAACCTTTCCCCTGATGACTACCTGCTTTGTGAGCCTCTACGGTAAGCGTAGCATTGAGCAATAAGACTCCTTGCTCTGCCCAATGGGTCAAATTACCCGAAGAAGGGATTGGTTTACCCAAATCACGATTGAGTTCTTTGTAGATATTCTCCAACGAGGGAGGAATCTTCACACCATCCTGCACCGAGAAACAAAGTCCATGCGCCTGATTGATATCATGATACGGATCTTGACCGATAATCACCACACGTACTTTGTCAAAAGGACAAAGATCAAAGGCACGAAAGATATGCTTAGCAGGTGGAAAACATTGATGCGTAGCGTATGCATGGCGCACAAAGTTCGTCAGCAACTCGAAATAAGGTTTGTCAAACTCGGGTTGCAAGACCTGTCGCCAGCTCTCATCAATACGCACAGTCATAGGAGTGGTATAGTTTCGTGTAGTATGGGTATTAATCGTTGAGAATGAGCATGGCATCGCCATAATCACCAAAACGATATCCCTCTTTGATAGCCTCTTTATATGCCTTCATTACGTGGTCATAACCACCGTATGTAGCCACCATTATCAACTGAGTAGATTGTGGCATATAGAAATTCACAAGGAAGGCATTCGCCACTGTGAAGTCGTATGGCGCATAGATAAATTTATTGGTCCAACCCTCGTATGCTTTGATATCTCCATTCGTACCTACCACATGCTCCAAAGCGCGCATTACTTCTGTACCTACAACGCAAATACGTTTCGATTCAGCATGCGCATGCTTGACAGCATCTGCCACTTGCTCAGAAATGAATATCTGCTCACTATCTACCTTATGCTTACTCAGGTCTTCTACATCTACTGGTTTGAAATTACCCAATCCAACATGAGAAGTGATTGTGTATGTTTCTACACCACGGATCTCCAAGCGTTTGAGAAGATTCTTAGAGAGGTGCATACTTGATGCAGGAGCTGCTACTGCACCGATATGCTTAGCAAAAATAGATTGATAACGCTCCTCGTCCATCTCCATTACAGGCAAATCCATAAAGACCTCTTCGTATTGCTCTAAGGTCTCCTCAGTCATAGGGCGAGCAATATATTTAGGCAATGGAGTAGTACCCATACCATAGAGATGCTCTATAAAATCTTCGCCTTCATAGTCTGTCAAGAAGCGCAATGTACGACCACGTGAAGTCGTATTATCAATCACCTCTGCAAAGATGGTTGCATCTTCATCAAAAAACAATTTATTACCAATACGAATCTTACGCGCAGGATCCACCAAGACGTCCCAATAACGATTCTCATGTTGCAACTCACGCAACAGGAAAACCTCTATATTTGCATTTGTCTTTTCCTTTTTAGCATATAAACGCGCAGGAAACACCTTTGTGTCATTTGCTACGAGGATATCTCCCTCATCGAAACATGATGCAAGATCACTCACTAACTTATGCTCAATCTCACCTGTCTTAGCATGCAAGACCAACATACGTGCTTCATCACGAAAACGGCTTGGGAACTGTGCAATCAATTCCTCTGGAAGCTTGAATTTGAAATCACTTAATCTCATTATCTTTCAAGTTTGTATTATCTATCAAGTTTATAAATTGTTCTATCGTCATACAATCTGCAACACGCACATCACCTACTCTTGTTCTTCTGAGCGCAATCAAATGTGCTCCGCTATTGAGTCGTTGTCCTATATCGCGCGCCAAAGCACGGATATATGTACCTTTGGAGCAAACAATGCGCAATGTCAGTTGCATTGTATCCGCATTAAAATCTTGTATCTCTATCTCATCGATAACAAGCAGTTTGGCTTTCAGTTCTACCTCTTCACCTTGTCGCGCCAACTTATAAGCTCGCTTGCCATCTACCTTAACCGCTGAGAACATTGGAGGCACTTGCCATTGTTCACCCGTGAAAGTAGGGATTACCTCCTCTACTAACTCGCGCGTGATGTGCGCTGTTGGATAAGTAGCATCTATCTCTTTCTCCAAATCAAAACTTGGCGTAGTAGCACCTAATTGCAATGTCGCTACATATTCTTTTTGATGGGCTTGTAATTGGTCTATGAGTTTGGTTTTCCTTCCCGTGCAAACAACTACGACTCCTGTTGCCAATGGATCAAGCGTACCAGAATGCCCCACTTTCAGTTTCTTTACCCCTAACTTCTTGCACAGCAACCATCGCACTTTACCCACCACATCGAAACTTGTCCAACGATATGGTTTGTCAAATGCCAGTATTTCCCCCTCAACAAAGTCCATATATGATAGCAAAGATACCTGCACAGAGGCAATAAATAGCAAAATATATCAGTTTTTGACGGCGAACGATATTGATCATGAACTTACAAGCTAAGCAACCCGATACGAATGCCGCTAAAAAACCTACAACCATAGGCACTAGTCCCAAAGTACTCGTTACTTCACCGCTCAATATATCCAATAACTCTAAAAACGCTTCACCCAAAATAGGAATCAACACCATAAGGAATGAGAACTTTGTCACGCTCTCTTTCTTCACACCGCAGAGCAATCCAGTAGCAATCGTTGTACCACTACGACTAAGTCCTGGTAATACAGCAACCGCCTGTGCTAGACCTATGATGATAGCATCTTTGTATCCTACCTCGTGACCTAATCCAGCACGACGTTTACTCAGCCACTCACTAAAATACAATAACATCGCTGTTACGCATAGGCAAATACCGACAAGCAATAATCCACTACCAAAGAATGCCTCCACTTGCTCTTTGAAAAACATACCCACAACAAAAACAGGTAACATAGACACTAGAATCATGGCTACATAATTCTTATCCTCATTCCATTGTCGTGTAGTGAATGTACCTTTGAAGAGTTGTGCCACTTCCTTCCAAAGAATAACCAATGTAGAAAGCACTGTAGCGGTATGCACTACAATCGCGAAAGTGAGGTTTTCTTCACCTGCTGTGCCCAACAATGCTTGACCTATCTCTAAATGTCCAGATGACGAAACGGGCAGAAACTCAGTGAGTCCTTGAATAATACCCAATAATAGCGCTTCCCACCAACTCATTTTGTACGAGGTTTATATAAGATTGCTACAATCATCACTATAAATCCGAACAACGAAATCATCGGACCAACTGTGATGCGACGTACGGAAAAAATGTCTGGATTAAATTCGGTTGCGCCACTTGGTTCGCCCACCATGAGAGCAAAACCTATCACTACAATTACCAAACTAATGGCAATCAATATAGCATTCAGCTTTGGAAGATTAAATTTCATACATTTTACTGATTTTCATTCGTATATAACGATTTGTGGCTGCCAACGAAGCAAGGAATGTAATCACTATTCCTGTTGCCAACACGATTACCGATATAAACGCAATGTTTTGCCAAATCAATGGGAACAATACTATTCCTAAGCGTGTTTGGCAATAATAATATGTTGCTGCTAACATCAACAGTGCCAACAACGCAGCCTCTATACCCAAACCGATATTGCGTCGTATTAATGGCCACTTTATCACCCAAGGAGTAGCACCTACGAGGCGCATCGTATTGATTAAGAAACGTTTAGAATACACTTGCAACTGAATAGTATTACTAATCAGCACCAACGCTATAATCAACAGAGCCAATGCTACTGCCAACAAGATGAGGGAAATCTCGTTGAGATTATTGTCTAATACCTTTACCACATCTTTTTGATAAATCACCTTCTCTACATACGGCATGTTCATCAAGCCTTTTTCTATTTGGGCTATACTATCCGAATGTGCGTATGCAGCTTGTAAGCGCACCTCAAAAGCATCGGTCAAAGGATTATACCCTAAAAACGTTGTGGGATCTTCTCCTAAATTGGTGATATGCTCTTGTAGTGCATCTTCGCGAGAGATAAAACGATAATCTAAGACATACGGTGCCGCTTTGAGTAAGCGTTGGGTACGATCTACCTCTTCCGTTGTATTATCATCCTTCAACACAATGGACAGCACCACATTCTCTTTCACTTGGCGTATCAACTCATGCGCTGACAATAGTACCAAGCACTCCAATCCTACCAAGAACAATACCAATGCCACTGATATTGTTGTGGTAAAATACATATTAAATAAACTGCGTCTTTTCATTGTATGAAGGAAAGGGCAGGTTCGCACCCGCCCTTTGATTATTTATGTTAATACTCCCAAAGGTCTTGTTCCGCACTCAATAGTTCCCACTCTATAAGTTCTTGCTCCTTGGCAATAGCCTCAGGTGTAGTAGCATAATCAGGAATCATGCGGTCATACACGTTGCTCGAACCAACGATGTACGAGCTGTATAGTTTTTTTAGGAAGAAATCGTCAAAGGTCACACGTTTTGCATCGTTATCAGATTGCATCACATATTGTTGTGCCATATATGGACGGAATGTATCAAATGGTACCCAAAATAGGATTTGACCATAAAGTGCCTCCATGATTGGCTGACCATCGTAATAGGTGGTGTTATCAGCGTGCATAGGTGCAATACCCATGATCTTCGAATACAAACGAGAATAGTGCTTGTCAAAGAATACAATTTCTTGGATGACATATTTCAACTGATTACGTACAAATCCTTTGTAGGTATAGTTGTTGAAACGCATCTCGTTGGTTGTTGAATCGTAGTTCAAGAGCATGTACTCTGATGTAGCGATATTACCATCGCTCAGCTCACCCGTACGGTCGGTATTCAAGATGGTAGGAATCATCTCGCGAGGCATTGGGGGGAGATTAAAGTAAGGTTTAATATCACCTACCTCAGAAGACTTCTCATACACATCCATACCATCTTTGATGGCATTGAGCATTACCAAGAACAGTGATTTATATTGAGGATCTTCGGACGAAACAGGATTATACAACTGATAATTTTGCTTAAAACGCATATCTATGATGCGATATACGACACGCGACCAAACCACATCGTCTGCACGGTGGAATACACTCACTAGCGTATCAGATGTCTCAGACAACTCTTGGGTCTCTAAGCGTACAATACCCATGTTGTCAAAAAACGAATTTACTTGATACTGTGCTTGCGTGGTAGCAAACCCAACCAACGCGAAAATAATTAAACAAACTTTCTTCATAATTTTCTTTTAATTTAACTCAATTGGAAGACCACGGAGTTGTATTTCCTTACCATCAGGACCTTTGGCCTTGATATACATAAGGTTGACAGTATTGCCTTGTTTCAGTTTCTTGATAGCATCCAGCGCTTTGTTGTCAAAGCGATCACCCTTCACTGAGATAGAAGCACCTGTTGGCAACTTCACTTGGAAACCTGTGATTTCAAACTTCGCTTGTACCAAACCATCCGCACCGTAAGAAGCTACGATTCGGTTCTTAGGATTGATCAGTTGTGCGCGTGGTACGCGTGTATCCTCGGTTGGCACGCCATTTATTTCGAAGTAAGCATCTGGACGAGGCAAGTTCTTCACACGGTACAATTGTGAACCCATGATAGTAGGTGTACCGCTAATATTTGCATACACTTCTATCTCCAATTTGTCAGGTGAATCTGCGTTTGGACGGATAATCCACATATTGCCCTCTTGCTTGATACTTGCTTGTGCGCATTTCACTTGCAACAAGTGTGCACTCACACCAGGCACAGAGATTGAGAATGGGTTGTCATAACCGCGATACATAATGTTCAAGTCAGTGTTAGAAATAGTCGCAGTTGGCTCACCTACGGTGTACTCTCGCTCGAATGGCAAGTATTGCATCACACCTTGTTGATCCATATAACCGATTTTACCCGAAATCTTCTGTACACCTACTGTGTTAGCAATCACTTCATATACACCATTGTTGTTGAGTTTTTGACCGTTCACATAGTACTCAGGAGTTTGAGTAGAGTCAATAGCAGCCAAAATAACTTGTGCGGTGTATTTGGTTCCTTTCACTACATAGTTTGCAGAAGGTATCACGTATGCGTTGAACTTGTTCACACGCAGGTCACCTGCATCGGTAGCGCCCAGCAACAGACGTGTAGCCACGCCCTCGCAGTGACGAATATCATTCTGCAATTTGGTCAAAATAGTGATAGAGGCACACATTGGCATCTCGTTGAAGATCATGTTCTCCCATGTTACAGGATCACCCTCCGCGTTCGTTCCATCCTCTGTTACGAAGGTGCGGTTCATCTCCTCATGGAACATAGTAGCACCTGGCACATTCTCAGTGAACTTAATCAAGAACTCACGGAAACGGTTGATCTTCTCTTTGAGCACGGTAGCATTACCCTCGCTTATGGCATATTGAGCAGGGATATTGGTATCATCTTTCTTACCAATCTCGCTCACCTTAGCATCTTTTTTAGCATTTTTTCCGTCAGCCAGCAGTACCATGTCATCTTTGAATGTTTGCACATACTCAAAGAACTCTTCTGATACGCGTTTCACTTCCATTGCCTTATCATACCACTCCTGTGTTTTCTCAGGATTTTTATCCAGAGCAGCCTTAAAGTTAGCGTATGTTTCGGCATTACTATCTTGCATAGTCTCAATAGTCGCATGCAGACTATCGTCCACCTGCGTATATCCATTCAAGATAGCTGCACTGACGTTGAGCGCCAACATAGCGGTCAACACCAGATACATCATACCTATCATCTTTTGTCTCGGAGTTTCCGGACAGTTAGTAGCTCCACTCATACTTTATTAATAAGTAATTTGCGTTATTAGTGAATATATCTACTATTGATTAAGACAATGCGTTGAGCATATTGCCATATACCTTATTCAAGTCAGCCACTTGACCTGCCAATTTCTTAGCTGCTGCCTCGTATGCCTCTTGTGCTTTCAGAGCCTCAGCAGACACATCGGTCATCTTCTTCACGGTTGCGGTCAAACCATCGATTTGCGCAGTAGCACCGTTCACTTTTTCTGCTTGTGCTTTGTATGCTTCCACTTGTGCTTGTACGGCATTCACTTGCAACTCATACACAGCGTTCAAACTATTCAATTGCTTAGCCACAGCTGCCACTTGGTTCTCATAATCCTTAGTACCTGCTGCTACTTTCTTCATATCGTCTGCTACTTGGCTGTATGTTACGCCCAATGCCTCGCTCTTCTCGCTGATTGTTTTGCCAGCCACTACAAATTGCTCCGCAGCTTGACCTGCAGCATCCAATTTCTCTGACAATTGGGTTGTAGCAGTTGCCACTTTGCCCAACTCGCTAAGTTGTACTGCCGTCTTTGCCAAACCAGCGATACCATCTTTCAATGCACTCATCTCTTTCTCAGACAAAGCAGGAACATTAGCGGAAGCGGTTCCAGCAGTACCGGCACCACCACCCATCAAGGTTGGTCTTGGGCGTGCTTCCATCTCTTTCAACAGCTCTGGCTCAGTACCATGACCCAACAATTGTGGGAATACTTCATGCCAGTGGAACTCTGGGTGAGGTTTATCCAAACAACCTATCATAAACAACATAGCCTCGGTGATCATACCGACCATCAACACGGCGCCTGCACCAGGGAAGTGCATAATCTTAAACAACGCACCGATAATTACGACAGATGCACCAATGGAATACACCATACCTACAACACGCTTACCTTGGTAAGAACCATACCACTCCATAAAACGTGCACCAAAACCTTTTTTCTCGTTAGGATTCATTTCTTTAGACATATCTTAGATTATTTTTAATTACTTTATATTGTTGATTATCAATTATTGTCCCATGTATGAGCGTACGCAACGGAAACCGATATATGAGCGACCCTCGTATTGATATTCGTAGCTGCGCACACCGCATTGCAAATAGTAACTAATATCTTTCCAGCTACCACCTTTAATTACTTTGCGTTTCAAGGTATTTGGATCTTCTTTGCGTGCAATGTATGGGAACTCAGGGTTCAAGTCATGAATGTTTGTATTCGATGATGTTGAATAAGCCGATGCTGTCCATTCAGCTACGTTACCTGCCATATCAAAGAGACCAAAGTCATTTGGCTCAAATTGACCTACTGCCATGGTGGAAACACCTGTGTCGTTGTGGTAAGAACCGCGATAAGGTTTGAAGTTTGCTAGGTAGCAACCCTCTGCATCACGCGCATAGCGGTCACCCCAAGGATACATCGCCATTTTGCGACCACCACGAGCTGCATATTCCCACTCTGCCTCGGTTGGCAAGCGGTAAGAATTTACCACTACACTTTGTTGTGAACGCAATAATTGGGTACGCCAGTGGCAGAAAGCATGCGCTTGCTCCCATGTCACACCCACAACAGGATACTCCGAGTAGCTTGGTGAGCTGAAGTAGCTGTAGAGCAATGGATCGTTGTATGAATACTCAAAGTCACGAGCCCAAACCATCGTATCAGGATATACGCAGATGATACCATTGGTATTGATATCGCTTGGCTGACGTAATGGACGCTCAATCGTCTCGTAATAGATTTCGTCATTCTCTACCCAGAATGAGTCCACACGGATAGATGCTCCCTTTGGATAACGACCACGAGCCACGTCAAATTTATTTGCCACTTTTACGGCTTGGTCGATGTTCACCCATGTGTAGTGATAACGCAGAGCAGTTGTTTTCAAACTACCACGACCCTCGTCATAGAACATTGGTGCCAAGATTTCTGCCATTGGCTCATCAGGGATAAAACGATTCTCCCATGGAATACGCTTCTTCCAATTGATCAATACAGTCTCATCATCTGACTCATACTTTGGTTGCAATGCGTACTCGCTATCGGTACCCTCCTCTTCAATCAATAGCGAATATGCGATAGAATCGCGTACCCAATTCACGAATTGGCGATACTCACTATTGGTAATCTCTGTCTCGTCCATCCAAAACGCATTCACAGTCACCATCACGTTATTGTCCGATTGGCTAAAAATAGCAGACTGCGAATTGGCGCCCATCAAGAAGGCTCCTTTACGAACAAGTACCATTCCGTATGGATTTGATTCCACAAAACCAGCTCCAGAAGTGGTACCTACCAACTCGCCTACAGGTTTACCGCAAGCGATCATGCACAACATTAATACAACAATTGATAATAATTTTGTTACTTTCATTTTATATTTGTTTTTAATAACTTCGTTTTTATAAGTATCTCACACTCTTGTAGCGATTGGTACGTTTCGGTTTCAGGATATTGAATCCGTATGCCAAATACAACTCGTGCGAGCCATAGCTCTCTCTTATCAAACCATTAGCGGGCAATTCGTAGGTGTATCCCACTTGCAACCCGTCTATAATATCCATACCCAACAATATGTTCACGCTACCCGCGATGCGGTATCCCAGACCAAAACGATAGCGGTCATTTACTTGCGCCATCATGGTCAGGTTCACATCCCAACCCGCAAAATCCGTCTGCACCATCGCGCTGGGCATGAGCAACCATCTCTTGTCGCGCAAACGCCAGTTATATCCTCCCGCTGCGTAAAACGAACCGCGTACAGGCACTTCTGTTTGGTCGCTCCACTCCAATACGGGGTGTGTCACGTGAGTATAACTCACACTCGCCCACCATGTGGGAGCCGTGTAATACACACCTACGCTCATGTCAAATCCCATTCCCGACACCCCATTCTGTCCACTTGCCTCAGGTATGGCATTGTCTGAGGAGGTATGATAAGCATGATCTTGCACCAAGTCAGCCAAATCCTTCAAGTTTGCGCTATCCACCGCAAAACTCAGGTTGATAAAACCTAAATCTGCTCCCACACTCAGATAACCCTTACCCAATTTCAGTCGGTAGGCATACCCTGCGTGTAGGCTTTGATTCGAGAACAAACCAAATCGGTCGTTCATGAAGCGTACACCAGCAGCATGTTGTGTCTTTCCTATCACAAAGGGTGATGAGAAAGAAAAGTAGGTCGTCATAGGTGCATCCATAATGCCAGTAAACTGCATTCGATGACTACCATATACTCTCATCAAATCGCTTTCTCCCACCGCCGCAGGATTATACGTGGATTGCATAAACATATACTGCCCTATCTGTGGGTCAAACTGAGCGCGCAAACCTGCCACACAGCAAAAAACGCCACATAATAGTACAATATATCGTTTCACAACAGTATCTATTTTACCTGCCTTCCGCACGTACGATTAGTATTCTTCTTCGTCAAAAAAGAAGTCATCTTTCGTAGGATAATCAGGCCAAATATCTTCGATTGACTCGTATATTTCCTCATCATCCTCAATCTCTTGAAGGTTTTCTATTACCTCCAAAGGAGCACCTATGCGCAATGCATAATCCAACAACTCATCTTTGGTTGCTGGCCATGGGGCATCCTCTAATTTCGTAGCTAATTCAAGTGTCCAATACATAATCTATCAACGCACCACCTGTGCGCTCCTTACAAATTAAGCGCGCAAAGGTAGTAAATTTTTCTCACATACGCAAGAAAAACTTATTTTTTTACTCTTTTTTCCAAAAAATCGGCACTATTTTCTCCTCTTTTGCTATCCAGCGAGCCAAAACAAAGCAATAATCGCTCAATCGATTCACGAAGCAAATTACCCCTTTTGGTAAGTTTTTTTCCTCCGAATCGCACCAGTCCACAATGTTTCTTTCCAAGCGTCTTGCCACGGTCCGGCAGACGTGACAAACGGCTATCATCTCATCGCCACAAGGCAAAATAAACTCTCGCAACATAGGCAGTTCGGCTTGCATTTCGTCAATCCACTTTTCCAACTGACATACAGCCACTTCCGTTACCTCCATGTCTGCTCCTGCCAATATCGCGCCTATGTCAAACAACCTATTTTGCACCCAACCCAACTGCTCGTCCACCACGATATGCCAGATAGGTAGTTTGGCTGCTATTTTTGCGCGCAACCAACCCACATAACTATTCAATTCATCTGCTGTTCCGTAAGCTTCCAAACGCTTGTCGGACTTACGAACGCGCCCACCTACTGCCAACGAGGTGTCGCCCTTGTCTCCTGTTTTTGTGTAGATTTTCATATATCCTTTCCTTTACACTTTACACCTTAAACCTTAACTCCTTAAACCTTAACACCTTACACCCTAATCCTATAATCCCTCTTCCAATAGTCCTTATCGAAGAACACCAATCCCATTTGATATAGATCCATGGTGCTCATTACGCGTTCGTCTGCGCAGATCGCTCGCCATGCCATTTCCATTTCGGTATTGTAGTGAATATCATCTACTATCATGACACTCTTTGCGTGTGCCTTTTCCGCCAACACATTAAAATATGCGCGCGTACTCGCGTACGTGTGGTTAGCATCTACGAAGGCCAGATCCCAGGTCTGTATATCTCTATCTAAGTCCTCCATTTTTATCTCCCCTACTCGACAGTCTATATTCTTTATTCCCAATGCTTTCCAGTTCTCTTTGGCTATGTCGGCCACAGCAGGACAACCTTCGTATGTCACCACTTTGTTTCGACTATCCATCATAGCCATATAGGCTGTTGTTATTCCCAAACTCGTTCCCAATTCCACAATTACCAATCGCCCATCGCCAATAGCCAATCGTCCATTACCCAACCAATTCACCAACCGTGCCAATAACTGCGCATACTTCTTCTTCGCCAAACTCCCCTTCGCTATATCCTTCACACGCCTATCTTCCACAGCACCGCGATCTTCAGCGAAGCGATTTCCCTCTCCTCCACTGCCGTAATCCACGAACTCCACGATACGCTCATCTGCCAGCATACGTTCTCGGCGTTTCTCTATTGCTTCCCACGCATAATAGCTATTCTCATCGCTCATCACCATTCTCACCCACTCAAATAGATAGGGCGAATGTACGCCGTGCCCACCCGTGTGCCGAGCGGTCAAGCGGTGTTTTAGATAGGAACCGATGCGATATAATGCGGTACGCAAATCCATATTCTGCGCGAAGGTAATCATAATTTTCTGCAAAGATAGTATAAAACTCGCAAATATGCAAGTGCTCTGTTATTTTCTTTTGAATTTCTCTTATATTCGCCTTATCGGTTTGCTTCATTTAGTAGGTTATTAGTAGGTTATTAGTAGGTTATTAGTAGGTTATTAGTAGGTTATTCCGCTATAATTAAGCACTCTTTACCATAATTATTTGCTTATATGCGTTTTTTTTCGTACCTTTGCGCCCATTATGGTATTGAATTATATTTGGATAGGACTTATTCTTCTCGCGGTCGTTATGGGCTGCGTGCAGTTCTTTGTGTTTGGGCAAAGCGATATTTTCTCCGAGATACTTAACTCCACATTTGCTTCTGCGGAGAGTGGTTTTAAGATTTCCATTGGTTTGACGGGTGTTCTTTCGCTGTGGATGGGTATTCTCAATATCGGTCAGCAGGGCGGCGTAGTGAATACGCTTTCGCGTGGTGTGGCACCTTTCTTCCGCCGTATTTTCCCTGAGATTCCGCCCAAGCACCCTGTTTTTGGTACGATGTTTATGAACATTGCCTCCAATATGCTTGGTCTGGACAATGCCGCCACCCCTATTGGACTGAAAGCGATGACTCAGTTGCAGGACATCAACCCTGATAAGACCAAGGCCAGCAATGCCATGATTATGTTTATCGTGCTCGGTGCCAGCGGTTTAACAATCATTCCTACTTCTATTATGGCGTACCGCGCGCAGATGGGAGCCGCTAATCCTGCCGATGTCTTTCTGCCTTTGATGTTTGCCACATATTTCTCTACACTCGCAGGTCTTTTGGCATGTTGTTTCGTGCAAAAGATTAAGATATGGGACAAGGTGATTATCGGTACAATCCTCACCCTAACGGCAGTGATGGTAGGCATGTTGCTTGCGGCACGCCACTTGCCAGAGGAAACGCTGAATACCATATCTGCTCTTGTGGCAGCGATTATGTTGTTGGGCATTATCTGTTGGTTTATCATACAGGCTACTGTGCGCAAAGTCAATGTCTATGAGGCATTTATCGACGGCGCAAAGAACGGCTTTCAAACGGCTATCAGTATTATTCCTTATCTTATTGCTATTCTTGTAGCGGTGGGTATGTTCCGTGCGAGTGGTGCGATGGGATTGTTGGAGCAAGGTATTGCTAATTTGTTTGCTTGGGTCGGTATTAATCCTGATATGGCAGGTGCGGTGCCTACGGCCTTGATGAAACCATTGTCGGGTAGTGGTGCACGTGGTTTGATGATTGAGGCTATGGCAACGCATGGTGCAGACTCGTTGGTAGGTCGTTTGTGTTGCGTATTGCAGGGTACTACGGATACTACTTTTTATATTATTGCGGTGTATTTTGGTAGTGTAGGTATTAAGGACACACGCCACACGGTAGGTTGTTGCTTGTTCTGCGACTTGATAGGTACAATTGCCGCCTTTATCATTGCTAGCATCTTCTTCGGATAACTCCGTGCTTAAAAACTTGACACTTTTATCCCTATACTCAAGCAAGCGCAATGTTGGCGCGCGCAGTTGTTGTTTATGTTGTCTTCTTAAATAAAATAATAGTTTGTATTTATATTCTTAAACAGCATGATTACTTTTTCCTCCGATAACATCTCTATGCCTTCTCTCAACCTTCCACAGGTAGAGCGTTGGATTCGTGCGGTGGCGGCGCAGTATGGTTTTGCTGTGGGCGACCTGAATTATATATTTTGTGATGACGAGAAGATTTTGGCTGTCAATCGTGAGTTCTTGCAGCACGACTATTATACGGATATAATTACTTTTGATTATACGACACGTACGCGCGTGAACGGTGATATTTATATTTCTTTGGACACGGTAGCGAGCAATGCCGAGCAGGTGGGTGCGACTTTTGAGCAGGAGCTTCATCGCATTATTATTCACGGTTTGTTGCACCTCACGGGTCAAGCTGACAAGACCCCTGAAACCAAAGCCCAGATGACCGCCAAAGAGGAAGACGCCCTCCGCCGCCTGCATATCTAATGCATTCCTCCGCCGCCTCTACACTCTACGCCCTACACTCTACACCTTACACCCTACACTCTACACCTTACCCTTTACACTCTACACCCTACACTCCAAACAAAAATCGCCCAAACTGGCGATTTTATTTGCACAATCCAAAAAAAAAGTGTACCTTTGCAGCGCAAAGGTCGAAATAAACTAATCTTTGTATAAAAACGACAGCTATGAAAACATCAAGCACCCCACAAGAGATGCCTTTTGGCTCAGAGAGCGGAAGCATCAACAATGTACAAAAGAAATATTATACTGCTGATGAGGCAGTTGCTTTTCTTGAACCAAGAATACGCGCAATGTTCAAATGAAAGAAGTTGTTTATACAGAATACTTATAGGACATTTATTAGACATCAAATTATAACTCCCCTAAATTTGTAAATAACCAAATAAATTGACCATTTTATCCGCAATTTCAGATTAATGGAGATATTAACTATTAACTGGCGTTGCCCGACATATTTAATATAGCGTTATAAGCCCAGACTTGATTTTCTGAAAACTGGACACTTTCAAGAAAAATCATTATGTATTCAAGTACGGTTTATGCACGCTCATGCTTCCAGCGTGAGTTTTCCGTGCGTAGATTTGAATACATAAGGTAGTCCAGAACCTCAGAAAATCAAATTGAAGCGAACGAAAGTTCACGCTTTTTGTGTATATATCACTCTCGCAACTCCCAAGGGCTTATGACTCCTATTGGACAGACAAAATAAAAACAAACAACTAAATAAACCACAATATTTAACCAATTAAAAACAACAAAACAATGAAAAAGTTATTTTCTATTCTCGTTTTGGCATTGTCATGCAGTGCCTTATTCGCGCAACAAACTGCTGTTGCATTGTTAAATCACGAGGGTACACTCACCTCTTTTTATGGAGCAAACGCTCTTGCTGATGCGCACAAAGCAGCTGTACATGGTGATGTGATTACGCTTTCGGGCGGTTCGTTTGCTGGTCTTACATTCTCGAAAGCGGTTACGGTACGTGGTGCAGGTATGGTTGCAGACTCAACTGGCAATCGTGAAATAACATATATCAATAGCAATGTACGGATTGAAATACCGACTACCATAGAAACACCTATTATTTTTGAGGGCATATTTTTTCAAGGAAGCATAGGTTATTCACGAGTAAACTCATCATTATGCAATAATTCAACATTTAATAAATGTAGAATTAATTGGCAAGGAGGAATCTCTGATATTAATGGTAACGCTAATTTTTATAATTGTCTTTTGGGAATTAGTGGCACATATGGAACATCCTCTTTTGGTACAAATATCAATATCGTGAATAGTATTATAAATAGTCTTAACAATACCAACTCTTCTTATTGTAAATTAAATGTTACCAATTGTGTTGTTACTTATCACCCATACCAATATAACTCCTATCAAATTGATTCTAAACCCATACGATCAGAAAACACTACATTTAAAAATTGTATTTTCACAGGAGTACCATTAGAAAAATACGATTCAGATATTCCAACTTTTTATTTGCCTGAAACAGCAGTAGCAAATAATTGTATCTCATGTTATTATGGTTATAAAGCAGAAACAGGTAGTGAAGCTGCTGTTTATTATCGTGACATTTTTTCAAATATTGCCAATCCCAACTCTACCAATGTGTACTTTAACGAGGTAACAGAAGTATTTAAAACCTATACTAATGCAGGTCGAATAGATCAAATATCAGTACATGAAAAATTTGAACTCACAGATGAAGCAAAAGCAATTTTAGGTTCCGATGGTAAAGAAGTAGGTGTTCATGGTAGTATTGGATTCAATCTTGAACCTACAACGCTTCAAATAACCAAATGCGAAGTGTCGCCAAAAGTATCGGAAGATAGCAAACTTTCGGTAAGTATCAAAGTGGATACTCCAAAATAATTAACTTAAAAATAAAACACAAATTATGCGAAAATATTTATTACTAATATTATCGTTTGTGTTCCAATTCCATGTTTCATACGCAACTAACTATACTTATCGCTATTGGACAGATCAAAATACGGCTCAAACACGAACAAGTACATCTAATGAATTAGATTTCACAATAGATATATCAAACCTTTCGTGTAATATGCATACTTTGTTTATTCAAGTGCAAAAAGATAATGGGACTTGGTCAAACCCTATAGCGCGTCCTTTTCTCATTACAAATAAGTATAATACCGTAAAGACATGTTATTGGTTCGATGATAATGTTGATGAACGCTTTACATTTGACAAGGTCAATGGTGAAGCATTTATGATAGATGCCTCTAATCTATCTGCGGGCATTCACTCGCTGAATGTAATGTTATATTCTGAAGAGGATATACTCAGCATTTATACACATACATTTGTTAAAATGCCTGAACTTCCCAACGAAACAGAAGTATTATTAACTTTCTGGATTGATGGAGTAGAATATTCACAACAAAAGGTAGCATATTCTGAAGATTTAGTATTGTTTGATTTTGATGTGGAAACACTCGCCAGTGGTACACACAAATTAGAAGTACAAGCATCAACAGCAAGTGGACTCATATCTGATATAGCAAGTGCATACTTCGTAAGAATGCCCAACTCAAAGAATGATAGCGTTCTCGCTTATCGCTATTGGGTAAATGACAACAATGCCGATTTACCTTTCACGGCGGTTGAGAATCCTACTCTCCCTTACACCCTCATCGGCGATTTGGATGTCGCTCCTCAACCATTGCGTTGCGCTCGCTTCCAATTTGAGGTGAACAACGACATGCCTATGCTATATGCCGAGAATGATATTCACGTGCAGTTTATGGCTGCGGATGGACACTTGATTACAACAACCAACGCGTATGTAGAGTCAGTCGCTGCCGATACATTGACCGCCGAGGAATGGACGGAAATCCAAAATGATACCGTTATTAAAGCAGACAAACCTACGGGAGAAACTATCTATTGGTATGCAATGAACCTTGAAGCAGGAGATACCGTTTGCCTCAAAACAAATTACTCCTCTACCCTGCAAGTCTTCTCCCACTCGGACAATCAAGTATTGGAATCCAAAGCCGACTCATCACTCATCTTCCGCCAGTTCATAGCAGAAAAGGCAGAAATGTATTATGTTGCTCTTCATACGGTAAACACCAATAAAGCACAAGTCACATTAACGGTGGATATGAAGGAGTATATACGCTACTTCAATGTAGAGACTTCTGCTGTTGGCAATGGTACTGTCACTGAAGGTGGCACGTATGCTGAGGGAACAGAGATTACCCTCACTGCTACACCTGATGAAGGCTATCAGTTCACACAATGGTCAGACGGCAACACCGACAACCCTCGTACACTTGTCCTTACACAAGACACCTCACTCGTAGCCCATTTCGAGATTATCTATCTCCAACCAGATACGGTAACTTTGTGCTATGGCGAGACCTATCAATGGCACGACAAGACATACGACGCTTCGGGAGTATATATTGACACCTTATCCAGTGGAGTGGCTACGCTACACCTCACTATCTTACCGCAAGTAGAAGAGACTATAGAGGAAGCCACTATATGCGCTGGTGATACATACACTTGGCAAGCCGATGGCAAAGTGTATGCTGAATCAGGCACCTATAGTGTAACCCTGCAAGACATCAATGGCTGCGATAGCGTAGTAACCCTACACTTGACCGTTAATCCTGTGGCAACCACCGAGGAAACAATCGTTGCCTGCGACAGCTACGAGTGGAATGGTCAAGCCTACACCCAAAGTGGCGAGTACACTTACACTACCACCGCTGCCAACGGCTGCGATAGTATCGTTACACTCCACCTCACTATCAACAACTCCGAGATAGGCGAGAGCGAGTATGTTACTATCTGCTACGGCGAAACCTATACTTGGAACAGTCAAACATACTCGGCTGAAGGCGAGTATAGTGTAACTCTGTCCAACACCCTCGGCTGCGACAGCGTGGCTACTCTCCAACTCACTATTATGCCAGAGGCTACCGCCACTACCGAAACCGTAGTAATTGGTAGCGATGAGTTGCCTTACACTTGGCGTGGCAATACTTACTCAACTACAGGCCGATATACGGATGTAGAGCAATATGCTACAGTTGCTTGCGATAGTGCTATCCATGTATTGGATTTGACAGTACTCACTACTGGTAACCATGATGAGCAATCAGTAACTATCTGTGAGACAGAGGCGCCATACACATGGTATGGTGAGTCTTATTCAACAACGGGCAAGTACACCTACACCGAGAAGTATGCAGGTACCGATATTGATAGCATCCAGCATATCCTCAACCTCACAGTCAATCCAACCGTTTACACAGAAGAGCATATCACCGCTTGCGATAGTTACATTTGGAATGGTTCTACCTATGCGACTACTGGCGCATATACCTACACTACCGTTGCTGCCAACGGCTGCGATAGCATTGTGACTTTGCACTTGACTATCAACAAGTCAGAATATGTAGAGCTAAGTATGACGGCTTGCGATTCCTATGAGTGGCATGGTCTTAATTACACAATCAGCGGCGATTATACCTTCAATACTACCACCGAACAAGGTTGCGAACGCATTGAGGTACTTCACTTGACAATCATTAAGTCGGAGTATGTGGAGGAAGTAGTAACCGTCTGCGATTCCTACGAGTGGCATGGACTTACTTACACAATCAGTGGCGATTATACCTTCAACACTACCACCGAACAAGGTTGCGAACGCATTGAGGTATTACACCTGACCATTCTACCAAAGGCAATAACCGAAAGCGAAGTACTTGCACTTTGTCCTTCAGAATTGCCTTACGAATGGTATGGACAAACTGTCACAGAAGCAGGTTCCTATACTACCACCGAGCAATACGCAGGTATGGAATGCGATAGTGTCATCCACGAACTGACATTGAATGTCTATGTACAAACCCTGCCAGAGCAAGTAACCTTGCCTATCGTTCGTGAGGGAGAGGCAATTGATGTGACCATACCTACTACTGAGATTCAAGCACATATCGCTGCTGAGACATGGTATGCACCAAACGCAGTAGTAGTCTGGTATATCATGGACAACAGCGATTGGGCTGCTTTGAATGCAGAGCCAGTGGCAGCTGGAACCAAACAAGTGGCACTGAAGTATGCAGTAGAAACAGATTGTGGCAATGTAGAGTCCGACAATATGGTTATAGATGTTATTCCAACGGGGGTAGAGAACACCAATAGCCCTTCGCCAATCTCCAATTGCCAAAAGGTTCTCTACGAAGACCATATCTACATCCTCCGCGATGGTAAGATATACACCCTTATGGGTGCAGAGATCCTGTACTAACAAAATAGTAATCCGCAAGATTACATAACACACTCAAACGAGCGGCATCACTCCATGCCGCTCGTTTTTCTTCCCCACCGTTGTATATTACATCTCTACAAGATACTTCCTCAAGTACTTGTAATGCCATTGCAAGCAAGAGAGTAGCTCATATTTTTCATATAAAAATACACTTTTTCACATATATCTCTTGCACATATAATTTTTTTTTAGTACCTTTGCAAGCGATATCCGTTATCACTTATCCGATACCCCCTATCCGATAACCGATAACCGTTATCCGAAATACCGAAAAAAACATATACTTAACATCTAAAACTAAACACGTTATGGCTAAAATTTATCAAGCTAACGAGATTAAGAACATTGCCCTCATGGGTGGCAGTGGCTCGGGTAAGACTACCCTTATGGAATCCATGCTCTTCGAGTGCGGGGTCATTAAGCGTCGTGGTTCTGTAGAAACACAATCTACTGTCTGCGACTATTTCCCAGTGGAAAAAGAATACGGCTATTCCGTCTTTTCTTCAGTATGTAACATCGAGTTCAATAACAAGAAACTCAATATCATCGACTGCCCAGGTGCAGACGACTTCTGCGGTGGTGCAATCACAGCCCTCCACGTTTCTGATACAGCTATCATCACCCTCACCGCAAACGGTGGTGTAGAAGTAGGTACACAAAACAATTTCCGCCGTGCTGAGAAAGCAAAGAAACCTATTGCTTTCGTTATCAACAAGTGCGACCACGAGAACGCTGATTTCGAGCGTACTTTCAACGAACTTAAAGAGACATTTGGTAACAAGTGTACTCTCTTCCAATATCCAATCAACGCAGGTAAAGACTTCAACGCTGCTATCGACGTTCTCCAAGGCAAGATGCTCGTTTGGAAAGCAGAAGGTGGTGCGCCAGAGGCAAAAGATATCCCTGAGAGCGAGAAAGCTACTGTAGAAGAGATTCGCGCTCAACTTCTCGAATGGGCAGCTGAGTCCGACGAGACCATTATGGACAAATACTTCGAGCAAGGTACTCTCTCTGACGACGAGCTTATGCGTGGTCTTCAAACCGTATTTGCAGAGGGTAGTATGTACCCAGTTATCTGCACCAGCGGTCTTAAAGATATGGGTATCCGTCGCCTCATGGGCTTCCTCGGCGAGATGACTCCATCTGTTGCTGATGCTCCAAAACCTTTGACAATCAATGCAGAAGAGGTAGCTCCTAATCCAGCTGCTCCTGTTTCTGCTTTCATCTTCAAGACTTCTGTTGAGCCACACATCGGTGAGGTGAACTACTTCAAAGTGATGCAGGGTACTCTCCGTCCAGGTGATGACGTATTGAACGTTGACCGTGGTACCAAAGAGCGTATCTCTCAACTCTACTCTGTAGCTGGTAACATCCGTACTGCTATAGAAGAGGTTTCTGCAGGTGATATCGCTGCTACCGTTAAACTGAAAGACACTCGCACAGGCAATACCTTGAACGCCAAAGATTGCGAGAATCAATATCCAGCCATCTCTTACCCAGATCCTAAGTATCGCCGTGCTATCAAGCCAGTGAACGAGGCAGACTCTGAGAAACTCTCAGCACTCCTCACTCGTATGCACGAAGAGGATGCTACTTGGGTAGTTGAGCAATCTAAGGAGTTGAAACAAGTCATCGTTTCAGGCCAAGGTGAGTTCCACCTCCGTACCTTGAAATGGCGTCTTGAGAACAACGACAAGATGATGATCACCTTCGAGGAGCCTAAGATTCCTTATCGTGAGACCATCACCAAGTCTGCTCGCGCTGATTATCGCCATAAGAAACAATCTGGTGGTTCTGGCCAATTCGGTGAGGTACACCTCATTGTAGAGCCATACGTAGAGGGCGAACCAGTAAAAGAAGTTTACAAGTTTGGTAACCAAGAGTATCGTATTTCTGTACGTGATACACAAGAGATTCCACTCGAGTGGGGCGGCAAACTCGTGCTTATTAACTCTATCGTCGGTGGTGCTATTGATGCACGTTTCATTCCTGCAATCCTCAAAGGTTTGATGGATCGTATCGAGCAAGGTCCTTTGACCGGTTCTTACGCTCGTGACGTGCGCGTTATTATCTACGATGGTAAGATGCACCCAGTAGATTCTAACGAAATCTCTTTCCGTCTTGCAGGTCGTAACGCTTTTGCAGAGGCATTCCGCAACGCTAATCCAAAACTCTTGGAGCCAGTTTATGAGGTTGAGGTATTTGTTCCAAGCGAGATCATGGGTGATGTGATGTCTGACATCAACGGTCGCCGTGGTATGGTGCTCGGTATGGAGACCGAGAAGAACTTCACCACCTTGAAGGCTTTGGTTCCATTGAAAGAGATGGCATCTTACTCTACTACATTGTCTTCACTCACAGGTGGTCGTGCTACCTTCACCATGAAGTTCAAGAGCTACGAACTCGTTCCAGGTGATGTACAAGACAAACTCATCAAGGAGTACGAAGCAACACAAAAGGACGAGGATTAATTCACAATATCCTATATCACAAAAAAGACTGCCGACGGCAGTCTTTTTTGTATCCAATAAACCGAATGTGATTTCTTCTACACTATAAACACGGGATTATCCTTGCCCTTGCGACTTGTATTTTGCTGCGCCATTTTGTGGCAAATGTCCTTCGGCGTTCATCTTGCGGACGAACAGGCGATTACCACAAAGCACATACAAGTAGTTACCAGCGAACGCCAAAGACTGTACCCTACCCAAAGGTAAGGACAAAATAGCACGCACCCTGCCATTATGGTCTGCCACCTGCACACCCATCTCCGTTGCCACATACAGATTGCCTTTCGTATCAAAAGCCATATTGCCAGTCATCTGCTTCACTCCGTTGCTCAAATCATGAAGATAATAGAATGGTTCGCTATATTTCATTTCTCCACCCTTGCCGATAATCGTACTGATCAGATGATGGGTCTTCTCCTCACCCGTCACGCAAAAACGGTAGTCTGGCGCTATAGCCAAAGCACGACAGCCTGCGCTAACCACCCAGACATTGGGTTTACTCTTGGCTCTATCGTTGCAGAGAGCAATATATTGACCATCCGACAGCACTTGCGCAGCCACTAAGCCATGCAAAGCATCTGCCACTTTTGCGCCCTTGTGGTATAATGTGGTTCCGCGAGCCGTCAAGCCATTGCCCAATAGGCGTTCACCACTTTTCAGCTCGCTCATGCGTGTGCACGCACCCGCAGGCGATACCTTATGTATCGTAGCTTGTGAAGAGAAGACAATGGAGCTGTCTGCTGTGGCAAAGAGGTCGCTATCAATCGCCATAGGCAATGCGATCTCTTGCCAATCTTCGTCTTTGAGCAATATATCTTGCAGCATACCATTGTTTGACCAGCCTTTTTGCACTTTGGCAGGATAGCCTTTCCACAACCAACGCATAGCATCAGGGAAAGCCAATGTGCCATACTTAATGCTATGATTGCCTCTATTCCAGTGATGGAAGACTTCGTAACCGGCAAAATTGAATGCGGACTCCATCAGCAGATTATACTCAAACCACTCACCAAAAATAGGATTCCAGACATCATACCAACCATCTTGCATGTATATACGCAGTGGCTTGGGCTCTGTCTTGCGCACAACGGCAGGATACTCATGCCCTCCGCGCATAGCTACAAAAGTGCCTACCGTGGTATATACTCGGCTGAACAAATCAGGGCGATTCCATGCAGCAGTAAACGCTGCTATACCACCGCTACTTGCTCCCGTGATTGCACGGTCGTTGGCATCGAGAGAGAGATGAATGGTCTTTCCACTCTCCGTTTGCATACCTTCTACCTTTGTAAGCACTTCGTTTTCAAGGAAAGTAACAAAACTATCATCGGTAGAGTCGAACTCTTTGCAACGGTTGTAGCGAACTACCTCACCATCTTCGTCGTACACCACCCCTGGATTAACGAACACACCTATTGTCACAGGCATCTCGCCCGAAGCAATGAGATTATCCATCACTGTGGTAGCATCGTAGAGAATACCGTCCATGCAGACCAATAGGCAAGCAGGTTTGCTACCATCGTATTGACGTGGTACATATACAAGTATCTCACGCTGAGTACCCGGATATATTTGCGAATCGCTGAGCGAGAGTTTAATTACTTCTCCACGCATACCCTCTTCCAACTTCACAGTTGCAGGGTCAAAAGGAGCACGCACATTATACGCTTGCTGAGCAAAACTACTCATAGCAATGAATAAGACTAACAGAATCGAAAATACTTGTTTCATGGTTATAGTTTTAATTATACGTTTTCATTTCATACACTTACTGCGATGCTTTACCGCGTCGCTTGGGCAGATAATCTTCTTTGATATTCTCCATCGCACCCCAGATACTATCGCGCACGTTCGGATTAAGTGTTTCCAATTGGTGGAGCAACTGCTTCATCTGCGTGCGACTACTCTCTCGCTCAAATGGGCAGGCTTTTATCTGTTGCTCGTATCTACTTAGTTGGGCATAACGCGCAATCTCACGCTCCTCTAATAGACAGAGGGGACGAATCATTTGAATAGGCATTTTCTCCATTTGCAGCAGCGGTGGGATAGTGCCTACACTACCTTGAAAAATCAGATTCATCAGCAAGGTCTCTACAATATCATCTTTGTGATGCCCCAATGCTATCTTGTTACAGCCTAATTCTTGTGCCACATCAAATAGCGCTTTACGCCTGAACCACGAGCAAAGGAAGCAAGGGTCTTTCTTTTCCTCGGCACCAATCTGTGTCTCTCGCACCAAGAAAGGCACTTTGACCGCAGCACAAAAACGCTCTAAGTAGTCAATGTCGGATTGATAAGAACGTTCCTGCAAGCGGATATATACCGCAGTCACCTCAAACTTGGGCACAAATACTTGTGCACGCTTGCCCAGGAACTCCACCAAGGCCAACGAATCTTTACCGCCACTCAATCCTACCAAGATACGATCGCCATCAGCAATCAGTCCGTAATCCGCACAAGCTTTGTGAAAACGCTTCGTCAAACGGGAACGTAAACGGATAAGTTCTATTTCTTCGGGAGTCCGTTGCATGGGTGAGTGATTTTTATCAAAAACGCTGCAAAGTTAGTAAAAAAAAGGCAAAAAACACACAAAAATGACAAAAAACACACTTTTTTTGCATTTTTTTCTCAAAATATTTGGTCATGTCAAAAAAAAGCAGTACCTTTGCACTCGCTTTCGGTTGAGAGCGATGTTCTTTAACATTCTGCGGCAATAGCTCAGTTGGTAGAGCACAACCTTGCCAAGGTTGGGGTCGCGAGTTCGAGTCTCGTTTGCCGCTCTATAGAAATGAGCAGGACAGAGTTCCTGCTTTTTTTCTAACGCCCAAATGGCGGAATTGGTAGACGCGCTCGTTTCAGGTGCGAGTGTTGAGAGACGTGCAGGTTCGAGTCCTGTTTTGGGCACAACTTGGTTCCGCTAGGAGAAAAAGTGATCTTAGAAATACACAACCAAAAGGTTGTATTCCTGATAAGAGCAAATCGAAAGTTACTTTCGATTTGAGAGGAGGAATCGCGGTCGCCCAAGGACGCTATCAAGCGTCGTTCATGCGACAAGCGAATTCCGACGAAGCGCAGGTGGTGAAATTGGTATACACGCTACTTTGAGGGGGTAGTGGTCGCAAGACCGTGTGAGTTCGAGTCTCATCCTGCGCACAAGAAAATGCTATGACAATTGATTGTTCATAGCATTTTTTGTTTTTGTTATGAATAGCTTTTACACAATAGCATTATTAGTGGCGTCGAATGTGTTTATGACGCTGGCGTGGTATGGCCATTTGAAGATGGCGGAGTTTTCGTGGTTTAAGACCCTTCCTATGATTGCAGTGATTGCCTTTTCATGGGGTATTGCTTTCTTTGAGTATTGTTTGCAAGTACCTGCCAATCGAATCGGTTTTGAGGGCAATGGCGGTCCATTCTCGTTAATGCAATTGAAGATTCTGCAAGAGGTAATCACATTGGTTGTATTTATCCTTTTCTCGGTGATTGCTTTTAATATGCAAATCAAGTGGAATCATATTGTAGCAGGTCTGTGCTTAATTGCCGCAGTATATTTCGTCTTTGGGTTTAAGTAAATATGTCTATCCCCTCTAATCCATATCACACTTCCGAGATTATTGCTTTTCGCAAAGATATTGAGCAACACTTGGGGCGTTCTTTGCAGACTCCAAGCGACTTTGAATATCTTATAGACCGTATTTGGGAAGAGCAGCACCAAGTATTTTCGCTTTCCACCATCAAACGCCTTTGGGGCTATGTCAGCAGCAGTGGTCAGCCTCGCCTTTCTACACTCAATACGTTATCCCACTTTTTGGGCTACGCCGATTGGAATGCTTACCTTACCGCATTGGACCAACGCACAGAAAACGAAAGCGACATCTTCAAGGGTGAAGGAATATGTACTGCGGATTTATCTATCAATGACTTCATACAGGTGTCGTGGTTGCCTAACCGCCAATGTACTTTCCGCTATTTGGGTAACAATCGTTTTGAAGTTACAGAGTCTATCCATGCCAAACTGCAAGTCGGTGATACTTTTGAGGCGATTGCCTTCATCATCGGCAAACCGATGTATTTAGATAATCTCAAACGTCAAGATGATACCATAACCTCTTATGTCGCTGGGAAGCAAAATGGAATAACAAGTGTGAGAAAATTATGATGGATATTTCAGATTCAGGTTTCATTACACCCGAAGGTTTTTCTGCGGAGTGGCGAGACATATCCTTGCTCCAACAACGTCGTCAGAACACTATCTATACTGCCAAGCGGTATGGCAAACGCTATCTGCTCAAGGGTATATCTCCTGAATACCAATCACTCACCGATATTCGCTTACTACAAGAAAAAGAATTCTCTTTTGGCATCTCGCTCAACCATCCTAATATTGCCGATACCTATTCATTAGAAGAAGTACCCACGCTCGGTCGTTGTATCGTGATGGAGTATGTAGATGGTATGACACTTGCCGAATGGCTCACCACCTCACCCTCGCTAGCGATGCGTGAGCGCGTGCTCGCGCAACTATTAGAGGTGTTGGAGTATATTCATAGCCTGCAACTCGTGCACCACGACCTCAAGAGCAGCAACATCCTCATCACACGCAACGGACAGAATGTCAAACTGATAGACTTTGGTTTGAGCGATACTGACTGTACCTCCGACACCAATGATGCCTGCATTGACATTCAGCTCTTTGGCAATATACTGACACTATTATTTCCTAAACGCTATCGTCTTATCGCGCGTGCTTGTCAGCAAGGTAAGTATGCCAATATCGCTGCACTCAAACAATCTTTCCGTCATCGACAAATTTGGCGTAAGAGCGTACCCTACCTTATTTCCATAATTTGTGTCGTTATTTGTTCATTGCTATTGTTTCAACGCATGAGTCTTAAACTGCGCGAGCAGAAAATGTTAGAAACAATCAACTACCATGTTAATCAAGAGATTAGCAGACTTCAACCTGCTGCAGACACTTGTAGTACGTATGTAATGTTTGCACAAGAAAACTATCCCCAAATGTGGGAAGAGTCAGCATTGGTGCGCGATTCTATTGCTAATCTGTATGCTGATGACCCAGCATTGCGCATGCAATGTATTGAAACGTGGAGTTTGATCTTTGGCGAGCGTTTCATGCAGTTTGACCAAAAAGTCAAGCAAGATAAGCAACATTCGTACTAAGTGGCACCTCATTTGCCCCTTGCTTGCCCCTTATCTCCATAGGAACTTCATAGGAACTTCATAGGAACTTCATCGGAACCTCGCAAAAGGATCATCATGCTTTGCCCCCATCGTTCACGGCACTTCTTCCCCTCTAATTCTCACATTTATTGATTAAATTTCGCACAATTCTTGCATAATTCATAAAAAAGTATTAACTTTGCAGCGCAAAACCAAAAAACGTTAGGTTTTGCGGACATATTGATTTATAGCGTTTGCTATTTATTCGTTGACAATCCTTGAAACCTGAGAAATTTCAAATAACAGTCACCCCGAGTAAATAAGCGAATGCCCACGTGTAGGCGTGGGCGATTCGTTGTTTGGTGACAAGGTTTTCTCAGGACCTCAAGGTATGGACAAGGAATCGTTCATGCCTTTTTTGTGTGCCAATCTGTCAAATATAGCACGAAAACCATACCACTAATACCCTTTGGCAGACCCATGGCGATCAAAAGAACCAACAAGAACCAATGCATTTCTTGCCTACCCAACGAAAAAACACTACCTTTGCAAAGCAAAACAATATGAACCACAAATGATAAAAACAAAATACTAACTTTTAAAAAACAGAAAAATTATGAAGAAATTTTTTGCGGCGATTGTACTATGCCTTGTATGTACAGTATGTTTTGGACAATCTATTGTATGCCCAACTGACAGCACACCTATTATTTTGCCTGGTTATGTACATGCAAATGATACGATGACAGTTTTTGATTTGGTGCCAAACACTACAAATACTATTGAAATTTATAAAGGTGATGCACTTTATAATAGTTTCTCTACATCATCATGTGTGTATGAATTTAAAATACAAGATGCTGGAGAATACATAGTTATTGTTAAAAACCCTTATGTAACACACGATCAGAGAATTATTGTCTTGCCATTAGAAGTTCAGCCAGAAAATGTTGTACAAAATAGTACTCAAAAGTAATTTCTTGAGCAAAGATACACTTCCATTTTTTCAATTAGTAAAATTATGAAGCAATTACTAGTATCATCACTTTTTCTTCTGATGACTAATCTATGTGTTCTTGCCCAAACGGCAAAGAAACCCACTATTATGGTTATCCCAAGTGACCATTGGTGTACCAGTAGGTATTTTACCAAAACAATGGATAATCAAGGTAAAAAGGTTACTATCAATGATTATGAAGCAGCTTTCCGTGAGGATGCCGAATTGTATAGCGTAGCCGCGAAGATTGGCGAGATTATGGCAGCAGATGGTTATCCTGTAAAAGACTATATGCAGGAGTATAAGTCGCTAATGGATGAGCAGACAGAAGAAGAAGTAACCATGAGCAGCATGGGCTCAATGATCGAAGAGACTCCATTAGATATGTTGCGCCGTCGTGTCAAGTATGATATTGAATTGCGTGTAGACTGGACTATTAATAAAGAAGCAAAAGGTCATTCTGTATCACTAAACATAGCTGCTATTGATACATATTCCAATAAGCAAGTCGCTGCTGCCAATGGAACAAGCAAAGCTGCGGATATGATTGTTGTCCGACTGATTGAAAATGCATTGCTGGAACAGATGAGTAATTTTGCACTGCAACTAAACAAACATTTCGAGGATCTACAAACCAATGGTCGTGAAATCTCTCTTCAAATTCGCTGCTGGGATTCTGGCATGATTACATTGGAAGATGAGAATGAAGATGGCGATGAACTCATTGATGTTATAGCAGAGTGGATTGAAGATAATACAGTGAATGGAGCATACAATCTTGCAAGCAATACCGAAACGCGTGCTAAATTTGAACAAGTGCGTATCCCTATGTTCAATGACAAAGGTCGTGCTATGGATGCACGCATGTTCGCTAACCAATTGCGCAAATACTTGCGTGAGCAATCTATTGAGTGCAAGGTTATGAACAAAGGATTAGGAGAAGCGGTACTTGTACTTGGAGAAAAATAATAGGAGGAACTATGTATGAAAAAGCTTATTCTCACTTGCCTACTTGGCATATTCACTTTGTCTATTGTTGCACAAGATGATGCTGGTCGCGTGTCTATTAGTGCAGTACAACCAACCTACGAAAATATTCCTGAGACTGCCCGTGCAAACATTGAAAGTAAAATGCAACGAATGATTTCTGGCTGCGGATTAGCGAGTAGTGAAGCTGATCGTTTCATCATGACTGCTCGTATTGATATTACAGAAAAGGAAATCAATACTGCAGGTATGATTGTTCAGCGTATGGAAATTACTTTTATCGTTGGTGATGTAATTGAAGAAAAAATCTATAGAACAACCACCATCAATGCTATGGGTATAGGAGAAACGGAAGCCAAATGCTTCATAAAGGCATTTCAAACCATCAAACCTAATAACCCAGAACTAATGGCATTTGTTAATAATGCTAAAGATGATATAGCAGCATATTATACCTCCAACTGTGAACTTATCATTAAAGATGCAGAGCGAATGGCTGGTTTACAACAATATGGCGAAGCTATTGCTTCATTGGTTGCTGTTCCTAAAATTTGTATTGAGTGCTACACAATCTGTCAAGAGAAGGCTATGACCATGTATCAAACCCATCTTAAGCAGGAAATGGACCATAAGGGAAAACAACTCCTCCAACAAGCCAAAGCTGCATGGCATGTTAAACAAGATTATGATGGTGCTGCGGCTGCACTCGACTTATTGGCGCAAATAGATGTTGACGCAAGTTGCATTGATGAAGCCAATAAGTTCATACAGGACATTAGCAGCAAATTGCGAGAGGACGAAAGAAAAAGAGCCGCTGCAGCTGCTGCGAAAGCAAAGGCTGAATGGGAATTTAAAGTTAGGCAATATGAAGATAAACATGCTTTGGCTGTACAAAAGCAAGCTGATAGTGCAGAGTTTATGAATACTTTAGCGGGGCGTTTTGGTAAAATTGATATAGGTATCAAGCGTGAAAGAGCATATAACTTTGGTTCATCGAATAGATAAAATAATAAACATATAAATTTTGCGAAAAAATGAAAAAATTATTCCTTATTGTATCTCTCATTTATGTAGGAATGAGTATCTCAGCACAAAGTGTTGATGATGTAACTCTTGTTGTTTCTGGAGATGGCACAACAAAAGAAGAAGCGACGCATGTAGCATTGCGTAGTGCAGTTGAACAAGCGTATGGCGTATTCGTATCTGCTAATACAGAAATTTTGAATGATGAATTAGTAAAAGATGAAATCGCTACAGTAACTTCTGGAAATGTCAAATCATATAAAGAGTTAAATTGTATTTTATTACCCAATGGAAACCAAATGGTGACATTAGAAGCAGTTGTTTCTACAAAGAAATTGGCTGCATACGCACAGAGTAAGGGCGCAAGTTGTGAATTTGCAGGTGCTACTTTTGGTGCAAACTTAAGGTTGCTTAAACTGAATCAGGAGAATACAAAAAAAGCATTCGAGAACTTACTTCAACAATGTAAAGCAATAGCACCTTACATTGTAGAACCAAGTTTACAAGTAGAAGATCCAACAGTGGATGGATTGGTACCATTTCGTATTACTCTCTACTCTACTCCTAATTTATGGGAGTTTAGTGAACTAATAGTTACAACACTAAAAGCATTACAAATCAATGACGAGCAATTAGAGGCTCTCAAAACACTGAAAGCCGATCTATACCCAATAAAAGTTATAGCGATCAATTATGATAAGAATGAATATGTGGCAAAGAATCTTTTCAGCAGATTTACACGTAGTCTCGACTATAGTAAATACAATTTACATTTTCTTCCTGAAAATAATGATGATTTTGTGTGGCTGTGGGATCAGGATAACCTACAACCGTTTAAAGAAGAAGCGTATTTCTATGCTCCTTTCCCCTGCGAAAAATTAAATATGATTATAGAAAATGCGAATAAATATTATATAGCCGATGATCAAGAAAATAATTATGATATTAATTTTACTCGATTGATTCTAGGAGTACCGCCCTATGAATATATTTTTACTGATACACATTTTAATCGTTTCAACGTGGACGCAAATATATCATGTTATTATTTTAATTTTAATAAATATTCTACATCGAGAATATCTCTTCCGTATAAGTACATCAAACCATATAGAGATAAAAAAACAAAAGAATTAGTTTATCCTAAAAAACAGCTTGGAGAAGCTATATTTACCTTTGAAATACCAACGGAACTATTAATAAATATATCTAAATTTGAAATTTTAAGAAATGAGGACTAAAAATACTATTATAACTATTGTGTTTATATTTTCTTTATTGTTTTCGGGAAATATAAGTGCACAAAGTTTTAATGCTGACAAAACGGCGTTGACTAACTTTCTCATTCGTATGTACAAGCATGCGCCCTTTGATGTGAAAGTAGTGAATGACTATAGTGATAACTACTTAGTGTCAGCTGTTGTGCTTGATTCCGCTAAATATGGTGGTAATGAGAGTACAATGCTGCGTGTGGCAAGTGTCAAAGCAATGTCACAAGCGAGTCGCTATTTCAGCGGTTCCAGTATAACTGCTGATTTGCTTATTACAACCAAGGAAGATGCTGATGGTAATGCTAATACCGAAATCATTGAGAAAATCAAAGAAAATAGCATCGGCTATGTCAATCAATTGGAGCATTTAAGCAATTTTGATAACGATAGTGGGCAAAAAGTATTTTTGTATATGAAACAAATGGAATAATTTATTTGTTGCAAGGGAGTGTCAAACTCCCTTGTATTTAATTTATGAATATTATGAGCAACACATCTTTCCAACAATTATTAAGTGAGCAATGCGAAGTTATCGTTAAGAAGGTAACTGATGATATGCAAAGTGACGAGCAGTATTCGTTTTTTATAAATGAGATAGAGAGAATCCCTGTTATTCATAAACCTATTTTATACCGTTGGTGGTTCGCAGAGGATTCAAAGCCAATGATAGCATTGAAGAAATATCTGGATGAACACCCTACTGACGAAGAAATGCTGCAACTCTTTTCTCAACTTGAAGAAAGGAAGTTTGAAGGTAAGGAACAGAAATATTACGCTCTTTATTTTGGCAAAAGCAATAATGGCTATCGGCGTTATATCCAGCATTCCACGGGGAATGTTCACATTTCCACATTGCGTCGCACATTGTATGGTTTATGTCTAACTGAAAATGGAGAGAAGCAATACATCAAAGAACGAGACAAAGAAGAAATAACACGCATGCTGCAAGAGTGTTATTACGAATGGATACCTTTCGAAAATGAAGACAAATTGGTTGAGTGTGTAGAAAGTATTTGTATTGCACTTGGCAAGTATCCCCTAAATGTGGATGGCAACCCTGCTATCAGCGACCAATGGCGTGAATATGTAATGGACAAACGCAAACTCAAGGAATAATTTTCTATTGTTTCTTAGAATATAAGCACGCAGGTGGGCCATCAAGCCCACCTGCTGTGTTATAGAGCAATACTCAAAAAAAAGTGATCTTTGAGGTATTGTAGAGAAATTTGCAATGGCAATCCTTATATGGACGGCGTAATAAACACTCGCCATGAGCCATCGGTACTACCGCGCTCGATATAATGCTTGTATTGCAATTGGTTAACTAACTTTTTGACCGCTGACATGTTGATGCCTAATTCCTGCAGGATATGTTCCAATGTCAAGACTGGCTCTGTCATCATGAGCATTAAGATCTTGCTATAGTTAGAGGAACGGAATTCTACTTTTTCGCCATCATACCACCATAGATTCTCATTATGTTCAGTCAAAAAACAAACATTCGTATATACCTCATGTGCCACTAATCGCTTGAAATACTGCACGAAAGGTCGAATCTCTTGTAGCGAAGCATGAGCACCGTCACTTGGTATATTACCAACAAACAAGTCTGTTGCATGTAGAGCCTCAAGATACTCGCTCTTATTGCGGCTGCGCACTACTATCATTGGATAATCATGTCGCGTAAGAATATAGTTAACCAATAGTCGTGCTATACGCCCATTACCATCTTCAAATGGGTGGATACGGATATAACGATAGTGAAACAATGCTGCTAACTCTACGGGTGAATATTTGCCTTCCTTTTCTGCCTGATTATACCAATCTACCAAGTCAGTCATCAATGCAGGTGTTTCTTCTGGAGAAGCATACTCAAATCGATCACCATAGCGAGTAATCACACTATTTGGTCGTGTCTTGTACTGTCCAGCATGAATCACATAGTTTGTTGCCCATTGCGTAATTGTTTATATACGGTATAATCTTCCCGTAATAAGGTATGGTGCAGTGTACGAATAAAATTAACCGTTAGTGGTGTCTCTTTGATAAGTGCTTCTTCTGACATCATTTTGAGCGTGGCATTGCTCGCAGTCATATCTTGTATATCTTTTACATTGGCTTCGCCTATCACTTTTCCAAATAGCAACAATATCTCTGTTTGACCATAGGTCAGCGTGTTGCCTTCAATATGGTTGCTATTGTAGTTAAAGTCAATGGTAAATCGACGACTCAACTTCTGTTGGTCGTTTTCAGTCAAGGGTTGCAGTTTGCGCACATAGTATATTTAGTGTTTAGTAAACGGCTTTGCCTACAGTTTAGTGTCTAGAATTTGTTACAGATAAGACACCGATGAGTTATGGATGTGCCCTTATTAACCCGTCAAGAACCCGTCAAGAACCCGTTATGAACCCGTAATTAGTAGCATTTTGGTGGGGGTATTCTTCATTAAGTTGAAACCTATTTGTATTATCATTCCTACTTGAACTAACCAACAAGAAAGGTGCTGCAATCGCTCTTAAAGCAGCAACCGCAGCCACATGTGCATATTTGGCGGATACATGTTTGAAACTTGTCGTATTCGTTTATGCGCTTTATGTAATGTTCTTAGGATAATAATATTAGTAGATATTAACAACGCAGGTGGGCATGGAGCCCACCTGTTCTGTTACATATCTATTTCCAAGAAGTTCTTTAACGTTGTATTGGCATGCCCAGGACATTGTATGTCTTTCCTTCGTAGATAATCAGCAACTGACCATCGAGGAGGAGTTTTTGGCAATCTGTCATTGGTAATGGGCTATGGGCGTCCTCTACCGAAGTCATCTCGTCTATATTATATACACAACCGAAGGTATCATAATCAGAGTGATTAGTAGTATAGAGACAGTCGTCATAGCGCCAAGCGCAGAGCATGACGGAGGTCTGTGTCTCGCTGCTGCGGGCACTTCTGCTTGGAGCTTCGTACGCATCGCTTGTTCGTGTGGCGGTATTATGCACTATACCATCCACAGAGCCCAAACCTGCTAACCAGACTTTTTGTGCGTTTTCTACAGAGGCGCTTTCCTCTGGGAAGACTACTTCCAAGAACATGATGCATGCGCCATTGCCAAGGGTGTCTTTGTCTGTCACCACATGGGTGTAGGTGGTGTATTGAGGGTAGTTATCGATACCTGCAAAGATTTCGAGGGTGTCGCCAGGCTCGGCTGTGAAGTCATAGAGGACATATTCTACTCCGTCTCGAAGGAAATAGACGCGGTTGTCTTCATCTTCGCCGAAGTGTAATGCTCCGACAAAGGACTTGGTGACAGCTGTATCCTTAGTAGATTGGCGAGCAAGTTGGTAGAAAGTTTTGCCATTAGTGACAATGGAGTCGTTCTCCAGTGTGTAACTAAAGGTTTCAGCGCGCAAGATTGTATTGCTGTTTTCCATTTCACGAAGATCCACTTCTAACATGTTCCACTGTGTAGGAGTAGGTCTGCCACCAATCTTGCCATTCTTTGCATTATCTTTGCGTGGTCCACGGTCATAATCGCAAAGGCACTCTGCGCCAAGGCGTTCCATTTCGGCGTCGTCCATCATGTAGAGGAGTTTGTTGTTCTTGCTTACGCAGACGAGGTGGGTGCCTGGGTGACATGGTACAACGACTTCTCGAATCAATCCGAAGAAATTGCCGTTACGACGACCGCCATACATACCAATACCCTCTACATACTCCATACCATTGTCGAATGTCCATTTCTTGTATTCCTTACCATCAAGGAGTGTGACATTAGAAACATCTGTAACGACAAATGTGTCAGCAGGGTATATTGTTCCGTCGAAGTCTTTGTTGTAATCTACCACATCTGGATTATATGGCATCCAATCCATAGCATTGTGCGCATGGTAATCAATGTACAACGCTGGCAGTGAGTCACCGACTTCCAACGTGAAGTCATATAACACAAGATCTTTATTAAGTAGTTGGCTGTATATCAATATCTTATTATCTTCTTCGCGCAGGAGATAATCATTGCAAAGGATATAGGGTTTGTCATTCTCAAAGAATATGCTATCGAATGTTTGTTTGTATGTATTATTCGCAGAATTATCATCCTCTGTCTCTCCGCAATACTCATTGCAAACTGTTCGTTGCAAGCCTGCAAGCATAGGGAAATCGTTCATATTGATGGATCCTATAGGCATAACTGTAGCAAATCTATCCCATTGAGGTGCCGCATCATAGCGCTCTACTGATTCTGCTGGTACAAAAAGCGGAATATCATAGGGCACCGAACCGAATACTTGCTCATTATAGCTATACCACGCGCTCATAACGGGTGGAGTAATATTCGTACTGGTAATGCTTTCTAGCGAGCTGCAACCATTAAAAGCCCTTTCTTCTATGCTTTGCAGCGAAGCAGGAAGATCGAGGCGCTGCATGAGGAGACATCCCCAGAAAGCTTCTTTTTCAATATGCTTGAGCTGAGAGTTAGGAGAGAAAGAGATTAAGACGATATTATGGTTAGACGCGAAAGCCGAGCGTCCGATAGTATCTACACAATCTGGAACCATGTACGTAGTTGCTTTGCTTCGAGGGAATTCTTGCAAATAGTTCTTTTGCTTATTAAATAATACGCCATCCACAGACGTGTAATTCGCGTTATCTGGATGTACATTAATTGCTTCAAGCGAATATGCACTCAGCGATTTGTGATCAATATATTTAACATTCTTGGGGATGTCTAATACCTTTATTTTAGAATTGCCTGAGGCGAAGGCGGAAAGCAATATGCTATCTACATTTTCGCCAATGACCACATGACTCAAATTTCTGCAAACGGAAAAAGCCTGTTCATCAATTGTTTTGACATTTTCGCCTATGGTGACACGTTGCAATTGCGAAGCATGATAAAAAGCCATTTTACCAACACGCGTAACAAGATAAGTTGTACCCTTGTAGGTTACAGAAGCAGGAATATCTGCCGTAGTTAGTTCAGGATAATTGTGTCCTTCCATTTCCCATTGATATAAACCGTACCAGTGTGTGACCTCAACTTCGTATGGCGCAAGCGTATCGTTGGTAATGTGATATTGGATGCTATCTTTTTCAAAATACATTGGGTCATACACATATGGATCAGTTATCGGCTTAACATTCGTAAAATTATTCCAATAGGGTGCCGCTTCATAAGGTAGTAGTCCCATCCATGAATAAATGTCTAATGCCTTTGTTGGCACGAGAAGAACATGTTTATTCTTTTGTAATGTTAGATTAAACGTGTTTTCACTAATCAAAGGAGGTTTGACTGATGTACAAATAATTGTGTCTAGATTACGACAAGATCTAAATGTTTCATCTTCAATCTCTGTAACAGTAGTAGGAATAGTAAGTTTTCTAACAATATTTTCACTATAACGCCCATTTACAACTATACAACGCGATACAGCACCACCAGAGATATAGGTCGTACCTGGTTTGATATTTATATGTAAATTTTCTGTTAATTCACCTGTGTAGGCATAGAACACATTGTGAATGTAGATATATCCAGCAGGTTGACGTTGCTCCCACGCTGTATTATAGAAAGCTTTTGCACCTATCTTCTGAATGGATGCGGGTATTGCATCTACATTATCAAGTTGAGTACACTCATAAAACGCCCTCGCTCCAATGTTAGTCAATTGTTGAGGCCATTCAACGTGCGACAAACTGCTGCATGCTCGAAAAGCATTTGCGCCTATAATCGATACATTTTGTGGTAAGTCGATGCTGCTTAATTTCGGACAATTTGAAAATGTCTCATCTTCTATTACAGATAACGAATTTGGCAAGACAATCGTTTCTAAGTTAGGACAATTTGCAAATGCTTGTACATGCACAGACGTTACACTATTTGGTAACACAACTGATTGGATATTGGATTGTTGAGAAAAAGCATAATCCAATATAGCTTTAGTGCCTTCTCTCACTTCTATAGTTCCAACAGGTGCAATTCCTTTATAGCGATATAGTAGATTACCCACATACACCAATCCATCTGGTTGGTTATTATACCAAGCACATTCGTATAGCGCTCCACCTAAAACATCTTCTAAACTTTCAGGAAAAGATATATCAACCAGTTTACTACAACCTGTGAAAGCATACACACCAATCTTTTTTACGGTATTCGGAATAACCAGAGATTCTAACATATCACATCCTGATAACGCATAATTAGCGATCTCTGTGACAATATATGTTTCACCATTATAGCCAGTCACCTCACTTGGGATGACCAGTGAAATAGGTAGGTAGTCGTATGGCATACCATATATTTCACTAGTAACTGCGACAGTTCCATTCGAAAGAATATTATAAAATAAATATCCATCTTTAAAATCATACGCGAAGGATGACATACTTGCCATGAGGGCGAGGGTGAGAGCAAGAAGTTTGCTGCGGAAAGAGTTGATGGTTTTCATACTAATTATTTTAATTATTATCATTTCTATTGTATAGGATTCCTACACTCATTCCTTGGTAAAGGTAGTTGAATAACCTACTAATAACCTATTAATAACCTACTAATAACCTACTAATCACCTATTATCTACAAGGAAAAAGTAGTGGAAAGCGAGGGCGGAGGTACTACATATTGCTATTTTGTTGTTCTGTCTTAACTAATGTATCATGCAAGAAATCGTACAATTCTCTGGCGGATATTCCGATTTTCTGTGCAATTCGGCGTTTGAAAGTACTGATACCCGAAGCAGAATAGTGGGTCCATTCTGCTAAATCCTCCAACGAAGCATGTGGATAGAGGAGCATATAAGCACAAAAGACATTCTCGCGATTGGAGAGTGAGAGTTGGTCTAATTGGGAGAACCAGTCGCGGAGTGGCGTATCAAGGTCTTTTTTGAGTTCATTATAGTCGTTCCATTGCTTACGAGGACGAGGATATTTAGCACGAATATCGGATAACAAGGCACCAAAAGAGAGGTCACTGATCTGCGTATTTGCTACCTGCAGTTGGTCGTCAGTGGCTTGCAAACGGCGATTAACGTGTCGGCGATACAGAACAATACCTATCAACAAGAGCAGGCACAGTACGACTGAACAGAAGAGCGTAATCCAAGCCCAACGATAAGGATGAGGATTGGCAACATATTCTTCCAAGAGCGTGAGGGCACCGTTGTGCTGACCAATGGCGTTGTTGAGCAACACGTTCGCGTCTTGGCGCGCATGAGCATACTCGCTCAGGAGGTTGATGTCGTTCTGCGCTTTGGCATCTTGCATCAGGCAGTAATAAGCATTGACCAAATCATTGGGGTCAGCAGACCACTCTACAATAGTCTGCGCGTAAGGGAGCGCGTGCGCGAAATCGTCCATGTCCAAATAGACTTGCATCAACTTCTTATACGTAAAGAACTTGTCTTCCTCATACTGCCAAAAGTCAAGGGCGCGGTGCAGATAAGCAATCGCTGAGTCGCATTGTAATAGTTCGTAGAAATATAATCCCTTTGTCTCGTAGTAGCGCGCGAGATAAAAAGAGTCCAAAGCGAAAGATTGGGCTATTTGAAGCACGCTATCAGCCTTGTGGAAATGATGGAGATACGTATGGAACTCGCTGACATCTAACAGCGTATGGGCGTAGTAGAAATTGTTGGTAAGTTCGTAGAAAGCGGCATTGGCACGTTGGAAGAAAAGGAGAGCAATAGAATCGCTTTCGTTTTGCTTAGCGATATGTGCTAAACAGGAGTTGATGCGCCCGCGATAGAGGGGATTGTTGATATACAGGCGGTCAGCAAGGATATAGTGGGCTGCTGCCTCGGGGATGATGCCTTCATTAGAGAGATTGCGACCAAGATAATAATGTGCTTTACCCAGTTCGTTATGCGCAAAGAGTCTGCCTAATGGATTGTTCAGCGTATGAATTACTCGATGTAATGCCACAGTGTCATCGTATAGCAAGTGTTCGCTCTGGTCAAGGCTATCTGCCATAGCAATCGTAGCCTGCGCTTCCTGCCAACGAGCACAATAATTGCACGAAGCGAGGAGCAAAACAATGGAAAGACATATTAGATTACGGACGATAGACATAAGGCATTATTTGATTTTGAGTGCAAAGGTAGTGAAAATATTTTAATGTGTCAAGTGGATTTGGTAAATATACACATTTTTTAGAAAAAACATACTGAATATCTAATACTTATACAGATTTTGTACAGATTAGAAAAATAAACAAAAGACAGAAGAACCGACAAAAAAAACTGCCTGACCATACGGACAGGCAGTTGATAGTATGTAAATCGTTGGGATTAGTACGATGTGCGTTGTGTAGCAGCGTAGCTGATCTTCAGCGCGTATGCACGGCGAAGCTCTTGCTTGATATCTGCAATAATACCCATCTTAGTCTCCTTATCAGCCTTGATAGACACAGTCATCAAACCTTGGTCAGACTCTTTCATAGAAGAACGCTCGTTGATGATATAATCACCAATCTCCTTAGCGTCTGCGAAAGCATCGTCCAATTGGATACGTGTCTCAGCACCGTATTGCTTGCGGAACTCAGCTGTAGGAGTACCTACATAAATGTAACGAACCAATGATTTTTTCTCAAGTTTAGTGAGCTCAGTTGCTTGTGGGTTCTGGATTTGAACCTTGTATGTAACCTCCTTCATAGAGGTAACAGACATGAAGAAGAAGAGCAACATGAAGATGATATCTGGCAATGAACTGGTGTTCAATGCAGGCATCTCGCGTTTGTCGTTTCTACGAATTTTTGCCATAATTACTTTCCTCCATAATTTTTAGGTTCAGCCTCAGAAATCTTTTGAGGATAAATCTTTTGGATTTTCTTTTGCCACTCTTCATCCAACTCTGTGTAAGCAGTATGGAAGTACTTTTGAGCGCATTCCTCACGCAACTCGTTGTATGCTGCCACCAATTCATTCTGAACCTCCAAATATGCTTGGTATTGTGTCTCTGCATCATTTTGCACAGAAATCACGTGCTCCTTAGTATATTTGAGAGTACCAAATGGCTGACCAAAATCCTCCTCAAAGAGTTTAGGCATATTGGCATCGTCATTGGCATTCACAATGAACTCCTTGGCTTTAGCGCGCAGCTGACGTACATCGAGTTCTTGGCCCTGAACAAGGAGACGGTTCTCCCAGTTGATCTTCACAACAAACAAGTTACGTTTGTTGATATCGGTGTCCTCAACCTTTTGATCTGGTGGAATAGGTGCTGGCAAACGACGTGCGAGACCTTGATTCACATCCATAGAGGTGGTCACCAAGAAGAAGATGAGCAGCAAGAACGAGATGTCTGCCATGGAACTGGCGTTTATCTCAGGGATTTTCTTTGCCATAATCTTAATTTACAATTAGACAATTTACAATTTTGTAATGTAAATGTCGTAATTACTTTTTAACACGTGTATAAATAACACCCCACAACAGCGCTACAACAGTAGAAGCAGTAAGGATGTAAACCAAGTACATGATAGCGTCACTCATGCGAGCCATGTTACCAACGTTGTCAGTGCCTTCGTAACCAAGGATCTCAACCTTCTCAGGGCTACCCAAGAACCAGCAGAGAGCGCAAAGACCTACAGCAGCGAGTACTACGAGCACAGAGGTAAGACCACGTTTTGGGTCAACCTTGAAAGTCTCAACAAGTTTAGCGATAACAAAACCGAAAGTAACGAGAATAACAAGACCTACGAGTACATAGATCCAATAGAGGAGTGCATCGGTGAACTTAGGAATGTTCAAGAAGTCACCAGCTACCTCCAAAGAACCTTCAGAACCTCCCGCGAAGAACATCACCGAAGCGACGATGCCAACGAGCATGAGGACCCAGAGGGTTACTTTTGGGAATAATTTATAATTCTTCATAATAATCTACAATTTGCAAGTTTAACAATTCACGTTCTGCACAATGCAAAATAGATTATTTCTTTTGTGCTGCGTCGTATTCAACCACGAGGTCGAGGAGGCTGATAGAGCTATCCTCCATCTCATTAACGAGACCCTCGATCAAGCTGAGGATGTAGTTGTAGAATACTTGAAGAATAATAGCGATGATCAAACCGAGGAGGGTAGTCAACAGAGCGACCTTGATACCACCAGCCACAACGGTAGCAGAGATATCACCTACTTGTTGGATCTTATCGAACGCTTGGATCATACCGATAATGGTACCCAAGAATCCCAAAGATGGAGCGATAGAGATGAAGAGAGAAATCCAAGAGAGGTTCTTCTCGAGAAGACCGAGTTGAACACCACCATAAGAAGCTACAGTTTTCTCAACTACGTCAACGCCCTCGCTGTAACGGCTAAGACCTTGATAGAAGATACTTGCTACAGGACCACGAGTGTTGCGGCATACCTCCAAAGCAGCCTCGATACCACCGTTCTTCAATGCTTTCTCAACCTCAGCCAAGAGAGCCTTGGTGTTAGTTTTGCTCAAGCTCAAATAGATGATACGCTCGATACAGAGTGCCAAACCGAATACCAAGCAGAGGAGAGTTGCAGCCATGAAGCCAGCACCACCTTCGATGAATTTGGTTTTGAGAGTTTTGTGGAGAGCTACGATACCGCCCTCAGCCTCTTGAGCTACTTCTTCTACTTCAACTGCAGGAGCTTCCTCCACTGCAGGAGCATCAGTTACTTCCTCAGCTACAGGAGCAGCCTCAGCTGCCTCTTGAGCCATTACTGCAACGCTTCCGAAAGAAAACATTGCCAACACCGTCAGGGTTGCAAAAATTTTTTTCATACGATTTGTTTTTTAGTATTAAATTGTTTATAATTTATTTTGTTCGTTGTCGTGTTAAATAGGATTCGAGGACACCGACCTCGCTTCGCTCGCCCAAAGAGAGGGGGATTTCTTATCTCGGCGTTGCCTCGAACGATTATTTCTTCGTAATCCCAACAAGCTGCCGCTGGCACCTTGTTCAAATCTTTTCTAAAACTCATTCGCTCAAGCAAGCTTGGACTCATTCGTATTAGAAAATCTTTGCGGAGAGAGGGGGATTCGAACCCCCGAAACCCTTTTGGAGTTTACACGCTTTCCAGGCGTGCCTCTTCAACCACTCGAGCATCTCTCCTTCGCGTCAGCGACCTAAAAATATATGTCTAAGAACGCTTTTTTATGCAGTGTTTATGCATACAAAATGACACAATACACCTTTCGACCGCAAAGGTACAAAAAATATTTGATATATACACAATAGTTTGTGATTTTTTTTTATTTTTTCACAAATTTATAACAAAAAGCGCCTTTGCATTGGCTGTTGTCACCTCATTTACATATTCCGGAGAGCAATTATACACCTGTGCCAATCGTTCTATCACATACTTCATCCAACGACTCTCATTCCTCTTTCCACGATACGGAACTGGAGCCATATAAGGCGCATCCGTTTCCAATACCAAACGCTCCAAAGGAATACCCACCAAATGCTCTGCCAACTTACAATTCTTAAAAGTCAGCACACCGCCTATACCCAAATAGTATCCCATCTTCACCACTTGCTCTGCCACCTCATGACTACCACTAAAACAATGCATCACACCCTTAACAGAAGGGAACTCGCGCAGTATCTTCAACGTATCTTCCGCAGCATCACGACTGTGAATCATCACAGGCAAATGCCACTGCTCTGCCCAACGCATCTGCTCGCGCAAGGCCTCATGCTGCTGCTCCTTAAAAGACGTGTCCCAATGGTAGTCCAAGCCTATCTCGCCAATAGCAATGAGAGGGCCTACCCCCGTCCCCTCCCTAAAGGGAAGGGAGTTTAAAGGCGCAGAACACATGCGCGTATCGACTGCGGCTTTCAGTACTTGCAGTTGCTCTTGCCAGTCTTCTTTGACATTCTCGGGGTGCAAGCCCAACGCTGGAAATAAATAATCAGGATAGCGGTCGCAGACCTTCAAAACATCTTTGACGGACGTCTTATCCACACCAGGTACCAAAATAGCCTCTACTCCATCTTGGCGTTGCTCTGCCAAGAAAGCATCTAATCCGTCCGCATACTGCGGATCATCTATATGACAATGGGTGTCGATCATTTGAGTGTAAAGTGTAAAGTTTAAAGTGTAAAGGCGGGGTTCCTGCGGAACAGGATACTGCTATCGCCATAGCTCAGGAAGCGGAAGTCGTGCGAGAGAGCATAGTCATATATCGTATGCCAATCGCCTCCAACAAAAGCACTTACCAACAACAAGAGTGTGGACTTAGGTTGATGGAAATTCGTAATCAACTGATCCACAACGCGAAACACATATCCCGGCTTGATCATAATCTGAGTTTCAGCATGCAACGTATCTTGATCCGTGGCGTCCAAATAATCCACAATCGCTTGCAAAGCCTCGCGTGTGCTCAATGTATAATCTTGTTCGTATGGTACGAACTGAGACACGGAGAGGGTTGTGGAGGATTGTGTAGAGTTGTGCAGTATTGTATAGAGTTGATTGCCAAGGAAATATAGGCTTTCGAGCGTTCGCATACTCGTTGTACCAACCGCCACAATATGTCCAAGATTATCCATGAGTTTGGCAATCGTATCGCGTGGCACAGCAATAATCTCTGTATGCATAGTATGTTGATTGGCATCTGCTACTTTTACCGGCTGAAAAGTTCCTGCACCCACATGCAACGTCACCTCAGCAGTCTGTACGCCTCGTTGGCACAAGCCATTAAGCACATTATCCGTAAAATGCAAGCCCGCAGTAGGAGCTGCCACCGAACCTTTAATTCGAGAATAAACGGTTTGATAGGTGGTCTTATCACTCTCTTCTGTCTTACGATTGAGGTATGGCGGAATAGGCAGTTCGCCTACGGCGTCAAGGATTTCAGCGAAGCTAATGTTTAGGTTAGAGGCGAGAGGCGAGAGGTTAGAGGCGGGGGTGTTCCACCAAAAGCGTACGGCGAAGGTGTTGCCTGTCTGTTCGCCTTTTTCAGCAAAGAGGGTGATATGTTCGCCTGAGGGGAGTTGTACGGGCAGAGACAATACACCTGTCTTCCACTTCTTGGCATTACCAATCATACACTTCCATGTACAACCTTCCGTACTCCCCAAACTCAATTGATAGTCATGTGGCTCCAATGGCTCTAGACAGAAGATCTCAATGCGTGCACCTTGAGATGGTGTAGGGTTGTGTAGAGTTGTGTAGGGTGGTTTTGTGGAACTCCAATCGCGCTTGTATCACACGCGTGTTATTATATATAAGGAGTGAACCAGCAGGCAGATATTCTCCCACACGACAAAAGCGGTCTTCGCTCACTTGTCCGTCGCGATACACCAACAGTTTGCTCTGATCACGCTCTGCCAACGGATATTTGGCAATACGCTCATCAGGCAAGGGATAGTTATACTCTTCTATAAGGATTTCTTCCATGATTTGTGATCGCCTTTGAACAGTACATATTTATTAAACAAGCATTCCAAATCACCATTTACTAAATGAATACGCTTGGCAGGTTTTAACCCAATACATTTGAGCGCCTCTTCGTTGCTAGATATGATCCATGCGGAAGCACCGCTGAACTGATGTTTAAGGGTTGTGCCCATATCTTGGTAAAGGCGCAACACATCTTTGTCTTGCGACAAGCGCTCGCCGTATGGCGGATTCATCATCACAAGAGCATTCTCGGTGTTTTTATCCGCGAGTCGGAGCTCTTGTACGCGAATCTGCTTTACTTCTATATCTCTTTGTAAATTAGCCGAATGTACATTCTTTGTTGCTGCTTGTACAGCATAGAAGCCTGCATCGGAGCCATAAATCTTATGTTCGAAGTCGCGTTCGCGACTATCATCACTATAAATATCTTCAAAGAGATCCGCATCGAAATCAGCCCATTTCTCAAAGGCAAATCCCTTACGATAGATACCCGGAGCGATATTACGCGCAATGAGAGCTGCCTCAATGAGCAACGTACCTGAGCCGCACATAGGATCGTAAAAATCGCTTTGCCCTTTCCAACCTGCGAGTAGCAACATACCAGCCGCAAGTGCCTCATTGATCGGTGCTTGCGTATTAGCTACGCGATAGCCGCGTTTGTGCAAGCTCTCGCCAGAACTATCCAATGATAGTGTCACTATATCGCCTGCAATATGTACATTGAGATAGATATCAGGATTGGTCAGTTGTACGCTAGGTCGCACACCACCATGCTCCATCCACCAATCCACAATAGCATCTTTCACACGATAAGTGATGAACTGAGAGTGACGGAATAAGTCGGAATAAACGGTAGCATCAATCAAGAAAGTTGTTTTGGCCGTCATATACTGCGCCCAATCCAACTGCTTGACCTGCTCGTATATATCATCGGTCTTTTTAGCCTTGAAAGTTGCTATCGGCACCAAAATACGCGAAGCTGTTCGCAAACAGAAATTAGCGGTATAGAGCATGCGTTTATCGCCTGTAAAAGACACCGCACGGCGCTCAACTTGCACGTTATTCGCTCCAAGGTCAATTAGCTCGCTCGCAAGAACTTGCTCCAAACCCTTGAAGGTCTTTGCCAACATTTGAAATTCGTTGTTCATTATTGATTATTTATTTACTCACACGGATATAGAGCACCACACCTATGGCAAGGAAGATAAAGTTCGGTAGCCATACACTCATAAAAGGTGACATCACGCCACTCACAGAAAAAGTAGTAGATACCGTAGAAAAGAGGATATAGAGCGCACTGAGTGTTAGTCCTATACCCAAGTTCTTACCCATACCACCACGCACTTTCTTCGAACTGAGCGTTACGCCTAAGAGGGTCATGATAAATGCGCCAATAGGACTAGCCCAACGTTTCCACCATTCCGTTTCAAAGGCTTGTACATTGCCCGAACCACGTTGGCGTTGGGTTTTGATATATTCTCTAAGTTCTTGGTTGGGCATCATCTGTGCATTCTCAGCAGTATAAAAAAGTTCTTTGGGTAACACGGGGATAATGGTATCCAATCGAGTACCACGTGTGAGTGTCTCACGCATACCATCAAACTCTCGACGCACGTATCTATCAAAATGCCAATTGTAGGCAGAATCATAGTGAATACGGTCGGCCGTGATACGCATAGTGAGTTGCTTACCCTCAAAATGTTCAAGCGAAGCACGGTATCCCATGTTAGTACGTTTTTGAAAACTCTCTATATATAGTATCGTGCCCTTCTCTACTTCCATCTGCACATTGCGCGCATTCTCGCGACTGAAATGCTGAATATACTTATCCTGAAAAGTGAGCATCTTCTCTGAGGCAGGCGGAATAACATAACCAGTCATCCAAAACGAAAATAGGAACAGCAACAATGCACTCACAAAATAGGGGTACATCAGTCTATGGTAACTCACTCCACTAGCCATAATAGCAATAATCTCGCTATCGCCTGCCAACTTAGAAGTGAAGAAAATCACTGAGATAAAGATGAAGAGTGGACTAAACATATTCATAAAGTAGGGTATGAAATTCAGATAATAGTCAAAGATAATCTCTCTGATAGTCACCTGATTCTCAAAAAAGTCGTCCAACTTCTCTGTTAAGTCAAAAACAACCGCAATACCCATAATGAGCACAATCGAAAAGAAGAATGTGCCAAGGAATTTACCTATTATGTATTTGTCGAGTCGTTTCATTTTATTTTAGGTTAGAGGTTAAAGGTTAGAGGTTAAAGGCTGGTATTATGCGGCAAAGCCGCTATTTCTTGCCTCTCGCCCCATAGCCTAATCACCTATAAACTACATTCTCTGCATGAGTCGTGGGGTGATGTCGTCTTTCCATGCCTTGAAGTCGCCAGCGAGGATATGCTTGCGCGCTTCGCCTACAAGCCAGAGATAAAAAGCCAGATTATGGATACTCAATATCTCTAAGCCTAACATCTCTTGTGCGTGGATTAAATGTCGCACGTAAGCACGGGTATAGTGATGGTCCACAAAGCTCGTTCCGCAAGGATCAAGCTCCGTAAAGTCATCTTCCCATTTTTTATTGCGCAGGTTCATCACGCCATTTTGGGTGAAGATCATACCATTGCGACCGTTGCGTGTTGGCATCACGCAGTCAAACATATCCACTCCGCGCTCTATTCCCTCTAAGATATTCCAAGGTGTACCTACACCCATGAGATAACGAGGTTTGTTTTGTGGGAGAATATCATTGACCACTTCGATCATGGCATACATCTCCTCGGTCGGCTCGCCTACTGCCAATCCGCCAATAGCATAGCCATCGCGATCTAGATCACGTAAGCGTTTGGCTGCCTCTTGACGCAGTTCGGGATAGACACAACCCTGCACAATAGGGAAGAGGTGCTGCTTATATCCATATAGGTCTGGCGTATTGTCAAAACGTTGGATACAACGATCGAGCCAACGGTGGGTGCGCTCCATAGACTTTTGCGCGTAGTTGCGGTCTGCTGTTCCTGGGCAACATTCATCGAATGCCATGATGATATCTGCACCTATCTCGCGTTGTATGTCCATCACATTCTCAGGGGTGAACATCAGTTTTCTGCCGTCAATATGCGATGAGAACTGTACGCCCTCTTCGGTCATCTTGCGAATATCGGTGAGTGAGAAGACTTGGAAGCCTCCAGAGTCAGTCAGGATAGGACGTGTCCATCCTTCAAAGCGGTGCAATCCGCCAGCTTTATGCAGGATATCTGTACCAGGACGTAGGTAGAGGTGGTATGTATTACCCAAGATAATTTGTGCATTGATATCCTCTTCGAGGAAAGTTCGTTGCACGCCTTTGACTGTACCGACGGTTCCTACGGGCATAAAAATAGGGGTTTGAATATCCCCATGGTCGGTATGTACCACACCTGCGCGTGCGCATGAGTGCGCATCCGTATGTATGAGGTCAAAAAATGCCATTAAGCGAGGTGGTTGTTGGTTGGAAAAACAATAGCAGGTTTGAAGTCTTTGACTTCATCTTCTGTCATCAAAGCGTATGCCATGATTATCACCATATCCCCCACATGAACCAAGTGTGCCGCAGCTCCATTGATGCAAATGCAACCGCTACCGCGTTTGCCAGGAATGACGTATGTCTCAATGCGTGCGCCGTTGGTATTATCCACGATTTGCACTTTCTCTCCAGCAAAGATATTCGCAGCGTTCATGAGGTCTTCGTCGATAGTGATACTACCGATATAGTCTAAGTTGGCTTCGGTCACCGTCACGCGGTGAATTTTGGATTTGAGTATTTGTAACAACATTTTTGTACAATTTTGGGTGCAAAATTACTATAAAATTTCGATATACGCAAAAAAAGTGCGTAAAAATTTGCACAATTCAAAAAAAAGCAGTACTTTTGCACCCGATTTCGAAGGAGAGATGGCAGAGTGGTCGATTGCGGCGGTCTTGAAAACCGTTGAGCTGAGAGGCTCCGGGGGTTCGAATCCCTCTCTCTCCGCAAAAGAAAACCTACAAGGAATTATATTTCAACCTTGTAGGTTTTTTTATCCCAAAAAAGATGCACCAAAAATGCACCACCCCCATTTCTACAGACTCTTATGGGTTGTTTTTAAGACCTAATAAACTACTAATCTCTTATACTGGGGCGTAGTGGGTTATTCTTTAATACCTAAATAAAACTCACCCTGCAAAAGCATTTAATAACTGCTTGCAGGGTGAGAGGTTTTGACTAATAAAGTAGTTTAGGGGGAATAGCGAATTAGCGACCTCCTAAAACCAATGTTGCAAAGGTTTTTGAAATACCTTTAATATCCACACCTCGGCTAAATTCTTTAACAAATGGTTCTGGTGTACCAGATATCCAAATCTTCATTTCACTATCATCGTCAAATGTACCAGCAGTCTCAAAAGAGAAGTGTGTTATAGACTTGTAAGGTAAGGAGTGATACTCGCGTTTGCTTCCAGTTAGGCCTTGTACGTCTATCATAATTAATCGTTTAGACGTGAAGATCCATTTGTCGCGGAAAATCTTGAAACCTGCCACGAGTTCTTCATCTTGAGCCAAGATAGTATCTAATTCTTCTTTTAACTCTGATAAATTAATTTCGGTAGCATTACCTAATAAATGATTTAAAAATCCCATAATAAACTATTTTATAGTTTACCTACTCTTTTCAGGATTTTCGGCAACCTCCTTCTTTACAGTTGGGTATAGATATATACAAAAAAGTGTGAGGCTTGCTCACGCTTATCAACAAGAAGGTTGTGGAATGACCCGAACTATAATAAACGATGCTAATCCCCACACCTGAATGTTATGGGAATAGGACACATTAGTTATCAATGTGTACCCCGCCATAAACAAGCAAATAATGAGTGTCATTCGTTCATCCCTAGTTCTTGAAAACTTCCACGTTTTCTTGAAGGACAGCGAAAACACTTTCAATATGTAAAGCCCGCACCAAGTGCAAAGCGGTGCAAAGGTAATACATTTTTTTGATATTTGCAAACGTTTTCACATCTATCACTACATTTTTTAAGATTTTCTTGAAAAGTCGTTGAGGTTGCCGCCGTCTCTCCTCTCCCCACTCGCTCACGAAGCTCGTGGGGGCCGGGCCCCGAATAACGCTTCACTCAACCGCTGAATCTAAAGTAAATTGGCAGTACACACTATATAGTGTCAACAGGTTGCAAAAATAACTACTTTTTTTTGCAGATATAGATATTTTGTTGTACCTTTGCAGCCGTTTTATAACCCATTCATATACATCACCATGAAACGACTACTTATCGCACTTCTCATTTCGCCGTTCTTCCTCATCAGCGCGGTTGCGTCTGACACTATCCGCGTCCTATGTATCGGCAACAGTTTCTCTTGGGATGCCGTAGAGCAAGAACTCGCCCCACTCTGCGAAGCGGGACATCAGCCCATCATCATCGGCAATCTCTACTACGGCGGTTGTTCCTTGCAACAACACCATAGGTTTCTCCTAAAAGACACAGCGGCTTATAGCTTCCGCTATATCAAAGATGGTATCCGCACCCCGCACGAAGGCTATTCGCTGCGCCAAGCACTATTGCTGGATCAATGGGACTATATATCTTTTCAACAGGCAAGCCACGATAGCGGCATACAATCCACCTACGAGCCTTATCTCGCTGCACTCATTGACACGGTGCGTACCTACCAACCTACGGCTCAACTCTGTTGGATGCAAACATGGTCCTACTCTCAGGATGCTAAGCACCCTGCTTTTCCGCGTTATCAAAAGAGTCAGCAAATCATGGATGATAGCATCCAATCCGCAACTATAGCATTACTCGCGCGCTATCCTGAGTTGACACTTATCCCCTGTGGCAAAGCCATCACATTCGCACGCCAAACCAAACTGGGCGATACTATCTGCCGCGACGGCTACCACCTGAACTATGTCTATGGTCGCTATACCGCCGCCTGCGTGTGGTATGAACTGCTGACGGGCAAAGACTGCCGCCGCAACCCCTACAAGAACGCAGACATGACTAAACAGCAGAAGCGTCTCACGCAACAATCAGCGCACCGAGCCGTGAGAAAAACCTCCAACTGATAGGCGACTAACTACCTTACTTATCGCGTGGCTTGATAGATACGTGGTGCAATCTCGCTATTGTCCATCCAACCCGTGAAGCGCTCTGCGCCCACACCTACAGCGAAAACAGGCACTGCTGTGGCTGTATGGCTATGTGTTGTCCAACCCAAACCAGCCTTTTGATTCACCAAGTCTTTGGCTTTGGCAGCCAAGGCATTGATGTCCGCATAGAGCGTTTTGAGCGACTCTTGCTGGCGCATCATATTGCTGAAAGCTGCTTGCAGTTCCGCCTCCTCTTCCGCGCTCACAGACAACTCACCAAACAAGCCCATATTCTCTGCTAAGAACATCTTGACTTGCTCCCAAGTGAGTTGCTCGGCATATTGCTGACAGAGGGCAGAGAGGCGAGCAGAGAGGGTGTCGGAAGAGCATTTTTGGTATGCCAAACGCTCCAAACGCAGCGGTTTGTTGTTACCCAACGCCAAACCGCCTGTCTCGTGGTCAGCGGTGACAACGATGAGTGTCTCGTCAGGGTACTGCTCATAGAAGCGATATGCCAACTGAATAGCACGGTCAAAATCGAGCACCTCATGGATATTGGTAGCACCATCATTGCCGTGACCTGCGTAGTCAATCTTACCACCCTCTGCCATCATAAAGAAGCGGTCGTGCTTCGAGAGATGCTGAATAGCAATGTCCACAATTTGCGCCAAGGTAAGATCTCCTTCCTTCTGATCAATAGCGTATGGCAAAGCCTCTGCACCCTTATTAGGGTTATCCAAATCGGTTTGAGGAACCAACAAAAGTTTGCGCTTCTTGATGTTCTCTTGTGCCTCGGCATAGTTGCCTACGAGCGTATAGCCGTGCTTCTTGCAAAGGTCATAGAGATTAGGTGCTGAAGCGTCGTCTTTGTTGATAGGGCGTTGGAAGCCTCCACCGCCAAAGAAATCGAAGTTCGATTCAGCGAGGTGTGTACCTATAAGGTAGTAGTTGCTGCGTTTCTCCGCATGCGCATAGTGCGATGCAGGGGTAGCATGATCCACAGGCACTGTGGACATAATACCGATACCCCATCCTTCTGCTTTCAACTGCGATGCTACGCTATAAACAGGTGCGCCGTCGGGGGTCTGACCAATCATACCATTGTTAGTCTTCTTGCCCGAAGCGAGGCAAGTGCCTGCAGCAGCAGAGTCTGTAATACCATCGGAGGCCGAGAAAGTAGCTGCCTGTCCCGAATAGGGGAATTGACTCATGCAGAGCGGTACGCGACCGTTGATGCCTTGTATAGCAGCTTGACACATCTCGGCGTTAAGCACTTGGTTAGGACCCATGCCGTCACCAATAAAGTAGAATACGTACTTGGCCTCAGCCATTATCGCAATGGCCACACATAGTAGCCATGCAGAGAGAAGAATGCGTTTCATATTTTTCTATTTTTAGAGGTTATAGGCTAGAGGTTAAAGGTTAAAGGCTGGTATTATGCGGCAAAGCCACTGTTTCGTGCCTTTAGCCTATCGCCTAATCACCTGATTTAACTATTTCTTCGGCACGAGAGAGGGCACCATTGATATGGTTGCGCACATTCTCACGTCCAATCTTATTCACCAATCCTGCTTTGTCAAGGGTAGCAAAGACTTTTTCATTCACACCAGAGAGCACTAGTTGTATGCCGTCGCGTTGCAATCGTATGTGCAGTTGCTCCAAGTTGTGAATACCTGTCGAGTCGATAAACGACACCTTACGCATACGAATGATACGTACCTTTTGATCGTTGTTGTGCGTGCGACGACTAATGTCATCAAACTTGTTGGCTATACCAAAGAAGTATGGACCATCAATCTCATATACCTCGGTGAATGGTGGAATCTTCAACGACTCCAAGTCTTGACCATGCAAGCGCAGATCGTTGTTGTGGGTTGGGTCAAGTTCATTGGTAAACGACTGTACCGTAGTGGACTCGTTCGTGCGCTTGATGAAGAGAATGACAGCCAACAGCAGTCCCACTTCGATAGCGATAGTTAGGTCGAAAAGCACGGTCAGTATGAAGGTAACGATCATTACAAGGAAGTCGGATTTAGGGTTCTTAACTAACCATACGATAGAGCGCCACTCCGACATGTTATAACTAACCATAATTAGGATACCCGCCAGACATGCCATTGGGATTAGTCCCACTAATGGTCCAAAGAACAGCAGCACCGCCATCAGTACGATGGCATGCACGATGCCTGCCACAGGCGTCTTACCGCCGTTGTTGATATTGGTCATGGTACGCGCGATTGCACCCGTAGCAGGGATACCGCCAAAGAATGGCACGACTACATTCGCCATACCCTGTGCGATAAGTTCGGTATTGGAGTTGTGCCTGTCGCCAATCACGCCGTCTGCCACCATAGCGGACAAGAGGGACTCTATCGCGCCAAGCATAGCTATTGTGAAAGCTGCGGGGAAAAGGCTTTGCACCAGGCTCCAAAAAGTCTGACCCTCCGCCAACGCAAAAGAAGGCAAGTGAGGAGCAGGAATACCATTAGGGATAGCGTATAGGTCACCAATTGTCTTGATGCTTTCTACACCTGCATAACGGCGCAGCAACCATGTGATAAGTGTCATAAGAATGATAACCACTAGTGAACCAGGTATTTTCTTGCTGATACGGGGCATGAAGATCAATATCGCCAAAGATGTGATACCAATGCCGAATGCCCACCAGTTGATATCTTTCCAATGCTCTGCGTAGCATACCCATTTATGGATAAAATCCGCAGGTACACCCTGTATGTTCATACCAAAAAGGTCGTTCATTTGGGTAGAGAAGATGGTGAGTGCAATACCAGCAGTAAAGCCGACTACCACAGGATAGGGCACAAACTTAATGATACTGCCCAACTTGAATACTCCCATGAGAATCAGCATGATTCCTGCCATGATAGTGGCAATAAGCAATCCCGTCAGTCCATGCTGCTGAATCACGCCATAGATAATCACAATAAACGCACCCGTAGGACCACCAATCTGCACTTTGCTACCGCCGAAGGCAGAGATGATAAATCCTGCAATAATAGCGGTGATAAGTCCCTCGGCAGGACCTACACCAGAAGCTATACCAAAAGCAATTGCTAGTGGAATGGCCACAACACCTACAATGAATCCTGCCACAGAGTCTTGTAGCAATTTTTGTTTGGTGTAACTCTTCAATGTGTAGAAGAGTTTGGGTTGAAAAACGCCTTTAAATGATAAGTTCATATTTTTTAGTGTAAAGTGTACGGGTTATGCATTAAACGGACGTAGCATTTCTTTTGGTGTAGCCGCTTCGAAGCGCACCTTCTTCTCGGTCATTGGGTGGATAAATTCCAGTACCTTGGCATGCAAGCAGAGGCGATCTACAGGCGAATACTCATTGCCATGTCCATACTTACGGTCGCCTATTACGGGGTGTCCGATGCTCTGCGCATGCACACGAATTTGATTGGTGCGCCCTGTTTCGAGGTTCAGTTCGAGGAGAGAGATTGGTAGTTCCTGATCTTCGACGCCTGATACACATTCTTTGATTACTTTGTAGTGTGTTACCGCTTTTTGACCGCCGTCATCTTTGGGCGATGAATAGACCATACCTGTATGTGGGTCTTCGGTGAGCCAAGTGGTGATGGTGCCTTCTTTCTTTTCAAAGTGTCCTTCCACGAGGGCTACGTATGTACGTTTAGTGACCAATTGTCGCCAATAGGTGCGCATATACTCTTGTAGTTCAGGCGATTTGGCAAAAACCAGCACACCACTGGTCTCTCGGTCGAGACGGTGCACCACATGTACGGTGTTGCGTTTGGATTCTTTCTTGACATACTCTTTGAGGATAGAGTACGCTGTCATCTCGCTGCTTTTAGGGTTGTATGGCACGGTGAGTAGTCCGTTCTTTTTCTCCACGATGATAAGCGCATCATCTTCGTAGATAATACGAAGTTTTGGGTGACGAAGTTCCACGTTACCACGACCTTGCAATACTTGTACCACGTCACCTGCTTTGAGAGGAGTGTCGTGACGTGTTTGAATACCAGCATTGACTGTCACTCGGCGTTGGCTGAGCAGTTGTTTAACACTGGTGCGGGTCATACCGCCCAGTTTGGAGAGTAAGAAGGACATCAATTCTGTGGTTGCCTCTACTCGAAAAGATGTATCTTGTTTACGTTTCATGCGTTTGGTGAGTGTGTTATATCTGTCTTTCGTAGTGATAAAAAATATGGGTGCAAAGGTACTGCTTTTTTTTGAGATACGCAATAGTAGATTAAGAAAAATCTACTCCTTGCATTCCCTCAACCTTATCCACGCGATGCCTGCACTTCCGTTGATGGCAAGAAAAACTACGAAGAGCACTACGGAAAAGAGATTGCCAATCAAGATATACAATACGATTCCCGCCAAAGCGTATAATGTCCACCATATCCAAGCATCTATTTTTTGGTAGATTAGAATGAAGTTTGCCAATGTGGAAGATGCTATCATCACACCTCCCATAAGTTTGATAAGTATGTTTTCGCCCCACCCGTCCTGCTGAATGAGCAAGGTGGCAAGCGCATAATCTCCTATCAATACAACCAGCAAGATTAGCAACGATAGCCATTGCAAGCGATGAGGCAACCATTCTGGTACAAAAGGCTTATCCGCCTGCTGAGGTTGCAATGCCAACTTGCGCCAGCGCAATAGAGACGATAGAAGGAACGGAACAAACACCACCAACTGCAAGACCACCAAGTCTAGGTTACCCTGCAAATAGAACTGCACAGACAACAGCAATGCCATTAATATACCCCCATAGAAGCCTGTGTAATTCTTGGGATTGCGAATAGTCAGCACATACGCCACGCCTATCACACTAGCAGGTACGCCTACCACAAATGCAGGGTCATGCCATCGGAGTAGTGCACCAGCGAGAGAAGGTGCCAACCACTCTATAATATATAATATAAGGAATAAGGCGGAGAAGATACCTATCGAAATCAATATCTGCGTGGCGAATTGTTTCCAGAGGGTCTGTTTCATAGGGGATAGGGGTGTAAGGGTGTAAAGTGTAGGGTGTAAAAAAGGCGAGCATTGTGCTCGCCTTTTTCATTGTCGTATTAGTTACGCTTGCGGTTACCGTAGCGAGACATAAACTTGTCAACGCGACCTGCTGTATCCACGAGTTTAGACTTACCAGTATAGAATGGGTGACTGGTGTTGGAGATCTCCAACTTAATCAATGGATAAGTAGTGCCATCGATCTCGATGCTGTCCTTCGTGTTAGCTGTAGAGCGACTGAAGAACTGTGTACCATCGGACATATCTTTGAAAACTACAACGCGGTAGTTCTCTGGATGAATTCCTTTTTTCATGTTTTGTTTCCTTTCTTAGTGCTTATTCAGCAGCAACAACGTTCAACTTAATTTCAGCTTTTACCTCGCGGTGAAGTTTAGCGGTAGCTGTAGCCTCGCCCAAAACTTTCACAGCCTCATCGATAGTGATCACTTTCTTGTCGATCTCAATGCCTTGTGCAGCGAGTGCCTCAGCTACTTGAGCGGTAGTGATAGTACCGAAGATTTTGCCATCCTCGTTTGCTTTAGCAGAGAGGGTGATAACTGTGTTAGCCAATTTCTCTGCCAATGCTTGAGCGTCAGCGAGCAATTTAGCCATTTTGTGTGCTTGTTGTTTGAGGTTCTCAGCCAATTGTTTGCGGTTGCTATCGTTAGCAATCACAGCCAAACGGTTAGGGATAAGGTAGTTACGACCGTAACCATCTTTTACTTTGAGGATATCGTTCTTGTAGCCCAAGTTAGCTACGTCTTGAATCAAAATTACTTCCATGATGTTTCCTTTCTAATTAATGGTTAATTATTATTTCATCATATCGGTTACGTATGGAAGCAAAGCCAAGTGACGTGCTTTCTTCACGGCTTGAGCCACCTTGCGTTGATACTTCAAGCTTGTACCTGTGATACGGCGAGGAAGGATCTTACCTTGCTCGTTGAGGAACTTCTTGAGGAACTCAGGATCTTTGTAGTCGATGTACTTGATGCCACTCTTTTTGAAACGGCAGTACTTTTTCTTCTTTGCCTCGTTGGTCTTTGGGGTCAAATAGCGGATTTCGTCATTTTGTGCCATGATTAAGCCTCCTCTTGTTCTACTGGTTTAACATTTGCGTTACGACGCTTTTGAGCGTACTCAAATGCGT
>JAZNBO010000017.1:0-111425 GCA_045587145.1 Paludibacteraceae bacterium
TGCTTCAAAGACGACATCACCGTATGGTTTGCTATCTGTTACAGCGTAGCCTGCTGTAATTTCAGTTGCATATTCATATACTTCTTGTCCTGATAGATAAGTTTGGTTTTGAATATGTTTTGGCTGCGCAGCTAAAACTGCTGCATAGGCATCTACTAAGCCATAGCCTACACTATCATTCCATGTACCATTATGACGATTATCTGTAGGCAAATACACATATCCTCCGTGTTTTTTACTTGTTACTTCAATTATATTTACAACTTCTTCTCTTGTTAAATCTGGGTTTACAGACAATACAAGTGCTGCTATACCACTTACATATGGAGCTGCGAAAGATGTACCACTTGCAGTACTGTTGTAATAATTATCCGTATCTATGGTATAAATTGCTGTGCCAGGTGCAACCACATCAAGTTCTGCTCCATAACAAGAAAACTCTGATCGCTTATTATTTAACGTGTGCGAACCTACAACCAAAATTTCAGGAGTAAAACAGCCTGGATAAAGAATAGGTCCTGTTGATGTACTCGTGGCAGAATTTCCTGATGCAAATACGAGTATACAACCCTTATTATTTCTTCCTTTTTCTATAGCATTCAAGATGGCATCTTCTAAAAGTGCAGTATAATCGTTATTATATCCTCCTCGTCCACCACCCCATGAACAATTAATGATATCAGCACCATTCCTAACTGCCCATGATATACCAGAAGCCAAACGTTCTGGTGCATTTTCGGCTCGATTTATAAAAGGATAACTAATCGGCATAATCGTGACATTAGGGGCTATACCTGCCATTTCTCCGTAGTTATGATTTGAAGAAATAACTCCAACAACATTAGTGCCATGAGATCCATAAAAATTATTTACTTCTAAATCCAAGTCGCAGTCATATGATGGCTCATAAAAAAATGAATTAGTAAATTCTTGATGGCTCATATCTATTCCTTCATCTACAATTGCTACGCGTATATTAGGATTTCCCTTCGTATATTCCCACGCATCACATGCATTGATAGAGGGCAACGCCCATTGGCTGCTATACATAGCATCACTGACACAAGTCGTAGTAAAGTCAAAGTTAAAACCAGGATCCACATCCGCAAATAGTCCTGTTTCATAAAAATAATTTGACATTTCTAATGTATTGTTAATTGCCGAATGAGCTACCATTATTTTATACCATTTATCCATATATGGTACTTTTCCTATTAGATGAGTATTTGTTCTCTCAACTAGTTCTTTTAAAATAATGGTATCTGTATCATCGTACAATTTTATATAAAAAGAATTAGACATCTTATTTGTAATAGAATCCCCAACTATATGTCCAATAGCTACAATACTTCTAGTATCAGATGCGATAATCTCATTTGTAGCATCTATGGCAATTGTAGATGCTTTAATGTCGAAAATTTTATTATTCGATGTATGAGCAGTATATACAACTACACTGTCTTTGTTGATTACTATTGGTATTTTCTGCCCTTTATAGTAATAATATTGTGCAGATAAAGGTACATAAAACAATAACGTGCCTATTAAAACCATCAAAAAACGTTTCATCTCTTCTTTCTAATTAGTGTTATATCGGTAAATTTTGGTGGATATACAGATAACCATACCTCATCAAAATTATCAATCTTCAAAGTGTCTCCAACAAGCAAGTAATCACAATATTCCCAACGATGAGGTGCATCTTCCATAGTCCACAATCTTTCAATATATAATTGACTTTCTGATGCAGTGTATCTACATATTCTTTGCTCTACAGGTATTTCTATTAAAGTGTCAGAAATAATGACAATATAATTTTCATTGGTAACTTTACACCATTCACCTATAAGTACCGAATTGTACGAGTTATTGAATGTAACACTATCCACCTCAGCTACCGCAAAACTTGTGGGCACTCCATTCTGCCACACTTGCATTTTTTGTTGAGCAAACAAAATAGATGCTATAGATAAAAGCAATCCGTACAATAAAATCTTTTTCATAATAGTTCCGTATTTTAAGGTGTCAAATATTAATCACTTTTCTTGCGATGTATCCTTGGCTTGTTTCCATAAATAATATAAACACGCCTTCGTTCGGTAGAACAATTGTTTTCTCAGTGACAGAGGCAAGTCTTTCACATGTAAGTATTCGCCCCGATATATCTACTAAATAAAGTTGCTTGATTGCGTATTCACTCTTTATTGTCAGTTGGTTACCTAATTTGGAAATGTGAATGGAGTTAGTATTCACATCTTTAATCGAGGAAGCTATCTCATTACCAAAAGTAAGTTTCTCTACATTATCCAATGGCAAGCGGAATTCGCCTTCAGAAGTTGTTATTACCAATACATCTTCTTCAAATGTAATGTGCTGAATACTTACCAGCAAGGCAGATTGCACCGTTCCATCTATCTGTTGCACATGCAAACTACTTGGTTCTTGTGCAAATATCAACGTAGATACATTGTACATACCCAGTACAAACAATGCAAAAATAAAAAATTTCTTCATAATATTGTTGATTTAAAATTTTTCACAAAATTACAAAAACACCATGAAATACGCAATAGAAAATATATTTTGATAAGTTCTTATGTGTTATATTTTACTGACTATCAATGTATTAAAAATCACTTTGATAAGTCATGCAGAAGGCGCAATTAATTGATCGGAGACAGGTTATACAAGAAATTATCTAATTGAGCAGAAGTTATACCTATCTTTTGTGTCACACGGGTTTTTTGAACCATGAGTGCCGATTTAGTAATACACATGCAACTGGCAAGGTCTTCTATAGCCATTTGAGGATAGATAAAACTCAACACGCAAAATACATTTTCTCGTTGAGTTAAATTTAGTTTCTCCAAAGCAATAATCCAATTTTTAAGATAAGGATTAACATCCTTTTTTAACTGATTATATTTATTCCAACAGGGTAGTGGCTTAGGATATTTTCGGCGGATTTTATCCAAATGTTCATCATAATAATGCAGCATGTTATGCTTGTGAATTTCACCTGCTTGCTCCTTTACTTGTGCTGATAAACTAACAATCTGTTCAATAGAAACGTGTATTTGCGCTATTGCGTATCTACGATAAAGAACTACACCTACAATTAATGCGATACACAAAACAACAAAAGCACACATCACAATCCAGACCCAACGCAAAGGATGAGGATTAGAAAGATACTCCTCTAATTTAGGCATCGCTTCCACAGAATTATTAGCATGCTTAAGTAATAACCGTTGTGCATCAGTGCGTGCATGAGCATATTGGCTTAATAGTCCTGCATCGTTCTTGCCTTTTGCATCTTGCATCAAGCAATAGTAAGCATTGATTAAATAATTAGGATTATTCGATTCTTCAACAATATATTGAGCGAAAAGCAATGCTTTGTCTAATGCGTCGATATCAAGATATATTTGTAGTATTTTCAAATAACTAAAACACTTATCTTCCTCACTCTGCCAATAATCTAATCCTCGTTCAAAATACACTAATGCCGAATCGTATTGCTGCTGTTCATAGTGGTATAGTCCACGTGTTTCGTAATAGCGTGCTTGGTATGCGCTATCCAAAGAAAAGGTTTGTGCTACTTGTATAAGGCTATCCGCCATAAAATAATTGTGTAAGTTGATATTTAACTCACTCCTATCTAATAGCATTTGTGCATACCGCCATTCGTTCTCGCTCTCCTTGAAATTCTCACTTGCACGTTCGTAGAAGATAAGTGCCAAACTATCATTATTATTCTGAGTACAAATATATCCCATATTCGTATTTACCCGTCCGCGATATATAGGGTCATCAATCTGCAAACGGTCGGCATTGATATAGCAATCGGCTGCCTCTGCAATCTGATTCGACAAACTATGATTTCGCCCCATATAGTAATACGCTTTTCCGAGTGTATTACTACAAAACAATCTTCCTATCGGATTATCCAGTTTGCATATCACTCCCGCAAGCGCAGCCGTATCATCATACACCACATACTCCGTTTGATCCATCTTATCCGCAGTAGCAATCACCTCCTTAGCCCCTTTCCATCCGCACGAACAGAGACCACACAGCACACCCAGCATACAGAATATTCTGCATGCCTGTTGTATCATATATGCGCCCACCTTTCTCATTCCGCCTACAAAGGTACTACAAAAAATGCACATGCGCAAGCAACGCGAGTAATTATTTGTAAAAAAAGATAAGATATCTCTATTTTCGTTTGCAGGAAGCTGACCGCACAACCAAGGCGGATGTATATGGCGGTCTATGAAAGGGCGTATGTGATTGATAGATTTATCTATCAGATTTTGGAATTACACCCCGAAATTTGGAAATTCGAAAAAAAAGTAGTACCTTTGCACCCGATTTTGTAAGTAGAGATAAATAGCAGAGATGGAGATACAAACGGAGAAGAAAATACATTCAGTAGCAATCTACTGTTCAAGTTCAAACAAAGTGCGCGAGTCCTATATGCAAGCAGCACGTCGATTAGGCGAATTGCTAGCACAATCCGGTATACGCCTCATCTATGGTGACGGCGGTATCGGACTAATGGCAGCCGCTGCCGATGGCGCACTCAACGCAGGAGGAGAAGTATTAGGCATCATACCACAATTCATGGTGGACGCAGGCTGGAATAACCCTCGCAGCACACACACCATCGTCACACAAACCATGCACGAACGCAAAGCCACCATCGTACAAGAAACCAACGCGATGGTCGCACTGCCCGGTGGCATTGGCACGTTTGAAGAACTATTAGAGTGCCTGACATGGAAACAATTAGGATTGCACAGCTGTCCCGTAGTCATACTCAATACCGATGGATACTACGATCGTCTATTGGAGTGCTTAGACTATATGATAGACGAACAGATGATGCGACCTATTCACAAAGAAATGTACACCGTTGTGAACGAACCCGAAGAAGTACTACCTGCCATACTGTCCTCCGCTGATTGGGATCCAAATACGCGCCGATTAGCGGCGATTTGAGTGTAAGGTGTAAGGTGTAAAGTGTAAAGTGTAAAGGCAAGGGGGTAAGGAATGGAGGTTATACCACACATAAACTCAGTATATGCTAACTCGTGGACGGGTTGGGTGATGTTTGTGTTGTTGGTGTTGATACTATTGGATTCGTCTCATCAATATAATCTGCTAATGGGCGTGCGTAGTGTGGTGAGCCAAGCAGAGAGAGCATATACCGTCCATTCGAGAGCGTGGGGAAGTGAGATTGGGGTGAGATTGTTTCGTTTGGGCGTAGTGTCCATGGCGGTTTGGATATTAACTATTGCCAATAACCCATCGCCAATAGCCAATAGCCCATCGCCAATAGCCTACGCAAAAATATTGGCATTAGTGGGCGGAGTGTACGCTTTGCAACGATTATTATTGAGGGGAGTAGGACAAGTATTTGTGTCAAGTAAGCAGAAAATCGCAGCCATAGAACAATATAACGGTATCTGCACAATGGCATGCGTGAGCCTATACCCAATACTATTGGTGCTGATGAATGTCACAACGCCAAATTTGGCACAGATATTGTGTGGAATAGTACTAGTCCTATTTATTGGATTGGTAGTTTGGAAAAGTGTCCGATTGTTTTATGTAAACATCTTGTCCATACTATACATTTTGATATATATCATATATTTGGAGATTATCCCAATCGTGGTGATTATCTCATTGGCAAAAAATATATAAGCTTATGAAAAAAATTAAAAATATTCTTATCTCTCAACCTCGCCCTCTCTCCGACCGCAACCCATACGCGGATATAGAGAGTACGTATGGTTTGCAATGTGACTTTCAACAGTTGATTCGTGTAGAAGGTGTAGGGGTTCGTGAGTTTCGCGATCAGCACATTTATTTTGAAGATTATACAGCTGTCATCGTAAGTTCACGTTTGGGCATTGACCATTATTTTCGTTTGTGCGAAGAATCACGTTTCACCGTTCCTCAAACGATGCACTACTATTGTATTTCAGAAGCGGTAGGTAATTACTTGCAAAAGTATATCCAATACCGCAAACGCAAAGTGTTTGCAGCAGAAAACAACCGCTTTGAAGACCTGCTGCCTGCTATGTTACGCCGTCCGAACGAGAAATACCTTATGGTTATGTCAGACGTACACAACGATGAGGTTATCAACATGTTTGCAGAGAACAACATTCAAGTAAAACCTGCTATCATGTATCGTACCGTAGCCGCTGAATGGCCAACAGATAAACCATTCAACTACGATATGATCGTATTCTTCACCCCATCGGGCGTAGCAGCCCTAAAAAAGAATTTCCCTGATTGGGAACAAGGTGATACCATCATCGCATGTTTTGGTGCAAATACACTCGCAGCAGTAGAAGAGCAAGGTTGGAAAGCAGAGATACAAGCACCTACACAAGAGTGCCCAAGCATCACCACCGCCATTAAGAAATACTTAGAAGCCCAACAAGATTAAGCATTGAGTTGTACCTTCCCAAAATCTGAAAAACTATGTGGTCAGATAGCAATAGACCACCTATATAGCCATGGCAAGCGATTTGTGGCATGGCCATTGCGTGTGACCTATCAGCGTAGCAACGACCAAACACAAGTGCTGATTTGGGCACCTAAGTCGCTATTCAAACACGCAGTGGATCGCAACCATTTGCGCCGACTGATGCGCGAGGCGTATAGACTGAACAAAGAGCTCTTGGGAGAAGGAAAATACCAGATAGCGTTCAACTATATAGACAAAGCCGAGCAACCATACAGCGTGATAGAGAAAGCCATGCGGAAGGCATTAGGGCGCGTAGGGAGTGGGGGATTGGATAAGAAGACAACATAAACAACTTCTGCAGTGCACCCCAAAAATCAGCAGATTTTTCGGGGACCCCGCCGCGCCCAACATTGGCGCTTGCCAAAGAGTTAAGAGCAAAGCAATGACGGTAAAAAGGATCATACGAAAGGTGTTTTTGCTGCCTGTATATTTTTACAGGTATTGCATCTCTCCGCTCACACCACCATCGTGCCGCTACACACCCACATGCAGCCAATACATGGTAGAAGCCGTACTAAAACATGGCATTTTCAAAGGCGGATGGTTAGGCATCAAACGCATCATGCGCTGCCACCCATGGGGAGGAAGCGGATATGACCCAGTGCCATGAGGTGTAGAGTGTAGGGTGTAAGGTGTAGAGTGTAGAGTGTAGAGTGTAAGGTGTAGGGTGTAAAGGCAAGGATTATTGGTGTAAAGGAAAGAATTATGAGAATAGATATTTTGACTGCGTGTCCTGAGTTATTGGAGTCGCCACTCAACCACTCCATCGTTCAGCGTGCCAAAGACAAAGGTTTGGCAGAAATATATGTACACAACCTGCGTGATTTCACGTTGGATAAACACCGTAAGATAGATGACTATGCTTTTGGCTTTGGTGCAGGCATGGTTCTACAAGTAGAGCCTATTGACCGCGCCATCAGTTATCTCACAAGCCAACGGCATTACGATGAAATCATCTTCACAGCCCCCGATGGCGAACGCTTTACGCAAAAAGAAGCCAATACACTATCACTCAAAGAGAACATCATCATTCTCTGCGGACACTACAAAGGTGTCGATCAACGCGTGCGCGACCATCTCATCACCAAAGAATATACCATTGGTGACTTCGTGCTTACAGGTGGCGAGATGCCTGCGGCTATCATGACCGATGCTATTGTACGCCTATTGCCCGGTGCCATAGGAGACGAGACAAGCGCACTGAGCGACAGCTTTCAAGATGGCCTACTAGAACCAGGCGTATATACTCGCCCTGCGGAATACAAAGGTTGGAAAGTGCCCGATATTCTCCTCTCTGGACATCAAGCAAAAATAGAAGAATGGTTGTACGAAGAATCATTGCGCCACACACGTGAACGCCGACCCGATCTACTGGAGGAATGATTTTAATCGTTCATAGACGTGACAGATAGGGAAACCCATCACATTGAAATAGGAACCCTCCATACGCGTCACACCTACGTAACCGATCCATTCTTGCACACCGTATGCCCCTGCTTTGTCAAGGGGCATATATTTTTCTACATAATAATCTATCTCCTGCTCAGTCAATACTCGGAAAGTGACATCGGTCAAATCCACCCATTCATCATGTTGGATGGTAGAGGATAGTGTAGGATTGTGTAGAGTTGTAGAGGATGGTGTAGGATTGTGTAGAGTTGTAGAGGATGATGTAGGATTGTTTATCCATGTGAAACAAACAGCCGTATATACCTGATGCGTTTGTCCACTCAATTGCCTGAGCATCTGCTTAGCCTCTTCCTTATCGTGTGGCTTGCCCAACATCTGTCCATTAAGCCAAACGATGGTATCCGAAGTAATCAACAAATCGCCATCAACAAGATTCGCTTCGTACGCGCGCGCCTTAGCGCGTGATATATACATAGGTATATCGCCTGCCTGCAAATGCGAAGGAAACGTCTCATCCGCATCAATCGTAATGGCAGTAAAAGGAATGTCCAAACCCGACATCAGTTCGCGGCGACGAGGACTCTGAGAACCAAGGATAATGTTCATAAGTGTAGGATATGGGTTATTGGTTATGGGTGTAAAGTGTAAGGTGTAAAGGCTAGGGTGTAAAGGCTAAGAACTATAATAAATTTTGTTGAATAACAAAACTATACAGCACGCCCAAAAACATAGCAAACTTGATAACTAATTGTGTGCGGCGATACTCCAATGGTGTCTTAGCAGACCAAAGCAAAACGATAGCGCATAGCATAGGTACCATCAGTCCGAAAATAGCATATCGTGTGGACAGGTTCTGCCAATCACAAGGGAAAGGCAATACCGCATACACCAAATAAGCAATAAGCACTATCGTAATGAGCAAAATAGCCGATACAGTCATCTTGGTGGTCTTCTCACCCCATACAATAGCCGCTGTACGGCACTCCATTTCGCAATCCCCCTGAACATCCTCTATGTCCTTCACCATCTCGCGAGCGAGCGTAATGAGAAAAGCAAAGAGCGCGAAACCGCTAATCCATACATACAACTGTCCTACAACAGGAGTATATTGCAACGCTTCACCATACAAGTGTCGCAGACGGTCAGCATTGACAATAGCCACCAATAACGGTACAAGGGCCGACACAAAGGACACAACAATATTACCCACCAACAGTTGGCGTTTGTAACTCGCAGAGTAAAACCACAACAGTCCAGGAATAACGATATATATCATTGCCAATGTCCAACTATATGACCACCACGCAACCGCCAAACCCATACCCACGCCTACTGCCGTCAGGACTTGAAAAAGGCGCATAGCACCATCGCGCGAGATATGGCGAGTGACTACCATGTCGTCTGGACGATTGATACGGTCTATCTTCACATCAAAATAATCATTGATGACATAGCCACCTGCGGCGACAAGCACAGTGCCCAAAATAAGCAAAGTAAGCACCCACCAAGGCATCTGTTCACCCAACTGCGACAATTCAAGCAGAGGAGTAGCTACCCACTTCTCCATCACGTATAGCAAAATGGCTACAAAAGCCAAATTGCCAATACGCAATAATTGGAGAAAAGGTTTTATTTTTGCTGCTAATGCTTTCACAAACAATTCTTAATAAAATACTTAATTCTTAATTTTCAATACCACTCCCTTCCACGCAGGCAACGTGAGACACACAGGTGTATGTGGAGAGAAAGGAAATGTATATTCGTTGCCAGTAAGCAAGTCCGTAGCAGTAACAGGCACTTGCTCGGCTTGCTGCAAATGCTCAAATGCCTCTTGCGGAATACGCACTTGTATATCCGTTTGATGGTCATCGAAATTCAAAACCACCAATAGAGTTTGCTGCTTATAGTTGCGAATATAGGCATAGTGCTCATGCTTATTAAAGCCTTCCCCTTGAGCATATACCAGATCGTACATCTCACCTTGTGTAATAGCTTTCTCCGTACGCGCAATACGCAGCAGTTGGCGATAGAAAGAGCGAAGCGTTTGTTGCTCCTCTGTGAGTCCTGCGCCATCAAACTTACCACCATTAGCCCATGCTTGCAGCGACTTGATACCCCAATAGTCAAATATCGTGGTCTTGCCGTCCATACCCGAGAAGCCTTCGGCATCCATACCTTTCTCACCCAATTCTTGACCTGCATAAATCATCACAGGATTGGTACCTAAGGTGGCAGCGACAATCATCGCTGGTTCAGCACACATACCACGTCCACAGAAGAAACCACTAGCAATACGTTGCTCATCGTGGTTCTCCAAGAAATAGAGCATGTGTTCACGAATATCGTCCACCGATTGCCATTGCTGCGTAATACCTTCTGCCGCCCAATTCTTGCTTGTTACACCACGTAAGTAATCATACATACCCACCTTATCATACAAATAATCGAAACCTGCGGATATATAACCACGATAGAGGTCAGGATTATATACTTCGGCAATAAAAAGCAACTCAGGGTATTGCTCCTTTACTTGTGCGATAGCCCATGTCCAGAAAGCCTGTGGTACCATCTCTGCCATATCGCAGCGGAAGCCGTCAATGCCTTTACTTGCCCAAAAGAGCAAGATATGCAACATCTTATGCCATGTGTTAGGAATAGGGTCAAACTGCTGCTCACCACCATTTTGGTAGAACACGCCGTAATTCAGTTTGACAGTCTCATACCAGTCATCCTTAGACGGACGAGCCGTGAAACAGTCGTTACCCGTAGCGCGAGCAGGCGATTCGCTATAACCTTGCAAATCAAACGAAGGCGCAAAAGGCTCGTGCATATAGTAGAAATTGTTCAGCGGAGAGAATGCCCACGCAGGATTATCGCTAGCACCTAAATCCACTACACCTTTAGGCTTGCACGTAGAGTGATACTCACGTGCCACATGGTTAGGGACAAAGTCAATGATCACGCGCAGATTGGCAGCATGGCTACGCTCAACAAGTTCTGTAAACTCTTGCATGCGGCGACGCTTATCCTCACACAAATCAGGATCTATATCGTAGTAATCGGTGATAGCGTATGGACTACCAGCCTTACCTTTAACAATGGAAGGAGTATTGTATTGCGCGGTGGCATGGCGAATAACACCCGTGTACCACACGTGCGTTGCGCCCAAGTCGCGGATAGCGCGCAGGGCTTTGGGGGTAATGGCATTCAACGTGCCACAACCATTTTCTTGCAGCGTACCATTCGATTTGCGTGTCTCGTTGTAGTTGGCAAAAGTACGCGGTAATAATTGATAAATAATTGGTTTCAAGGTTCAGTGCGTATTTACATGGGGAAGCCACAGGCGTGGCTTTCCCATCTTAATTCATAACTCAAAATTCTTAAGGTCACTTTTATAAATTCAACATTTTAGAAGAAGACCATTTACAATTAATAGTTTAACATTTTTATATGCTTTTGTTTTTTTATTGGTATCTTGCTCATTGTCAGTCGGTCACAGAGCTCGCTATGCTCCCTCCTTCCGCAGAGCAATCTGCTCAATAAAAAATCCAAAATCATTATAAATCAATTTATAGAAGTGACCTTAATTAACAAAGTGCTTGGGTGTCAGATGCAATCATCCACTCCTCATCGGTAGGTATGACACATACAGTCACCTTGCTATTTGGGGTAGAGAGTACAGCTTCTTCACCACGAACGGCACTCTTCTGCTCATCAAATTCTATACCAAGATAAGTCAATCCCTTGATAATCTCACCACGGATATAAGCATCGTTCTCGCCAATACCACCCGTAAAGACAAGGATATCCACACCATTCAAGGCTGCAGCGTATGCACCGATGTATTTCTTCACACGATAAATGAACATACGGCGAGCAAGATCAGCGCGTTCGTTGCCTTCTTTCACAGCATTGTCAATATCACGCGCATCACTAGACACACCACTCACACCCATCAAGCCCGATTTCTTGTTCACCAAGTTGGCAAAATCGGCTGTGCTGAGGTTCTCTTTATCCATAATATAGGTAGCAGCACCCAAATCCAAGTCACCCGAACGAGTACCCATCATCAATCCCTCAACAGGAGTCAGACCCATAGATGTATCCATAGACTTGCCATCGCAGACAGCGGTACAACTACCACCATTACCAATATGCGCAGTAATGATCTTCTTACCCGCAGGATCCACGCCCAAGAACTCACACACGCGAGCCGATACATAGCGGTGTGAAGTACCGTGGAAACCATAACGACGGATAGCATACTTCTCATACAGTTCGTATGGCAAAGCATACATATACGCCTCATCTGGCATCGTTTGATGGAAAGCAGTGTCGAACACAGCCACTTGTGGCACGCTTGGGAGGGTCTGCTCAATAGCCTCGATACCTTTGAGGTTAGCAGGGTTGTGCAATGGTGCAAGTTCAATACATTTCACAATCATCTCCTTCACTTCTGGGGTGATGACAACCGACTGATTAAATTTCTCGCCGCCATGTACCACGCGGTGACCTACTGCGTTAATCTCATCCAATGATTTTAAGCAACCTATCTTCTCGTCAATCAGACTATTGAGGATAAGCTGAATACCTATGGTATGCTCAGGCATTGCTTGTTCAATCTTCACTTTTTCGCCATTAGGCAATTTCACTTGCAAGAAAGAGTCTGGCAAACCGATTTTCTCTACACCACCCTGTGCCAATACGGCGCGGGTTTCCATATCAAAAAGTTTGTACTTGATACTGCTACTTCCGCAGTTAAGAACTAAAATCTTCATATCTTATATTGTGTTTTTATGGTTATACTTGTTATTTTTTTTGGTGTAGGGTGTAAGGTGTAAAGGCAAGAATTGGCAGAAATTAGCGGCAAAGCCGCATACCCTTGCCTTTAAACTTTACACTATACACATTACACTATTTCATACCTATAGCTTGATTAGCAGTGATGATGACCATTTGTACAATGTCTTGCACCTTGCAACCACGGCTAAGATCATTCACAGGAGCCGCTATACCTTGGAGAATTGGACCTACTGCATCTGCACCTGAGAAACGCTCCACCAACTTATAGCCAATGTTTCCTGCCTGCAAGTCAGGGAACACCAATACGTTTGCCTTGCCCGCTACTGCCGAGCCTGGTGCTTTTTGTGCGCCAACACTCTCCACAAGTGCAGCATCAAGTTGCAATTCACCATCGAGTGCCAAATCAGGCGCCATCTCGTGTGCAATACGTGTAGCTTCGGTCACTTTGTCCACCAATTCGTGCTTTGCGCTACCTTTACTAGAAAAACTGAGCATAGCCACGCGTGGCTCTATGCCACCCAATGCTTTGGCAGTCTCAGCTGTAGTCACTGCAATCTCAGCCAACTCCTGTGCGTTTGGACAAGGGTTTACTGCGCAGTCAGCAAACACAAGGAATCCACCTTCACCCAAGTGAGTTGCAGGAGTGAACATAAGGAACGCACCCGATACAATGTGTACGCCCGGACGGGTTTTCAGAATCTGGAATGCAGGACGAATAGTGTCAGCCGTAGTGCCACGAGCACCAGCCAACTCACCATCAGCATCGCCATTCTTAATCATAAGGCAACCCAAGTAAAGTGGATCTTTCACTTTTTCTGTGGCTTGCTCAATAGTCATACCTTTGGCCTTGCGAAGCTCGAAGAGCAAATTAGCATATTCGGGCATTTTAGGATCGGTGAGTGGATCCATAATGGTCAAATCCTCGCCACTTAATATGTATTCATACCCTTTTTCCTCTGCCATCTGTTTGATTACATCAGGATTGCCGATCAAAATCAATTTCGCCACTTTGTCCTTCAAAAGGATATTAGCCGCTTCGAGTGTACGAGGTTCATCGCCCTCTGGAAGCACGATGCGCTGAGGATTCTCTTGCGCACGTTTGAGCATTTGTTGTAAAATTTCCATATCGTTATTTAATTTATTTCGTCTGTTTTATCTGTTATTCAGTGGTCTAAGACCGATTGGGGGTTACTTACGCTTGCCCGCAACCATCTGTTGCCACTTCTGTTTGGCGAAGTCCCAAGTATTATTAATCAATTGCACTCCCCAATGCTTGCTCTCCTCCTCTTCCGTTTCTTCACGGTACTGAGCTGCTAATATCGCATCGTTGTCAGTAATAACCAACAATTGATCACCCACCTCCAACTCAGACTGACCCGTAGGCACAAAGAAATCCTCACCACGGCGCACCATAATTACCAACGTCTTATCTGGAAAAACAATATCCTTGAGGCTCTTACCACGCACCAACATTTCTTCTTTAACCTCAATCTCTGTCGCAGAAGACTCTACCTCCTCTGGCAAATCAATATCAAAATGCGTAAGCTTCTTGAGTGTCACAGGTGGAGTCGCCAAATGCAGTTTCTTAGCCACCACTGAAAGCGATGTACCCTGCGCAATCAACGAAACAATCGTACAGAGGAACACGATGTTGAATATCAAATCAGCATGTGGCACATCGTTCGCCTCACACATAATAGCAAAGATAATAGGTACTGCACCTTTCAGTCCTACCCAACTGAGCAGTGTCTTATCGTTGCGTTTATATTGCTTAAATGGCTGCATGCAAAGGAAAACAGCAATAGGACGCGAGATGAAAATCATCACAATACTGATAATCAAACAAGGCAATAAGACTTCCATACGAAAGAGCTCGTGTGGACGAACCATCAGACCCAAGACCAAGAATATAACCAATTGACTCAGCCATGTCAAACCATCAAAGAAACTGCGTGTTTGGCGCTTACGCGTAAACTTACTATTACCAATCACCAAACCGCCAATATACACTGCCAAGTAGGTGTTACCCTTGAGAAAATAAGTAATCGAAAAGATAAAGATACACGCAGTAAGCACCATAATAGGATAGAGCGATTCGTTGCCAAGATCTGCCTTACGCATAATACTCACAATACCTTTACCAAAGATGAAACCTAGCACTGCACCCATAATCAACTGTATCACAATATCCTGTACAACTGTCAATGCGGTCACTTGACTAGAAGTGGCAGTCACGATACCAATCATAGTGGTCGTCAACACATACGCCATAGGGTCGTTCGCTCCAGACTCCAACTCCAACAGCGGACGCAGGTTATGTTTGAGTCCAATACCATTGGTTCGCAGAATAGAGAACACCGATGCCGAGTCGGTAGAGGACATAGTCGATGCCATGAGCAGCGCAACGGCTATACTAACACTCGCCACGGAGTGCAACCAACCAAATACAAAATATATAATCACACCCGTAATGACCATGGTCAGCAACACACCTATGGTGGCCAATGTCAGACCAGGTGCCATAACAGGGCGGATATCTGACAACTTCGTATCCAATCCACCCGAAAACAGAATGATACACAATGCTATGGTACCTATAGCCTGAGCTGAACCCACATTGAGCATATAACCTACGCCATCATCATTTATGAGACGACCTATACCATCGGGGCCAAACAACATACCTACTGCCAAAAACAGCAGCAAAGCGGGCACACCAAATTTATAACCAATTTTATCGGTGAAGATGCTCGCAAAGAAGAGCATCGAGAGTACGAGAAGAATAAGTTCTACTTGCATTGTTTAGTGTAAAATGTAAAGTGTAAGGTGTAAAGGCGAGGGTTATTCGATGCCGAAATAGTTGCGAATAGCTTCTTGCCAATAGTCTAGTTCTCGGTAGCCTTGCGCAATGCGTGGACCACCTTCCATAGGGCAGAATACCACGGTTGGAAAACTGCGCACACCAAAGAGCGCTGCTAATTCAGGCTCTTTCTCGGCATCTAACGTATAAACATACACTCGACCCTCATATTGCTTAGCGACTTGCTCCAATATGGGATGCAATTTCTTGCACCAACCGCACCAAGTCGTGGAAAAATCTATCAAGCAAGGTTTGTCACCGATATATTTCCATTCAGGTTGTTGTCCAGAAGCCAAATCGTAGAAACACACCTTTTCCTTAAAATCGGCTGTGGAGAGATAAGTAATACCCTCCGCCATTGTTGCAAGCGCAAAAAACGCTAACATAATGGTAAAAAATACTCTTTTTTGCATAATTTTCTCAATTTAGGGTGCAAAATTACAAAAAAAATCGTAACTTTGCAAACTTTTAATAAAAAAAGCAACCATGCTGCACAAATTAACAGATTTTTATCCGCTTATTGAGGCTGCTACGCAAGGGCAATTGTTTGTGCTTGCAGACACGAACTCGGCAAAATACTGCATGCCACTTCTCACCGATACCATCGGGGAAAAGCCTTATCACTTGCTCATCATAGAAGCAGGTGAGCAGAACAAGACACTTGCTTCTGTGCAGGTGGTTTGGGATTTTCTCATCAAACACCGTGCCACACGCCAAGCAGTACTCCTCAATTTGGGCGGGGGTATGATTACCGACTTGGGCGGTTTTGCCGCAGCAACTTATATGCGCGGTATCCGTTTTATCAATATCCCTACTACGCTTCTTGCTATGGTAGATGCTTCATCAGGAGGAAAAACAGGTATTGATTACCAAGGAGCAAAAAACATTATCGGTACCTTCACGCAGCCTCTTGCTACACTTATCCACCCTCCATTTTTGCAAACACTACCTACTACTGAATTGCTAAGTGGTTTTGCTGAAATGCTCAAACACGCCCTCGTGTCTAGTCCCGAACAATGGATACAACTCTTGCAGTTGGCACAAGAAGAGTTACCGCACGAAGCGTTTGCTAATGCACTATCTGACAGAGGATTACTCCAAGCGAGCATAGCCATCAAAGAGCAGGTAGTAACCCAAGATCCACACGAAGCGGGGTGGCGAAAAATCCTTAATTTTGGTCACACCGTTGGACATGCCATTGAGTCCGTTATGTTGGAGCAAGCCTCCCTACACAACCCTACACAACCCAATACAACCCTACACAACCCCTCCCACGGCTACTGCGTCCTTTGGGGTATGATAGCAGAAGTTTATCTGAGCATAGTACATGCTGCTTGTCCAAAGGAGGTGCTACAACAACTCACGCAGATCATGCTGCAATGGTACGGAAGACCCCAATGCAATTGCCAACAGTACGAACAACTCCTTCTGCGCATGTACCAAGACAAAAAAAACGAGCCAAACAGCTCGCCCAATTTCACTCTGCTCAGCGCAGTAGGACACCCCATTATAAATCAACACCTCAGTGATAGGGATATCAATGAGGCGTTGGAATATCTATTTAGCATTTAGGCAGTAGCGTACTATACGTCGGAATATAGTCAAGGAATTGGTATTGCGTAGGTAGCACTTGCGCGACTATACTTTCGCGACCATTGCAGACCATAAGTAGTGGCACATGCAACGTGCGATTGTATATGGCTGCTTGGTCAAAAACCTCTTGCGTGAGATGAACAGATGGTGCTTTGAACTCTATGAGCATCAGCGCTTGCATCTGTTGGTTATACACGATAGCATCGCAGCGTTTCTGCACACCTGCTACCTCTATTGGCACCTCTACTGCAATCAGATTGTGCGCATACCCAAACTCATCCACCAACATTTGCAATGTCGTTTGGCGCACCAATTCCTCTGGCGTGAGGCGAACATATCGCCGCCTCCACGCACATAGGACATATTGTTTACCGTTCTGCGTTCGTATATTCATACTTTAGATCGCTTTGCTGTAGGTCGCTTCGCTGTAGGTCGCTCGTTGCACTCGCTGTAGTCCACAGGGCGTCAGCCCGAACTACCAACTACAGGGCGCTAGCCCGAACTACAGCCCTCAGGGCGATCTTACTTCTGCCAGTTGTCTTTCAGCGAAGCGGTGCGGTTAAAGACCAATTTATTGCTATTGGTATCTGGATCTACTACGAAGTAGCCATGTTTGAGGAACTGGTAGTTTTGGCACTTAGCAATACCATTGACTACCTCAGGTGCTTTCATCTCAGCCTTCAATGCGCCCTCGATCTTGCAGGTGGTCACCTTCAAACTCTCTGGGTTGAGCAGGTCACGGAAGTCACCTTCCTCAGCAGATGGATTCTCGCAAGCAAAGAGACGATCATAGAGACGAACCTCAGCATCTACACAAGAGTTGCACTCTACCCAATTGATAGTAGACTTGGTCTTGCGATTACCACCTTCGGTACCAGACTTAGAGTCTGGATCGTAGGTTGCATATACAGTAGTGATATTACCCTCGGCATCTTTCTCGCAACCAGTAGCTTGAATGATATACGCCGCTTTCAAACGCACCTCACGACCACCAGGACTGAGGCGGAAGAACTTCTTATCGCCCTCCTCTTGGAAGTCGCCACGCTCAATATAGAGCTCCTTCGCGAACTTCATCTCACGGGTACCCAACTCTGGATGTCCGTCGATATTCTCCGCTACGATAGTTTCACCCTCACCCTCGTAGTTAGTAATCACGAGTTTTACAGGATCAAAGATAGCGCACACGCGTGGTGCAGTCTCTTTGAGTGTCTCGCGCACAGTGTGTTCGAGCAACCCAAGGTCAATCATACCTTCTACCTTAGTGTAACCGATCTTGTCAATAAACGCACGGATTGCCTCAGGAGTATAACCACGACGGCGCAGACCGCATACGGTAGGCATACGAGGATCGTCCCAACCACTTACGAGTCCCTCTTTCACGAGTTGGAGCATCTTGCGCTTCGACATCACTGTATAAGTGATATTCAAGCGGTTAAACTCGTATTGACGTGGACGGTAGTCGCCCGTGATAAATTGGTCAATATAGTAATCGTACAATGGACGGTGTACCACGAATTCGAGTGTACAGATAGAGTGTGTCACGCCCTCGAAGTAGTCGGATTGACCGTGTGCAAAGTCATACATTGGATACACGTTCCATGTGCGACCTGTGCGGTGGTGAGGGTGTGTAGTGATGATACGGTACATGATTGGATCGCGGAAGTGCATGTTTGGATTAGCCATGTCAATCTTCGCGCGGAGTACCATCTTACCGTCCTCTATCTCACCATTCTGCATCGCTTGGAACAGACGGAGGTTCTCCTCTATTGGACGATCACGGTATGGTGAAGCCACACCAGGCTCGGTAGGAGTACCTTTTTGTTCAGCAATTTGCTCGGCAGTTTGTTCGTCGATATAGGCTTTGCCTTGTTTGATAAACTCAATAGCAAGGTCATAGAGTTGTTGGAAATAGTCGGAAGCATAGTAGATGTTTCCCCACTTGAATCCAAGCCAAGCGATATCTTGTTGGATAGAGTCCACATACTCTACATCCTCTTTCACAGGGTTGGTATCATCAAAACGGAGGTTACATACGCCGTTGTATTTCTCAGCGATACCAAAGTCCATACAAATGGCTTTCACGTGACCAATGTGCAGGTAACCATTTGGCTCAGGTGGAAAACGGGTTTGAATGCGTCCGTCGTTCTTACCTTCTTGCAGATCTTTCTCTACGATTTGCTCAATAAAATTGAGACTTCTTTCTTCTTGTTCCATGTTTATATGTTGTTCTATATTTTTTTCGTTTTTGCCGCCCAATAGGGCATATTACACAAAATAGGGCGCAAAAGTACTAAAAATATCGCACATTTGCAAGAAAAATCGTATAAACTTGCTATTTCCTGTAAAATAATCATTGTTGAACAGTACCCTAAACGAAAAATATGCCTTTTATGTGCATTTTTTTTGCTTATTTCACATTTTTTTCGTACCTTTGCGGCGTAAATTGTGTTAGTATGCGTTTTTGTGAAATTGTAGGTCAAGAGGAAGTTAAACGACGACTGTGTCAATCCGTTCAGGAAGGGCGCATTGCGCATGCGCAATTGTTCAGCGGAATGAGCGGAGTTGGTAAGTTGGCACTCGCCATCGCATACGCTCAATACCTGGCTTGTCCACATCGCACAGCCGAAGATTCGTGTGGACAATGCGCCAGCTGTTTGCAATATCAGAAATTGCAACATCCCGACTTGCACTTTGCTTTCCCTATCGTCAAAACGGACAACGGCGACGTGTGCGACGCATATATGGACAAGTTTCGTAGCCTACTCTTAGAAAGGCATTATTTTGACCTAGACGATTGGTACCGCGTATTGGGCGTGGAAACAAAACAAGGCATGATATACGAGAAAGAAAGCAGCGAAATCATGCGCAAATTGTCCTTAAAGAGTTTCGGCACAGGATACAAAGTGATGATTATCTGGTTACCCGAGAAAATGAACATCGCCTGCGCCAACAAATTACTGAAACTACTAGAAGAACCACCAACGCAAACCTTATTCCTATTGGTAAGCGATCATCCTGAGCAACTACTCTCAACCATACTATCTCGCACACAAGAGGTACGCGTACCCCGACTATCAGAAACGACCATAGCCCAAGCATTAATCAACAGTTCAGCAGAGATAACGAATACAGATGCACAAGACATAGCACACATCGCCAATGGCAGTTACCTATCTGCCCTCAGGACATGGCACTGCAACGAAGATAATGGGCAGTTCTTTGATGATTTTGTAGCTTTGATGCGCAACGCGTGGTTAGTCGGACAAAAGAAAGATTATAGCGCCCTATTACAACTGCGCAAATGGAGTGCAGAGATGTCCGATGCCAAAGAAGGAAGAGAAAAACAAAAGGCATTCTTGCAATATGCACAACGACAAATACGAGAAAACTACATCTATAATTTTGCTTGTTCGGAAATGAATTATCAAACAGCAAGTGAACGTAACTTCTCCACACGCTTTGCTCCATTTATTCACGAAGGGAATGTGGAACGCATAATGGAGGAATTAGGCAAAGCCGAACAACAAATTGCGCAAAACGGCAATGCAAAAATCATATTTTTCGACCTATGTTTGCAAATGATAGTGATGGTGAAGTAAGGTGTAAAGGAAAGGTGTAAAGTGTAAGGTGTAAAGGAAAGTATAAAAGTGTAAAGGTTAAGATATATATGAAAGAAGATTTTACAATAGACACGGGTGTATGCCATATCAGCAAACGCGCCGTAAACCATAACCCAAAGCACATGTTGCCTGTGGTGGATTGGTTGAGCGACATACCCCATACGGGAGATGAAACCGATCTGGTAGAGGTGCAATTTAAGAACACCCGTAAAGGTTATTACCATAATAGTGCTCAATTGCCTTTGGAGAAAGGCATGGTAGTCATGGTAGAAGCAAACCCTGGTTGCGACATGGGCGAAGTCACCTTGGTTGGACGTTTGGTTGCCACGCAAATCAAAAAGAATCATATCAATACTGAACGCTATGAAATTCGCAATATCCTTCGTTTGGCAACCGAAGAGGATATGCAACGTGCAAAGGAAGCCCACGCCAAAGAGCAAGCCACAATGATTGAAGCCCGCAAACTAGCCAAATCCCTGGGACTGGAAATGAAGATTGGCGATGTGGAGTACCAAGGCGATGGTACAAAAGCTATCTTCTATTACATTGCCGAGGGACGTGTGGACTTTCGTCAGTTGATCAAAGTCTATGCCGAGTCCTTCCGTGTACGCATTGAGATGAAACAGATTGGTGCGCGTCAGGAGGCTGGTCGTATCGGTGGTACAGGACCTTGCGGAAGAGAACTCTGTTGCTCCACTTGGATGACTCAGTTTACCTCCGTAGGCACGAATGCTGCCCGCATACAGAACTTATCACTCAACCCTCAAAAATTAGCAGGACAGTGTGCGAAGTTGAAATGCTGCTTGAACTACGAAATACCTACCTACGAAGAAGCAACCAAGAAATTGCCATCACGCCATCAGCATTTGGAAACACAAGATGCTACCTACTATTTCTTCTCAGCAGACCCACTGAAAGGCGAAGTAACCTATTCGACCGATGCGCATCGTCCTGTAAACTTGCAAGCCATATCCGTAAAGCAAGCAAGAGATATCATTGAGATGAATAAACGAGGAGAGAAACCTTACAACTTAGGCGGCAAACAGCCTTCCGCAGAGGCAATCACAGTGGATTATCAAAACGTAGTCGGACAAGACGACTTGACCCGTTTTGACAAGAAGAAAAATAAAAATAACTCCAAGAACCACAACAATAACAACCGCCGTCGCGACAACCGTCCTCGCGGCAACCAACAACAAGCACCTCGCAAGTCAGAATGAGAAAAATCCAAGTCATATTATGTGCACTGGTAGTGCTTTGCTGCGCTTGCAACGATAGAGTGATATACAACACATTCTATTCGTTACCTTTCGAAGGATGGCATCAAGACTCTGCGCTGATATACACCACTGAGATAGCAGACTCAACTGCGCACTACGAAATGCTCATCGTAGTGCGACATACTGCACAATATCCCTATCAAAACTTGTGGCTATTTGTGGACGAATACGCAGGTGATATGCTTATCTACCAAGACACCGTAGAAGCCACGTTGGCAGACGACTATGGTCGCTGGTTAGGTACAGGAATTAATCGATACGAATTATCCCTACTATACGATGAACAACATCGTTTTACCCAATCGGGCGAACATTCCTTCGCAATTCGACAAGGTATGCGCCAAGAATGGCTAAAAGGAATGACCGAAGTAGGACTCATAATACAACAGAACAATGGGAAAGAATAAATTGAAGAAATTTGCAGAAATGGAAACCTTCCACAACGTGTTCCAATGCGGAGCACGCGAATGTTTGGAAGAAAGTCCCGTTATTGCTATGCGCGGAAAATGGCACGAGTATTTTCAAAACGATAATCCTATCGTGCTGGAACTTGGTTGCGGTCGCGGCGAATATACCGTAGGACTCGCTGAAAGAGATCCTCAAAAAAACTATATTGGCATTGACATCAAGGGCGCACGCATGTGGGCTGGCGCCAAACAAGCAGAGTTGGCAGGCATAAAGAACGTAGCCTTCTTGCGCACTAATATCGAAATGATTACCCACTTTTTTGCTCCCGACGAGGTAGCAGAGGTTTGGATCACCTTCCCCGACCCACAAATGAAGAAGGCCACCAAACGTCTTACATCTACCTACTTTATGGCACGCTATCGCCAGCTGCTTGCACCGAATGGCGTGATTCATTTAAAGACCGATAGCCCTTTCCTCTACACCTACACACAAGCAATGGTAAAAGAGAATGGGTATCCTATACTTGCAGACACAAACGATTTGTATGGCGATGGGCGATGGGCAATGGGTAATGGGCTTGAAGAGGCACGCGCCTTGCAAACGCACTATGAGCACCAATGGCTTGACCGCGGACTAACCATCAAATATATAGCATGGCAACTACCAACAGAACCATCGCTCATAGAACCTGAAATAGAAATCGAAAAAGACACCTATCGCTCGTATGGCAGAAACTATACCTCCAGCCTTTAAACTATAAACTTTACACTTTAAACGAAAAAATAATGTATCCTCAACAAATAATTGATGCACTACAACATGTTCGTTACCCTGGTACGGGCAAAAACTTGATAGAGAGCGGTATGCTCGAAGATGATATTCGCATCTCGGGCTTGGAAGTATCCTTCTCATTGATATTTGAAAAAGACAACGACCCATTCCGCAAATCCGTAGTTAAAGCAGCGGAAACAGCTATTCATACCTACGTAGATGAAAATGCCGCAGTGCATATTCACACCAAGTTTATCAAACAGAATATGACCCCTAAGGCTGAATCGGTAGAGAACTTGCGCGCTGCGCAAGTGATTGCTATTCACTCAGGCAAAGGTGGCGTAGGCAAATCAACCATATCTGCCAATATCGCTATTTCGTTGGCTAAAAAGGGCTACAAAGTGGGCCTATTGGATGCCGACATCCATGGTCCATCTATCCCTAAGATGTTCCACACCGAGGGCTGCCGCCCTGTCTCCACACCCGTGAACGGTCGCAACCTTATAGAGCCCATTGAGCAATATGGCGTGAAGATGTTGTCCATCGGTTTCTTTGTCGATCCACAACAAGCAGTGGTATGGCGCGGCGGTATGGCGAGCAATGCCATTAAGCAACTGATTCAAGATGCCAACTGGGGCGAATTGGACTATTTCCTCATTGACCTCCCCCCTGGTACAAGCGATATTCACTTAACACTGGTACAACATCTGCACTTGACAGGCGCTATCGTGGTAACCACACCACAACCCGTAGCACTCGTAGATGCGCGCAAAGGAGTGGATATGTTCCTCAACGAGAAAATCAATGTCCCTGTATTGGGCCTTATAGAGAATATGGCATGGTTTACTCCTGCCGAATTGCCAAACAACCGCTACTACATCTTCGGTAAAGATGGCGGTAAACAATTAGCAGAGGAACTGAATATCCCATTGTTAGGTCAAGTTCCATTGGTACAATCTATTCGCGAAGGTGGCGACGAAGGTACACCTATCGCAATGCAAGAAGGACATCCTGCTTCACAAATATTTGATGAGATATGTCAGCACCTAAGATAACCGAACTCGGAACAGCCTCTATTCGTAGCCTATTGCTCAAATACGCTATGCCTGGCATTATTGCCATGACCGCCATGTCGCTATACAACATGGTGGACTCCATTTTCATCGGTCATGGCGTAGGCGCTATGGCACTATCAGGATTAACCGTAGCAAAACCATTCATGGATATTTGCGCTGCCTTTGGTACATTGGTCGGCGTGGGAGCAAGTTCGTTGGTAGCCATCAAGTTAGGCGAAAAAGATTATCGCTCTGCCAACGATGTATTGGCAAATGTGATTTTGCTCAATGTGATGTTAGGCGCATTGGTAATGGTGGTGGGACTATATTGGCTCGACCCAATCCTCTACGCCTTTGGCGCAAGCGACGTGACCATTGCATACGCACGCGATTATATGGAAATCATCTTATTAGGTAATATACTGACACATATCTATTATGGTCTCAATAGTATGTTACGCTCCATCGGTCACCCACGTATATCTATGTATGCTACTATTTTGGCAGTAGCATTGAATGTGATTTTAGACCCAATCTTCATCTTTGTCCTTGACATGGGTGTGCGCGGCGCAGCGTTGGCAACCATGATTTCGCAATTGGTATCAGTGATAATCGAGTTGATTATTTTCCTTAATCCCAAAGAAGTCATCTATTTCCATCGCGGTATATGGCGTTTGAAACGCGATATTACGATGCGTGCATTGGGTATTGGTACTGCACCCTTCCTTATGCACTTAGCAGCATGCTTTGTGGTGATCGTACTCAACAATCAACTCAAACGTTATGGCGGTGATATGCCAATTGCTACTTTTGGTATGACCAACCGGTTTATCTTCTTCTTTGTGATGATTGTCATGGGTATTCAGCAAGGTATGCAACCTATTGTGGGATATAACTACGGTGCTAATCTGCATGCACGTATGCTGAGGGCGTTCAAGTTGTCGGTGTATTGCGCGACTTGCGTAATGGGAGTCTTGTGGCTATTTGGTGTAATTTGGCCCGAAGGATTTATTCGCCTCTTCACGCACGATGAAGCTCTGATAGCACAGTCTATTGCACCTGCTCGCATCATGCTGTGCGTGATGTTTGCTATTGGTTTTCCTATGATCACGGGTAACTTCTACACATCGATTGGCCAAGCGCCAAAAGCTATATTCCTGAGTCTGACTCGTCAGGTATTGTTCCTCATACCGCTGATATTATGCTTGCCTATATTGTTTCAGCGTTTCGGTTTAGATTCGATATGGGGCGTATGGTGGGCATGGCCTATAAGCGACAGTCTTTCTGTGATTACTGCGGCTATCGTCATTAACCGCGATATGCGTAAGTTTAGAGCTGCCCTGCCTCTACAAGGTTAATCACGCGCTCCACGATGCGGTCTTTGTCCGCAGCATCATAGCCTTCTTTTAGGTCATTCTTGAATAGTTTGGCAACGAACTGCCAGAAGTTAGCACTTGCTTTACCGCGATAGTGCTTGATAATTTCGTAACTAGTACGCTCGCTCTCGCGATCCATTAGTTTCATCAGCATTTGTCCTTGCGAAGCGGTCATGCGGCGAAAGTTATTTTCGTACTTTTGAAATAGATATTTCTCGTACTGTCGCCACCATTTGCGGCGGGCTTTGTCATCGGGTAGCATGGCCAGTTGCTGGTCTGCCACTTGCATTTCCTTGGCAAGTTCTTTGGCAAGGGGAAGGGTGCGCTTGACATCACGAACGGTCTTCCAATAAAAGCGCTCTTGCTTCTTACTCGTGAAAACCATTTTCGGATATACCCACACATCTTGCAAGTGTGCAAGATAGAAAGTGTCGTTTTGACTAACCTGCAAGCGCACCGAATCGACCGTATGCTGGGCATACGATGATAGCGCAAAACAACTTGACAATAGTACTATGATGATGTTTCTTTTCATGTATTCCGCTGCAAAGGTACAAAAAATTTGTGTAATTCGCAAATTTTTTGTACCTTTGCAGCATGAAACAGTTTTATATTGAGACATACGGCTGCCAGATGAACGTGGCAGATAGCGAAGTAGTAGCAGCCATTGTGCAAATGACAGATGCACAACTGACAGATAACATTGAACAGGCTGACATAATCATTCTCAACACCTGTTCCATTCGCGAGAATGCAGAGCAGAAAGTGCAACACCGTTTGCAGGATTTGCGCGGTGGACGCAATAGAAAGAAAGATCATAAGATCATTGGTGTCATTGGCTGCATGGCTGAGCGCATGGGTGAGGAACTGGTGCGTGACTATGGAGTGGACTTTGTGGCAGGCCCCGATGCATATATGGATATACCCAACCTTCTCGCCCAATGTCAACAAGGATTGCCTGCGGTAAATATTCAACTCAGCACCACAGAAACCTATCGAGAAGTGATGCCCGCACGTATCGGCAAACAAATCTCTGGCTTTGTGAGTATCATGCGTGGGTGTAACAATTTCTGCTCCTATTGCGTAGTGCCTTACACCCGCGGTCGCGAGCGCAGTCGCGACGTGGAGAGTATCAAGAACGAGGTGCTTGATCTGCAACAAAAGGGCTATAAAGAGGTGACACTTTTAGGACAAAATGTCAACTCCTATCGCTATGAGCAAATCAACGAGCGAGGCGAGAGCGAAGTGATAGATTTCTCTACCCTACTCCGTATCATTGCCGAGTTGGTGCCCAATATGCGTATTCGTTTCACCACCTCGCATCCGAAAGACATGTCTGATAAGACATTAGAGGTGATTGCACAATACGACAACCTATGCAAGTTTATCCATCTGCCCGTACAAAGTGGTTCTAACCGCATACTCAAACTTATGAACCGCAAATATACTCGCGAATGGTATTTGGATCGCATAGCCGCTATCCGACGTATATTGCCCGATGCTGCCATCAGTACGGACGTGTTCTGCGGATTTCATAGCGAGACGGTCGAAGAACATCAAGAAACTCTCTCTCTCATGCAGGAAGTGGGATTTGACTCCGCCTTCATGTTTAAATATAGTGAGCGCCCAGGCACGCACGCGCAGAAGCATTTACCTGACAATATCAGCGAAGAAGAGAAAGTGCGCAGGCTAAATGAGATTATTGCACTACAAACACAACTATCTTTGCAGAGCAACCTACGCGAGGTGGGCAAAGTAGTCGAAGTATTGGTAGAAGGTTTTTCTAAACGTAGCCGCGATGACATGTTTGGACGTACAAGTCAATACAAAACAGTAGTTTTCCCACGCGAGGGAAGACATATCGGAGAATTAGTTAACGTAGAGATTTTAGAAGCTTCGGCTGCGACTTTGAAAGGAAAAATCGTAAAATAATACATTTATTACGAAAAAAACGCTTTTTTTTCATAAAAAATTTGCACGATTAAAAAAAAAGCAGTACTTTTGCAGTCGAAAACAATAAATTTTCATAGTTAAGGTTTAGGTTTAATGGCAACGAGAGGCTGGGAAGTTTCTCGTTGTTTCTTAAAACTACGCAAAAACAGAAGTATTGTTTTCATTATTTTTTTTGGTCTCATCTTTATATCATTATAAATCAATTCATAGAAGCGACCTAAAGAGATATGAACGAATTAACGAACAACACCCATCCTCAGGATGTGGACTTGACCGATGTAGAAGAAGCTCGCAAAGCATTTATTGCGAGCGAAATTTTTAATCGTAAATACTAAACAACAATATGGCAACTAATTATGTAACCGCAGGAGGTCTTCAAAAACTAAAAGATGAACTCCAACATTTGGAAAGCGTGGAGCGTCCACGCGTGATTGCAGCTATTGCAGAGGCACGAGAGAAAGGCGATTTGAGTGAAAATGCAGAATATGATGCAGCCAAGGAAGAGCAAGGTATCTTGGAAAGCCGCATCGCTATGCTCAAAGCGAAGATCATGGATGCTCGTATCATTGATGAAACAGATATCAATACCGATGAAGTACAAATCTTGACTAAGGTGCGTGTACAAAACATGAAAACTGGACAAGAGAAGGTATATCAATTGGTAACTGAGGGAGAGGCAAATATTCTTGAAGGCAAGATTGCAACTACTACTCCTATTGCCAAAGGTCTGTTGGGCAAGAAAGTAGGCGACACCGCAGAGGTAGTCGTACCCGCTGGTAAACTGGAGTTTAAGATTTTGGAAATCAGTATCTAATTATGACTATCTTCACCCGTATTATCAATGGCGATATTCCTAGTTATAAAGTAGCTGAGAATGAGCATTTTTATGCTTTCTTGGATATCAATCCCCTCCAAAAGGGACATACCCTGATTGTACCTAAGTTGGCGGAGCCAGAAGCAGATTATATTTTCGATCTCGAAGATGAGTTGCTCAGCGAGATGTTGATCTTCTCTAAGAAAGTAGCTCGTGGCATCAAGGGTGCGGTGGCGTGCAAACGCGTGGGCGTAGCAGTGATAGGATTGGAAGTGCCTCATGTTCACATGCACCTCATACCTATCAGCAAAGAGGGGGACATGTCCTTTGCTAATCCTAAGATGACTCTATCTGCTGAAGAGATGACCGAGATAGCCCAATCTATTGCTCAAGCAATAGAGGCATAAACAAAAACAATCTATACCAACAAAAATGACTGCCAAATTAGCAGTCATTTTTTTATGCATCATACAATCGCTATTATTGCTTAGGCAACCAAGTTTGGCTACGACCTAATAAACCTGCCTTATCCAGCGAACCGCGTAAGATAAGTTTGCCGTCCTTTAGATACACCTTAGCGTAATAGAACTTACCATTATCTGGATCGAGCACCTTTCCACCGCGCAGCTCACCTTTCTCCAACTGCATATCACGGATAATAGTCAAACCCACAATAGGTTGGTTATGATCCTCACCTTCACATGCCTCACAAACAGCACTCGCACCATCTTCGCCAAAAAGTTCGATAATCGTACCGTAATACTTGCCATTCTCTGCTTGATAAATACGCACCACTGACTTTTGTTCGCCACTAGCATCATCAACTGTAATCCACTCGCCCAAAATAGGAGTTTGAGCCATCATTTGAGTAGCGAATAACACCATCGCTACCAACAACATTTTTGTCTTTTTCATATCTTATTTTATTATTAAAAATGAAACTTCTTTTTCATTATCGCCTGCAAAAGTACTAAAAAAAGATGGAATATACCAAATCAAGAGCAAATAATTTTGATATTTGCATAAAAAATAGTAATTTTGCACGCAAGATTTGAAAATTCAAAATATGAAACTCGTATTTGCCTCCAATAATGCCCACAAGTTGGCAGAAGTTCGTCATATCCTCACACACATAGAGGTTGTCAGTTTACGCGACATCGGTTTTTTGCAAGAAATAGATGAGACAGGACAAACACTGGAAGAAAATTCCCGTTTAAAAGCTATAACCATTTGGCAATGGCTCATTGACAAGAACTTAACCACCGAATACAATGGCGTTTTTGCAGACGATACTGGTTTAGAGATAGAAGCCCTCGGCGGACAACCTGGCGTATATTCTGCTCGCTGGGCAGGCGAACCATCCAACGATGCTAACAACAGAGCCAAAGCCATGCAACAACTATCGGGTATCAACAACCGAAAAGCACAGTTCCGCACCGTTATCACACTAATCAGTACGGAACAAGACTTGCAAGTAGAGGGTATAGTCAAAGGGCAAATCGCTCAGCAAGAGAGTGGCGATCAAGGTTTTGGTTACGACTCGCTCTTTATCCCCGAAGGCTACAATAGCACCTTTGCTATGCTAACCGCCGAAGAAAAAAACAGCATTAGCCATCGCGCACGCGCGCTACAAGCGCTGCGCGCGAACATTAAATAAAGTATTGCTATGAAAAAGTTATTATTACTCCATTTATTCATCTTAGCGACGTCAAACCTATTCGCTAATAAGCATATCGACACATCCGAAGAGAATTGGACGTACGGCAATATGCACCTATGGCGCGCTCACTCAGCTTATTCCATCATAGATGAAGTGGCAGTGATGAAAGAAAAAGTGTTTGCCCTATCCAACCATTCGCTCTTTGCCGTGGACAAACAGTCTGAGGAACTTTCCTATTATAGCCGCCTGACGGGATTGAATGGTGCGGTTATATCCACTATCGGGTACAATCCTGCGCTCAACTTACTATTAGTATGCTATGAAAATGGGCAAATAGACGTCATCAATGCCAAGGATGAGATAGACAATATCCCAGATTTATATCTGAAACAAGCCAATTTCTCCAAGATTGTAAACAGTATCTATATGTATGAAAATACCGCCTATCTCGCTATGGATTTCGGTATTCTCGTACTAGATATGAAAAAACGAGAGATTAAAGATACCTACATTATTGGTAAAGATGCCTCGGAGGTGAACATCAAGGACATCACCATTTTAGGTGATAGTATCTACGCCGTTTCACCCCAACTCCTATATTCCGCAGCGCTATCAGATCCACTTTCAGACTATGCCTATTGGCAGACACAATCACTACCCAATGGCCAAGAAGCGACTGCTCTATCTGCGCATAAACAACAATTATACATTATCCGCGATGCCGTATTATGGTCGCGCAACGGGGGGCAATGGCACAAACATAGCACAACATTCGCTGCAAAAGACCTTTGTCAAACCAATCAGGAACTTTTTATCTTGCCTAAAGACAAAGATGGTGTAGCAATTGTTGGCACAGATTTATCACTGCAATGGCAAGAAATGGGAATTATATCAGATATTCAGTCAGACGGCAATTCCCTTTGGTTTGCGCTAGATAAATATGGACTGATGAGAGGAAGCGATAGACAAACGTTTCTACCTGATGGTCCTATCAATAATACTGCATATCGTATGCGCTTCTTCGGCGACAGACTATACATAGTACCTGGAGGCAGATGGGCTACGCAGAACAAAACTCCTGCCGAAATTATGTTCTACGAGAACGACTCCTGGGTCAATATCTCCCATTCGCAAATTAATGAGGCATGCAATGCTACCATCCTCGACTTGATGAATGTTGCACAAGATCCCAAGGATAAAGACCATTATTTTGTGACGAGTTTCGGATCAGGACTATTGGAAATGTATCGTGACGAAGTCATAAAATTATACACTCCAAGCAATAGTAGTCTGACCTCTGCAGTTGCAGAAAAGCCTCAAACTTATACTCGAACCGACTGCGCAATGTTTGATGACCAAGGTTACCTATGGGTACTAAACACAGGTGTATCCAACAATGTACACATCATGGATGCTAATGGCAATAATTTAGCTTCATATGATTTATATAGCAATGGCATTTGTGTTCCCCTGCATACTCCGGGAGAAATACTGGTTGATCGTCGCAGCACAACGTGGAAATGGATTCCTATATGTCGATATAACACAGGGTTAATTCTATTGCAAGATAATGGGACACCTACTGATCCAACGGATGATAAAGTTACTTATCATACAGAATGGTACGACCAAAACGGAAAACAAGTTCTACCAGAGTCAATCTTTTCGTTGGCACAAGACCGTGATAACACCATGTGGGTAGGTACTAATAAGGGACTCTTTCTGATTCCTGCCACAATAGATTTTACCACTTCTAACCGATGCGAACGAGTAATCATTGGTCGCAATGATGGTACAAAATTAGGAGATTATTTGCTCGAAAACGAACAAATTAATAGCATTGTGGTGGACGGTGGTAATCGCAAATGGATAGGAACGGCATCTTCCGGTGTGTTTTTACTATCACCTAACGGCGAAGAAACAATAGAGCATTTCACTTCCGAAAACTCTCCGCTTCCGAGTAACAATGTCTTGTCAATTGCTATTCAAGAATCTACTGGTGAAGTATTCTTCGGTACAGGTCAGGGATTGGTATCCTATATGAGTGATGCTATCGAACCCGCTACTGATTTTAACGAAATCTACGCCTATCCTAATCCTGTGCACCCAAACTACAAAGGATTAATCACCATACGAGGATTGATGGCAAATACCCAAGTACGTATCGTAGATGCCAATGGCAATCTTGTCACTAATATCCCAAGCAATGGTGGAGAAGCCATTTGGGATATGACCAATGCGCAAGGTGATAGAGTAGCAACAGGAATATATACTATTCTATGCAATACTGCGGATGGCAGCGGACATGGCACAACCAAAATTCTGATTATGAATTGATATTCTTCTTGGGTTTATTACATATTTTCGCAATTAACCCTTACTCCTTTTACCAATGATAAGGGAGCATATTGTCTTTGGTTATGAAATGAGAAAGGTTAGTTCACCCACGAATTAGATTCATAAACTCTTCACGTGTTTCGGGACGATTGAAAGCACCTGTAAAATCACTCGTGGTTGTGACTGCACCCGATTTCTGTACACCACGCATCTGCATACACAGGTGTTCAGCCTCTATCACCACCATTACGCCCAAGGGATTTAGCGTGTTCTGGATACACTCTTTGATTTGGGTTGTCATACGCTCTTGCACCTGCAAACGGCGAGCAAACACATCCACCACACGCGCCACTTTACTCAATCCCGTAATTTTTCCATTAGGGATATAGGCAACATGCGCCTTGCCAAAAAATGGCAATAAATGATGCTCACACAACGAATAGAATGGTATATCTTTCACTACCACCATCTGACGATAATCCTCTTCAAATAGTGCTGAGCGTAATATAGCTTCGGGATCTTGCCCATATCCTTGTGTTAAGAATTGCATAGCCTTACCTACGCGCTCCGGAGTACGTTGTAGTCCTTCGCGATTAGGGTTCTCGCCCATCTGCTCAAGCAATGTAACTACGTGCTGAGCAATGGTGTCAGTAGTGCTTGGATTAGGAACGAATGGAGTATTCATCGTATTACAATTATCTTATCTGGTACAATATATGTGCTACCTATTAACTCTGGAAATAACTCCAAAAAGGTTGTCTTATAAGCATTCGCCTCTTCACGCGTATGGAAATTACCTACTCGTACTTTCCAAAATGGTGGTTCTGATAGTATATATACAGGCATATCTACCTGCGATTCTATACGTTGTTGTAACTCGGTAGCTTCTTGTTTCGCTTTTTGCTGAACATTTGAAGCGTAAATTTGTACTCTAAAACCATCTAAGATTTGTTCCCCACGAGTATAACCCAATCGTTTATCACGCATAAGTTGTGTTACCAACGTATCCTGATGTACCACCGCGTGTGACATATCATCCATTATCAGCGTTAATGCGATGGTATCCACCACTACCGTTGTGTCCGTTACTATAGTATCTACTTCGCCTACATATTCTTGTGCTATTCCCATCGCGAATAACACCCATGCCATCACAAATATCAATATTCCCTTTTTCATATCCCTTTCCTTTACACCTTACACTTTACACCATCAATACCTAAACGAACTACCGCCCACAAACTCACGCAAGAACGAAGTAGGTGGAATCTCGCGTTCTGGTATTGACTCGAAATAACTCAAATACTTTTTCAAGCGATGTGCCGTAGTATATTCATCGCAGTATTTAGGCACTTCATCTAAGATAGGTTCTGCATGTCGTTTAAGTACGGCAAGTTCGAAGAGCAACGCCGAGTTGAACATCACATCTGCCTCTTCTTGGAAAGGTGCGATCCATCTATCTTCACCTCGTTGCACGCTATCCAATCGTGCAATGGTTTCGCGCGCGGAGTATCCACGATAGCGGTAATCACGCACAATACGGCGAATCAAGCGAACATCGCTCGTAGGTATCCAATTGTGGTTATCCAAATTCACCGTTGTGAGCGAACTCACGTAAATCTTAAATGTCGTTTCGCGTGGAATATTTGGAATCAGTTCGGGGTTCAACGCATGCAATCCCTCCAAAATGACCACTGTGTCTTTTTCTAAACGAAGCGTATCACCTCTATATTCCCGTTTGCCTGTTTCAAAATTATAGAATGGTAATGATACGGTCTTACCTTCCGATAAGTCTGCTAATTGCTGCCGGAAAAGTGGTAAGTCGAGTGTATGCAAGTGCTCAAAATCCCATTCACCATTCTCATCTCGAGGAGTATCTTCACGATTAACAAAGTAATTATCCATCGAGATGACCACGGGACGAATACCATTCACTAATAATTGTATAGTCAATCGTTTCGAGAAGGTCGTTTTGCCTGAAGAACTTGGTCCCGAAATCAACACAAATTTAGGCACACCACTTTCGCGATGAGCAATCTGGTCCGCTATTTGTGCCACTTTCTTTTCGTGTAGAGCCTCTGATAATTTAATCATCTCAAAGCTCTTCTGGTTTTTGCATGCCTTGTTAAATTCGCCTACATTGGTGATATGCAGCAACTTATTCCAACCGACATATTCCTTGAATATTCCGAAGCGCTTATCTTGTACACATCGCTCTTCTAATCGGTTAGGGTCGCGACGACAAGGGATACGCAAGAGAATATTGCCATGGTACATCTCCACGTCAAACAAATTGATATAACTGGTAGATGGCATCAGCGCGCCAGTATAGTAGTCTATATAGTCACCCATACGATAGTAGCGGCAGTAAGGATTGCCCAACGTCTCAAACAAGGTTACTTCGCCCTCGTTTCTTTCGCCAAATAAGCGTATCACTTCTTTCGTTTGGCGCTCTTCGGTTATGATTGGGCGATCTTCCGCAATAATGGCTTGCATTCGTCCCTTTAACTCAGCCACTATCTCGGGCGTGATGGTTTTAGCCGTGTCTCGTGACTCGCGTATGGTGCAGTAGAATCCTTTGCTGATAGGGTGCTCTATGCGCAGGTCGCAGTCGGGCCATAGTTCGCGCACGGCGCAAGCCATCACCATGCTCAGCGTACGCACGTAGCAGCGTGCACCACTTTCACTCGTAGCATCGATAAACTCAATATCTTTGGGTTTGTATATTAAGAAATTGAGATTCTGCACCTTATAGTTCACCCGAGCGGCGATAATAGGATAGCGAATATCAAGCGTGGGACGAAGTTGGTCATACAACTCTTTGATAGAAGTACCACACGGAATCTGAACAAACTGCTTGTTGTTCTTACAATAGATAGTGACTAAGTTTGCTGCCATACGCGATTGCTTTTGCAAAGATGCTGTTTATTATCCTTTCCTTACTATCAGGAAAGCGATTGCAAAGATACTGCTTTTTTTTGAGATATGCAAATATTTCACTCTTCCGCCTACTTTTCTTTCAAATTTCAGCACTTATTTCCTCGTATGTGAATCCTCGTTGCAAAGCAAAACGAATCAATTTTTCTCTGGCGTGCGGATCCGTGGACTTAATACTTCGTTTTTTAGATGACACCACGCGAGTCAACACACCCATATACTCCTCCTTATCTATTTCATCTAATGCTTGTTCTATCACAGAAGACGGAAGATGTTTCGCTTGCAAATGCGCACGCATTTTCATTCTTCCCCATCCTTGATACAATAATTTATCATGCACAAAAGCATGACAATAACGCTTCTCATCCACAAAATGCTCTGCCTGCAAATGCGCAATAATATCCTCTGTTTGCTCACACGTAGCTCCCCACTGCTGTAACTTCTGCTGCACGTCCCATACACAATGTTCAGCACTCGCGCAATAGGTTTCTGCCCTACTGCGCAATGCAGCCAACGACCATTCTTGGTTTGCCATACATGTCCATTTTTAGTTCAACATCCGTATATCCCATCGCACGCAGCATCGCACAAACCTGCTCTCCATACGCCTCATTAATCTCAAAAAACAGCATTGAAGCGACCTTTAAACTCGCTATCCTGCGATAAAAAAGCAATGGGTCGTCATCGGGAACAAACAATGCCGTAGCGGGTTCATAATCCAATACGCGTGCCTCCATATCTACTCTCTCTTTTTCGCATATATATGGGGGATTGCTCACGATCACGTCCCACCTCTCTTTTGCAATCGTATTATCCGTTAACACATCCGCCTGCAACCAATTCACTGCCACTTCATTTTTGCGTGCGTTAGCCTCAGCCACCTCCAACGCTTCTGTGCTCACATCCACACCCGTGACATGCCATAATGGTGCATGCTTTTTTAAAGCGATAGCAATACAACCACTACCAGTACCTATATCCAATACCCGCAGGATTTGCGACGTATCGACACGACCTAAAATCCAATCCACTAACTCTGCCGTTTCTGGACGAGGAATAAGCGTTGCACCTGTCACCGACAAGTCCAAACCCAACCACTCTGTATGACCAAAAACATACTGAATCGGTTCGTTCGCACGAAGTTTTTGCAAAATTACCTCTAAATCTTGCTTGAATACATTTTTTTTTGTATCTTTGCAGCCGATAAGGATTTCTGTGCGTGTCAAACCTGTACATTCTTCTACAATCCAGTATGCCAACTCGCGCAACTCCTCATCTGCATAATAACCACGCAGCTGCGAAATGATATAGTCAATTTGTTGTTTCACGCTGCAAAATTACTATAAAAAAAGCATATATGCAAACAAATGATACAAACTTTGTAAAATATATCTCTCGTTGTCTCCAATTAGCGCACCTGGGCGAGTATTATGTTGCCCCCAACCCTATGGTTGGCGCTGTTCTTGTAGGACCACAACACACGATTCTCGGTGAAGGTTGGCACGAGCAATATGGCGGTCCACATGCCGAACCTAATTGCCTCCGACATGCCGAAGATGCACATCCGGAAGGAATTGATTATAAGCATTGTACCTTATTTGTCAGTCTCGAACCTTGTAGTCACTATGGTAAGACACCACCATGCGCCGAACTTATTATCCGCAAAGGTATTGGTCGGGTGGTAATTGGCACGCTTGACCCTAACCCACAAGTAGCGGGTAGAGGCGTACAGATGATGCGCGAAGCAGGCATTGAAGTCATTGTCGGAATTTTAGAAAAGGAATGTAGAACATTAAACAAACGTTTTTTTTGCTTACAGGAAAAACACCGTCCTTATGTTATTCTGAAATGGGCCGAGACTGCTGATGGATATATTGATTATAGGAAAGATATTCATAGTCATCCGTTGGTGATTTCCACACCTTTAATCAAACTATTGGTTCACCAACAGCGCGCTCAAAACATGGCAATTATGGTCGGCACACGAACCGCCTTGTTAGACAATCCGCGACTACTCACTACACATTGGAGTGGACGGAACCCTGTGCGTATCACCCTTGATAGGCATAATATCCTACCTGCCGATAGCAAAATCTTTTCTGACGATGCGCCCACTATCGTTTATCGCGACAATACCGATTGGGCGTTCATTCTCAATGATTTAGCCAAACAAAATATACATTCGGTGCTGGTGGAAGGAGGTAGTATGCTACTACAACATATTATTGACTCAGGTATCTATGATGAGGTTCATATTGAAGTCAGCGACCAACGACTCGCCTCATCGCAGGTGCTGTCATCTCACCTTATTATCAAAGCTCCTTACTACATACGAACTACGCAACCCAAACTCGTGGATAATCACCAAATATATACAGAAAGTAAGGTGTAAAGTGTAAGGTATAAAGTGTAAAGGAAAGGGTTATCATATAAAAAAAGAGTCGATTACTTGCATATTTCAGAAAAATGTAGTAACTTTGCAGCGGATATGCTCTCTTGATTAGGCAATCAGACGAAAGAAAAAAATAAAGGCGTTTCAAAAGCATGAAAGTTTATATCAAAATATTAACGATAGTGTTACTCTGCTGCATCTGCACCGCATGCCATCTATACGAGAAAAAACGTATGGTGGGTACGATAGCGGAATACAATGGCAAGACTATTACACACGAGCAGATACGTCTGCTGACCGCAGGTCTCGGTCCACAAGATAGCGCAAGAGTAGCAAAGCAATATGTAGAACAATGGGCTATCAACCTCATTGAATATGACAAAGCCAAAGACCAAACTAACAAAGATATAGAACGACTCGTAGAAGACTATCGACGCTCACTCTATCTACACGAGTACGAAAAAAAACTCATTGCACAACGAATGTCCCGAATAGTGGAAGATACACTCATCCAGGCATTCTATGATACGCATCAACAACACCTGATTCTATCCGAAACAATCATGCAAGGATTGCTGCTTGTCGTACCCAATCAGGCACCAAATATGAGCGAACTACGAACAAGAATACAACACCCCGAAGAGGAGGAAAATATCGAATGGATTGAGAAATTTGCATACCAATATGCCATGGGATATGAACTATTCACAGACAATTGGAAAACCACGAGCGAAATCATCGTACTCATGCCATTTGAGCAAGATAACCTCAATAAACAACTCAAAAACAAAAGGCAAATAGAGATACAAGACTCTATCAACACCTATCTGCTGCAAGTCACAGATTTATATATGACAGGCGAGCAGAAACCTATCACATTCGCGAGAAAGGAGATAGAGGACATACTTCTTAGACAGCGACAAGTAGAATTTCTAAAAAAAGAACGAAACATATTGTACAATAAAGCATTAGAAACAGGCAAATTAAAATTATATGAAAATGAATAAATTGGTTTTTGGTAATTGGTTATTGGTAATTGGCTATTGGCTATTGCCACTCTCATCTGTGGCACAAGATAATATCATCGACGAAGTAATATGGATCGTCGGAGAAGAAGCCATTCTACGAAGCGAGGTGGAAGATGAAAGACTGAGAGCTCAATACGAAGGACAACCTATCGCAGGTGATCCATATTGTGTTATACCAGAGCAACTCGCTATTCAAAAACTATTTTTGCATCAAGCAGAGCTTGACTCTATTGAGGCCAACGAGTCCTCTGTGAGTAGTCAGGTGGATATGCGTATGAACTACTATATTTCTCAAATCGGTAGCAAAGAGAAATTAGAAGAATACTTCCGCAAGACCAGTAGTGAAATCCGTGAAGAGATGATGGAGAGTGTACGCAATCAAATGATTATTCAACAGATGCAAAGCAAACTCACGGAAAACATTCAGCCAACTCCTGCCGAAGTTCGCCGATATTTCAATAATCTGTCTGCCGACTCGCTGCCTACTGTGCCTGCACAAGTAGAAGTGCAGATTTTGAGTTTTGAGCCACCTGTTCCTGTGGAAGAAACAGAGCGTATTAAAAACCAACTCCGAGAGTTTACAGAGCGTGTTACCAATGGTAGCGCAGATTTCAGTATGCTTGCACGACTCTATTCCGAAGATACCGAATCTGCCAAACGAGGAGGAGAATTGGGATTTGTAGGCAAAGGACAATTGGTAAGTGCATTTGCAGATGTAGCATTCAACCTTACAGACCCTAAACGTGTGTCACGAGTGGTGGAAACAGAATATGGTTACCATATTATCCAACTCATCGAACGAAAAGGAGATCGAATCAATTGCCGACACATTCTTCTTAAACCACGCGTATCATATACAGACAAGCAAAACGCTATCACACGACTTGATTCTATTCGTACACTCATCTTGTCTGATACTCTTTCATTTGAACTTGCTGTAGCACGCTACTCTGAAGATAAGTCAACCGTTATGAACGGAGGACTTATGACCAATCCTAACACAGGAGCAAGTAAGTTTGAATACCAAGACCTCCCACCCGAGTTGGCACGACAAATTTACTCTATGAAAGAAGGCGATGTGAGCATGCCTTTCACAATGATGGATAGAACAAAAAACAAAGAGGTATGCGCTATTGTTCGTCTGAAAACGAAAAGAGATGCGCATAAGGCAAATCTTACGGATGACTTCCAAACCATTCGTAATATGCTCATACAAGAACAAAAGACCCAAACTATTGACCAATGGATTCGCAATAAGCAACAAGACATCTATGTACACATTGATCCAGCTTGGGTCGGTTGCGATTTCCAATATCCTAATTGGGTGAAGTAAGCTCACAAGGCGAGCAGTAGATTTGCTGCGTAGCGGTGTAAAGTATAATGTTTAAAGGCAAGGATTTCGTGGTTAAAGGTAAGAGGGTTATATTGGCGATTGGCAATGGGCTTTTGGCAATGGGCTTTTGGCTATTGGCAATGGGGTGTATGGCACAAGACACTATTAAGATATCCTTGGTGTATCTAGAACATTCTGAGACCCTGAGTTTTGATGAGAAACGTTTACCCGATGCTCAGATACTGCGCGGTGATGTATGCTTTCGTCACGATTCGGTTTTGATGTATTGCGATTCTGCGTATTTCTTTGAGAAAGAAAATTCACTGCATGCTTTTGGTCATGTACACATCGTACAGGGTGATAGTCTTGAAGGTTTTGGAGATATACTCTATTACAATGGCAATACCAAATTGGCTCGACTTAGAAAACGTGTCCGACTTGTCCATCAGAAAACAACCCTCACCACTGATAGTCTCAACTATGACCGAATGCGCAATGTAGCGTATTACTTCTCGGGCGGACAAATTGTGGACAGTCTCAATACCCTTACTTCACAAAAGGGGCATTATACTCCCAATAACCATCAAGCTATCTTCCGAGGGGAAGTGAAATTGGTAAATCCAAAGTTCATATTAACTGCGGATACATTGGGGTATAATACAGAGAGTTATCAATCGGATTTAGTGGGACCAACCAAGATTATTTATGAGGAAGAAACCACTATTCATTCGACTAATGGGTGGTATAATACCAAGACCGAATTATCGCAACTGCTTGATCGCTCACTCATCATTCATACCGATGGTATAACCCTTACAGGCGACACTATCTATTATGACAAGGCCAACGGATACGGACGATGTTTGGGTAATATAGAATCCATTGACTCCACGAACCATATCACTTTGTATGGTCAAATCAGCGAGGTGTGGGAAGACGGAGGAAAAGGATATGTTACTGATAGTGCTATGATGCTTGATTGGTCAGACTCAACGGCATATACCTATATGCACGCCGATACTCTTTGGACCGAAGAGATTGCCTACCAAACATATAGTCTTTTACCTCGTGATAGTATTGTTGTGGATTCTGTACGTATAGCGCAGACTCCCGATACACTTTGGAAAGATACCTCTTATCATCAACTGCGAGCCTTTTGGCATGTACGTATCTACCGAAAAGATATACAGGCTGTATGCGACTCTGCGCGCTACCATGGCAAAGACTCTGTGCTCACGCTATTCGGGTTGCCCATCTGTTGGAATGAAGATAATCAATTGTCCGCAGATTTAATCAACATCTATATCCACAACCAAACTGTGGATTATATGCACGGTATAGGTAATGGTTTGATGGTCAAAAGAGATGGGATTGATGAGTTCAATCAGATGGCAGGAAAAGAGATGTTTGCTTATATTCGAGATGGAGATATTTATCTGTTAGATGTACAGGGTAATGCTGAAACCATATTCTACCCTCGCGAAGATGACGGATCGTATGTGGGTATTAATCGCACGCAAAGTAGTTTTGTGAAAGTATATTTAGAAAACCGAAAAGTGGATTATGTACTCTTTACCACAGCCACAACAGGTGTGATGATTCCGTTAGATCAGGCTTTAAGCGAAGAAACAAAACTCAATGGATTTTTTTGGGCAGAAGGCGAAAGACCTCGCCAGCCCAAGGATATTTTCCTACATCCCGAACGTACCAAACGTCCTGAGACTGTCGCTACTTCCGCTTCGGCAGAAGACGAAGAGGAGGAGGACCTAACCCAACTCAAAGGAACAAGAACTCAAAAACAACTAAATAAGAATGTTAAACAAAATAGATAAGCGATGAAAAAATTACTCGTTCTTTGTCTGCTACTCAGCAGTATTATCACTTTCGTTCACGCAGAAGGCAAACAATATATAGGTTTGCAAGTGGGATTCACTCAACCTATTACGCGACTGAATCTTCCTGTTGTTGATCAAGAGAAAACACTCACTCCTACTATTTTCAATGGTGTAAAAGTAGGTGTTTTATATGATGCTACCCTTGTGGAAGGATTTGGATATACTCTTGGTTTGAATTACACATTTGGTACTATTCAAAACAAATGGCAGGCAACAGGCAAATTAGAGTATCCACGCAGTCAGAAACAGGAATTTTACCACCAATTAGAGATTCCTGTGGATTGGCAATATAAATTTGAAATTGCTGATAATACATATTTAATCCTTTATACGGGTCCTACGCTGCAAGTGGGATTATCCTACAAACAAAGTACCCACTCACAGACTCTTCCTAACGGAGAGATCACATCCGTTGAGCAGGATCGCTACACGATGGACGGTGCATTCGCCCTCAAACGCATGAATGTAACATGGGGTATAGGAGCGGGTTTCCAATTTGATCGTTATTTTTTACGCGGTGGATATGATTTTGGTTTGATTAATCCATATAAAGCTAAAATATTTGCTAGCAGCGGTGACTATAATCCATACACCCGCGGTCGTTTCGACCAATGGCAAATCAAGTTGGGTGTCTATCTTTGGGATTTTTAACCCCTGCTTCTACACTTTACACCATCCACTTCACTCGCAATAATGATACCTCGCGAAACCATAGACCGAATATTCTCCGCCGCCCGCATCGAAGATGTGGTTGGCGATTATGTATCGCTCAAAAAACGCGGTGCTAACTTAATTGGTTTGTGCCCTTTCCATGATGAGAAGACTGGGTCGTTCACTGTTTCTCCGAGCAAGGGCATCTTCAAATGCTTCGGTTGTGGAAAGGCGGGACACTCCGTAGGTTTCGTTATGGAGATTGAGCAATGTTCGTATATAGAAGCCATTCGACAATTGGCAAAAAAATACCATATTGAGATAGAAGAAAGAGAACTCACCGCCGAGGAGAAACAAAAGCAAGACGATCGTGAGTCTATGTTTATCGTCAATGAGTTTGCCAACAAATGGTTTCACGAACAATTGTGGAATACTCCAGAAGGTACAGCTGTGGCTATGAGTTATCTGCGCCAACGTGGTTTAAGGGAGGATATTATTCGTAAATTTCAAATCGGATATTCACCCGAGAAAGCTACTCTGTGGGACGTAGCCAAAAAGAAAGGTTTTCAAGAGAAATACTTGCTTAATGACGCAGATAACGCCCCCTATATAGGTACAGGTGTCTGCGGCAAGAGCGAAAATGGCAGACTATACGATCGTTTTCGCGGCCGTGTGATGTTTCCTTTTCTGTCTATCAGTGGAAAAGTCGTGGGATTCTCAGGTCGTTTGATGGTAAAGAATGATAAAGTAGGTAAGTATGTCAATTCGCCTACCTCACTGATATACGAAAAGCATAACGAACTCTTTGGACTTTACCAAGCCAAACAGGCCATTTCGAAAAACAATAATTGTTATCTCGTAGAAGGTCAGATGGACGTGATTCAATTGGTGCAATCAGGGATTGAGAATGTGGTAGCATCGGGTGGTACATCACTAACAATTAATCAGATACGTCTTATTCACCGTTTCACGGAGAATATCATTCTTCTCTACGATGGAGATAAAGCAGGTATAAAAGCTGCTATACGCGGTATAGATATGATGCTCGAAGAGGGTATTAATGTACGCGTTATTCTTCTGCCAGAAGGTGAAGACCCAGATAGTTTTGCTAAAAATAGGAATGCCTCTGATTTAAAAGAGTTTTTGGAGCAGAACCAACACGATTTTATCCGATTCAAGACCCAACTTTTGATGGAAGATGCGCAAAATGATCCGTCTAAACGTTCGGAAATGATTCTTCAGATTGTACGTTCTATTGCTGTTATTCCAGATATTATCAAACGCCAAGTATATATCAAAGATACTGCGACACTGCTCTCTATGCCTGAAGATGTGCTCACGCGCAAAGTAGCCGAGATACGTAAGCAAACGGCCGAAGAACGAAAAAAGAGAAAAGAAGCAGAACAACGACAAAAGACAGAACAAGAAAAGGAAACTACTTCTAATAATCAACATACTGCTACTTCTTCCGAACAGGTAGAGCAAACTTTGACACATAAAGAGCGCAATATACTGAACCTCATACAGGTGCTGGTACGTTATGGCGAGAAGGTATTGTATCAAACAGAAGAACAAATGATAACGGTGGGTGAATACATCATCACTGAAATACATAATGATAGTATTGATATTCCTAATCCTTTACATCGTTTAGTGATAGATGAGTATATTGCCAACTACCAATCACCCCAATTTGTAGCTTCGGTATTCTTCCAACACCATACCAATAATGCTATTAGCCAATTGGCAGTAGATATGATTGCGGATAAATACCAAATCAGTCGTATGTATAACAAGCGCAGTATCTCCGAGAATGTGGTGCAAGAGGTGATGCAGGACGAAACGAATATTCTTCCGGAATTGGTACAACGTTTGTTGTTGGAACTCAAATATACTGTTGTTGATGAGCGAATTGATAGTATGCAGCGTATGCTTAAAGAAGCACAGGATCGTAATGATTGGCAGCTTATCACCACTATTCTTGAACAACAACCGCAACTCATGGAGATTCGACAACAACTTTGCCGTGCACTTGGAAACCGAGTAATCGTCCGTTAATTTACAACCACCCTATACCCCCCTATGCTCTTCGATTCTATCGTATATGGTCCTATCCGTTCGCGCCGTCTGGGCGTGTCGTTGGGAATGAACCTTATGCCCACCACAGCCAAACTCTGTACGTTTGATTGTGTGTATTGCGAGTGTGGTTGGAACCAACCTGTCTCGCGTCCTGTTCTTCCTACGCGCCAGCAAGTACGCGAAGCCCTTGCCGCTAAACTTTCGTCAATAGCCAATGAACTAGACGTTATCACATTCAGCGGCAATGGAGAGCCTACTCTACACCCTGATTTCTTGGGAATTATTCAAGACACTTGTGCCTTACGCAATCAGTATTGTCCACAGGCCAAAATATCTGTACTCAGCAACTCCACTCAACTTGGAAGGACTGATGTAGTAGAAGCACTATATCTATGCGACAACCGCATTTTGAAGTTAGATTCTGCCATCGACGCTACCATGCGCCTGATTGACAAACCCGTCAATCCCCACCTCAGCGTACAACAGATAGCGCAGTGGCTTTCGCTCTTCAATGGCGATTTCACCTTGCAAACCTGCTTCCTTCGCGGAGAATACAACGGAGCAATCATTGATAATACCACGCCAGAAGAACTGTCTGCCTGGTATGCTATGGTCGAACACTTACGTCCCAAACAAGTGATGATCTATGTCATTGATCGTGCTACGCCTCTGCAAACACTATCCAAGATACCTGCCCACGAAATGCAAGCCATTGCTGCGCCCTTGCAAGAAAAAGGCTTTGATGTCATTGTCTGCGCATGAAAATCTTAATTGCACCACTCAATTGGGGATTGGGGCACGCTACTCGTTGTATCCCTTTGATTCGTCAGTATGTTGCAGCTGGCGATGAAGTGGTGTTGGGGGGGGATGGTAAAAGTCTTCAATTGCTTCAACAATTGTTTCCTGATTTGCGTACCCTTCCTCTGCCATCCTTGGAGTTGCGCTATACCCATAATACCAAGCAACGTGGTTTCTACCTCCGCGCGCTCCCTGCACTCTTTCGCTTCTTCCTGGCAGACCACTATTATCTTCGCCAACAATTAGCCATAGAGCACTTTGACTTGGTGATTTCTGACAACCGTTTCGGTCTCTTCTCGCGCCAAACGCGTTGCGTGTATATGACTCACCAGCTCTACGTACTACTGCCCAAACGCCTTAGCCTATTGCAACCCCTCGCGCGCGCATTACACGCATTTATATATAAACGGTATAGCGAAGTGTGGGTTCCCGACTACGCAGACCCACAACATAACCTTGCAGGCGCATTAGCACATGGCGGCTATTTTGATCATCGCGCCAAATATATTGGTCCACTATCGCGATTTTCTTTCTTCTCTACCGAAGGGATACCGAAGGGATACCGAAGGGACACCAATGCTAAACCCTTGATACTTGCTATCCTCTCGGGACTTGAACCCCAGCGCACGATCTTTGAACAAGAACTGATTGCACGTTTCAAGACCAGCGACCAACCCGTACTGATTATACGCGGGAAAATAGGGGGTCCTAAAACTTCTACGCATATCGGTTCTGTAACCTTGATGCCATATATTAGTGATGAAGAATTATTGCCACTTATGTTACAAGCAGAAAAGATAATTGCGCGTAGCGGATATAGTACCATTATGGATTTGGCAGTCTTAGGCTTACTTCATAAGGCAGAATTTCATCCCACTCCTGGACAAAGTGAACAAGAGTATTTGGCTCGGTCAATCAAACACTTCCATTAGTACTTCCAACGATTTGGGCGAACGAAATTCCTCGATATGCTCATCGTAGTATGTTGTCAATTCGCGCAAGCGTTGCTGACGTTCTCTTCTATTTTTGGGTGTAGTAAACCATTCGGGGTGTTCTGCGTCATCTATACCTATACCTAAAAATGTAGCATACTCCAATAGAAAATACAGATGTAAATTGTTTATATCCTCATCTTGATCGAGATGGTGGATTATGTGGCATAGCCAATCATATAATGGCTTATCTCCCATTGGGTGCCGCAATGTATTAGCAAGCACTTCTGCTATAAACATAGCCACGCATTGGCGCTGTATGTTTGTAGGAATACGTTGAGCGGTGTGTAGCAGTGAGACGCTTGATAATGTACCCAACTGTGTGGGAGCATTCTGACGTCGAGTCGTTGTATATTCAATGATTGAGAGTGGGCGAAGCAATCCTTTGTACTTATTACCATATACCACATAGTGCATTCGTCCTTGCTCTGCGGTATAAAGATGGACAATGCTACCCGTATCAGAATAGCGTGTCAGATTAAGTACTATGGCTGATGACATATTGTTTTATTGTCCAGGGTGTAATTGTTCGTGCATTGCTTTGGCGGCTTTTCGTCCGTCTGACATAGCCAAAATAACCGTAGCACCACCACGAACAATATCGCCGCCTGCAAATAAAGTGGGTATGGAAGACTGCATTTGCTCGTTCACCACGATAGTCCCTTTTTTAGATATTTCCAAACCAGATACAGAAGATGGGATTAATGGATTAGGGCTTACTCCCACGCTCACAATCACCAAGTCCACAGGGATAGTTATTACTTTTCCTTCTACGGGCACAGGACTACGACGACCTGACTCGTCGGGTTCGCCTAATTCCATTACTTGCAATACGGCTTCTTTCACGCGACCGTTATCATCAGCATGGTACTCTATAGGATTGTGGAGGGTGAGAAAGTCTATTCCTTCTTCTTTCGCATGTCTTACTTCTTCTATTCGGGCAGGCATCTCATCTTCGCTACGGCGATAGATAATCATCGCTTTTTCGGCGCCTAATCGTTTAGCAGTACGCACAGCATCCATTGCGGTGTTTCCTCCACCTATGACTGCCACGTTTTGTGCGCGAAGCAATGGGGTGTCGTTCTCTGCCGAAGCGGCTCCCATCAAATTGACACGTGTAAGGTATTCGTTGCATGATAATACACCGTTGAGGTTCTCGCCGGGGATATTCATAAATCTTGGTAATCCGGCACCGCTACCCACGAATATTCCTTCAAATCCTTGCGTTTGCAGGTCCTCTATGGTCAGTGTTTTACCGATGATTGTATCGCATTGGAAAGTAACGCCCAATCGACGCAATCCCTCTATTTCGCGATCTACGACGGCGTTTGGTAAACGGAATTCAGGAATACCGTACTTCAACACACCGCCTATCTCGTGTAGGGCTTCAAATACGGTCACATTATAGCCATATTTAGCCATGTCGCCTGCGAATGCCAAACCAGCAGGTCCGCTACCTACTACTGCTATTCGCTTACCTAATCGCCCATTGCCCATTACCAATGACCAATCGCCAACGGCCAATGGCCCCTCGTTTATCGCCACATAATCCGCCACAAAACGTTCTAGATAACCAATAGCCACGGGTTCGTGTTTCATTTTCAGATGGATACATTGTGCCTCGCATTGTTTCTCTTGTGGACACACGCGACCACATACCGCAGGTAGTGTACTACTTTCTTGTATTATATCCGCAGCACCGAGGATATTGCCCACTTCTACTTGTTTGATAAACGATGGGATATTGATATTGACGGGGCAACCCTGTACACAAGTTGGATTCTTACAGTCCAAGCAGCGTTGAGCTTCGCGCATCGCTTGTGCCAATGTCAGGCCTTGATTGACTTCTTGATACAATGATTTCACGCGTACTTCAGGCGACAACTCGGGCATTTTCACACGAGGAATAGCCACTCTGTCTTTTGCTTTTCCTTCGAAAGGAACAACTTCTGCCACCGCCTCTTCGCTCTTCTTTGCTTTGTCGATCACTTGTTCCGAAAGGTTGTGCTCAGTATGTTCGCCTTTCATATAAGCTTCATACTCTACCTGTTCCTCTGATTTGTATTGTCGCAATCGTGCGAGCATCTCATCAAAATCCACAGCATGTGCATCAAACTCTGGACCATCGACGCATACGAACTTTGTTTTTCCGCCTACTGTTACACGGCATGCACCACACATACCTGTACCATCTACCATTATGGTGTTCAAACTAGCTTCCGTAGGTATTTGGTATTTTTTGGTGGTGAGTGCCACGAATTTCATCATGATGGCAGGACCTATTGTTATGCACTTATCCACTTGTTCGCGTTGAATGACTTGTTCCACTCCTTGTGTCACCAGGCCTTTTTGTCCCAACGAACCATCATCGGTCATCACGATTACCTCGTCCGATACGGCAGCCAATTGTTCGCGTAAGATTACCAATTCTGCGGTGCGAGCTGCTAGTACGGTGATTACTCTGTTTCCTGCTGCTTTCAGTGCTTCAGCTATTGGTAACATGGGTGCTGCGCCGACTCCGCCACACGCGCAGACTACGGTTCCAAAATGTTTAATTGTAGTGGCTTTACCCAGCGGACCTACCACATTATGCAGTCTTTCGCCCACTTCAAGATTCAGCAATTTGGTTGTACTCAAACCGATACGCTGTACCACCAATGTGATAGTACCTTGATGAGTATCCGCAGCAGCGATGGTGAGCGGCATACGTTCGGAGTGGTTATCCACGCGTACGATGACAAAGTGCCCTGCCTTACGACTACAAGCAATCAACGGAGCAGCAATCACCAATTCGGCTACATTCTCCGAAAAAAATCGTTTGGATAAGATTTCGTACATAATTGTGGGTTTTCTGCTATTGGGATAGTTAGAAGTATGTCACTTCTGTACCCATAATACTAGTCAATAGATTGTTCGCCAAACGACTAGCACCGAAGCGGAAGGATTGGTTGTTCAACCACTCTTGTCCCAATATCTCTTTTACCAGGGTGTAGTGTTGTACAGCCTCATCGGTTGTACTTACTCCACCTGCAGGTTTATAGCATACTTTTTGTCCTGTTTTCTCATGCCAATCTTTGATAGCATGACACATGATATATGTTGCTTCAGGTGTTGCGTTTACAGTTATTTTTCCCGTAGATGTCTTGATAAAGTCTGCACCGGCTGCCATTGCCAAGATAGATGCTTTGTAGATGTTCTCAGCTGTTTTCAGTGCTCCTGTTTCCAGTATCACTTTCAGGTGTGCCTCACGAATTGCTGCTTTGATTTCTGATATCTCGTCATACACTTCTTGGTAGTTACCTTCCAAGAATTTACCTATTGAGATGACAATATCTATCTCCGTTGCACCTGCTGCAACTGCCATAGCAGCTTCTGCCACTTTCACCTCAATGAATGTCTGCGAAGCAGGAAAACCAGCTGCAACTGCTGCGATGCCAATTGGCTCTGTCAATACTTCTTTGGCTGTTTCTACCAGAGCGGGGTACACACACATAGCTGCGACATTGGGTACACCAGGAAAATGTCCGTCAAAGTCATTGACTTTCTGTGCCATCGTAGCTACTTTTGTGGTGGTATCATCTCCATTTAGTGTGGTCAAGTCTATCTGATTGAGACATTGCATCCACACCTCACGGTTATTGTTTTCAGCGGTATGTTTCGCCAATATGTCGGCGGTATTGTTCTTTACTAACTCATCTGTGAGTACGCAGGGGTATTCTGCGAATAATTGTTCAAACTTGTCCATATAATTCTTTCCTTTAGCCTTTAACCTCTAACCTTTAGCCTCTAATCGCTCAACTCAATCGTCCAATGATTGTTTCGTTGCCTGTTACGGCTTCACCAACTTTCACGAATATCTCTGTATCTAGTGGCAGATATAGATCCACGCGCGAACCGAATTTGATGAATCCAAAGTGTTCGTTGCGTTGTGCTTTATGACCAGGTTTAGCGTAGGTGACGATACGTCTTGCCATAGCTCCTGCTATTTGACGAACGGCTAGTTGCACTTTGTTTTCGGTCTCTATCACCACCAACGAGCGTTCGTTCTCGGTGCTGGACTTAGGCAGCCAGGCGCCTTGGTGACGGCCGTCTTGATGTTCGGATACGAGTACTGTTCCCTCTATGGGGTACCAGTTGGCGTGCACATTAAATGGTGACATGAAGATGCTCACTTGCAGTTTCTTCTCGTGGAAATACTCCTGCTCCACGGTAGGTTCTACCACAACGATGCGTCCATCTGCGGGGGCAACCAGTATCTTATCGTCGCTCACCTCTACGATACGCGTGGGGTTGCGGAAAAAGTAGGTGACAAATACCAGCAATGCTGCACTCAGCACCAGTGTTATCGCTCCTACCCAGTTGGGCATATACATAAACAGTGGCACGTTCACTGCAAATATCAGCAGTGTCAGTGTGGCTATGATACCACGACCCTCGCGGTGGATACGAATTCTTCTTTTCTTTTTATGTCCCATATATCCTTTCCTTTAAACTTTAATCTCTAAACACTAAACATCTACACCCATTGGCTGTATGGTACTTGACTCAGCATATCTACTGCTTGGTCGAGTCCTTGTTGTAATTTCTTTTCGAACATCATTCTAAACATCATTGGTATATCTGCTTTGATGGTTAGTTTGATGCGTGTATCTTGTTCAGCCACTTGTTTGAGTTGAATCCACATGTTTGCTTCCATGGGTATGTTTTCCACTCCAAACTTAATGGTTTTGTTCGCCTCTTTTTCTACGATGCGAATAGCGAATTTCTGCGCTAGGCCATCTACTTTTATGCGGATACAGTCTGCGGTTATCTCCAACTCTTTCACTTTGTCTTTGGGAATCAAGTCGGCGAAGCGATTTAGATTTTCCAGATTGCTCAACACTGCAAATACCACATCATCGTTGTATGGTATTTGACCTATTTTGCTTTCGTATTTGGTAGCTGCCATATTATTTCTCCCATTTAGCAGGATTGCGCTGCCAATTTTCTATTGCAGCATGTTGTTCTTCGTCGATGATACCCATAGCAGAAGCGTGGCGCAATACGGTTTCGAAGTTGGTGAGTGCGGTCAGGGATACATCTAGTTTCTCCCACTTGCGTGTTGTCGCACTAAAACCGTAGTCGAATATGGTTACTACGCCGAGTACGTTACAACCATTATTGCGAATAGCTTCTATCACTTTGGCGCAATTGACGCCGGTGTTCACTTGGTTTTCCACAATGACTACGCTTTGTCTTGGGCGCAAGTCGCCTTCGATTTGATTTTCCAAACCATGATCTTTTGGTTGTGGGTGTACGTACACAAAAGGCAGACTCAGTTGCTCAGCAACCAATACTCCGTGTGCAATAGCATTTGTAGCTACTCCTGCGATAATATCTGCGTCGGGATACATTTCTGCGATTACTCGTGCCAACTCCAAGCGGATAAAATCGCGCATTTTAGGATAGGAGAGGATTTTTCTGTCGTCGCAATACATAGGAGCGGTCCAACCATTAGCCCATGTAAATGGATTCTTTGGTTGAAATTTAATCGCTTTCAGTTGCAACAACCTGACGGCGGTCATTTCTTGTAGTACTTTCATATATTAGATGGCTTTTAGGTTAATTATAACCACGAACGATACCACGAGGAGAGTTTTTCACAAAATCCAAGATCATATCTCTTTCCGTACTTTGTGGTAATGTCGCTTCTATTTGCTCTATTGCTTGGCTTACGTTCAATCCTGACATGTATAGTAGGCGATAGGTATCTTGTACTGCGCTTATTTGCTCTTTGGTAAATGCGCGTCGGTTGAGTCCTACGGAGTTGATACCGCAATACGATATTGGTTCGCGTGCTACAATGATGTATGGTGGTATATCTTTGTTCACTTTGGAACCACCTTGGATCATTACGTGTGCGCCGATATGGCTAAACTGATGTACCAAACTGCCACCACCAATGATTGCCCAATCGTCCACCACCACTTCTCCTGCGAGTTGGGTTGCGTTGGACATGATGATATGGTCGTGCAATACACAGTCGTGTGCTACGTGGCAGTATGCCATGATGAGGCAGTGATTGCCCACTACTGTTTTTCCTTTGCTTGCTGTTCCGCGGTGAATGGTAGCAAACTCACGGATAGTCGTGTTATCACCAATGATAGCGTATGTTTTTTCGCCTTTGTATTTCAGGTCTTGTGGATCGCCTCCTACGACGGCACCTGCGTGAATATGGCAATTCTTGCCTATACGCACACCATCGTGGATTGTGACGTTGCTGTCAATGATTGTTCCTTCCCCTATTTCTACATCTGCATGAATGCAAGTGAATGGACCTACTTGCACGGAAGGATGGATTTTTGCATCAGGATGAATATAATTCATATTGCTCATTTTATTTTCTATTTGGTTGCCTTTTCCGGCAGGTTATCAATAATTGTGCAAAAGTACTACTTTTTTTACAAATATGCAAATAAATCAGCAAAAAACGCTATTTTTCCTATTATTGTATTTTCTTTTCAAGTTCTTGAAGTTTCTTCATGAGTTCAGGAAGTTGTTTGAATCCGACTACGCTTCTTCGCCAGTTCATCGCATCAATGACGGGTGAACCTTGGTACATTCCTGCTTTCTTGACATGGTTTGCAATGCCTGATTGTGCGCCAAAGACGCAGTTATCGGCGACAGTGATATGTCCTGCCACGCCTACTTGACCGGCTAAAATACAGTGTGCACCTATTTTCGTTGAACCGGCAACGCCTACTTGTGCGCACATGAATGTGCTCTCGCCTATCTCCACATTGTGCGCCACTTGAACAAGGTTGTCTAATTTGGCATTGCGACGAATGATTGTTGCACCCATCATCGCTCTGTCCACTGTGCTGTTGGCACCTATCTCTACGTCGTCTTCTATGATGACGTTGCCTATTTGTGGCAGTTTTTGATTTACGCCTTGTGCATCGGGTTCGAAGCCAAATCCGTCCGAACCAATGATTACGCCGGCGTGCAGAATACAATCTTTTCCGATGATACTGTTGTAGTATATTTTCACCCCTGAATATAGGATTGTGTTATCTCCAATCTTCACATTATCACCGATGTATGTGTGTGGATATATTTGCACTCCTTTACCTAATTGTACGTTTTTGCCGATGTAGGCAAATGCGCCGATGTAGGCATTTTCGGGAACGGTTACTCCTTCGCTGATGAAGGAAGGTTGTTCTACTCCCTGTTTGGGTGGATTCATTGCTTTGGCTACTAGGGTGAGTAGTTGTCCCATGGCAGCGCGTGCATTTTCCACACGAATCAGCGTAGCATTTGTTTCTCCTTCGAAGGGTATGGAGTCTGTCATGAGTACCACGCTTGCTCCTGTTGATGAGAGGTGTGGTAGGTATTTAGCATCGCAGAGAAAAGTGAGTTGTCCTTCGTGTGCCGACTCTATTGAGCCGACGTCCGATACTTTGCGGTTTGCATCTCCTGTGATTTTACCGCCAAGAAGCATGGCTATTTGTTGGGCAGAAAATTCCATAATTATTTTAAGTAAAATAGATAAATCTTTTGTGGTTTGTATGTGAGTGTTTCCATGTTCAGCATCTCGGATGCTTCTGCTATATCGCGCACCGAATCATCTTTGTATAAGATGTCAATCGCTTCGCCTTTCTCGCTGTATGTGTTTGAAGTGGATATGTGTTCTACGAAAAAGTATTCTGCATCTTGGGTGCTGATACCAAAACGACGGGCGTACTGTTCTCTTAGTACTTCACATTCATTGTCTGTGAGCGGTGTTTCTAGCAGTTTGCCTTTGAAGAGTTGACGATTTGTGAATGCCTCGCATAGTACGCTCAGCACTTTGTCTTCGCTGTTTATCCAGGCTTTGATAGCGGATAGTAGGTCTGAGTCGTCCAACGCGGCATAGTGGGTGAGCAGTGTGTGGCTTATGTGTGGTTGACTTTGTGTTAGTGGGGAGAGGAAGTAGTTGAGGGCAGGTGAAGCGAATAGTTGTATTCCGTTAGCTACTAAGTGTTTAGCGCGTGTGAGTATTTTGATGAGTACTTGTTCAGCGGCTACGCTTGTATGGTGTAGATATACTTGCCAATACATCAATCGTCGTGCTACAAGGAACTTTTCTACGGAGTATATTCCTTTGGCTTCTACTACGAGTCGTCCATTTTTTACGTTCATCATTTTCAGTATGCGTGCACTTGCTACGCTTCCTTCGGTGACACCGCAGAAGAAAGAGTCACGACATAGGTAGTCTAATCGATCGACGTCCAGTTGCGAAGATATGAGTTGATGGAGGAAGTGTTTTTCGTATTCGTCTTTGAATATTCGGATAGCGAGCTCCATGATTGCTGCTGTTTCTGCTCGTTCTTTGGGGCATGCCAACTGGGTTGCTGAGAACCAATCGCGAATCTCATGCATCATCAGCAGGCTTATATCTTCGTGGTTTACGCCATCTGGCAACATTCCTGCTTCTTCGAAGACATGGGAGAATGGTCCGTGTCCTACGTCGTGGAGTAGGATTGCAGCCATGGCGGCTGTGGCTTCGTTGTCGGTGATTTCTACGCCTTTCTCGCGGAGAGATGTGATGGCTTCGTGCATTAGGTGCATTGCGCCTAAGGAGTGCAGGAAGCGACTGTGCATAGCTCCGGGATAGACAAAGAAACTCAGTCCCAATTGACGAATACGGTTGAGTCGTTGCATGTATGGGTGTTGCAGTATTTGGAAGAGCACCCCATCCGGTATGCTCAAGAAACCAAACACAGGGTCGTTAATGATTTTTCGTGTCTTTGTCATATAATCGGTATATATATATGTAAGAATAGCATGCAAAGTTACTACAAAAAACGGAAATATGCAAACTTTTTACCCAAAAACCCACTTTTCTTTGCATAATTGGAATAAAAGTAGTAATTTTGCAGCATGAAAAGAATATCTGATATAGAAACCATGGCGCCTGTGGGCTGTTGGGAAAGTTTAGCAGCAGCCATTGAGGCAGGTGCTACAAGTGTCTATTTTGGTATAGAATACTTGAATATGCGTTCGCGTTCGTCTGCCAACTTTACCACACAAGACCTACACACCATCGTGGAACGTTGCCAAGCTGTGGGCGTGAAAACCTATCTCACCCTCAATACCGTCATGTATCCCGAGGATCTGCCACTCATGCGCGAGATTGTTGATCACGCTAAGATAGCAGGCGTATCGGCAATCATAGCTTCGGATATTGCTGCACTGCAATACGCCTACAGCCAAGGCGTAGAGGTACACTTGTCCACCCAACTCAATATAGCGAACACCGAGGCATTGAAATTCTATGCGCAGTTTGCCGATGTAGTAGTGTTGGCACGCGAGCTTAATATGGAGCAAGTGGCAAGCATACACCGTGACATCGTGGAGCAAGACATTCGCGGTCCAAAAGGCGAACTCATTCGTATAGAGATGTTTTGCCATGGTGCATTGTGCATGGCTGTGAGTGGAAAATGCTACCTTAGTCTCAATAATTTGGGCGCAAGTGCCAATAGAGGTGCTTGCATGCAGATTTGTCGCCGTGGCTATGTGGTTAAAGACAAAGAGAGCGACTTAGAGTTGGAGGTGGACAACCAATACATTATGTCGCCCAAAGATTTGAAGACCATTCACTTCCTCAATAAGATGCTTGATGCAGGTGTGCGCGTACTGAAGATAGAAGGACGTGCACGCGGAGCGGAATATGTGAAAACCGTTGTCGAGTGCTACCGCGAAGCAGTCGAACTCTGGCAACAAGGCGAAGAGGCGATAAGGCTATTAGGTGATGAGGCGATAGAGGCGAAGATAGAGGAGTGGAACACTCGCTTAGCGCGTGTGTTCAACAGAGGATTTTGGGACGGTTACTATCAAGGACAACGATTGGGCGAATGGACACACAAGTATGGTTCACGTGCTACACGAAAGAAAGTGTTTGCGGGTAAGTGTACCAATTTCTTTAAGAATATCTCCGTAGCCGAGTTCTATTTGGAAGCCACTCCTGAGATTCGCGAAGGCGATGAGTTGCTCATTACAGGCGAGACCACAGGCGCATACGAACTCGTTGCCAAAGACTTGCACGATGGCAAAGGCAAACTGCGAACAGATATTCAGAAGGGAGAGTATTTTGCTATCAAAACCGACAAAATAGTACGCCGTGGCGACCGCATTTTCCTTCTCAAAATAGACGAGAACCAATAGGCGATTAGGCGATTAGGCGAGAGGCGAGAGGCGATTAGGCGAAAGGCGAGAGGCGAGGGATAGCGGCATAGCCGCATATTACCAGCCTTTAACCTATAACCTCTAACCTTTAACCTCTAACCTCAAAACAAAAGGATATATGAAAAAAGCATTACTATTATTGCTGCTCGTATGCGGCGTATGTGCATGCCATCGCCCTGTGCGCGTGGTGGAATCAAGTAGCGAGGTGTTGATGATAGACAGCACCTTGGATGAGGTGCAAGATACAGGCTATATGGCATATATAGCACCTATCAAAGCGGATTTGGAAAAGGAACTCAATATCGCTATCGGTCATGCGCCCGAGGCATTAATGGTGCACAAACCCGAATGTACTATGCTCAATTGGGCAAGCGATGCGCTCTTTGCTATGGCAAAACAACGCTATCCTAACCGAGTAGATATGGCAGTGGTGAATATCGGAGGTATGCGTACCGACTGGGGGGCTGGCGATATTACGCGTCGTCATATCTTTGAGTTGATGCCTTTTGACAACGAGTTAGTGGTACTGACTATGACAGGTGAGGAGATACTTCAACTGTGCAACACATTTGTCCGATTGGGTGGCGAAGGTGTAGCAGGTTTGCGCCTCAAAGCGCGTAATGGCAAAATCCTTTCTGCCACTATTGATGGCAAACCTATTCAACCTTCTGCTCTTTATACAGTGGCTACCAGCGATTATCTCAGTCAGGGCAATGACGGACTGACACCGCTCAAAAACCACATTGAGTTATGGCGTTCTGAGGAGAAAATCCGTGACCTGTACATAGCATACGTGCAACAAGTAAAAACCGTTGCAGCGGAAGTGGACGGAAGAATGGATCTTTGATCTGCGTTAATCAATTATTAATTCATCCAGCACCAGGTCGTATTACTCTCTTTGCCTAAGTAGCGGATTTTTGCTCGAATGATATTGGCCTGCTCAGGAGCAACAAATGGTTGGTTATACGTTTGCCATTCGCCTTCATCTATTTGGTATAGTATTTCACCTCCCTGCATCACTTTGTTCATCGTAATGAGATGAGGCACAACGGTGTCTGTTTCAATGTATCCTTCTATTGGCATAGATACCATTCCAAGTGACTGAATACCAGGTTGCTGAATATGGAAATGACGACCACTTTGAGCGAGTTGAGGAACAAACACTTCATATACCAATCGGTTGTAATCGCCCAATGTTAAGGAACTACGGTTGTTCCATGCACGTTCTACTAAACCATATATTTTGGGATAAATCTGCCACTCTACTTGACTGAATGAGCGAATAACCTCTCCCCACAACTGTGCGTTCATACCGATTACATTAGGGTGAATCAGTGGTTCCCAATCAAACGAACGATACTCATCTGTATAGCCACCCCAGTTAAGACCCTTCTCTTCGTGGTGGTTGCAGTAGGCAAAATCAAAATAGAGGCGATTGGCGTTTGCCAATACCACAGGATAACCTGCCTCTGCCATTTCCAATGGTTTGGTATTGCTATTGAGCCATGAGTAGCAAACTGCTTTGCTCGTTGGTTGGCAGAAATGTGTTATCTCCTCCCAACCCACAGGTTGTAGCTGATAACGCTCCAAGATAGCCAATACTTGGTCGATAAACATTTGGTGCTCTTCGCGTGTCAATGCACCTTTGGGTACTTCGTCACCACCGATATTGAATTGAGTCAATGGGTAACCTGCTTCCTCGTGCATCTTCACAATCTCCGTGATGACATGATCCACAAACTCCACCGCATACGGCTTTGTTACATCAATCACGTTATCGGTATAGTTTTGTGCTGACTTATATACTCTCGCATCAAACGCGCTATCGGTGAGCAACTGTCCCATTGCTTTCTTAGCGGCACGCGTATGACCAGGCATATCTATCTCAGGTATGACACGGATATGGCGTTCACCAGCATATTTCAATAATTCTATGTACTTCGCACGAGTGATGTAGCCATTCGCTGTGGTTGGAGCATTTGGATCCCAACCGCCACAATACATAGGGAAAAGACATTCGCTCTCGTCTGTCGTGTAACCGCGCTTAGAGCCTATCTCGGTGAGTTGTGGCAAGCCTGGTATCTCCAAACGCCATGCCTCATCATCAGACAAGTGAAAATGCAACACGTTGAGTTTATGGTATGCCATAATATCTAATATACGATAAATGGAGTCCACAGGATAATAATTGCGTACTACATCTAGCATTATACCGCGGTGATGAAGATCAGGATAGTCAATGACTTTACCGCATGGTATCACCTCTCCCCATTGTTTAAGGGTTTGTTGGGCGTAAAAGACACCTGCCTCATCGCTCGCTTCTATAGTGATGATCTGAGGAGTGATGGTCATGGTGTAGCCTTCTGCTACCATATTGGCATCTGTGCGAGTGATTATCTCCGCAGCGGCTACCTCACATATACCATCTGTATAGGTGATTTGCTTAGGTTGTGGCAATAATGGCTGTACACCTTCGGTGGTAGGTGTAGAGATGATTTTATCTACATAATCATACACATACATACCATCGGCGTATGGTGTTTTTTCCCAAGTAGGTATTCCGCGCTTCATCTGCTCTTGGCGCGTAAACGCTCCGTAGGTACAAGGGATAGAGATGGGTTGTTCTTTTTCCACACTTCCCTCAGATGGTGTCCTTACCAAGAAGAATCCTTCGGGTCGCGATGTCTCACGAATAGCATTTCCTCTGAATAGCAACTTATAAGTACGACTTTCATTAGGCATCAGTGGTTGAAAATCGGCAGTAGGGGTAATGCTGTGGTAACTTGCTTGCAATTCCGTTTCCATGATTTGATCCCCTTCTGTGTATATAGGGTGAAGCGACATGTAGTTAAAATACAATGCCCATCCCTCGTTTGTGAGGGGTTGGTTGGAATGATTGGTGATAGTGTAATACATTTCGCATACACCAGGTTTCACATCGTTCTGACCCATTTCCCAATGAATGGACATAGGAGTTTGTTGGGTACATGACCACAATACGAGTGATAACAAGAGGGTGAAAGAATAGATAAAAGCTTTCATGGTACAATGATTTATTTGGAAAATTGCGCAAAGATACGCAATAATTTGCATATTTGCAAAAAAAGCAGTAATTTTGTGGCCAAAATATACCAAAAAATCACTTTCATGAAAAAGGTTCTTTCTATTTTTGCTTTTCTGTGCGCTACTTTAATGACCGTTCAAGCGGAGCGCGTTGTGCTAGGTGCGGAGCAGACTAAGGAGTATTTGCCATTGCTAAAAGGCAAACGAGTTGCTTTGTTGAGCAATCATACAGGTATTGTTATTCAGGCTAAAGGCGAGAGGTTAGAGGCGAGAGGCGAGAAGCAGGAGGTTAAAGGCGATACGATTCATACGCTTGACCTTTTGCTCAAGAACGGTGTGAACGTGACAGCTATCTTCTCGCCAGAGCATGGATTTCGTGGTACCGCCCGCGAGGGCGAACTGGTAGCCAGCAGTGTCGATGAGAAGACAGGCATACCTATCCTCTCGCTCTATGATGGTAAGAGCAAACGCCCTTCCAAAGAGGCTATGCAGAGTTTTGATGTTCTCATCACAGATATTCAAGATGTAGGACTTCGTTTCTATACTTATTATGTCACGATGTTCCGCCTCATGAATGCTTGTGTGAGTGAAGGTAAACAGTTCATGGTGTTTGACCGTCCTAACCCTAACGGTTACTATGTGGACGGTCCTATACTTGATATGAAGCACAAGTCAGGCGTGGGTGCATTACCAATCCCTGTGGTGCATGGCATGACCTTAGGCGAGTTGGCTTTGATGATTAATGGCGAGCGTTGGCTTGATGATTCTTTACAAGTGGACCTCACTGTTATTCCTTGTAAGAACTACACCCACCAAACGCTCTATCGTTTGCCTGTGGCACCATCGCCTAACCTGCGCAATATGCTCTCTATTTATCTTTACCCTGCGGTATGTCTTTTTGAGGCGACTCCTGTGTCATTGGGTCGCGGAACAGATAAACCATTCTTGTGCTATGGTCACCCAAATTTCAATGCCCCTCGCACAGAGCCAAGCGTGTATGGTCCTGCCATCACTTTCACTCCCAACCAATCCACTCAGAAAGGTCGCACGTGCGACGGCGTTGATTTGAGCGGTATGACCGAGGAAGAGGCACGCCAAGTGGGTTTCTCATTGCGCTATCTACTCGATGCGTATAAGCATCTCAATATGGATAACTATTTCTTCCGTTCTTTCTTTGAACTGCTTGTAGGTCAAGACTATGTCCGCAAGATGATTCTTCAAGGCAAGAACGAAGAGGAGATTCGTGCATGTTGGCAAGATGATGTGGCTATGTTCAAAGAGCAACGTCGCCCATACCTCCTCTACAAAGAATAACCCCTCACCTTTACACATTACACTACATAACACTACACAACCCTATACAACACTTAATATGAATCCCCTAACAATTCTCATCGTTATTGCATGCTACTTCGCATTGCTATTCTTCATTTCCTACCTTGCTGGTCGTAAGGCAGATAACGCAGGTTTCTTTTCGGGTAACCGCAGCAGCAATTGGCTTTTGGTAGCCATGTCCACTATTGGCGCAGCTATATCGGGTGTCACTTTTGTTAGTGTGCCAGGTATGGTAGCCACTTCGGGTTGGGCGTATATGCAAATGGTACTCGGCTTCACCGTCGGACAGTTTTTGATAGCATACGTGCTCATTCCGTTGTATTATAAGTTCAATCTCACTTCCATCTACCAATACTTGCAACAGCGTTTTGGTATGAACACCTACAAGTCAGGTGCATGGCTTTTCTTCGTGAGCAAGATGTTAGGTGCTAGCGTGCGCCTCTTTGTGGTGAGCGAAGTGCTGCAACTGTTGGTGTTTGACCGATTGGCGGTGCCTGTTCCATTTTGGGCAAATGCAATTATCACTGTGTTGATTGTCTATCTCTGCACATTTAAGGGCGGTGTAAAGTCGCTTATTTGGACTGATTTGCTCAAAACCTGCTGTTTGATTCTATCGGTAGCACTCTGTATCTATTTCGTGCTGCGTGCAGGTGTGAATATAGAGGGTTGGACTTCCAGTGCTATGACACGCACTTTCTTCTTTGATAATCCTAAGGAGGGTACCTATTTTTGGAAACAATTCTTGGCAGGTATCTTCCTCGTGATAGCTACCACAGGTCTTGACCAAGACCTTATGCAACGTACCCTCTCTTGTAAGAACCCACGCGAGAGTCAGAAGAACCTGATAGTAGGTGCGCTTATGCAGATTGTGGTGATTGGTCTCTTCCTCTTCTTGGGCTATTTACTTTATACATACGCTACCCAAACAGGTGTTGCCTTAGTTAGTGCAGATGGTATCGCACTCAAAGGCGATGAGGTCTTCCCATTCTTAGCAACAGGCAACTACTTCCCTGTGATTGTAGGTATCTTGTTCATCATTGGCTTTATTGCTGCGGCATATTCCGCAGCAGGTGGTGCACTCACAGCTTTGACCACTTCGTTTACCGTGGATATCCTCAATAAAGAGAAAGACTCCAATCTTACTAAGGTGCGCACCATTGTGCATATCGGTATGGCGGTGCTCATGGCAGCATGTATCTATGTCATTCACTTGCTGAACAACGACTCTGTTATCCAAACGGTTTATAAGGTAGCAAGTTATACCTACGGACCTCTATTGGGTATGTTCTGTTTTGGTATCTTCACCAAACGTCAAGTGCGCGACCGTTGGATCCCATTCGTGGTGATTGCTGCACCTGTCATCACATGGGTGATTGACGTGAACTCCGTAGTATGGTTCAATGGATATGTCTTCTCTCACGAGCGCTTGATTCTCAACGCCCTACTCACCTTCGTAGGTATGTTGTGCTTGATTAAGACAAGCAAAGAGGCGTAACCCTAATCGCTCATTAGATTAGAACGAATAAAAAGGGCACTCAATGGTGCCCTTTTTTATCCCATAGCGGTTATTACATTTGGAATTATTATTCTGTTTTCTCTAATTTTGCGTATGTAAGGAGCAATGTCTTCTTACCTACTTCGTCAAATTGAATGTCTATTTTCTCGTTGTCATTCTCGCGATAGACTTCCAGTACAGTTCCTTTGCCAAACACGCGGTGCATCACGCGATCATCTTTTGCCCATTCCGAACGAATCGCTTTCTTTTTGCTTTTCTCCTTGGCACCTGTGGTAGGGGTGAGGTGCGCGGTGGAAAGTGAGCCTACCCCCAACCCCTCTCTAAAGGGATGGGAGCTCGCCGATGACATAGGACGAGGCATCGTATCGGTGTTCAATACGAATTGTTTATCTATCTCCTTGATGAAGCGCGATGGGTTAGTGAAGGTCACTTGTCCGTTACGGAAACGTTGTTTAGCGTTCATCAGGTGGCAGTGTTCCATACTGCGGGTGATGGCCACATATAATAGACGTCGCTCCTCTTCTATTTCGCGCTGTGTTTGGCAGAAACCAGAAGGGAATAAGTTCTCTTCCAATCCTACGATGAAGGTATTGCGGAACTCTAATCCTTTGGCAGCATGTATAGTGAGCAAGGTCACACGTGCTTGTGTATCGTCCAAGTTCTCATCTTGGTCAGTAAGCAGACTCACTTCTGCGAGGAAGTCAGCTATTGGAGTGAAGTCGATACCCTCTTGTTGGCGTTGCTGGCAGAACTCATGAATACTCGTTAGCATCTCTTGCAGGTTCTCATAGCGTGCTATGCCTTCTTGCGTTGTGTCGGCTTTCGCCTCGCGGAGAATACCTGTAGATGTCAATACATCTTGTGCGAAGATATAGGCATCTTTCTTGCCCATATCTACGGCGAACTGCTCTATCATTTGCGCAAATTCTTTGACTTTGTTTTGAGCAGCAGCTGAGAGGTCGTTGGTCAATGTCTCAGGGGCTATGGCCACTGCCATGAGTGATACTTTGTTCTTGCGTGCAGCTTCTTGCAACCTACCCACAGTAGTGTCGCCAATGCCGCGAGTAGGATAATTCACTACGCGCAAAAATGCTTCGTTATCATCTCTGTTGGTGATAAGGCGCATATAAGCCAAAGTATCTTTAATTTCTTTGCGTTGGTAGAAACTCATTCCGCCATATATGCGATAAGGGATACCTAATTGACGTAGTTCATCTTCTATCACGCGTGACTGCGCATTGGTGCGATACATCACGGCTATATCATCATAGCTGAATGCTTCTGCGCGTTTTGATATTTGGCGTATGTGCGAAGCTACGCCTTTGGCTTCGTCGCGATCGCTCATATAGGTGGATAGGGCGATACGCTCACCTATCTTCAACTCTGAAAATACGTCTTTGCGTATCTGACCTTTGTTGTGGCGAATGAGCGAATTAGCGGCTTGTACGATCGTTTGAGTACTACGGTAGTTCTGCTCTAACTTGCATAGTTGCGCATTAGGGTAGTCCTTTTGGAAATTCAGGATATTGCTGATGTCCGCACCACGGAAGGAGTAGATAGACTGTGCATCATCGCCCACTACGCATATATGCTGATGCACCTCTGCTAAACGCTTGATGATCATATACTGTGCGCGGTTGGTATCTTGATACTCATCTACGAGGATATATTGGAATATCTGCTGATACTTCTCTGCCACTTCGGGGTATTTCTGCAACAATGTTTGGGTATTGACCAATATATCATCAAAATCCATAGCATTAGCAGCTTTCACGCGACGGTTATATTCGGCGTAAACGCGTGACATATCGTTCATCTTTTCAAATCGGTCACGCATCAGGTATTCGCGGTCGGCAGCATATTGGTTAGGCGATTGCAGGTTATTCTTTGCCATAGAGATACGGGCATGTACTACGCTTGGCTTATAAACCTTATCGTCTAAGTTGAAGTCTTTGATAATTTGCTTAATGACCGACTTAGAGTCGGTAGTATCATAGATGGAGTAATCGCGTGTGTATCCCAATACTTCTGCTTCTTGGCGCAGTATGCGCGCAAAGATGGAGTGGAAAGTACCCATCCATAGGTAGCGAGCCAAGTCTTCTCCCACCAGTTGATTGATACGGTTGCGCATTTCGCGAGCAGCTTTGTTCGTGAAGGTCAGTGCTAATATATTCCCAGCAGGAATACCTTGTTCGAGCAGGTATGCCACTTTATAAGTTAGTACACGTGTCTTACCTGAGCCTGCTCCGGCTATCACTAGTTGTGGACCATCGTTGTATGTTACTGCGGCTAATTGCGAGGGATTGAGATGAGCTGTCTTCATGGGATATAATGTTGTATAGGGTTGTATAGGGTTGTATAGGGTTGTGTAGGGTTGTGTAGAGTTGTATAGGGTTGTGTAGGGTTGTGTAGGGTTGTGTAGGGTTGTGTAGAGTTGTATAGAGTTGTATAGGGTTGTATAGAGTTGTATAGGGTTGTGTAGGGTTGTGTAGAGTTGTATAGGGTTGTGTAGGGTTGTGTAGGGTTGTGTAGAGTTGTATAGGGTTGTGTAGGGTTGTGTAGAGTTGTGTAGGGTTGTGTAGGGTTGTATAGAGTTGTATAGGGTTGTATAGGGTTGTATAGAGTTGTATAGGGTTGTGTAGGGTTGTTAGAATGTATATTTTGGTTAAATGACCTGCAAAGTTACTACTTTTTTCTGAAATACGCAAATAAAATGAAAAAATAATACTTTCTACTTTGCCAAATCATAAATTTTCAGTACCTTTGCGCTCTATTTGGTAAAGTGTCGTATGTTGCCTGTTGAATTTATAGAAAGTCTTCACGAACAGTTGTCGCCTGAGGAGGTACAACAGTTGTGTCAAGCGTTGGAAACAACGCCTCTCACTTCTATTCGTCTCAACGACAAGATTGATTATCTCACTTTCGATTGTGACACCGAGGAGGTGCCTTGGCACGAAGACGGCTATTACCTTAGCGAACGTCCACAGTTTACGCTTGATCCGCTTTTCCATGCAGGCTGCTACTATGTGCAAGAGGCTAGTAGTATGTTCGTAGAGTGTGTCTTGCAGCAATACTTATCTTCTGATAGTGTGGTGCTTGACCTCTGCGCTGCGCCCGGTGGCAAGTCCACGCTCATTAGTCAGTTCTTGGGAAATACGGGTTTATTGGTGAGCAACGAAGTAGTACGTCAGCGTGTGTTTGTGCTTTCTGAGAATATCCAAAAGTGGGGCAATGGCAATACGGTTGTTACGCATAATCAGGCAGCTGATTTCGGCATGCGTCTGCCAAATGTCTTTGATTGTATTTTGGTAGATGCTCCATGTTCGGGTGAAGGTATGTTCCGCAAAGACGATGGGGCTATTGCCGAGTGGAGTGAAGCGAATGTAGATGCTTGTGTAGTGCGCCAACGCAAGATTGTGGAAGATGTTTGGGCTGCGTTGCGCCCAGGTGGACTCTTGATATATTCTACCTGTACGTTCAATCCTTGGGAGAATGAGGAGAATGTAGAGTGGATTGCTGAGACATTGGGTGCGGACATTCTGCCTGTGGATATCCACCCTTCATGGGGAATTACGGAAGGTACCCCAGGTTACCATTTCTATCCACATAAGACCAAAGGAGAGGGATTTTATCTTTGTGCATTGCGCAAGCGCGGTAGCGATGCGCGTTCGCTTGACAAGCGTCTGCCTAAGGTGAAGTTGCCTGCGGCACAAACCGTAGAGCATGCCAATGTGATACGCTCATGGGTACACCACCCAGATCAATGGGTACTCCGTCAGCAAGACCGTTTTATTGTCGCTTATCCATCTAAATACAAAGATTTTATTGATATACTCAGCAAACAGTTTATCTGTATCAGTACAGGTTTTGGTATATGCGAGTTGCGTGGTAAGAACCCTGTACCGCAGCATGCTTTGTCTATGGCCAAAGACCTTCGCAAAGAGGCTTTTAAGTCTGCTGAACTATCTTTGGAGCAGGCGTTGAGTTACCTGCGCAACGAGGCTATTGTGCTAGAGAATATGCCTAATGAGGTATTGCTTGTTAAGTATCAGGGAGTACCATTGGGTTTTGTGAAGAATGTAGGTAATCACTGCAACAATCTTTACCCTAAGGAGTGGAGAATACGCAAGCTGTAAGACCGCTACGCGCTATGACTAATAGAGGGTTATATATCTTTTTGTTTTTCCTGTTTTCATCTGTTTCTTGTTTGGCACAACAACAGTGGTATTTCTTTGTGGACGAACGCTATCCTGCTGAGCGGAAGGAGTTGCAAAACCAGCACCGTGTGTTGGTGGTGAACAATGCTTTGACTCAACCAAAGGATTTTGGTCATAGTACTATGGTTGATGGTGCGAATGGTGGTTCGGTGGAAGTGGATCTCAGTCGCAGTGTGTTGTATTGTCTTTTTTCTGCCACACAAAATTTAGAGAGCAGTGGGGAGTTTGATGCTGTTGAACTCATGGATATCTCGCAAAACACTTCCGTTAACTACTATAATCGCAGTCTGCTCACATCTGCGCAAGCGGAACGATTGTGTGCGGACTATCAGGTAGATGCATTGCTTGTGCTCAATCAGTTGGTGTTGTATGATGTGCTTGAAAGTTTTCCTACTGATGATGGTACTTACTATGCCTATTTGCAGGCGTATGCACAATCCCATTGGACGATTCACTATGCTGGACAATCGCGTGATTACTCTTTTACCCAATCCGATACATTGCTTTGGGAGAGTCAATTCCACTATGCTCGCACACAGAGTCTTAGCGACTTACCTACACGCCAAGAGGCATTGCTCTATTTAGCACGTGAGTTAGGCAACAGACTTGCAAGCACTTTTGCGCCTTCGTGGCAAACCACCCGACGCTATATCTATGAGTTACCGGAATTGCAATCTGGATTGGTAGAGTTCCGTTATCAACGTTGGCAGGAGGCTATTGATGAGTGGCAATTGGTGATGGGAGATGGGCAATGGGCTAAGGGTGACAAAAAAGCCGCAGCCTGTGCTGCGGCGAATATCGCTATTACTTATGAGATGATGGGCGATTATGTTTTGGCTTGCGATTATGCCCGCCGTGCCATCCGCCTTTTCGGCGCTTGGAAGACGGCTTACGCTCGTCAGCAGCAAGCGAACATACGCTACTATCTGGAGCAGCTCCAAGCTCGGATGGCAAGGGAACGCGGTCAATAATCTTTTGCAAGAATCGCTCTATCTTATTGAAGAATCGTTTATCTTCTGGACTTACTAAGGTGATTGCCTCACCTTTATTGGCAGCACGAGCAGTGCGACCTATTCGGTGTACATAGTCTTCTGCATCGCGAGGTACATCGTAGTTGATGACCAGGGGTATATCATCTACATCTATTCCGCGTGATACGATATCGGTTGCTACTAGCACATCTACTTTGTTGTTTCTGAAATCCAACATCACCTCATCGCGCTCTTTCTGTTCTAAGTCTGAGTGCATAGCGCGCGCGTCTATATGTTTCGCGCGTAGCGCACGCGTAAGGTCTTTCACTTTCTGTTTCTTGCCTACGAAAATAATCACCTTTTTTAGTTTCTCGCCTATCGCCTCTCGCCCTTCGCCTAATAGCCTCACCAGAAACTCTGTTTTCTGCGCCTCGAATATATCTATGGCCATTTGTCGAATGCTTTCGGGTGGGCGTGATATAGCTATTTGCACTTCTACTGGTTGTTGCATAATGGCTTTGGCCATTTTGCGGATATTGGTGGGCATAGTAGCAGAGAACATGATAGTTTGTCTATCTTTGGGGAGTTTATTTACGATGATCATGATGTCATCGTAGAAGCCCATATCTAGCATACGATCGGCTTCATCTAAGATAAAGTATTTCACGCCAGAGAAGTCGATATCGTAGATATTCATTTGGCTAAGCAGTCGTCCGGGTGTAGCTATGACAATGTCTGCACCTTTTTGCAGGCCAGTGACTTGTGTGCCCCATGCTCCGCTATCGTTACCGCCGTATATAGCAACTGATGAGAAGGGTACGTAGAATCCAAATCCTTCCATCTGTTGGTCTATTTGTTGTGCAAGTTCACGTGTGGGTGCCATGATGATGGCATTGAGTTTATTAGGGTCGTGGTTGTCGTATTGTAGGTTAGTGAGTAGTGGTAGGATATATGCTGCAGTTTTGCCTGTGCCAGTTTGTGCACAGGATATAACATCGTGTCCGTCTAAAATTACGGGTATTGTTTGTTCTTGTACGGGTGTGCAGGTGTCGAAATGCATATCCCATAGGGCATCCAACACCTCATCTGATAAAGCCAATTCGTCGAAATACATATTCTTTATCTTTGAAATTTAACTTGTTTATATCCCTTTCCTTTACACTTTACACCTTACACTCTAGACCAGTTTCAAATGTAATTCGCCTGCAAAGGTACTACTTTTTTCCGACATACGCAAACACGTGTGGATTGTTTTTGAAATTATGAAAATTATGCTAAAAGAATTATTTTATTGGCATAATTCCTTATTCTTAGTTGTACCCTCGTTGCTTTTATAGCGAGCGATATAGTGCCCTCTGCATAAATCACAACAACCACCGTTGCAGTGTTGCAAGGGTGGTTGTTTGTGATGATGTAATAGGAACTTTTAATGCAATCTTTTTATCTAATGATTAATCTGGAGAACCTGGAGTTCCACTTCCACCTCCACCAAATAAATCTATAAGACCAGAAGGTGGACTGCCAGCCATGATAGCATTAGTACTTAGGAGCAAAACTGTAGTTGTTTCGGGTTTGTTATATATCTTTTTCATACTTTTATAATTTAATCTATTCGTTGTCCTTGAACATTATACATTTCCTCGCCACGGATAATGATGAGTTGTCCGTTCTTCAAAACCTTTCTTACCTTATTTTCAGGTTGTGCTTCTACCATTGGAATAGAAGTAGCTTCATTGTCTTGGAATACCACGCGTGCACGGATTGGACTTCCTGATGCAGATTTGAAGTATGCACGCAGACCCGAAATACTACGAGGATATGTTCCTGCGCAATATAGCGCGTTGTCTGAAAGGAAATATTCATCTGACTGATCTAATGTGCTACCTGCATCTAATACAGGTACCATTGTTACTCCACCTAATGTAACAGGAGTCCATGACAAATCAATCTTTACACCTTCAATAGTGAAACCATCTTCTGCATCGTATCCACCTGCAGTTGGTGTAACGAGGATATATGGTTTGCCTGCGGTGATAGAAGTAACAGGAGCAAATTGCAAGTGAACTTCAGTTGCATTATATTCTACAACATTATTGAATTCGTACACTTTCGCATTGCCAAAGAAAGTACTAATTTGTGCAGCATTCATATCGAATGGCAACGTAAGTGTCAACGTCTTGTTTGCAGTGAAGTCACGTTTAACAGTAGCTGTCACTGTTTCACCATCATAGTCTTCCAACGCGGTCGTGTTATCTGCATTTTCGTCGATGGTGACAGTCTTCTCTGTAACGCATGTTACTTTCCAAACAGCTACAGCAACCTCTGGGCAGAATTGATAGATATATGCAGTCTTCTCATCTACCACTTGTACATTGAGCCAGTTAGCAGGTCCAGTATTCTTCTTGCTATCTTTATCTTTAGCATAGAGTGTTTCGTTTGACATAAATACCTTATCGGTCATGTTATACAAATTCCACTCGCTATTATAATTATTTGTTCCCACATTATATGCCCACAATTCTTTGCCACCTAACTCAAATGAGCAACCACCGAGTGTGCTCACTTTGACACCAGAAAGGGTAGTGGTAAATGCAGTCGTTTCACCTGTATAAGAGTTGATAGCGTAAACTGCAGTTGAGCGACAATGAGCAGCCAAGTTACCAAAGATATCTACCATTACATGGCTAGTGCTAGTTGCTGGATGTGCTGTATTTCCAATAGCATCAACAGAAGCGAGTTCTCCGTTAGTAATCTTTACACGGTTGACAACAGTTTGTGTATTACAGTAGAAATATACGTATCCACCTTCAGCGCTATAGATGTCACCTGAAGCAGACAAGAAGTCACAACGACCTGGATTTGGAAGAGTAAAGTTAATTGCTTTGGCAGTTGTGCTACCTTTCTGATAGATTTGAATTGCGCTTGGCGTTGCTGTAGCAAAATAAGCATTGAATACAATTAAGTTACCAGCCTCATCTACTGCGATTTGCTGACCAGAGGTATTAGATGTAGCATAATCTACAGCAGCATCTGTATCATTAGTATATACCTTAATTTTTCCTGCTGTTTTATTTTGCATATAAATATTACCATCCCAACCTACTGCTTGATACCCATCAGCACTACCTGGTACTTGAGTATTCTCCCATACTTTCTCGATAACGAAAGTAGGTTCTACAGCATAATCTTTAACAAAGTATGCGGAGAGAGCCTCTTTCTTATTCATCGTGATAGTGCGTGGGTTCTCTGTAGAACGGTCGCTCCAATAGAGGAGTTTGTAACCATCTTTAGGAGTCGCCTCGATTGTAACCGTTTGACCTTGTGTATAGAATCCTGCACCACTTACAGTACCCTTATTTTCGTCGTTGGTGTTAAGAATCAACTCGCAGAAAGGACCGTCAAAATTAGCAACCAATTCTACATCTTCAGTCACGGTGAATGAATATGGATTTTCAGTAGATACCACTACTCCATTCTTGGTCCAGTTCTTAAATCGGTAACCATCATTAGGAGTTGCGGTCAAAGTAGCTGTTGCATTGTCCTTATACGTACCAGCACCCTCTACAGTACCATTCTCAGCCGTTGCAGTCACGATATGATCACGAGTTACTTTCCAAACGGCAGCACCTACTTTAGGACAGAATTGGTAAATATAAGCAGTCTTCTCATCAACCACTTGCACATTAAGCCAGTTAGCAGCAGAGTTTGTTTCGGTTTGATTCTTCACATAAAGAATTGCAGACGACTCGAATTTTCCATCAGTAAGATTATAAAGATTCCACTCGCTCGTACATGTATTTGTTCCTTTTACATTAAATGCCCAGAACTCTTTACCCGCCAACTCAAATGAGCATCCACCAAGAGCATTAGCTTTGTGATTGTTTGGCAATGTAAAGTTCATTGTTTCTCCAGTATGAGCGTTAATCGTGGTGGTAATAGGGTTTGTACGGCTATGAGTTACCAAATTACCAAAGATATCTACCATTACATGGCTTTGAGTATTGCCAAGTGTAGTAATATTACCTACGAAATCAACGGTGACATCAGAATTTGTTGCACCTCCGTTTTTAATATGCAAGCGTGATACTCCAGTTTTATTTTGACAATAGAAATATACATAACCTCCTGATGCACTAAACAAATCGCCTGATGCTGAGATAAAGTCGCAGCGACCTGTTTCTGGTAAAGTAAAGTCTATTGTCTTATAGGTAGTCTCACCTTTCTTATACAAAATAATCTGAGCTGGAGCGTTATAGAAAAATCCAGATCCGCTACGAAGTACCAAGTTTCCTGCATCATCTACTGCAATGGATTGATCGTCTGCATTATCTGTTTGTGCATAATCTCCAGACGTAGTAGCATCTGAATAGACTACAATTTTATCGTTTCCACGATCTTTTACATAAATCTTTCCATCCCAACCAGCACCCTGGTAGCCATTATCAGTAGAAGCTGGCACATTGGTATTCTCCCAAACTTTCGTAATGCTGAATGTTGGTTCTACATCATTCTTTTTGATGAAGTAAGCAGAGAGTGCCTCGTTGCCATCAACGGTAATGTTGCGTGGGTTCTCTTTTGAGCGGTCGCTCCAATAAAGCAACTCGTAACCCTCTTTAGGAGTTGCAGTCAGTGTAACTACTGCACCTGCACCATATTCACCACCACCAGTTACAGTACCCTTATTCACGTCATTAGTATTAACGGTCACAGTGTACTTACCAATACTGAACGCATACTTAGATGCCGCTGGAGTAGCAACTACATCCTCGCTTGAGTGAGGTAGTGCATAAGCGCAAATCCATTCGCCAGAGTTACCCACTGCATAAATATTATTAGCATAATCCCAAGCAAAGTCATTAAGGTTACTGCCAACCGTTGTCATATCAATGGTAGTCTCCTTGGTTAATTTTGGTTTTCCATCTGCGCCTTTTGAAACAGCGTAGATAGTTGCCTGTTTGTATGTTTTTGTTGTTCCTGTAATATCGCTCGTTGCTATAATGAGTTTTGTGTAGTCGTGATTAAATCGAATACCTGCATTACGCATATAAATCTTATCATTACTAAAATCTTCGACTCCATCCTTTGTAAAGTGTGCAATTCCACCTAAATTACTTGCATTTGTGTTTACCCAATATGTAATCCAATATCCACCATCCTTATCGTAAAGAACTTGCGATTGGTTGGTGATCATACTTGAGTGAAGTTGGCAACCAGAAAGTTCGCGTGTAGGTACTGTTAACCAATTTTCTTTGGAACCAAGATTATATTCATGTAATTTAAAGGTAGAAACAACACTACCTGAGGCTGCTCCGGAAAGCATCAATAATTGAAGATTTTCACCAGAGCCACGAACGTCAAAACCAGAGTTAGTACCTACAATGAATTTGCCACTTGCATCAGTTAATTTATAGTCACTTTTTGTTCCTTGGAATACAGATGTCCATTTGTCAAGATTGTCAGGATCAACTTCCCAAAGATAATTTCCACTATTATCTTGACCTGTAACAAAAATACGTCCATCTTCAGTAATTCTTACGCGACGAACAGGATAATGTTTATCATCCACATGAGTGAATGTATTGCCACCATTAAAACCAGGCTTTGTACCGTTTTTAATAGGTTCAAATGCAGCATTAAAGGCAAAAATACCTGAACCAAATTGAGCTCCTAAATATGTGGATGTTTGTTGATTTACACGATGAAGTGCCTCGTTTGTAAGGATAAGACCAAAATTTTTGTTTTCTGGATTATTATCAATATCCACACCAGATGGATGGAATAGACGATAACCACCTACTTCTGTTGGTTCACCTACTGCTACACCCTTAACTTCGATTTTCCAAGTGAGGGCTTTGTATTGAGGAAAATCGGTTGTAGGAATAGTGGTCGTATAATCACCTTTTTCAAGACCCAATGATGCAAGATCTACAGTCTTAACCACATTATTGCCATCCAGCAGCACCCAATTTACTGAAGTTGCAAGCGCATTAAGCGAGTATTTAACAGTCAAATTCTTCTCATCAGGAGATAAGGTTGACTCCAAACCGTATGCAAACGGATTGAGTTGTGCAGGTGCTGGGATAACAAATGCTTCATCAGTTGAACATGGAGTAGAAACAACTTTATCTGCTGCATGAGGTGATTGATATGCAGCGATGAACTCATTAGAGCTTCCTACAACATATATGTTATCTGCATAATCCCATGCAAAATCATTGAGATTATTTCCTACAGTCGTCATATCAATATCTACTGCATTGGACAATTGTGGTACACCATTGGCGTCTATAGTAACATCATAAATAGTGGCATGTTTAGAAGTCGTGCCCGCAATAATAACTTTCGAATAGTCACGATTATATCTAAAACCTGCGTTGCGTGTATTATTTCGAGCAACTATATAGTCTGGGGTCTGATTTGTATTATTTACATTCCAATGCGCTAAACCTGGCTGGGTTGTATTGTTTGTCGAACCATTATACTGTATAAACCAAACACCGCCATCTTTGTCGTATTGAACTTGTGCATACATAGGATAAAGAGCTAATTTATTAAATACAATTTTAGACGGCTGCTTATTCCATGATTTAGCTGTTCCTAAATTATATTCTGCACATTTAAAAGCAGACTGATTAGAGCTCCATCCTTCATCAGCCGATGAAAGCATAACTAACTTCAAGTTTTCTCCAGAACCATAAACATCGAAACCGACATTGGGACCTGCAATAAAGTTGCCACTACCATCAATGATATTTCTTGTCTCTTTAGCTACAGAACTGCGAGTGCCGTCTGCAATAACAGTTGTCCATTCATTCAGATTCTTAGGGTTGAGTTCCCACAGAACATCACCTTCAGAGTTAAGAGAAGTTACAAAGATACGGCCATCATCAGAAATACGAATACGGCGAGGAACATATGCTTGATTGCTAGAACTAGTGCCTGTTACTCCATAACGATTGATTGGAAATGTTTTTCCGCCATTGTAACCGCCTATGTATTCAAATGCTGCATTAAACTCATAGATGCCAGCTCCCATTTCAGTTCCTAGATAGTTTTTTCCATTTGTAGCGGCATTGCTACTTTTGGTAAGTCCTTTTACTTTTTGCATACCTTCATTACACAAAATGCGACCAAAATAAGGACTCTCAGGATTATTGTCAATATCTACAGAAGAAGGGTGGTAGACATTATACTTAACATCGTGGATGGCATAACTATTAACAGCAGCACCCTTTACCTCAATTTTCCATGTGAGGGTTCTGCCCTCAGGAAGTCCATTGGTTAGAATGTCAGCAGAATACGAGCCTTTTGCAAGACCCTTAGAATTAAGATTGACAGTCTTGAGTACAGTTTCACCATCTAATAATACGAAATCCACATTGGTCGCATCCGCATTGAGAGAATAATTAACAGTTAAAGTGGTTTTGTCTGCTGATAACTCAGACGACAAAGCATATGCATACGGGTTCAGTGCTGCAAACGACAGCGTACTGAATAGCATTGCAACTAAAAATAGAGTAAGTTTTTTCATAAAATATTTGGTATTTGATTAATTTATCTATTAGGTTATATACAAAAAGCAGAACCCTTTGCAAAAAGGCTCTGCTATATTAAAAATATCGTTTTTAAGCGTATTTCTGAAATACTATGGCACAAACTACCCCCCCCGTTTTGGGTGGCAGAAATCGAAGATTTTGCTAATGGTAATATGGAGGGTGTTAATATCATGGTAATCTGTTATGGTTGTAATTCTTCAAAAACGCGCAAAGTTAGTGAAAATAAACGGAATACGCAAATAAATTACAAAAAAAGTTATTTTTTTATAAAAGCATGTAGAAGATTTTGGATTTGAACCCTCAATATATCGGAGAAAAACTAAGCCACACCTGTTTTTACAAGTATGGCTTAGCATTGTGTATAGGGAGTATTTTCCCTTAGTCGGAAATCAACCCATCTGCTGCATTTGGGTCATGGAGAATACCTTTAACACTTGCACAAAGAATGCTGGCTGGTTTCATGTTCACTGACTGAGTCAATGGTTGTTGATATACTTTCTTGTTCATAATATTTTAGTTTTTAAAGCCTATCTCCATCCCCTCCCAAAGGGAAGGGAGAAGGAGCAGGGGAGATTATTTCATAATTATTACTTTCTTGCCATTTACGATATAGAAACCTGTGGTGCTTGGCTCTATGAGTTTGCGACCCATAATATCGTATGTACCTTGCAATGCTGGAGCGATGTTGCTATCTTCGGTGATATTATCCAAACCTGTAGCCTCATTCTCGCCTTCGTACTTCATTGATACACGATTTCTACCAGGTGCTGCGCTTGCAGAATTAGGAATCTCTTCTAATATGATATATGCACGATTTGCGAGTACTTTACAGTTTCCACCACACTTCTTAATGGTATTGCTTACCAACAAATAGTTGCCTTCAAGTACATTGTTAGGATCGCTGGTTGCAGCGTCTTGAATCTCAACAAAGGTACCATAAAGACCATTGTGATTGCCTGCTGTAGCAACCTCTGTGGTATTGTAAACAACTTTTAGCAGATTGCCGGTTGCTTTGAAGATGTATGGCACACCAGCTTCCAATGTGGTTACTTGGTCAAGATATACATATCGTGCATCTTTGTATGCCAATTCGTAGAATATAGCACCAGAGGTTTGTTTTGAACCCTTAGGCAAGCAGATTGTGCCATAATTACCGTTGGTCACTGTGCGAGTGTATGCATCCTCTTTCCACTTAGCGTAGAGTGTGCCCTTGGTGTCTTCGTTCACCTTGGTTACTGCTGCGCCTGAGAAATCTGCTGCTGCGTACCATCCGTCAAAGATATATCCCTCTTTTGTAGGATTGTTAATCGTTACCTCAGAAGTAGGATAGGTTGGGTTAGGCAGAGTGAACGAGCAGTAAGATTGTGCCGATACCAAGTATCTCTCATCACCTGTGAAATCTACTGCACCAATATAATCTGTTGCGTGTCCATTATCTTCTCCAAAGAAATTACCTAAAGAGAAAGTCAATGTATTCGCACTGCTTGTAGGTTGTGTTTTTCCCTGTTGTACAGCCACTGCATCAATATAGGTTGCCAACCAACCCCATTTAGCAGAGTAAGTTGGGTTGGTAAACATAGCTGCCAAATTTTCTCGATGGTTTACACTGTTTACTGTTGTAATAGTAGTAGGAATACCTCCATTTGACTTGCCAACACCTAACTGATCTTCGTATTGTGCTGTTTTTCGAGTAGTGCCTGAATATGTATTCCAGTCTGCAATGAAATCGTCGTACACATCTTTTTTGCTCTTCCAACCGTATTGGTTGTATTGTCCGCCATTGAGGTTGTAAAGAACAGGAGCCAAACTCCACTTAGCATAAAGTGTACCTGCATAGTTTTCATCTACTGTGGTGATTGCAGTACCAGTACATTCTGCATTGTCATACCAACCTTCAAAGTTGTGTCGTGGTTTGTATGCGATATGCAAAGTGGTAGTTTCTGTTGGGTTCTTAGGGTTAGGGAAGGACTGTCCCCATGTAGATTGGAAGGCGGAGATTTTGCCATCAGTAGTAAAGTTAGCTGTTCTTGGCCATCCTGTATTTTGCATTTCCAAGAAGAATGCTGTAATCGCATAACGCCAATTGGCACTATTGCCACTTTCTACAGGAAGGGTTAATTCTGGAATAGTTCCACTACCAACAGATGTTCCCTTTTGTGGATTTTGAACAGCCATAAGATATTCAAAAAGCCAACTCCATTTTTCCATTGCTTCAAGTTTTTGAACATTGGCTTCTTTTAGCGGAGTGCATATAGTTGTGAAAGAAGTTGTTCCTGCTGCTTGCAGGTCATCAAGTAAACCAACTGACACTCCTGCGTCAGACATACATGCAGCAAACATATCTGCCTTATTGTCCCAACCGTATTTGTTGTATTGGCCGCCATTGAGTTCGTAAACAATGCCGTCTAATACCCATTTTGCGTAGAGGGTACCTTTGTAGTTTTGATCCACTTTGGTAACAGGAGTGCCTGTGCACGCCTCGTTGTTATACCATCCAAGGAATTTATATCCCTCTTTAAAAGGAGTGTGAAGAGTTACTTCTTCTGTTGGGTGCTCTGGATTAGGGAATGCTTGTCCCCAATAAGGTTGAAAATCTTCATAGTCACCTGTTGTTTCGTAAGAAGAGTTTGTAGGATATGAAGTATTTTTTGGTGAACAAAGGAAAAATGCTGATAATTCTTTGCGATACAATGCCTCATCTATTGTTATATCTAAACTTTGTGCTTGACGATTGGCAACAATAACATCCTTCAACCACCCATATTTAGCTTTGTGGGTATCCTCAACAATAGTTAACAGGTTGTTAGTTGTATTATAAGTAGTCGCTTGTAAAAAATTAGCAACATTTGCTTCTTGTCCTTTTGCTTCATCTTCTGTCTTCCATGTTCCTCCTATATTATAGTATACTACATCATTCTCTTTTTTAGCCCATGCTAATGATTTACTATATGCAGCATTGTAATCCACTTGGAGGTTGTAGCAGATGTCGGCTTTGCATGTCCAGTCATAGTCGTTATACTTACCGCCATTGAGTTCGTAAACAATACCGTCCAATACCCATTTCGCATAGAGGGTGCCAGTGGTGCTAGCATTAACGGTGATAATAGGTGTGCCTGTGCATTCAGGGTTGTCGTACCAACCGCCGAAGATATAACCCACTCTATGAGGATTAACAAGTGTTACTTCTTCTGTTGGGTCGGTAGGGTTGCCATAATTTTGTCCCCATGCAGGGAGATAGGCTGCATCTTTGCCAAGTTCAGAAAAGTTAGCAGATATGGGCCATGTTTCTCGTTTTCCTGAAACAAAAAATGCACCAACAGCATAGCGCCAAGGTGATCCTGCTCCACTATCATCCAACGCTGTAGCACCATTTGAAGATTGTGCCGTATGTGCTGATTTTATATAATTTTTCAACCATTGCCATTTTGTTGTATTTGCAAATGCATTCTCAGGATTAGTAAGTTTTGCACAAATATTTGGAGAGGAAAGTGGATCAGATTGTTGCATATAATATTCCAAAGTTTCAAATCCTGTAACACCAGCATCTGTCATAAATGCAGCAAACATATTACCCTTATTATTCCAGCCGTAATCGTTGTATTTAGCTTCACCTGTGTCTCCATCATTTAGGTTGTAGGTGATTGATGCCCAAAGGCACGAGGATGCCATTAGGGCTAAAAGAAATGTGAATAGTTTTTTCATGATTGTATAAGTTTTAAAGTTAATATCTCGTGATAGTCTGCTTGTTACTAACGATAAGCAGTATATACAAAAAGCAGAACCCTTTGCAAAAAGGCTCTGCTATATTAAAAATGTCGTTTTTAAGCGTATTTCTGAAGTGCTATGGCACAAACTACCCCCCCCGTTTTGGGTGGCAGAAATCGAAGATTTTGCTAATGGTAATATGGAGGGTGTTAATATCATGGTAATCTGTTATGGTTATAATTCTTCAAAAACGCGCAAAGTTAGTGAAAATAAACGGAATACGCAAATAAATTACAAAAAAAGTTAATTTTTTATAAAAGGCTATATAAGATTTTTATTTTAGAGATGTGGTTTTACCCAAGAGGAAGACAAATATCTCCTACTTACATTGTCCATAATTGTCCATCTTATTATCAATATTGTCTTCAAAAAAACTCTTACACCATCACCCTTAAATCCTTCACCTAAAATATAATACACGCACGCGTACGGAAAACAAAGAAGTAAGAAAAATTAAGAAAACTATGAGGAAATACTGGTAATTCTACGGTGAAATATGCTGAATAACCTACTAATAACCTATTAATAACCTACTAATCACCTACTAATAACCTATTATTTCAAAGAAAAAGAAAGGTTATTCGACAAGTTAGTTGAAAAGAATCGGGATAATACAAAAACTGCTTCCCATTTTGAGAAGCAGTTTTTCATATTCTCGCCTATAGCCTATAACCAATAGCCTATAGCCAATTAACGAATTAGATCCAACGAACGTAGCAGAAGTCCATACGGTGTGGCAGCAAGTCGTTCTTAGGATACATACGCAATCCGAACTTCATACCACCAGCGTAAGACAATTGATACTCAGTCTCGAAGAAGAGGCGTGAACCCTTAGCTTGTACCAACTCCAATGGTTTTACCTCGAACAACTTATCGTTGTTGTGAGTAGAAGTGCGAACAGCTACCAACTCTACACCAATACCCTTATCGTTCAAGCCCTTGGTATCCAACTCTACTGCGATAGTGCACTTGTTACCTACGTTGAGCTCTGCGCTCTTAGCGTTGAGGGTAGAGTTTACAACCTCAATGCTATCCCAGTGAGCTACCATGTTTTGCTTCCAAGCTACAATATCCTTAGCTACCTTATAGTTGTCTGCACCAAGGAGGGCGTGACGCTTAGCGAGTTTATTGTAGAACTTCTCGAAGTAGTCGTCCATCATACGCTTGGTAGTGAAGCGAGGAGTGATCTTAGTCACAGAGTTCTTAATAGTTTGAATCCACTCTGGAGAATAACCCTTAGAGTTCTTAGCATAGTACAATGGGATAATCTCTTTCTCAAGCATTTGGTAGATAGTAGCAGCATCCAATTGGTCTTGGTGAGCTTGGTTCTCGTAAGTACGCTTGTCGGTCAATGCCCAACCAGCACCCTCTACATAACCCTCTTTCCACCAACCATCGAGGACAGAGAAATTCAATACACCGTTCATTTGTGCCTTCTCGCCAGAGGTACCAGATGCCTCCAATGGACGAGTAGGAGTGTTCAACCAGATATCCACACCAGAGATCAATCGCTTAGCAAGACGCATGTCGTAGTTCTCCAAGAAGATAATCTTACCCAAGAACTGTGGCATACGGCTGATCTCAATAATACGCTTAATCAAACCTTGACCACCACCATCAGCTGGGTGAGCCTTACCAGTAAAGAGGAATTGTACTGGACGGTCTGGGTTGTTCACGAGTTTATCAAGACGCTCCAAGTCGGTGAAGAGCAAGTGAGCGCGTTTGTATGTAGCGAAACGACGACCAAAACCGATGATGAGGTTGTCTGCGTTCATCTCGTTGAGTGCGCGAACGATACGAGCAGGATCACCTTGGCTCTTCATCCAGTTGTCGCGGAATTGCTCCTTGAGGTAGTTGATAAGCTTTTGTTTCAAGCTCATACGAGTAGCCCAGATCTTCTCCTCTGGCATATCGTTGTATGGAGCCCACATAGCGAGGTTAGATTGGTCTTTGAACCACTCTTTTGGGAAAGTCTCTTTGTAGATTGCTTTCCACTCGCTGGCAGCCCAAGTTGGCATGTGCACACCGTTGGTTACATAATCTACGTGCAACTCCTCCTCGAAGTAACCTGGCCATACAGGAGCGAACATCTTCTTGCTCACCTCACCGTGCAACCAGCTCACGCCGTTAGCCTCTTGGCAAGTGTTGAGAGCGAAGACAGACATAGAGAACTTCTCAGTGTTATCAGCAGGGTTTTGACGACCCATACCAATGAGGTCATGCCACTCAATGCCCAAACGGCTTGGGAACATGTTCATATACTTGTAGAACAGACCCTCCTCGAAGTAGTCGTGACCAGCAGGTACTGGAGTGTGGCAAGTGTAGAGACCGCTTGCGCGAACTACCTCCAATGCTTGTTGGAAGTTCAAGCCCTCTTTCTCTACAAGGTCAAGCATACGTTGCAAGCCCATGAAAGCTGCGTGACCCTCGTTGCAGTGGTAAACATCTTTCTTAATACCAAGTTTGCTGAGTGCAATAGTACCACCCATACCAAGCATAATCTCTTGTTTGATACGGTTCTCCCAGTCGCCACCATAGAGTTGGTGAGTGATTTGGCGATCCCACTCAGAGTTCATCTCGTTGTCGGTGTCGAGGAGGTAGAGGTTGATACGACCTACAGCCACCTTCCACAAGTATGCCTTCACAGTGCGCTCTGGATAAGGAACCTCAATAACCATTGGGGTGCCATCTGCCTCTTTCACTTGGGTGATAGGAAGGTTAGAGAAGTTTTGTGCCTCGTATTTAGCGATTTGTTGACCCTCTGGAGAGAGAGTTTGGGTGAAATAACCATAACGATAGAGGAAACCTATAGCGGTCATATCCACGTTGCAGTCAGAAGCCTCTTTGAGGTAGTCACCTGCGAGAACGCCCAGACCACCAGAGTAGATCTTGAGTACGTGAGTCAAACCATACTCCATAGAATAGTATGCAACGCTTGGTTTGTTAGCATCTTTTGGCTCATCCATATATGCGCGAAACTCGGCATAGATAGCGTCCAATTGCTTCATGAATTTCTTGTCCTTGCTGAGCTCCAACATACGATCGTAGCTGATAATGTTCAGCAATACGATTGGGTTGGACTGTGCTTTGTGCCAAGCATCGTTGTCAATGTAGCGGAAAAGATTCTTAGCATCAGAATTCCATACCCACCAGAGGTTGTATGCAATTTCTTGTAGTTTGTGAAGGTTTTCTGGAAGGTTAGCATTAACCTTAACCTCTGTCCAATTTGGTTGATTTGTGTTACTTACTTTGATAACCATAATTTTAATTATTTCTTTTTTGTACTTAATTTCTACTTAAATTGTTATTAACATGCTTGTGCATCTATGCACACGCAGGCGCGCAAAAAGCGGCGCAAAGGTACTACTTTTTTTTCACATAACCAAATTTATCACCTATAATCGTAAAAATATACTTCCGCAATCGGTTGCAATATAAAAACATCTGCTACCAATTACGGAAGTATTATAAGCGAATCATTTATAACCCTTCGAAAGTAAGAGCGAAAACTACTCCCTTAAAAAATATAAATAGAATTAAAGATAAATTCCTTTATTATTATTGCATTGGGATAACGTGGAAAACGTTTATATTTGTCTTATTTACAATACTTTGCTATGTTCAAAAGTTTTGATTATCGTTTGATAACAAATGAAAACTTTTACTTTTCCACAGCTATCCACCAATTTTTACACGAATTGTTGATAACTTGTTTATAACCACTTTTTCAGTTTGAAAATGAGCAAGATAGCCACGGTAAAAACGACCATTAATCCAAAAGCAAATGGATAACCTAATTTCCAATGCAACTCAGGCATAAAATCGAAGTTCATACCATACATACTCGCAATAAGAGTTGGAGGCAAGAATACCACATTCACCACAGTGAAGATTTTGATAATCTTGTTCTGCTCAATGTTTACAAGACCGAGGAAGGTATCTTGCAAGTAGTCCAAACGGTCAAAACCAAAACGCGTATATTCAAACAGAGAGTTAATATCCTTGATGATCATCGTCAATCGTGGTTGCAACTCAGTAGGGAAGAAATCGCACTTTAAGAAGTTGCTAATCACGCGCTGTTTATCCATAATATTCTGACGGATAATCGTGACTTTTTCCTGAAGATCCTTGATTTGGATCAGTACCTCTTCGTCCACTTGGTCGGTAGCATTGATCTCACCAGAAAGCTTGGTAATCAAATCGGTAGTATCCTCAATCATATCTGCATCTCGTTCTACTCGTGTTTCCATGAGCGTTACCAATACATGATATCCTGTTGGGAAATTGCGCGTATTCATCAGCATCTTCTTGACAGTCTCGTTGAAACTCGCCAGTTCCACATCGCGCGTGGTCACCAAGATACTGTTTTTGAGAATAAAGTTCACAGGCTCCATCTCAAAGTTATCACGCAGGAAGTTGGAGTTGGCGACAATAGAGTCATCCGTCTGGATATAACGAGAAGACATCTCAATCTCTTCCATCTCTTCGTCATCCTGAATGTCAATTTTCAGGAAGTCCTCCAGCACGCCCTCTGTCCTATCACTTACGTCCAATAGGTCAATCCAAATAATATCCGACTTATCAAGGCTATTGAGGATATTTACACTACGTCCTACCTTGATTTTATCTTTATCTTTGTCCTTATAGAATATTTTTAACTCTGCCATTCGTGTTCGGCAATCTCGCGCATTGACTGACGCTTTGCGTCATTGGGCGCTCGATGCCTCCACTCTTACCTCGAGCCCACGAGGCTCTCGGTATTTTTAGCGGCTGTGCCGCTTCGAGTAGGAAGCCCTCTATGCCGTCAGAGGTTTTTAATGGTTAGTTAGAATTTTGAATTAGTTGGGTGAGGGAAATAAACTCCTCTATACTCAGTTGTTCAGGGCGCTTCGTGAATATAGGATCGTTCAGTATAGGATTGTCTTTTCCTACGAGTCCCATCAACGAATTGCGCATCTGCTTTCGGCGTTGGTTGAATGCAGTCTTGACTACGTTCTTGAATAACGCCTCATCGCAGCCTAATCCTTGGCGGTTATTGCGAGTCATGCGAATAACCGCCGATTTGACTTTCGGCGGAGGATTGAATACATGCTCGTCCACTGTGAATAAATATTCTATATCGTAATATGCTTGCAGCAATACGCTGAGAATGCCGTAGGCTTTCTTACCTGGTTTGCTGGCAATACGCTCGGCTACTTCCTTCTGAATCATACCCGAACAAATAGGAATACGATCCTTATTATCAAGCACTTTGAAGAAAATCTGACTACTGATATTATACGGATAATTGCCTATTACGCAGAACTCACCATCAGGATAGATGATGTTCAAATCCAACTTCAAGAAGTCGCCTTCTATCAGGTGCAGCTCGGGATACCACTCTTTCAGATACGCCACACTCTCCCTATCAATTTCGATAGCGGTCGTCTGCAAATTAGGATTTTTCAGGAGATACTGCGTGAGCACACCCATACCAGGCCCTATCTCTAAGACACGACCTTCGGTAATAGTCTCAGCAATTCGTTGGGCGACACTCAGGTCCTTCAAGAAATGCTGACCCAAAAATTTCTTGGCTCTTACTTGTTGCATTTTGCTGATGATAGTCGTCCATAATGACAGTTAATAGTTGATAATTAATGGTTAATATATGCTTTGGCAGCAAAATATTTTGTCAAGTCATATTTTTTTACTACTTTTGCAGCCGAAAACAAATAAGCGTGCAAAGTTACTGCTTTTTTTTCATAAATGCAAACATTCGCCCAAATAATTACCAAAATAGTCGATTTTTTCTATCGACCATTTAGTCGTTACATTCCTCAGCAGCTATTTCGCTACGCTGCCTGCGGAGGTGGCAATATGGTATTTGACTGGGTGTTGTATTTCGTTTTGTATAATTTTGTCATAGGGCATGAGCTCGTTTATATCTCCCTTCCTTTCGCCTCATCGCCTGATAGCCTCATCGCCTCATCTATCTGCCTCACGCCGCACGTGATGACCTTGCTGATCGTGTTCCCCATCACTTTGCTAACGGGTTTTTGGCTTAATAAGTATGTCACTTTCACCCACTCTTCGCTCCGCGGTCGCAAGCAGCTTTTTCGATATGTGTTGATTGTGATACTGAATCTCTTGGTCAATTATTTTGGACTAAAATTGCTGGTTGAAATATGTGGTATCTACCCTACCCCGTCCAAGATGATTATTACGCTCGTCACGGTCGTTATCAGTTTCTTTGGGCAAAAGTATTTCTCCTTCAAGAAATAACTGCTATATCCTTCCACTCTACAACTTCACTCTGAGTAGCGCGTGCACGTCCGTACGTGTACTTTCTTTACTATGCTTTATTGCCCATCTGGGTTGATATACTGTTTCACTCACACGCAAATAGACAGAGAAGGTGTCATTGATTTTGTAGCGCGCATTGAACCAGAATCTTCCGCCAAATCCATATACAAATGGTATAGCGTATGCGTATAGCACATCGTTCTCATAAACGTATATTCGGTTATCCCATTCTCTCGCATCAAAAACTTGTGCTCGCAGTTGCATTACGATAGGCACTTCTTTGAAACGATACTCCACATCTTGCAACAGCGACCAACCATAGTTCCACTGTTCTTTTGTATATACTATATTACCATCTGCTTGCGTTTTTAGTTTCCATTGTCCGAAGTGATATACCATATTCCACCGTAGCGAATAAGTGTCTTTCTCATCCTTGCGTTTTACCCGAAAGCGCGTGTGCATACGGTAGTTTTTTTGCGCTTCAAAATCTGCTTGCGCCATCGTCTCAAATCCCGTTTTCCATATATCTGCATACGCCGATAACTGCCAATTTTTCAATCTATTATATGTTAATCCAATATACCCACCATGCTCATCATTAATCTTTGTTTTGGAGCACAATGTATTGGCGTATATATTCTCATATTCGGGCGAATAATAGCGATAAATGGCTAATAAGTTCAGATCACTTATAGGGTTTATTCTTACGCCCATTATCGTTCCTAATCCCCATTGCTCTCCCTGTGAAGCGGCCACTTCGCCCCATACATCCACCTTACCCCAATTATACCGTGCATTAGCTCCCATCACGCCCTGTCCTCTCACCTCTTGCCTCATCGCCTCATCGCCTTCTCGCCTAATAGTCTCCACTCCCGTTACGCCCACTTTCAGTTTCTTCCACCTGCCAGTAGCATTTACTCCGACCACGTGTTGCCATGCTTCATTTTTGTTATCCTCTCGCAGGGAATAGAAAGTGGATACATCTGCCCATTTTATCCGAGCGGTAGCGCCCACGCCGTGAAAATAGTTATAACCATCTCCTATTGAAGTATATTTTTTCAAACCTTCATCGGTTGTTGCTGTGGATTGGATATAAGCATTTTTGCCTCGTTTGAACGGACTACCCACCACCAAACCGTATCCAAAATTAGCTTGATAGTTACCTGCCACGACTGTTTTCATCGGACCAATATCTTTGAGCTGAATATATCCACCATAACCCCATCTCTCACCCATTGCTAATTGCCCATCGCCAGTTGCCATCATGGCTGTCACACCCACTTGCACACGATTTTGATAGTTGAATCTGTACCTCAACTTGCCGTACATAGGGTCGCCCTCGTAGTCCTCTATATTCCGTGCATCGGTCCGCAGCGTCATCTCGTGTTTGGCATAGTGAAACACCTCTCGAAAATACATTTCCTTGCCTTTCGCCTCTCGCCTAATAGCCTCTTCGCCTCTTACTTTCACAAACGGCATCAGATTACGAATCTCATAATCTTTCAGACAATCAATAAGTTGTAATTCATAAACACTTTGAAATGGTTGGTTATATTGATACAGCAATATAGCATCAATCTGCTCATCACTCAAAAACAATAGTTCACCCAATTCGTCGGCATTTGTATTATTCAAATCAATGGGATTAGCGGCTATATTCATCAGTTGCTCTTGCAGGTCTTCTTGCGGTATTTCGTCTTCTTCCGAAAATTGGTAATAAATATCATCTATCACATCTTCTATGGCAACATCCTGACTATACACAAGTGTACTTGTGCATAACCCAATAAGCAGTATTGTGGATTGAAACATTCGCATTTCCGCCACAAAAGTACTAAAAATAACTGAAATATACCAACTATTGCAAAAAAATTTTGTGTTTACACAAATTTTTAGTATCTTTGCAGCCCAAAATGAAACCAAACAGACCATATCTTCGTATTTTCAATACGCTGCTCATCTTAGTGGCGTATGGTTATTTGGCGTATAGACTCATTATTTTTGATGATTATGCATCATTCTTTTCGGCTTTTCAAATCAACAGTATTGGTCTTTGGCTCACCCTTGTAACTATTCTTCTGCTTATGCCGATAAATGTGGTAGCGGAGGCAGGCAAATGGCGATTGCTGTTGCGCAAGACCGAACCTATGACTATCTGGGGTGCACAGCGCCAAGTCTATTATGGCTATGTAGGAGCTTTCATCACGCCTTATCATGCAGGCGACTATCCTGCTCGGGCGATGTTGTTGAAGGATAAGAGCAATTTCTCTGCTGCGGTTGGATTGGGTCTTGTGGGCACTGTGGCATTGCTTGTGGTGGAACTGATCTTCGGCATACCTGCCACATGGCTGTTTATAAGCTACAACCCTGATATACCTATGCAGTATTTTGCTGTGGCGTTTATCGTATTAGTGTTGTTGCTCAGTTTCCTTCCTCACATCGTGCGTTACCTCTCACGTCGTGAGTGGCAGAACACGCAAATGCGACAACTCTCTTTGGCACTCTCTCATATCTCCTATCCGTTCTTTATGAAGACTATTGCATGGTCTATGCTTCGCTATACTATTTGGGCAATCCAACTTGCTCTTACCCTTCACTTCTGCGGCGTGGATATGACTTTTGTGCAATATATGATTGCTATTCCGTTCTACTACATGGTGGTGGCGATATTCCCTTCGATGCCTGTGCTTCATATAGCTATTCGTGGTAGTTGGTCACTCATCATCTTTGGTGTGTTTAGTCCAAATACTGCTGGCATAGCTCTCGCAGTGGCACTTATTTGGCTCATCAACACCGTCCTGCCTATGCTGATTGGTTCCATCCTCTATCGCAACGGCAAAACCAAGTAACACCACCCTACACAACGCTAAACAATACTAAACAATACAAATATGACACTTCATTTTTCAATCAACTACCAAGCGCAATGGGGCAACCAATTGGCTGTCCTCTATGCTACCGATGCCGACGTAGCTCTTGCATCGCCAATCGTCCTTCCTATGGGCTGCCATGGCTCTGCTGATTGGTCTGCGCAAGTCACACTGAGTGACATTCATAAGTATGTTTCTTACTGCTATGCTGTTCTTGATGAGCAAGGCAATATCCTCCGCAAAGAGGCTAAAGCACACGTATTAGAGTGCCAACCAGGCAATATCGTTCTCCGCGACCTTTGGCAAGACAAAGACCAATCACTCTTCGCATCTAAGGTATTCAGCCAAGTGCTCTTCGCTCACCGTGCTCCTGTAGCAACTAAGAAAGCGACAGGCAACGTGACCGTTAAGGTGAGTGTACCTCGTCTTGAGCGTAACCAAGGTGTAGCTATCATGGGTAATATCGCTGCTCTCGGCGAATGGGATCGCGCCAAAAAACTCCCTATGACCAATAGCCAATCGCCTATTGCCAATAGCCACAACTACAATCCAGAGTGGACTGTTACTTTCCACGCTAAGCTCGGTTCAGTAGTAGAGTACAAGTACGTCATCTACGATTTGAAATCAGGCGAGATCGTGGATATGGAGTGGGGTGAGAACCGCAAGATTTGGGATATTCAACGTGCGAAACACTATGTGCTCACCGATTCTCCTTTCCGTTATACACAAGCTAACTGGAAGGGTGCCGGCGTAGCGGTGCCAGTGTTCTCTCTTCGTTCAGAGAACGGCTTCGGTATTGGTGAGTACCAAGACCTCAAACTCCTCGCTGATTGGGCTGTGCTCACAGGTCAAAAGATGATCCAAACCCTCCCTATCAACGACACTACTCTACGTCACAACAATCTTGACTCTTACCCATACAACGCTGTGAGTGTCTTCGCTCTTCACCCAATCTACCTCAATATTGAGAAGATGGGCGAGCTCACTCCTGCGCAACTCAAGAAGTACCGCGCAACACAAGCAGAGTTCAATGCTAAGACTATCGCGGATTACCAATGTGTATATGACGAGAAGACCAAATACTTCAAGGCGCTCTACAAGGCTAACAAAGCGGAGCTCTTTGCTTCTGACGAGTACAAAGCTTTCCTTGCTGCTAACGAGGGCTGGTTGTTGCCATACGCTGCGTTCATGTCTAAACGCGACAAACAACCTAAGGACTACTACTGCTACCTCCAGTTCCATGCGGACAAACAACTCCGCGAGGCTGTGGACTATGCACACTCTGTAGGTATCGCGTTCAAGGGCGATATACCTATTGGTATCTCTCCTGACTCTGTGGACGCTTCCACCGATCCTCACCTCTTCAACCTCTCTGCTTCTGCAGGTGCGCCACCCGATGACTTCGATGCACGCGGTCAGAACTGGGGCTTCCCTACCTACAACTGGGATGTGATGGCTGAGGACGACTACCAATGGTGGAAGTTCCGCTTCACCAAGATGGCGGACTACTTCGATGCATATCGTGTGGACCATATCCTTGGTTTCTTCCGTATTTGGCAAATGCGCAAGACAGATGTTTGGGGACTCTGCGGTCACTTCTCTCCTGCAATGCCATACGCTATGCAAGACCTTTGGAATATGGGTGTGAAGCTCGATGAGGATCGCCTCACCAAGCCATATATCCGCTCTAACTTCCTCGGTGATACCTTTGGCTATGATACCGAGTATGTGAAGAACAATTTCCTTTGCACACACGACGGATATATCTATTTCTTCCCAGAGTATTTGGATACCCAACGCAAGGTACAAGCCTTCTTCCTCAACCCTGAGAACCGTGCTGCTCACGAGAACCATTGCAATATCGACAATGTGATGAACGGTCTCTTGTACTTGCATTGCGAGGTACTCTTCGTTCGCGACCAAAAGAACCCATCAATGCTCCATCCACGCATTGCGCTCTATCAGTCGCACAACTACCAAGAGCTCTATGCGGACCAACGTCAATTGTTGGCTGATATTCATAATGATTATTTCTACCACCGTCATACATCATTCTGGCGCGAGTCTGCGCTCAAGAAACTCCCTACCTTGATTGCTGCAACCGATATGCTTTGCTGCGGTGAGGACTTGGGTATGGTGCCATCTTGTGTGCCTGATGTGATGAGCCAATTGCAGATCCTATCGTTGGAGATCCAACGCATGCCTAAGGACCCAACCGTAGCGTTTGCACATCCTGCTGATGCTCCATATATGAGCGTTTGTACCATCGGTACCCACGATATGAACCCTGTTCGTGCTTGGTGGGAAGAGGACCGCGCTGTAACTCAGAAGTTCTATAATGAGCAAATGGGTTGGTGGGGTGAAGCGCCACAAGAGATGACGCCAGAGATCGCTGAGTTTATCGTTAATCAGCACATGTATAGTCCAGCTATGTGGGTGATCTTGCCATTGCAAGACTGGTTCGCTATCGATGGTGATATCCGTTTGGCTGACCAACACGCTGAGCGTATCAACTTGCCTTCTAACCCAGAGCACTTCTGGAACTACCGCATGCACCTCACCCTCGAGGAACTCTTGAAGAAGGACGCATTCAACGCTCACCTCCGCGACCTGACCAAGGTAAGATAAGCCATTTGCTTATATACTAGTAAAAAAGAGCATTTCGATCGAAATGCTCTTTTTTAGTTTGTTCTATATTTGACATATCAAAATTTTGTTGTACCTTTGCAGCATATTTTTGTGAATATGTTAAAGAATGTGTTATTTATCATGCTTGGTGGCGCTAGCTAACTTATGATTACGATTAGAAAAGCAACAGAAGAAGATGCTGCGTTTATTGCAGAGGGAATATATAATGCCTTTCTTTTGGAAGAACAAGAGTTATATAACCAATGGATCAACACCCTAAAAAAAGTGTGCGCACAAAAAGATACACATTATAGTTATACCAACACATTCATCGCCGAAATAAATGGACAAACAGCAGGCATGATGATTACTGTGAATGGAGCCCATTACCGCGTACAACGAGACAGAATGTATCCACAACTGAAAACACTCTTCGATATAGCTTTTGGCAATGGTTGGGATAACATGGAAGATGAAGCACAAAGTGGAGAGTTCTATATAGATAGCCTATCCGTATCCCTACCCTATCAACGTCAAGGCATAGGAACTGCTCTCATAGAAAAAGCCAAACAACTAGCAAGAGAACAAGGAATAGAAATAGTCACCCTTGCGGTAGAACCTATGAACAAAGCGAAAAAATTATATCAGAAATTAGGATTCAAACACCAAAAAAACATCACCATCTTCAACGAAGAGTATCATTTATACGCCGCTCCATCCTTCCCTCTCAAAATTAACGAGGAAGTCTAAAAAGTTTCTCAATATGTCCACTACCGATCATCTCTTGCGCAGGGAGATGATGTAAAGAAGGCGAATCAATGAGCGCAATCGTATCACAAAGCGATTGAGCAATATCCAATTCGTGCGTGGAGAAAATGATACACTTATTCTCCTGATGCGCTAAATCTGCCAATAAATGGCATAAATCATACCTATTAGGCATATCCAAAAACGATGTTGGTTCATCAAGCAGAATGATAGGTGTTTGTTGTGCCAACGCACGAGCAATCATCACACGCTGACATTCACCATCAGACATCTTATCCATCGTACGGAAAGCGTATGCTCCCATACCCACCTTATCCAGCGAGTGCATGACAATCGCTTCGTCCTCGGCTTGCATTCTGCCAATCCAATTCGTATAAGGCGCCCTACCCAACGCCACCACATCTCTACAAGAGAGATTGGAAATACGAATACGTTCCGTCGTCACAAAAGCCACCTGCTGGGCAAGTTGCAGAGGACTGATATGCTGAATATCTACCCCATTAATCAAAATACTACCGCGTACAAGCGACTCCGAACCAATAATAGCACGCAGCAACGTGGATTTGCCACTACCATTGCGACCAATAAGCGCAGTTGTAGTGCCACAAGTGAACGTGGTAGATACATTGTCCAACAATAGACGATGGACATCGTATCCTAATGCTATGTTTTGAAGTTGAATCATATTGAGCAATTAGGTGATGGATTTATTGCGAATCACTACCCAAATAACGATAGGGATACCAAGCAGCGCTGTGATCGTATTAATAGGCAAAGTGAGCCATTTAGAGATAATATCACACAAGAGCAGTATAACTGCTCCACACAAAGCAGAAGCAGGCAATAAAATGCGATGATCAGCATTACAGAACACCATACGCGCAACATGCGGAATAGCCAATCCTACAAAACCTATTGGACCACAGAAAGCCGTTACAGTACCTGCCAACAACGTGGTAGAGAGAAAAATAAAGTAGCGCGCACGGCGAACATTCAGACCCATCGTACGAGCATACTGCTCGCCAAGAAGCAACAGATTGAGCGGCTTAATCACTCCCACAGACACCACCATACCCACCAACACTGCTGGTAACATAAGACTCAACTGGTTATGAGTTACATCGCCAAGCGAACCCATCGTCCAAATAACAAACGATTTGAGTGCCTCCTCATGGCTCAGATATTGCAGAATCTGCACTACCGCACTCACACCCGAAGAAATCATCATACCCAAAATGAGTATCACCATAATATCTTTAATGCGCGTGCTGACAGAAGCCACAAAAGCGAGAATCAACGCCGCACCCAACCACGCGGCACCTGCCGTGCCAACAGAAGCTACCACACTATTAGTCGCCATACCCCATAACGGCATACCCAAAATGAATATAGCCACACCCAAACTGGCTCCCGAACTGATACCCAATACATACGGACCTGCCAAAGGATTGCGAAACAAAGTTTGCATCTGCAAACCACTAACAGACAAAGCCACACCCGCAAGCACCGCCACAATAGCCTTCGTCAAACGAATATCCAACACAATAATACGCGTAGCAGCATCTACCTCTCCACCCAGAAGCGCACCTAAAACAGCTTTGAATGGAATCTGTACAGATCCCATTACCAAATCCAAAATGAAAAGCAATACCAACAAAATGGACAAGACAACAAACAATATAGTGGAACGATGCTTCATACTACTCTATCCTCCTATAATAAATCAACTCCTTATCCGATTCTAATTCTGGATGAAAAATCTTTATCAAATCGCGCAACACCACATCAGGACACACTACCCCCGATTCCCAATAATCATTGCCCTTACCTTTCACCCTGCGCTTGTCGCAATTATACACCTCACCCTGCACAACACAAGGCATATTCGCAAACTTAGGATACTGCTCGCGTAACGCTTGCAACGAACCGACATTCTCCACATTCATCCACACATCGGCCTGAGTCGTCAGCAAAGCCGCCTGCTCTATATCTATCGGCATAGAGTGATTGGACGTATTCTCCTTATAAATATAATCCCCTCCTGCATCTGCAATCAGTCGGGCTACATAACTGCTCGTAGAAGCCATAAACCATGAGTCGGCATACGGGGTATTAATCATCACTTTGGGAGTAGGAGACGTTGCTGATGCCGCCATCAACCTTAGTTGCTCATAGCGTTGAGGTACCTGCGAGAAATATGCCATACCCTGCTCGCGGCAACCAACAATCTCAGCAAGCGCAATAAGCCACTCCGTTTTACCAAGCGGGTCTTGCTCCACATATTCGCCAATATACATATATGGAATACCTAATTCCATAAGTTTGGATTCCATAGTACACGCACCTGCTATACCATAAAGCAACACAATATCAGGTTGCTGCGCCACTAATAATTCGTAATTCATATTCCCATCATACCCCACATCAGCAATCATATCCTGCTGGGCAACAATATATGGATTTGTGATAAAATCCTTACCCGATACTCCCACTACACGCTCTACCGCTCCCATAGCATCGAGCATAGCAATATGACTAGACGACATACAAACCACTCGCTCGGCATCACCATCTAACACCTGCCCACGGAAACCCTTAGGCGCCTTTTCTCCCCCACGAGCAATAAAAAGCATCAACTCTACATCGTTGGCACTTTGCCAGGGGTTGCTCACTTGAAGAATCGTGCTCTGCTTACCTTCCGCCCCTACAATACGAAAGCCTGTGGCATAAGTAGGAGTGTAGACCGCTATATTATAGTCAGTCAAACTACTCTCTGACCTACAAGAGCACATACACCACATAGTAGCACAGACAACCAAAATATGTATATATCTTTGTATCATAGGGTTTTTAACTAAGCATAGTGCAAAGGTAATGCTTTTTTTTGAAATGAGCAAGAGAATATGGATAAAGATTTGCATAATTCAAAAAATAATTGTACTTTTGCACCAAATTAGAGGATATATGTACAAATATACAATAAAAAAGGATACCGAAAAGGGTATTTACCTACTCAACGCACAAGGCGAAGAGGTGGCGGCCACCGATATTTTAAAACAGTGCGGAAGCGCACGTGTATTCGCCTTTGATGGTAAAATGGGAGCAGGAAAAACAACCTTCATCAAACAACTGTGCGAAGCCATGGGGACAGAAGATATAGTGAATAGTCCCACCTTTGCCATTGTGAATGTCTATGAAGTAAACAATGCCACAGGAAATGGAAGAGAAGAGGTGTATCACTTTGATTGTTACAGAATAAAAGATATTCGTGAAGCCATAGACTTTGGTGCCGAAGAATACCTATATTCCGGCAATTATTGTTTCATAGAATGGGCAGAAATGATAGAACCCTTATTGCCTGAAGATACGGTGAATATCCAAATTCAAGTAGAAGAAAACGGTGATCGTACATTACGACTGATGCAGTAATTATGCGCAAATGGTGGGTAATAATAATGCTGCTTGTAGCCACTTGTCTCTCAGCAGAAAACGTGGAGCACGAGAATGTGCTCAGCGTGCGGTATGGGGGAATATGGATGCAAGATCAATATTTAAGCCCCCTACTCTACTCGGGTCAGCAACTCGGAATGAGCAACGAATGGTGGCAGGCGTTTCGATGTGATAGCACCAAGCGATGGGAAAACATTGGAAAAATGGATATAGGATTAAGTCAAATGTACAACCAAATGTACACGAATCTAATATATTCATTAGGACTGCATGGCGGTTGGGGAGTATGCTACAAATGGTATTTTACCGACTATGGACTATCTCTCAAATTAGGACCATACTTAGACGTAGACTTGATGGGAAAGATGCACGCGAGCAGTGTGAATAAACCCTACTCGATGGATTTGGCCATCAATCTGTGTGCTATGGGCGGTGTGGAATGGACCTTTCGAGCAAAGAAAACAAGTTATAGATTACGATACTTACTCCGAGCAAACATAATCGGCATGGACTACCTACCCGATTATTGGCATTCGTACTACGAAATGGGAGAAGGTGTGATGGGCGATTTTCGTTGTGCAGGAATGTGGAACCATAGACATTTGCAACACGAATTGACATTTGATATGCAACTGAAACGCAGCACATGGCGTGTGGGCATAGCGCATGAGTACTTGGAATATGGATCAAAGTCCATGATGTTTTCGCGTGAAATGGTGAGCGCCGTTGTAGGCTGTATATGGCAGTATAAAACAAAACCAAAAGTGGTGTTTTAATGGTATGAAATGGAACAAACAATATATTGCGATAGGATTGCTGCTTATAATAGGCTGCATGGGTTGTACGCATCCATTTGATAATCACCCTAACACTCCATCGGAGAACTTTGAGGCGCTATGGAAAATCATTGATGAGAAATACTGCTTGTTCGACGATAAAACGGTGGATTGGGACTCTGTATACACCATCTATCGGCCACAGTTTGACACGATGAAGATTCAAAAATACCTAGATAACTATCGAATGTTTGATCTCATGGAAGAGATGCTAAACACATTAGAGGACGGGCATGTGAATCTCTATTCGCCCTTTGATGTGTCAATATGTAGATCGTGGTATGAAGGTTATCCTACAAATTTCGATTCGGAGATACTAACGAAATACTATCTAAAAGACTATCGTATGGCAGGAGGATTGAACTATTGCAAGATAGATGGCGATAGCATAGGATATGTATATTACGGTTCGTTCTCAGATGGTTTTTCGCTGACGAACTGGTTGGCGGTACTGAACTACTTTGCACAATGCCGAGGAATCGTGTTAGACGTACGCAATAATGGTGGCGGAAACATGGAAAATGCCTATAAACTAGCAGCTCCATTCTTTGTAAATAACGATACGGTTGTTGGCTATTGGCAGCATAAATCAGGCATAGGACACGATGATTTCTCTGAGATGAAAGAAATGGTTATGAACGATAGCAAAGGCTATTGGAAACGACCTGTGATTGTGCTATCTAATAGGCACTGTTATTCAGCAGCGAACTTCTTTGTAAGCATAATGCGATATGCCCACAACTGCTTGATTGTAGGCGGAGTGAGTGGCGGTGGAGGAGGTATGCCGATGAGCTATGAACTACCTAATGGTTGGTTGGTACGCTTTTCAAGTGTCAAAATGTACGATCGAAATAAACGAAGTATAGAAGGGGGAGTACACCCTCACCTACTTGTTAATCAACACTCAGAGAATAAAGATGATCTGATAGAAGAGGCGGTTAATTTAATCAATTCGGCATACAAGAAAAAATAGGTAAAGGATCAAAACAACATGATAGAGGTAAAAAACATACGCAAGTCTTTTGGCACATTGGAAGTGTTAAAAGGAGTGGATCTGACAGTGGAGAAAGGGGAGATAGTGAGTATTATCGGAAAGAGTGGAGCTGGAAAAACTACCCTATTGCAGATTATTGGCACGCTTGATAACCCCGACTCGGGTAGCGTGCTAATAGATGGTGTAGACGTGTTTGCACTCAAAGAAAAAGAGTTGGCAGACTTTCGTAATCGACATATAGGCTTTATCTTTCAATTTCACCAATTATTGCCCGAGTTTACCACCTTGGAAAATGTGATGATGCCTGCTATGATAGCCCGCATGAGCGAGAAAGAGGCCGAGAAGCGTGCGACACAATTGCTTCAAGAACTCGGTATGGCTGAGCGACTTACACATAAACCTAACCAGCTATCAGGCGGAGAAAAACAACGTGTTGCCGCCGCAAGAGCAATGATGATGTCGCCCGATGTGATACTGGCCGACGAACCAAGTGGCAGCCTGGACGAAAGCAACAAAAAAGAATTACACAAATTGCTCATGCAAATGCGTGAACAATATGGACAAACAATCATCATTGTAACACACGATAAAGAACTAGCAGAAATAAGTGATCGAGTGATAGAAATTAAAGATGGAAGGATTTAAAAACAAATATACACTAGCCATTGTCGTACTGCTCTCGCTTCTACTCTATGGTTGTGGGGATAAACATCGCTATATCCCCAAGAATATCGAACCCGTATCAGTACATATTGTGCGTTTTGACAGCGCGCTATTGGCAGTAAGAATAGATAGTACTAGGCAGGACGTAGAGCGGTTATATAGTGATTACGAGGCGTTTATGCCATTATACGTGGAGGGTATATTGCACCTGCCTATGGTAGATACAGCCTATTTCTGCGAACAATTGGCAGGATTCCTCATGGACACCACTATGGGTTTCGCTCAGACTAACGCATTGACATTGGAAGAGTTTGCAGACTTAGACTCTATCCAAGCGGCGCTGAACACTGCTTTTTCGCGTTTGCATTATCTATACCCCGATTGGACAATCCCAACGCTATATTGGTTTGTATCGGGCTTTAACTCTACGGTAATCTACTACGATGATATGTTGGGTGTGGGAGCAGATATGTATCTGGGAAGCGATTATCCATACTACAATAATGTGGTGTATGAATACCAAAAATCTACTATGCAAAAAGAATATATCGTACGCGATATAATGAGCATGTATGTGTCATACAATATTACCTATAACAGCAAGTATAACAGGCTATTAGAACAAATGATATTCCGTGGAAAGCAGTTGTTCTTGCTCAGTCAACTGATGCCCGATGCACCAGAGTGGCAGGTGATAGGTTACACGCCTGAACAATGGGCATGGTGCGAACATTACGAACGAGCTATTTGGAACAGAATCATGGAAAAGCGAGATCTGTTTAGAACCGAATCCAATGTGTTGAGTTCGTATATGAACGAAGGTCCTTTTACTGCAGAAGTGACACAAGATTCGCCTGGGCGCTTAGGATTATGGGTCGGATGGCAAATAGTGAAGAGTTATATGCATCATAATCAAGATATTACCATTCACGATTTAATCAACGAGGGTGATGCACAAAAGATATTAGAAAAGAGTTTTTATAAGCCATGAAACGAGAAGATTTCCCTATATTAAAAGAGCAAGTGCACAAACGAGACTTAGTGTATTTGGATAACGCAGCTACCACGCAAAAACCACAAGTGGTGATCGATGCTATTGCAGAAGCTTATAGCAAATGGAATGCGAATGTGCATCGCGGTGTACACCATTTGAGTCAAGTGGCTACACAAAAGCATGAAGAAGCCCGCAAAAAAGTGGCGCAGTTGATTCATGCGCAATCAGAAGAAGAGATTATCTTCACCAAAGGCACGACAGATAGTATCAATATACTTGCACGCAGTTTCGGTGAAGCAATGGTAGGTGAGGGCGATGAGATTATCGTGACTCAACTCGAACATCACTCGAACATTGTACCATGGCAAATGCTCTGTGAGCGCAAAAAAGCCGTATTGAAGGTTATTCCTTTGTGTGAGGACCTATCGCTTGATATAGACTCGTTTAAGGACCTTCTGAGCGAAAAGACACGCTTGGTATCGGTTGCGCACGTGAGCAATGTGTTGGGAATAGTAAATCCCATAGAAGAGATTATTCGTTTGGCGCACGAAAAAGGCATAGCCGTTTGTGTGGATGGTGCCCAATCTGTCCCTCATTTGGCACTTGATGTGCAGGCATTGGATTGTGATTTCTTGGTGTTTAGTGCACACAAAATGTATGGTCCAACAGGTTTAGGAGTGCTATATGGAAAAAAAGAGTGGCTCGATAAACTGCCGCCAGCTGAGGGTGGGGGAGAGATGATTGAGCACGTGAGTTTCGAGAAAACGACATACAATGTATTGCCTTACAAGTTTGAAGCTGGAACGCCCAATTATGTGGGAAGTTATGCCTTTGGCAAGGCAATAGATTATGTGCAAGAGATAGGTTTGGAGGTGATTGCTCACCACGAACACGAATTAGCAAAGTATATGGAAGCACAATTGGCATTATTGCCTAACGTGCGTATGTATGCCCAAGAACAAAATAAAGCAGGAGCAGTATCGTTTAATATATACCGAGAAGATGGGGTGTTGATTCATCCGTTTGATGTGGGCGTATTGCTTGATCGTCAAGGGGTTGCGGTGCGTACTGGTCATCATTGCGCAGAACCGTTGATAGATTACCTACAAGTTCCTGGCACCGTTCGTGCATCTGTGGCAATGTACAACACTAAAGAGGATATAGATGCGTTTATCGGTGCATTGAAGAAAGCAATTATGATGTTGGAGTAATTTCCACCAAAGAATCTCAATAATGAAATACTCACGCTTAATATTGATAATGTTATTCCATATTGAGTGTGGGTTTCTTTTTGCGCAAGATTCGCTGACGATTATTTCCTATAATCTAGAAAATCTATTTGATTGTCAGCATGATACGTTGAAAAATGACTTTTCCTTCTTGCCTGATGGAGATCATCATTGGACGTATCATAAGTACCAAACTAAACTAGATCGTATAGCCCAAGTTGTGGTGAATATAGCGGGGTGGGAGAGTGCAGCATTTGTGGGACTATGCGAGGTGGAGAATGCGTCATGTCTGCGGGATTTATGCTATCGGTTAAAGCGTTTTCATTATAAGTTTGTGCATTACGATAGTGCCGATGAACGTGGTGTGGACGTAGCGTTGCTGTATGATAGTACAAAAGTTAAAGTGTTGAACAGCAAAGCTTTGCGTGTAGATTTAGAAGAAGATAAAACGCGAGATATATTATATGTAAGTGCGCTCATCCACGAGCAAGATACCTTGCATGTGATGGTCTGTCACTTACCCTCTAAATTAGGCGGTAATGTTGCTTCCGAATGGAAACGCAAAGCAGCCAAACAAGTGATTCACCAGCAAGTAGATAGTATCTTACAAGTCGATCCGAAAGCAAAAATCGTGGTCATGGGCGATATGAATAGCGATCCTCAAAATGATCTCTCACATCTTGAAAATCTAATGACCGATGCGAAAAGAGTGGGGCAGGGTACGCATAAATACCAAGGGATATGGTCGTGTATAGACCAATTTTATGTATCTCTTTCACTTATACCTCATGCTCAAGCGAGTATTTTTTCGCCCGAATGGCTCTTAGAAGAAGATCCTAAGTACTTAGATTATCAACCTAAACGCACATATATAGGCTATCGCTATCACGGAGGGTATTCAGATCACCTTCCAATAGTGCTAAAAATATATCGTTGATCCCCCTGAACAACTATAAATAGTCCTTGTTGATGCGTTGGTAGTTCATTGCCAACATATCGTCCTAAAATATCGTAAACCATTATAGATGATGAAGTTATAACAGAAGAAAGATTAGTGGGTAGTTTCACCCATTTAGCATACAGAGTGCCATGCCATCCCTCTACAAGTTCGGTCAACGGACTACCACGGAAGGATTTCGTTTTGAACCATCCTTTAAATTCATATCCCTGTTTAGTTGGGATAGGGAGCGTGTATGTTTCGGTGACATATTTGGGTAGTTCCACATCAACGGTACCGCCATCTAACTCCCAGAAGATTACTTGTGGAAAATCGTAGAATCCTTCACCTTCAAACACAGCTGCTTCATGCTCAATACCATAGCGGTCGTATGAGCAAACGGCGATAGAGATTTGACCGATATCTCCTAAACCAGTCATATCGTATGAGTTACCATAAACGATTTTTTTCAGATACTTGGGGTTACTAATCACCTCTTCCAACTCTATTCCGCGTGGGTAGGTATATAGTGTAAATCGCTCTGCGGTAGGATGTGACCAAGCGAGTAAACTATCTGTTTGCACAAAGTTTGATGGAGCTTCCAAGCGCTCTATGACCTTCCAATCCATGGGTGGACAGATGGATTTGAGTTGGAAATGCGATGTTTTTAAATCGCGGAAGAGTTGCATGTAGGAAGAAGTATTGAAGAAAACAGAACCGGTATAACCCGATGATAAGTTTCGGCGGTTAGTATCTATTTGTCGCTGTATTTCAACTACCCCATCACCATAATAGGACAGACCAGAGTCAGAATCTGTTGCGCCATAGGCAGCTTGTGAAGCGAAGAAATGCACGCGCTTACCATTTGGCAGTTTATTAGAGAAGTTCTCGCATACGGTTTTTGCCCACCAAGGGCACAATACGTCATAGTCTTGTCTGGGGGCTAACGTGGACCAATAGATTTGTGGTGCAAGATAATCCACCCATCCTTGTTTTGCCCATTCCACAGCATTGCAATAAAGCTGATCGTATGACTCCATTGCGCTTATACCAGAAGGCAATGAAATACCATAGGCAGAGGCTGCATATGTTTTGTTTGTCCAATTCCCAGGAACTCCCATACCAAATCGCACCCAAGGTTTCACCTCTTGAATAGCCTTGTAGAGATTATATATCACGGAATCTACATTAGCACGGCGCCAATCATCATCCGTACTACCGTCCCTATCCACATCTTTCACATTTGCAGGTTTATATAGGGCTTTGGATGCTGCATCTTCACTATTGGTGTAGCCGTAAGCATAGAAATAATCGTCCATCAGAATGCCATCAATATCGTAGTTTTCCACGATTTCCATGAGTACCTTGTGAACATATTCACGTGCCTCTGGATAACCAGGATCAATGATTTGCCCTTTGAAACTACTATTGTTGTATTTGATAATCCATTGTCCTGCATTTTGCCATACAAGATCGGTGGTGTCCAATACTCCGGAAGTTGTTACGCGAAATGGATTGACCCATGCATGGAGTTCTATTCCACGTTTGTGTGCTTCTTCAATAGCAAAAGCTAATGGATCATAACCAGGGTCTCCACCGCGTGTACCAGTTAAGGTCTTTGACCAAGGTTCATAGGATGATCGGTACAACGCATCGCAAACCACTCGGACATGCAAGCAGGCTACATTCATATTACCTCTAGCCATAACATCTAAGATATTGCATAGACCTTCCTTTTGTTGTTCCACATTGGTGGACTTGGGCCAATCAATGCCATTTGTTAGCCATGTAGCACGAAACTCGTACTTGGGATTAGCAATGGTAATTTGGCTAAAAAGTACCGCCAAAACGAGAAAGAAAAGCGATTTTTTCATGATTATAATTTAATTATATGATGCAAATATGCTGCAAAGGTAGTAAAAATTTATGATTTGACAATGTATAGTCTTTATTTATTTGTAAAATAACACAAAAAAGCCGTGTCAATAATGACACGGCCCATTAAAAACAATCTAAAAACAATCAAACAAATCCTACGTTATGATGAAATGCTATTGTGTGGGATTTGAGCACACAGATAGCTATTGGATATCAATTACTCGAGTGGGTTGTTTCTCTGGCATAGATGCCAATTTGGGTAGGGTGATACAAAGCACACCACTACAAGCCTTAGCTGTGATAGCCTCTTTATCCACGTTTTCAGGGAGTAGCAATGCTTGCTCAAAACGCGTGTAATTAAACTCACGGCGGAGATACTTAGCAGACTTGTCTTCTTCTTTGCTTTCGTGTTTCTTTTCTACGGAAACCACTAATTGCTCTTGGTCGTTCACATGCACTTTGAAATCATCTTTGCTCATGCCTGGAGCTGCAATCTCCACAACGAACGCCTTGTCATTTTCTTTGACATTGATTGCAGGTGCAGTAGTAGCAACGGTGCGTAGTGGAAACCATTCGTCGTTGAAGAAGTCATTGAAGATGGTTGGCAACCAATTGTTTTGCCTTTTGATAGTAGGTAACATAATCAATAAATTTTTATAGTTAGGTTTAGGTTTGATGGCAACATCCTCTCGGTAGGCTGCTCGCCATTTAGCCATTGCATAGGGGGCTATGCAAATAGCGTGCCAAACGATGATGTTGGTAGAAAAAAAGTAATAACTAAATTATTGTGTGAACGAATTGTGCTTTTTTAGGTAAAAATAGAGTATTTTACCTGTATGTTGTTCCACGTTCGTCAAAAATATTCAATTCTCAGGGCGTTATTTTGCCTTTAAAATGCTCGTAAAGCTTTGTACCTGAGCGAGTTCCGAGTAAATCAATCCACTCTTCAATTTTGGCGCTTTTAGCACGAGCGACAGAACCAAAACGATGCAGTATTTTTTGCTTAGTAACATCTCCAACTCCCTGAATATCATCGAGTTCGCTCTTTGTTTGTGACTTACTTCTCTTCTTTTTGTGGTAACTGATGGCATATCGATGTACTTCATCTTGTATTTCCACCATAAGACGGAAGATCTCGTCTGTCACCTTCATTCCAAACTCCTGCACAGGATCGCCATAGAGTAGGGTGTTCGTTCTATGACGGTTGTCCTTTTTCAATCCTGCTATTGGAATTAATAAACCTAATTCCTCTTCCACGACTTCGCGGATAGCACTCATTTGTCCTAATCCTCCATCGGCAATAATCAGATCGGGGAGAGCACTTCCTTCCTCTATCAATCGGCTATATCGCCTTCTTACAACCTCGCGCATACTTGCGAAGTCATCGGGACCATCTACGGTCTTAATCTCAAATTTCTTGTACTCACTCTTGCAAGCACGTGCTTTTTTAAATACGACACAACCTGCTACCGCATTACTTCCTTGTGTGTTTGAGTTGTCGAAACTATCTATCCACATAGGTAGGGTAGGTAGGCCTAATAAATCCTGCAATCCACTTAGGATACGCATTGCACGTTGATCGGGGTTTAACTTATCTTCCTGTCTAATTCGATCTTTCCTGTACTGCTGTACATTCTGCATAGCCAGATCCAGGAGTTTCTTTTTGTCCCCTCCTAAGGCTATATTTACATGCAGATTTTCATCAATTATCTCCGGAATAAACGGAACAATCACCTCTTTGGTTGTACTCCCTAACTGCTCCCTTAGTTCGTATATACCCATTGCTAATACTTCCTCTCTGCTCTCGTCCAGTTGCTTTTTGTATTCTATTGTTTGCCCCTGTACAATACTTCCCCTGTGTACATGTAGCATGGATATATAGACATGTTGCCCCATTTCATCGTATCCAAACACATCTACATCGCCTGCGTGCGAGTTGGTGATAATTGTTTTACTTGTGAATTGTTCGATGAAATCGAGCTTTTCTTTCAATTGACCAGCTTCTTCATAACGCATCTCCGATGCCATTTGTAGCATTTCTGCCTCAATTTGCCGGCTAATCTCCTGTGCGTCACCTCGAATAATTTTTCTTGCCGCATCAATATACTCCATATACTGACCATGACTCACTTTCGCTTCACAAATACCACAGCAATTACCTAAATGATATTTTAGGCATACGCGATATTTCCCCATTTCAACGCCACTTTTGCTCATTTGCATGCTGCACGTGCGAAGGGGATATAGTTTATGAATCAAGTCTAAAACTAAATCGAGAGTGTATCCGAAGCTGTAAGGACCAAAATATTCGCCTGCACCTTTGATTATCTTACGTGTCTTGAAGATTCTAGGATATTCTTCTTTCGTAATGCAAATACTTGGGTAGCTTTTTCCGTCTTTTAGTAGAATATTATAATGTGGCTGATACTTCTTGATCAGATTATTTTCCAGCAAAAAGGCATCTTGTTCGCTATTAACCACTACATATTTTATGTCTGCAATGCTTTGTACCAAGAGTTTGGTTTTATAGCGATCCTGCTCTTTATGAAAGTAGCTACTTACTCTACGCTTCAAGTTTTTCGCCTTACCTACGTAAATAACTTCCCCTGCTTCGTTGAAGTATTGGTACACGCCAGGTTCTTCAGGTAGTCGCTGAAGAATAGCTTGGATATGCTCTTTTTTGTTCAAATTGTATAGAATGATAGTCGTTAGCAATTTAGCAGGCTGCTAATTTCGACATCATCGCCAATGGTTTTTCTACCATTCAAGAAGTCCAACTCAATAATAAAATTGATATACACTTTCTTTACGTTAAACTTGCGAACCAACTCCAATGCGGCTGCCATTGAACCGCCTGTAGCCAACAAATCGTCATGCAATAGTACTACATCGTTTTCACACAATGCATCTGCATGCATTTGAATAGTGTCTGTGCCATACTCCTTAGAATAACTAACTTCTATGGTATCCGCTGGCAATTTGCCTGGTTTGCGTACCGGCACAAAACCTGCGCCTAGGTCCATAGCCACCGCTGGTCCTAAAATAAAACCACGAGATTCTATACCAACCACCTTGGTGATGCCGTATGCACGGTATAGATTAACAATCTCGTCCTTCATCCATTTTAGATACTCAGGGTTGCTAAGTACAGTGGTGATGTCTTTGAAAATAATTCCTGGTACAGGAAAGTCTTTTACGTCGCGAATATGCGCGAGTACTTCTTCGTGTTTCATATTATTTGTGTATTTTTAATTTTCGTTATTTGTATAATGTTCCACGTGAAACAAAATGCTATTTCGTTTCTTCTTTATTGTTATCGTCCCATGAGTACAAGTAGTACGCTTACATCATTTGGGCTTACTCCTGGTATTCTGCTTGCCTCGCCAATGGTATTGGGCTGTATGCGTATGAGTTTTTGTCTTGCTTCTGTACTGAGTGATTGTACGCTGTTGTAGTCGAAATCCTTGGGCAAACGGATATTGTCTAATCTACGCAGTTTGTCGGCTGCTAATTTCTCACGTTCGATATAGCCCTTGTATTTGATATTAATTTCCGTGCTCTCTACGATCTCTTCTTTTCTTGTACCAAGTGTCTCTATCTTCTCCTTCAATTCGGGCAACACCTCTGCTATTCCTGCGATGGTCACATTAGGGCGTGCTACTATATCGATCAACTTGCAGGTTTGTTGCAAATCTCCATACCCCATTTGGTTGAGATAAGCATTGATATCTTTTGCCTTCACGGAAGTGGTGCGTAGCATCTCCGTTAATGCTTGTTCGCCTGCTTGTTTACTTTGTAGTAGAGATAGGCGATAGTTATCTGCTAACCCCAATTGATAACTACGTTCTGTCAAGCGAGCATCTGCATTATCCTGACGAAGTAGAATACGGTATTCCGCACGCGAAGTAAACATTCTATAAGGTTCGTCCACACCTTTATTCACTAAGTCGTCGATGAGTACACCAATATAGCTCTCGTCGCGTGCTAAGGTAAATGGTGCTCCTCCGCTGATGTTTTGATGTGCATTTATACCAGCTACCAATCCTTGACCTGCGGCTTCTTCATAACCCGTAGTGCCGTTGATTTGACCTGCAAAGAAGAGATTTTTGATCTGCTTTGTCTCCAATGTGTGCAGCAATTGTGTAGGGTCAAAAAAGTCATATTCGATGGCATATCCTGGACGATAGAGAACTATGTTCTCTAAACCTTTCACGGTGCGCAATGCTTGCCATTGAATTTGCCAAGGTAAGGAAGATGAAAAGCCATTGATATAGTACTCGTTTGAATCCACTCCCTCTGGTTCTAAGAAGAGCTGATGCATGTCTTTGTCTGCAAACGTTACAATCTTAGTTTCAATACTTGGGCAGTATCTTGGACCAATACTTTGAATCTGTCCATTATAGAGAGGAGAGTCTGCTAGACCGTTGCGCAACACTTCATGTGTTTTCTCGTTGGTATAGGTGATCCAGCAACTCATTTGTTTCAGTTGGCGTTGTACGGTATCTAAATACGAGAATTGATGATTATCCTCATCTCCTAACTGTTCGGTCAGTTGAGAAAAATCAATGCTGCGTTTATCTACGCGCGCAGGTGTACCTGTCTTCATTCGATCGGTAGCAAAACCCAATTGGCGCAACTGCTCGGTAATTCCGAAACTGCTAGGCTCAGATATACGTCCACCTTCTATCTGTGTCTTGCCGAAATGTAGCAGTCCATTCAAGAACGTTCCATTGGTCAGGATAACTGCCTTTGCCTGCATTTCGATTCCGAGTAATGTTTTTACACCGTGTACAGTTCCGTCTTTAATCAGAAGTTCCATCACGGTGTCTTGCCATATATCCAAGTTTGGAGTGGTGGTCAAGACCTTGACCCATTCTTCAATAAAGCATTTTCTGTCACTTTGACTACGTGGACTCCACATGGCAGGACCTTTGCTGCGATTGAGCATACGGAATTGTATAGCGCTTTTGTCTGTCACGATACCCATTTGTCCTCCCATTGCATCTATCTCTCTGACTATCTGACCTTTAGCTATTCCACCAACGGCAGGGTTACAACTCATCTGACCAATCTTATTCATATCCATGGTGATGAGCAATGTCTTGCTACCCATACGAGCGGCAGCGCTAGCTGCTTCGCAACCTGCGTGTCCTGCTCCGACTACAATAATATCGTACTTAAACTCCATATATTCAACCACTTATGTGTATCTTATTTGTCTTTTATACTATTCTATTTGCCAATTACCCTATTGCGATGATGCCATCTACCTTGTCCACTAAAACTGCTCTTTCCAATCGTTCGTTGTGGTGGCAAAAAAGCATCTTCCAAATGGGTCAATTCTTTCACCTCGTATGTATTGGGATCCATCAGAATGCCTATGATGTCAAATCGTGGAACCAATTCTATTTGGTGATGTTTGATATATGCATTGGCTGCTGCTGCCATACGACGGCGTTTCAATTCGTCGGCATACTCCTCTGGACGTTTACCTCCGAATGCGGAAGTGCGTGTTTTCACCTCAACAAAAGCGATTTCCTTCTTGCTTACAGCGATCACATCCATTTCAAGGTTTCCGAACTTCCAATTGGTGTCCACCACTCGAAATCCTTTCTTTCGCATGGTTTCAGCAGCAATCTCTTCGCCCTTCTGTCCTATGGTGTTGTGTTCTGCCATGTTTATCCTTGCATCTTATTTACACGCGCTGCATCTAGTCGCAACATGATAGCCAATAATATGGTGAATCCCCATAGTGATGATCCTCCATAACTAAAAAATGGCAATGGGATACCAATAACTGGCAATAATCCTAATACCATACCTATATTGATAGTCACGTGGAACAAGAGTATTCCTGCCACGCAATATGCATAGATTGTACTAAATTTATCTCGCTGACGTTCAGCGATGTATATAATTCGCAAAATCAGTGCCAAATATAACAATAGCAATCCTGCTGAACCTATAAATCCCCATTCTTCACCCACTGTACAGAAGATAAAGTCAGTATCCTGCTCTGGTACAAACTTCAGTTTAGTTTGCGTACCTTGCAGAAATCCCTTACCTGTAGTTTGTCCCGAACCTATCGCAATCAACGATTGATTCACATTATATCCCGCTCCATGAGGGTCATCTTTCATACCCAAAAGTACTTCAATACGCACCCGTTGGTGGCGTTGAAGAATATTATGGAAGGCATAGTCACAACCTTGGCAGAGTAGGGTAGAAACCATCACAAATCCCACTATCCATCCCATACTGCTTTTGCGCTGCTTCACCGCTTGTAACAATAAATAAATAGCAACATACGCCAAGCTAACAATCGCTATATAATTAAAATTAACGGCAATCCATATATTTACTAGCAACCCTATTCCATAGCATGCTACTACTCCCAATGCCATAATAATAGCTGAGCGCATGTCTTTTTCCTTACCGATCAACAATCCCAGCACAATCGTATGGATCATTGTTGTGCTTATCAATATTCCCAGATTGCCCGTTCCAAACGGTAATGCCATCTCACCAAAACGAATCACCAAAATAAAGAGCAATATACTCACCACTCCCCAACTCAGTACATATCCCGTCATACCTTGGCGATAAAAAGCCAACAGAAAAGAGATAAACACCAATGCCGAACCAGTTTCTTTTTGCGCTACCATAATAATCAACATAGGTACTCCCATCAGCAAGAAAGGTACAGTTAAATCGCGCAAATCTCGCACTTTATAGCCGTATCTACTCATGTATTTGGCTATAGCTATAGATGTGAAACATTTCGCAAACTCAGCAGGTTGCAAACTAATCGGACCTATCGTTAGCCATGATAATGAACCCTTGATATCTCGCGCAAAGATAGGTGTAATAATCAGCAGCAAAAGCATTACTCCATAGAAGATATATCCCAATACATCATAAGCTTTCTCCTCTATCATCAGTATAATTCCTCCCATTACAACGGCTGTCGCCAGCCAAACCAACTGCTTTCCTGCACGGTTAGAGAAATCCCAAATACTTGTTTGGTCAAACGAATAGCTCGAACCATATATATTCAGCCAACCAAATAGCGCAATCACGAGGAACAATCCTATTGTCCACCAGTCAATACCCGATATGATACTTCTGTTACTGCTCATCTACTTTATCTATCAAATTCGCATTTATCATGCGGTCATATAGCCAATTTCGCTTGATTTCACCGGTCAAATACTGCTCCATCAGTAGTGTTGCTATTGGGCATGCCCACGTAGAACCAAACCCTGCATTCTCCACCGCTACCGCTATCGCTATCTGCGGATTATCCATTGGAGCAAAACCAATAAACAATGCATGGTCTTCTCCATGAGGGTTCTGCACCGTACCTGTCTTTCCACAAATCTGCAATTCAGGCACGTTATACCACTTACCCGTGCCTTCGGTCATCACACGCGCCATACCTCGATGTACTACGTCAAAATGTTTCGCATCGATCGAAGTGTGATGAATCCTCGATTTCATCGAGTCATTTCTATTCAAGTGAGGAGTAATGTAGTATCCCTTATTAGCTATAGCAGCCGTCTGATTGGCTAATTGAAGCGGTGTCACCAATATCTCTCCTTGTCCAATAGACAACGACCTAATAGTGATTGCTTTCCATCCCTTCTTTCCATACAATTTATCATACAATGCAACCGACGGAACAGCTCCCTTCGCCTGTTCGCTAATATCGGTATCATCAAACTTTCTGCCTAGTCCAAAACTCATTACATGATCACGCCATGTTTGATAATACCCCTTAAACTCCGCATTATCATCGCTATATCCATCTTGCTGGAGCAAGTCTTTATACATCGCCCAAAAATAAGGATTGCAACTCTGCTCAATACCTTCCTCTAAATCCACAGGACTTCCATGATCGTGCGTACATTTGATTGGATATGACGTTTGCCCATTGCATGCATATTGCGTTCTAGCAGTAATAACTCCTTCCTGTAATCCCACCAATGCTTGCAATATCTTAAACGTTGAACCCGGCGCATATTGCGCTTGAGTGGCTCTATTCATCAGCGGTTTGTGTGCGTCTCTCAATAGCGCTTGGTAGTTCTTCGAACGTTCTTGACCTACCAATGTACGAGGATCCCAATTAGGCGAACTCACTAGCGCCAACACTTCGCCCGTTTGTGGCTCAATAGCCACTACGCTTCCCACTTTGCCCCGCATCAACTTTTCTGCTAACAACTGCGTCTGGATATCCAAACCTAAATGCAGATCATTTCCCGTTACTGCATCTCTATCCAATTTCCCCTCTTGATAGGGTCCTTGGATACGACCGCGCGAGTCGCGCATCAATATCTTCACTCCCTTCTCTCCACGAAGCTCTTTCTCATACGTTCGTTCGATTCCATCGCGTCCCGAATAGTCTCCAGCGCTATAATAGGAGTCCCTTTCCAAATCACGTTGGTTCACTTCTCCCACACTTCCCAGCACATGCGAAGCTATCGGATACATATAATCGCGCAAAGTCCTACAACGTATATCTACTCCTGCATACTTATACAACTCTTGTTGCAATGCAGCCACTTCCTCTTGGCGCAGCTGATCCATAAAGACTTGTGGAGAATAGCGCGAGAATCCTCGATTCTTACGAGAATTCATCATGTTTTGTATGCGCTCTTCAAACTCAAGGGGGG
>JAZNBO010000018.1:0-12029 GCA_045587145.1 Paludibacteraceae bacterium
GTTGCAAAAGGATTTGCTGTAATTTTACCTGCATTCCAATATAAACTATCTATCTTTGTTTCGTAAAAAGCACTACCATTTATTGATGTTATACTATTAGGTATATGAACACTACTAAAAGTACCACAATTTGTAAAAGCACCATTACCTATGGTGTCTACTCCTTCAGGTATTACCAAAGAATTTATACCAGCACAACCGCTAAATGCATAATTACCAATATATGTTACGCTTTGGGGATATGTCATTGAAATTAAGGAGGAGCAATCATAAAATGCATAATTTCCGATTTGTGTCACTGGTCCGTCAAATGTAATCACACCTTGTCCGTTTTCGTAGATATTGCTCACGATATTTGCACCGAAACCATCGGCCTTATATGGCGTGACGATATTGCCATCGGTGGAAGTGTAGTGAATCTCATTATCAGGAATTGATTGTTCAGCTGCTTTAATTGTTGCAGTGAGGCAAAGCAAAAATGCTATTAGCAATAGATGTTTAGTTGTTTTCATATTGTTATAGTTGTGTAATTCCGTGTTAATTGTATTCAGTCTGCAAAGTTACAACTTTTTTTTGAATTGTGCAAATGAAAAATAACCAATATTAATAATTGACACTTTTTCAATCAACCCACAAAAAAAGTACCGAGCCAACGCTCGGTACTCTATGTTCTATTTGCAATAATCGATTATTGGAAACGTGCGCGGTTGTCCTCCACCTCTGCGTTCTCCTCAATCAAAGAGATAGCTTGGTAAGGAATAGTGTAAGAGGTACGCATGTTCAAGTTGCTGATCTCCTGAGCTGCGTTCAATTCGCCCTCAGCCACAGTCTTCTCGCCGATACGAACCATGTACACACCTGCATTACCTTTTACAGGAGCAGAAGTAGCGTTGCTCTCCAATGCCAAAGCTGCACCAATAACGGCTGGCTCCATACCTGCAGCACCCAAACGAGTAGATGCCAAAGTGATGTTCTCTGCTGTTTGAACCTCAGCATCCAACAACTCAGCAGCCTCCTCCAAGGTAGATACACCCTTGAGTTGAGCCATCAAGTACTCAGCTTTCTTGTCAGCAGTAGCTTGCAATTGCAACTCCATACGAACCTCGTCCAAAGTGCGGTAGTCACCATCATTCACCTCAGTCAATGCTGCAACTACAAATTGATCACCACACTCAAACACATCGCTCAAACTACCCTCGGTAGCCTCGAATGCCCAACGAACAATACCACGACTGTTCTTCAAGTCGTTGATCTTATCTGCATTCACATTCAAACCGAATGCTGGAGTAACGCTCAAACCTTGCTCTTGAGCCGCTTGGCGGAGAAGCTCTACAGAACCATTGTTCACGATGAATTGCTTAGCCTCGTTATAGAGCAGACCGTAAGTCTTGCTACTTGGAGTAACCTTGCGGCTGAGAATAGCCAACTTCACCTTTGGAGTAGCTTTGCTCTTGTCAGCAATCTTGAAGGTCTGCTCACCCATACCCGTAGAAACGGTGAAGGTTGAACCCTTTTTACCAGCAAATGCAGGATCAGCGATAGTCTTTTGCAACTCATGTGCCTCGTACCAACCCAACTCTACGTCCTCGGTATTCTCGTCATTAGCTACGAGCACGAGTTGTACAGAATCAGACTTATTATAACCGCAGTCCATAATACGAGCCATAGCGTAGGTACCATCGGTATATGTCAACTCTGTACATTGACCTTTCTTAGCACCCTTGCCAAAAGCAAACTCCTTATATTCAGCAGGAATAGTAGTCTCAGAATAGTCGCGACCATCGTATAAAATGTCAGAGTTGCCGTTAACCACAGCAGTAATATCCTCTTTGGTTTGGAAATCACCCTCAAGGCTCTCCATGAGTTTCTTCACCTCTGCATTGTCTGCCTCAGAAGCTACGATAGGGAAACTTACATATACGATAGAGCGGTTAGGAGTGCGCTTGTATTGCTCTTTTTGAGCGTTGTAGAGTTTCTTCAAGTCAGACTCAGTCACTTTAACCAATGAGTCAGCCACAGCGAAGTAAGGCTTCTCTACGAACTCAACGTTGGTGCTGGTTTGGCCTGCCTCGAATGCGTATTTAGCATCCAAGTTGTTGGCTGTTACCATCTTGCCAAGCAAGTCCACGTATTTCTCTTGGAGATGGGTGAGACGCACCGCGTTCTCCCAATACATCCAATAAGTCTTAGCTTGTTGCATGTTAGCTGCTTGCTCAGCTGTCTCAGCCTCTTGAGAGATAGAGTTGAGGAAGTTCACAAGCGCAAAGCGATTGAAGTTGCCTGTCTCATCGTAGAAAGCGCGGCGTTGGCGGATGAGTTGGTGAGGATTTGCACCAATACACAACTCGCTGAGCTCCTCAGCGGTTACATCCATACCAATCAGCGCAGCTTGCTCGCGGAGAGTATAATCCATCATCAGCATTTGCCATACTTGGTTGCGGATCTGAATACCGAGCTCCTCGTTGATGTCGCTGCTGCCACTTTCGATTTTGTACACTTCGGTCAATTGGTCTTTTGCTGCCTCATACTCGGTATAGTGAACCTTGTGACCTGCTATCACACCCACATTCTCGCGGCTGCGATTGAAAAAACTACTACCCGAGTTCAAAAAGTCGCCCAAAATGAACGCCAACATAGCAATACCCACCACTACGAGGAGGATAACGCCATGATTTCTAATTCTTTGTAATGTTGTCATAATATTTGTTATGTTATTTAATTCGCCTTATTTGCGTGCCATTTGTGTGTTTTACACCGAAATGACCTGCAAAATTACAACTTTTTATTGAATTGACCAAATTTATTTTGATTTTTGGACAAAAAAAGTGCATTTCTTACATATTTGCGTTGTAATAGCGTGGATTTCCTGTGACTTCTTCGCCTACGAAACAGGGTTTTTCGTATGCCTGATCTTCCTTCTCCAATTCCAATTCGGCAATAACTAATCCCTTTAAACGGCCGTGGAACTCGTCCACTTCCCAGGTGAGGTGGGGCGATTGGCTATTGGCTATTGGCGATTGGCTATTGGAATGGGGGATGAGCCAACGGGTTTTCTCAATCACACCGGGAAGGCACATGTCAAGCAACTGTTTGGCATCAGTTACATCAATCTCCTTTTCCCACTCAAAGCGCGAGAAACCATTAGCATTAGGCTTGGACTTGATCGTCAAATATGCTACACTATCACCATTCTCCTCCGTCCGTATGCGTACACGCACCGTGCGGTCAGGCTCCTTACAGATATAACCTTGCACAATAGTATAATGCTTGGTAGCCAACTGCTTATACTCCTCGTTGAGCACGAGGAACTTGCGTTCTATTTCGATGTTGTTCATATTAGTGGAGGGCGTAGGGTGTAAAGTGTAGAGTGTAAAGTGTAAAGGAAAGGATATGTGTAAAGTGTAGGGGTTATTTGCTTACTAGGTTTACAAGGTGGGCGATACTATGGTATTCAATGCCCGAATGTGTGCTAAGACCAATCTCGCACGTGCGCGAGTTGCTTACACCCATAGTGGCACCAGCTTTCTCTACCTGTGGTTTGAGTTTACGCAAAGCCCACTCATTGAGTTCGGGTTCTGTAAATCCTTTGTCGCCTGCAAACGCGCAACAACCAATTTCCTCTGGTACTAATACCTTTTTAGCACACGCCTGCGCAACGCGCACGATAGTCTGTGCCAAGCCCATCTGGCGAGTAGAGCAGGTGACATGCACCGCCACACAAGCATCCAGTGGCGTGATTTGCACTTCACTCAATACGTATTTGTCAATAAACTCCGCTGGCTCATACAGATAAAGGTGTTGCATCGTATGGCGCATACGGTGAAGGCATGGACTCTGGTCGCAAAGTACAGGGAATTTGCCATTCTCACTTGCTTTGAGCAGAGCCAGTTCCAACTCGGCAGCTTTGCGTTGTGCCTCTTCGGGCATACCCTTACTTTCCCAAATAGTACCACAACAGAGGTTCTCCATATTCGCTGGGAAGATAACCTCAAAGCCTGCTTTGTTGAGCAACTCGGTCATATCATTGATGAGCGGTTTGCCTGGAGTACTGAGACGTTGGTTGAGACAAGAAGGGAAATATACCACTCGTTTATCGCGCAATCCCTTCAACCCGTGGACTGCACCATATTCCTTGGCTGTTTGTATATCTTTTGAGCATACTGGCTTTGGCAGCGATGGTGTCCATAACGGTATGAGTCCGCCTGAACCATAGTGCATCGTCTTGCCCAACAGGCGTGTTGCCTTATCGCCAATCACATTCTTTGCCACGTGTGCTACACCCAATACAGGGGTGAGCACTTTGCCGATAGTTGCAAGGTTCTTGCCTGCCCATTGTCCGATAACCTTGCCTGCTTTACCCATATCGTGCTCGCGCACAAGGTGGATATAATCGCCTACATTAATCTTTATAGGGCAGGAAGTAGAGCACAATCCATCGCCTGCACATAGGTCACGACCCATACGCGCAAAGTCCTTGCGGAGTTGTTTGAGCAGTTGCTTCGCCTCTTGCCTTTCGCCTCTCGCCTCATCGCCTTCTCGCCTTATAATCTCCTCCAAACGTTTCATCTCGCGTTGAACAACAATGCGTTGGCGGCTCGACAGTGCATATCCACAAGCCACGCAGTTCACCTCGCAGAATCCACATTCGATACAACGGTCAATCATCTGATGCACCTTTGGACATGGTTTGATATGTTGCAAATAAGACTGTGGGTCTTCGTTGAAGATGACACCTGGGTTCATAATATTCTCAGGGTCAAAGAGCTGCTTCACCTCGCACATAAGTTGATAAGCATCGTCGCCCCATTCGCGGCGAACGAATGGCGCCATATTGCGACCTGTACCATGCTCCGCTTTCAATGAACCATGGTATTTGTCCACCACTAAATCTACTACGGCACGCATCATGCGGTCATATTGCTCAATGGCAGCAGGAGTATCAAAACGCTGATTAAGGATGAAGTGGTAGTTACCTTCTAGTGCGTGACCATAGATAACAGCCTCGGGATAGTTATACTCGCGGAAGAGTTGTTGCAAGTCAAGCGTAGCTTGTGCCAAGTGCTCAATAGGGAAGGCGATGTCCTCAATGAGGCAAGTAGTACCGACCTCGCGTGTACCACCCACGGCAGGGAAAATGCCCGAACGCATTGCCCAGTATTTACCCGTTAGCGCAGGATCGCTCGTAAAGGCTGCTTCTTGGCATAGTGTATAGTGGTTGAGAACCTTTTGCAAGGTGTTATTCTTCTGCTCCAATTCTGCTTGCGTAGCAGCATCCGTGCGGATGAGTACTGCTCCTGCATCGGCAGGCAGGTCTTGCAATTCGGGGAAATCCTTCTCCACGGTCTGCATAGCCTTGCGGTCGAAGAACTCCGCTGCGGAGAGCATACCCGTGGTCTTCATCTCAGTGATCGCTTCGCAAGCGGACTTGGTGGTAGGGAAGAGTAGTAATGCAGACGCAGAGAATGGCGTGATGTCTGCCGTAGTCACGGTGATGGACGATAAGAATGCCAATGTACCTTCTGAACCCACCATAAGGTGAGCAATGATATCGAATGGATCGTCATACTCCACAAATGGCAGTATGGTCAATCCCGTAACATTCTTGATACTATATTTGCGCTTAATCCGCTCTACGAGGGCAGGGTTACGGCGTGTGCGGTCACGCAGCTCTTCGATCTTGCGTAGGAACTGCGGATGACTCATAGCAAACGCTGCACGGTTTTTAGGGTCTCCCGTGTCGAGCAGTGTGCCGTCGGGCAAGATGATACGCACCGAACGCAGCACGCGGTAACTATTGGCGTGTACACCGCAGCACATACCGCTAGCGTTGTTCATCACAATACCACCGACCATAGCCGATTTGAGGCTGGCAGGGTCTGGCGAGAAGTACTTGCCGTATGGGCGAAGAATCTCATTGACACGCTGTCCTATAATACCTGGTTGCAGGGTAATCGTTTCTGCTTTCGCCTTATCGCCTTTGGCCTCATCGCCTAGATGGTATGCTTCCCATTTCTTACCGCACACCACGAGCAGACTATCGCTAATGGCTTGTCCGCTGAGTGAGGTACCTGCTGCACGGAAAGTGATATGTTTGCCTTCTTTGTGTGCGCGATGAATAATAGCCTGAACCTCTTGTTCATTGGCAGGGTGCAGTACTTCTTGTGGAATGAGGCGGTAGAAACCAGCATCGGTTCCCCAAGCCAATCGCTCGATGTATTTTTTCATTGTTTTATAGGCGGTTTTTACCGCGGTTGTGTTGCGCTTTGCGCAGGTTGTATCGCTTCGCGAAGTTGTGCGCCTATGGTACTCAACATCGCTCGCAGAGCGACTTATTTATACAAGTAATATTTACTAGAAGCTTTGCGGTACCAGTCAACGTCTTTGTACCAATACTCGCGGATATCTTCCCATTTATAGTTCTTGCCAAAAGCTTCGCGGATATGACCAGTACCGCACACTTTGTCAAACATATTGAAGCGTTTTTGGTTGCAGAGCTCAAACCAATTGCGCTCTGGCCATAGGCGCATCATCTCTTGTACTACGAGGAACTGTACCTCACTGAGTTTTGCCTCCTTATAATCAAGGATATGGATTTGTACACCCTCGCACAATTCGCCTTTGAATACGCTATAATAAGGCTTGAAGTAAATAGGACGGAACTCTATGCCTGCCAAATTCAACTCGTTCAATGCAGTAGCCAAACTATCGGCATCAATCCATGGAGCACCCATAATCTCGAAAGGTAAAGTATAACCTACGCCGATATTCACGTAGCCAAACTCACCAAAGATACCTGTTACACAGTAGAAGATAGCAGACTTGCCTTGTGGGCAGTGTGGCGAAGCTACAATCCACTCTAGTCCGGTCTCGTCCCATGTCATCGAACGCTTCCAACCCTTCATAGCCACTACGTGCAGTTTGCACTTGCTCTCATAGTCGGTAGCATTCAGATATAGTGCCAATTCGCCTGGTGTTTGACCATATACGTATGGTATGCGGAATTGGCTAACGAAGCTTTTGTAACCATCTTCCACGACATTACCTTCGATTTTCTCGCCACCGAGAGGGTTAGGACGATCGAGCACGATCAACTCTTTGTCAAACTCAATGCATGCCTCCATAAGTTTGCCGAGTGTAGAAATATAGGTATAACTGCGGCAACCGTTGTCCTGAATGTCATAGACCATCACATCAATCTCGTCCATCATCTCTTTGGTAGGCTTGCTAGTCTTGCCATAGAGGCTATACATTTTTAGACCAGTCTTAGGATCCACTTCGTTGTCCACATGGTCGCCCGCATGTACATTGCCACGCACACCGTGTTCTGGACCATAAAGAGCTACGAGATTCACGTTCTCTGCTTCCCATAGGATGTCAATAGTGGATTTGAGTTGGCTATCCACACCCGTTGGGTTGGTGGTCAGACCTACGCGCTTGCCTTCCAATACTTTGAAACCCTCTTCACGAAGGACTTCAATACCTGTTTTTACTTTTGCTGCGCTCACACTTGTGGTGAGGAGAAGTAGCGTTGCTACAATGATTGTTGAAATGTGTTTCATGTTCGTATTTTAATTTTGCTGCAAAGTTACTACATTTTTTCCAAATATGCAAGTGAATAAACAAAAAATAGATAATTTCTTGCGTATGTGCAATATTTGTTGTAACTTTGCAGGCGGAATATAAAACTGAAAGAGTCAATTATCATGGAAATCTTACTATCACTAATTGCTGGAATTCTTCTTGGTTCTCTTCTTACTGCTTTGGCGGCGTGGTTTGTTTTTCGCAACGAAAGACAGCAATACGCGCTGCAACAAAGCAATCAGCAACAGACATTTCAAACGGAACTTAGTCACGCACGCGAAAACATGCGCGCGCAGTTTGAGAAGGAGATGTTGGAGCGCACGGAACAACTCAAAAAAGCCAATACCGAAAATATGCAGCAAGTGGTGACTCCCCTCAAACGCGAACTTGATTTGCTGCGCGAATTAGTAGCCCAAAGCAAAGAGAGTAGCGACAAGAATACTGCCTCATTGGCTCAGAGTATTAAGAATATCATCGAGCATGACCACCAACGCGACAAGACTACGCAGACTCTGGCTAATGCCCTCAAAAATAGGGGTAAAGTGCAAGGTGATTGGGGCGAGCAAGTGCTAACGAACATTCTGCAAGACAGCGGATTGCGCGAAGGCGCGGAGTACTTTGTGCAAGACAATGTGAAGGACGAAGAAGGCAGAAACCTACGTCCCGATGTGATTGTGAAAGGTGCGGACGGTACGCGCATAATTATTGATAGTAAGGTGTCGCTGACTGCCTACTCGGATTATGTAGGAGCGGAAGACGATGACCAACGCAAAGCGGCCATCAAAGCCAATTATGATTCGTTATGGAAGCATGTGGAGGAATTGGCGAAGAAAAACTATGCTAAATTGGTGGACAACGCGGTGCCTATTGTTCTGATGTTTGTGCCCAACGAGGGGAGTTATATCCTTGCCATGAATCATGATCAGAATCTGGGTACCAAGGCTTACCAAAAAGGTGTTCTAATTATCAATCCTACTAATCTGATGGTGGTGTTGCGTCTCATTTTCCTAACATGGCAGAATACGCGCCAAGAGAAACACTACGAAGCAATACGCAAGGCAGCTGCGGGTATCTATGAGAAATACACTACTTTTGCAGAAAGCTATGTGACGCTTGGTAATCAGATAACTACATTGCGCAATACATACGAAAAAGGTGTGGGGCAATTGCGTGAAGGTCGTGGCAATTTATCTAGCCGTCTGGAATCGTTGTTGCAATATGGTGTGACCACTACCAAGCGTCTGCCTCAAGAGATGACACCTATATTGGGAGAGGAGAATGAACATAATGAAGACTTATAAATTAGTTATTTTTGATTTGGATGGTACGCTCTACGATAAGCGTGGTTTGTCGCTGCGTATGGTGCTGCATGCACCGTTCGATATACGTAAGATGCAAGCCGAGCGTAAGACACGTGCCAATATGAAAGGGGTATGGTTGGGCGATGATAGTAGTTTCTACTATGCTTATTTTCAGCGAATAGCGGAGCGCTTGCATGGCTCTGCTGAGCAGGTAAAGCATTGGTATGAGAACCGCTATATGCCATTGATGGTGAGAATGATAGGGCAGCATCAGCCTTTGGGTAGATGGGTGATTCCTTTCATAGAGGAATGTCAACAGAAAGGTATAAAAATGGTGGTGCTTTCCGACTATGGTTTTGCCAAAGAAAAATTGCAGGCATTGGGCTTGACTCCTTCATTATTCGATTGGGTTGTTTCTGCTCCTGAACTGGGGGGACTGAAACCTGCGGTGGAGCTGATGAAGCGGGTGGCTGAGCAGATGGGCGTGGCAGTAGAAGATTGTCTCATCATAGGCGACCGCGATGATACGGATGGCGAGATGGCGCAGCGTTGCGGAGCACAGTTCCGAAAGGTGAAATACTAACTGCCATTTTGGCAGGCGAACCTTGCCGAAGGAGTTTTGGCACAAAGTTTGTATAAGTTCAGTGGCTCCTGTGAGTCCGTATCAAACACAACAAAGTATAAAATTAAAACAACAATAAGAACTATGAGCAAGATTCAACCATTAGCAGACCGCGTATTGGTAAAACCAATGGCGGCAGAAGAGAAAACTATCGGCGGTATCATTATCCCTGATAGTGCAAAGGAGAAACCATTGCGTGGCGAAGTAGTCGCAGTGGGCGAGGGAACCAAAGACGAGAAAATGCTGCTTTCAGAGGGCGATACAGTATTGTATGGTAAGTATGCTGGCACCGAACTCGAGTATGAAGGCGAGAAATACCTCATCATGCGCCAAAGCGATGTATTGGCAATTTTGAAATAATTATAACTCCCACTGATTGCACTGATTTTCACTGATACTCTATCAGATTAGTGTTAATCCGTGAGATATGTGGCAAAATAAACAAAACAAGAATTATGGCAAAGAATATTACATACAATGTAGAGGCACGTGATGCCCTCAAACGTGGCGTTGATCAATTGGCAAACGCTGTGAAAGTGACACTTGGTCCTAAGGGACGCAATGTGATTATTGATAAAAAATTTGGTGCTCCTCACATCACTAAGGATGGTGTGACTGTGGCTAAAGAGATTGAGTTGCAAGATGCAGCTGAGAATCTGGGTGCACAACTCGTGAAGGAAGTAGCTAGCAAGACAGGCGACCAAGCAGGTGATGGTACAACTACTGCTACCGTCCTCACCCAAGCGATTGTGTCTGTGGGCTTGAAGAACGTGACTGCTGGTGCTAACCCAATGGATCTCAAACGCGGTATTGATAAGGCTGTGAGTGCTATTGTTAAGAATATCAAGGAGCAAAGTGAAGAGGTAGGCAACGATTTCGATAAAATCGAACAAGTGGCTACCATCTCTGCTAACAACGATGCAGAGATTGGTAAACTCATTGCCGATGCTATGCGTATGGTGAGCAAGGATGGTGTCATTACGATTGGCGAAGCCAAAGGTATGGATACGACCATTGATGTAGTACAAGGTATGCAGTTCGACCGTGGCTATATCAGCCCATACTTTGTGACCAATACCGAGACGATGGAAGTAGAGATGGATCGCCCATATATTCTGCTCTATGATAAAAAGATCAGCAACCTCAAAGAGTTGTTGCCTGTTCTTGAACCTGCGGTACAAAGTGGTCGTCCATTGCTTATCATTGCAGAGGATGTGGATAGCGAAGCGCTTACTACGTTGGTAGTAAACCGTCTCCGTGCGCAACTCAAAATCTGTGCAGTAAAAGCTCCTGGCTTTGGTGATCGTCGTAAAGAGATGTTGGAGGATATTGCTATCCTTACAGGTGGTACCGTTATCAGCGAAGAGAAGGGTATCAAGTTGGAGGCTGCTACCGTTGATATGTTGGGTACAGCGGAGAGTATCACCGTGAATAAGGACAATACCACTATCGTTAATGGTGCAGGCGAGAAAGAGGCTATTGCCACTCGCGTTGGACAGATTAAAGCCCAAATTGCTACTACCAAGTCCACCTACGATAAGGAGAAACTCCAAGAACGTCTTGCTAAACTCGCTGGTGGTGTAGCACAACTCAATGTGGGTGCTGCTTCCGAGGTGGAAATGAAGGAGAAGAAAGATCGCGTAGATGATGCACTCAGTGCTACTCGTGCAGCTATCGAAGAAGGTATCGTTGCAGGTGGTGGTGTGGCATATATCCGTGCACAAGCAGCGTTGGAAGGCCTGAAAGGTGAGAATGAGGATGAACAAACAGGTATTGAGATTATCCGTCGCGCTATTGAGGAGCCTCTTCGTCAAATCGTAGCTAACGCAGGCAAAGAAGGTGCTGTGGTTGTGGATAAGGTGCGTGCAGGCGAGGCAGACTTTGGTTATAATGCTCGTAAGGATGTGTACGAGAACTTGAAGACCGCTGGTGTGGTTGATCCTGCCAAGGTGACTCGTGTCGCATTGGAGAATGCTGCTAGCATTGCAGGTATGTTCCTCACCACAGAGTGCGTGATTACCGACATCAAGGAGGAGACTCCTGCTCCTGCTATGCCAGCTGGTGGCATGGGCGGCATGATGTAATCATCTCAAAAGCAGTGAAAATGCAAAATAAATGTGACAAATAACAAAAAAATTTTTGTATTTGTAAAAAAATGTGTAATTTTGCACCGATTTTGAGAAAAAGGGCGATTTAACACCCTGAAACTTTGAAATAAACACACAAAATTAATATTAATTTTTAAAACTCTTACAAAAATGACAAAAGTAGGTATCAATGGTTTTGGCCGTATCGGACGCTTCGTTTTCCGTGCTGCTATGAAACGCAATGACATCGAGATCGTAGGTATCAACGACCTCTGCCCAGTAGATTATTTGGCTTACATGCTTAAGTACGACACCATGCACGGTCAGTTCGAAGGAACTATCGAGGCTGATGTTGAGAACAGCAAACTTATCGTTAACGGTAAAGTTATCCGCGTAACTGCAGAGCGTAACCCAGCTGATTTGAAATGGGATGAGGTA
>JAZNBO010000019.1:0-15573 GCA_045587145.1 Paludibacteraceae bacterium
AATTTCTTTAACAAAAATACGCCTTCTTTGAAGGCTACAAAAATATATAAAAATCAAGTGGTTATGTTTTGTTTTTGCTCCAATGAAATGCAACCATGTCGCATTTGGGGAGCAAAACAAAAACTTAATCCAATAGCCAATAATCCTAGCCTTTACACCTTACACCTTACACTCTACACTAAATCTTTGTCTTCGCATACGGCGCGGCGTCTATTGGGCAAAAGTCGCCTTTTAGGTATTTGAAGTACCCTGCTTGCGCCACCATGGCGGCGTTGTCTGTGGTGTATGCAAATGGTGGAATATGCACTTTCCAATGATGTCGTTTGCCTAAGTCGATGAGTGCATCTCGTAGTCCGCTATTGGCGCTCACGCCACCTGCCACGGCAATCTCTTTGATGCCTAGATCTTTGGCAGCTTTTTTGAGTTTGTTGATAAGAATATCGATAATTGTCTTCTGTAGCGATGCACACAGATCCGCCTTATTTTCCTCGATGAAATCGGGGTTTTCTTTCAGTTGGTCACGCAGAAAATAGAGGAACGAGGTCTTCAGTCCTGAGAACGAGTAGTTGTATTCGGGTATATGGGGTTTAGCGAATTGAAATGCCTCGGCGTTGCCTTCTTTGGCTAGGCGGTCTATCCATGGTCCACCAGGGTAGGGCAGTCCCATGATTTTCGCGCATTTATCGAATGCTTCGCCTGCCGCGTCATCGATTGTTTGTCCGATGATTTCCATGGTGTATGGGTCTTTTACTAGTACAATCTGACTATTTCCCCCACTCACCAATAGACACAGAAAAGGAAAGCCTGGTCCCCGGTTCCCGGTATCCTCGCCTTTCGCCTTAGCGGGGTCCCCGACGACACTCGTGTCGTGGGGTGCTCTTAACCTTTCGCCTTTCGCCTGAATAAAATGCGCCAAAATATGCGCTTGCAGGTGGTTCACCTCCACTAATGGTATGTTTTGTGATAGTGCCAATCCTTTGGCGAAACTGGTACCCACTAATAGACTTCCCAACAAACCTGGTCCTCGTGTGAAGGCTATGGCGCTCAGTTGGTCAGCTGTTACGCCAGCGCGTTTGAGTGCGGCATCTACTACGGGTACGATATTCAGTTGGTGTGCGCGACTTGCCAGTTCGGGCACTACGCCGCCAAACTCTTCGTGTACTCCTTGTGATGCGGTGACGTTGCTTAGCAGTATGCCTTCGCGAATGACAGCAGCTGATGTGTCATCGCAACTTGATTCGATGGCTAGGATAATGGTTTCTTTCATAAACGCTTTTTTGATTTCGCCTGCAAAGGTACTACAAAAAATGCACATACGCAAATAAAGCGAGGGATATTTTAAAAATATCGCGAGCGCCTTTGTGTATGGTCTGCATTTCGCGAACGTACTTTCGAGGTGGGCGAGTGAGCGAAGCGAGTGAGGTCGGTGCCCCTCGAAGGTACTACCTCTTTTTCCTCGAAGGTACAAGGAATGGTATAAAAGTGTAAGGTGTAAAGTGTAAAGGCAAGGATATGTTTGACAACAACCACAACAACATAAACCAACAACTATTGCGCTCGCAACAACTCAGCGAGCGCTTTACGGAATATAACTTGCAGTTTTTGTTTTGCTCCCCCAAATGCGACATGGTTGCATTTCATTTGGAGCAAAAACAAAACATAATCACTTGATTTTTATATATTTTTGTAGCCTTCAATGAAGGCGTATTTTTGTTTAAAAATTGACAAGAATTGACAATGTAATTGACACAAATTGTCTTAAAAAAAGTGTAAAGGCGAGGAATTGTATTTCCGCGAGCACCCTTGCCGTTGGGGTGAGTTGTTCCCCACCCATTCTCTCCCCTGAAATAGTAGGTGATTAGTAGGTTATTAATAGGTTATTAGTAGGTGATTAACTATGTTTTGCCATGGAACTAGCCTAATACGCAGTGACTAAATAGCCTTCTCTTTTCTTCTATGTTTTTGGGTGTTTTGCTACTTTGACTTTGCAAAAATAAAATAAATGGGGAGGGTGAATGGGATTATTTGGTGGTTCAGTTGCAAATGCAGGTAATTTTTTGTAATTTTGCACGATTAATGGCGCGTTGGTAACAAAGGCGCCCTTTATACTGTGTATAAAAACTACTGAATTTTTATCAAACAAACATAATGAAACTCTTAAACAACACATTGAATTTCACCCACCGACTCTGGTATAGAGCCGCGCATATTACCGCGATATGTTGTATGTTGTGGTTGTTCGTGCCAGCCGAGGCACAGGTGTACTCTACTGCGCAATACAACGCGCCACACAGTGCTCCATACGGCGCTATGCCATTTGGTTCTATTGATGCACAGTATGAAGTACAGACTGAATTCAACTACCAATCCTATCGCTCGACTATTTACGAGCCATTTGGCAGTTACGCCCCTACTGGTCCTAAGCGCAGCAACGGCGCGATAGGTGAGGAGGAAGACAGCGATGACAACAACAACGACGATTGGACGGGTGATTTCGGTCACCCCAGTGACCCTAATCAGTCTCAGAATAGCCCTGTAGGCGAAGCCTGGGTGCTGTTGTTGTTTGCTGCTGTCGCTGCCATAGTGGTGTATTGTAAACAAGGAAAAAAAGAGATACTCTCTCAAAAATTGTAAAACATTATAGAAAAATTAACAAAAATGAAACACAATATACTCAAATCGCTATTTATCTCAGTCATCCTCTTGGCAGGAACAAGTAATGTGTGGGGTGCAGATTGGCATTTGCAAAATAATCCATCAAAAATTTATTTTAGCGATCTCACTACAAATTGGGTGCCTACTTATGCTAACTCCCACCACATTATTTTCTTAATGGGACGCGATAATAATTATGGTAACGAAGGCGTAGGCTCCCAAGCATATGACATGAAGTACCTAAAAAACACTAGATTGTGGTATTATAACGTCCCTAAGTGGGGAGATGGGGACAACGGTCGCTATCAATATATTGCTTTCCGATATGCAACATCAGCGTGGACAAACTGGGAAGGAAGTACTGTAACCCATAGAGCAACATATCAGAACACCAAATATACTATGACTCGTAACGATAACATATCAGGCAAAACGTTATATTACGAACCAGAATCGTCAGCGAAAAATACCAATACAACCGTAACAGGATACTTACCTAAATACACTGCTACCGCAGATATAAAAGTCAGTAAAGACGGAGGTAATACTTATACCGTAACACACGACATTACTCTTGGTGTTCTTACTCTTACTGGTACATACATGAATGGGGATGATGCCACTGGACAAACTACTGAAACCACGGATGGTACTCGCGATTATAAATATGAGAATATTCCCGTAACAGGTGAGTTTACATTGACTAACACAAGCGTTACTAATGAAGCATATGAATTTGTTGGTTTTGGAACAGGAGATAAACCCACCATTAATAGTAATTCTCACACATGGAATGTAACTGCAAGCACGACCTACTATGCATTCTATAAAGCCAAATCCTATACCATCACTCTTGATCCACAAAATGGTGAGAGCAAAAGCACAGTAACTGCCACTTACGGCTCTGCCATGCCTACTATTGCAAAACCACAAAAAACTGGTTACACCTTTGGCGGATATTGGACAAACGCAGATGGTACTGGCATACAATACTACAAAGCAGATGGTACAAGCGCACAGAAATGGGACAAGACTTCTGCTACTACCCTCTACGCCAAGTGGACTGCCAATAAATACACCGTACAATTCGATGGCAATGGAAGCACAGGCGGTTCGATGAGCAACCAATCATTCACTTATGGCGAAGCAGCAAAAGCTTTAACAACCAATGCATTTGAACGTACTGGCTATACTTTTACAGGTTGGAATACAAAGACAGATGGTTCGGGTACAAAATATGAAGATGGTGCATTGGTACAGAATTTGACAAGCACAAACAATGCTACTGTTACCCTTTACGCCCAATGGTCTCCTATCTCCTACAAGATAAACTACACCGCGCCTACCAATGGTACTTACACCATTCAAGTAGGTAGTAATGCTGCTGTTAGTGCCAATACAACAGCGAATTATAATGAAACAATCACATTAACCAATACAGCTAATAAGGGCTATGAATTTGAGAAGTGGACTATTACACCAACTGTGTCCATCACCAATAGCAAGACCTTCCTCATGCCTGCTAATGATGTGACAGTGGCGGCTTTCTTCAAGCCTACCACCTACACCATCACCTACCACCTCAATGGCGGTACGAACCACGCAAGCAACCCTGCCAACTACACTATCGAGACATCTACTATCACTTTGCAAGCACCTACCAAAGAGCTTTACACTTTCGACGGATGGTATAGCGATGCAGAATTCACTGGCGAGAAGGTTACCACCATCGCCAAAGGTACCACTGGCAATATCGAACTCTATGCTAAATGGTCAGAAACCAAATACTCCGTAAACATCAACACCAACAATCGTAAATGGGGTGTCACTACGCCAAGCGGAGCAAACTGGGTAGGTCCTACCCCTGTCGAACTAATCGCTACCCATCATACTGGCTACCACTTCGTTAATTGGACTGCAACAGGCGGTGCACGCATTGCTGACCTCAATAGCGCAACCACCTCTATCACCGCTATGGCTTCGGGTACAGTGACTGCCAATTTCGCGGAAAGTCTATACAACATCACCGTTCAGTCGTCTAATGACGCTCACGGCAAGGTAACACAATCTGCTACCGAAGCAGGTGTCAGCACCGCTATCACGATTACTGCTGACCCAATAGAGGGATTTGAGTTCACTGGTTGGAGCAAAACTGACGACATCACTATCGCCTCTATCAATAGTGCCACCACTACCCTCACCGCCACACGTGAAGGAACCGTTACCGCAAACTTCGCACCAAAAGGTAGTACACCGATTTATTTCAAGGCGAATCACCGCTGGAAACAAGCAGACGCACGTTTCGCTGTATATTACTGGGATAATAACGGTAAAAATGGTTGGGATAACATGGAAGAAATCTGTGGCGAAGACTATTACAAAGCCGAAGTACCTGCGGGATACACAGGATTTATGTTTGTGCGTTTAAACCCCAACAATCAAACTAATAGCACTGAGGGAGGTGCCTTCTGGAACAAAACCGCTGATATTGTTACGCCGACAGATGGCAAAACGATGTACGATGCCCAAAAAGTCTATTTCCGTCCTAATGCCAATTGGAAAACAGACAATGCACGTTTTGCTGCATATTTCTATATTGAGGTGGACGGAAAAGATACGGAACACAAATGGATGAGTCTTTTACCTACTGAGACGGACGGACTGTATTGGTGCGATCTACCAATGCAAGATAATAATGGCAACACCAAATATTATAACCGTGTAATCTTCTGCCGCATGGAACCAGCAAACGCTACCAATGATTGGAACAACCGTTGGAATGAGGCAGAGACACAAGATGTTCTAAATATCAACTGTTTCACCATTAACGATGGTCAATGGGGAAAGGGTAAGAATCACTCTAATGACGACCCTGCCAAAGGTTCTTGGTCATTCATCAACGACGAAGCTACCTACAACGTAACACTCTACTCTTGTTCGTTTGGTGAGTATGGCTTTATCTACAATAACGTAGAGTACACCTCTCCCGAATCTGGCAATATCACCTACCAAATACCTATCAATGCGACTGTCAAAGTGTTTAGCAGACCTTATAGCAAGGAGTACCGTGGAGATGTGATGGTAAACCAATCTGGTACCAAATGGGAAATCACACCAGACAACCCTCTGCTCAACATCACTTGCAACACGATCCTCGACGACAACTACAAGACTACTGGCGAACACGAGGTATATCTGGCAATACCTAATAATGATGGTTCATGGGTAAAGAATGAAGCTTCACTCCATTATCTCTACGCATTCCATGATAGAACCGAGTTAGGACGAGGCATACCCGTTCAGATGACAGAAGTAGGACGTGCGACAATCCCAGATGATGAGGCTGAGCACATCTACTACCGCTGCGTTATCCCTGCAGAAGTCAATACGATTCGCTTTGAGAAACGCACAAACGCCACTACTACAGCCCTACGAACCATTGACTTGCGTTACGATATACCACTCAACAATGTTAATTGCTATCGACTGGGCGGAAAAGACAGCAACAATTATTTCACAGGCGTATGGGAGCAAGCTCCCGGATTTGGAGGCGACTTCCGCCTCGCACATTACCGCGCAAGTGGTGTGACATACACCTCTGACATTATTCGCCATGGCACAATCTCGCAAGTAGTGAGTTTGCATATTTCCACAAAAGATGCCAACGCCGAGAACTCACGACTAGAACTCCAACAACGCAATGCTACTAATGGCAATTGGGTAACCGTAAGCGGACAGACCAAATTGGTGAAGGACATCAACAAAATTATGAACGACCAACAAGACAATGGTTGCGGTGTATGGAACTTTACCGTCACTACCGATGGCGGCGACAAAGCCGAGGTGAACTTCAACACTCCAATACGCTATACGGGCAACTACTATATCCGCACCAACAACGCAGAAGGTCAATGGCGCAACTATACCCTCAATACCAACCACATGACCTTCTCATCCTACGCTAAGACCCATAGCGGCTACACCCACTACTACTGCCGTTTCGTTGACCTCAAAGATGCTAACACCTCAGGACCTGGTCATAACAAGAACGTGAAGTTCATCATCGCCAACGATTATGCAACTGTTCTCTCTAACGAGATGACTGGCGACGAACATACCACCTCAGGCGGTGACCTGCCAGAGAGTGCTAACGTACGTTGGACATGGGACGAAGTGACCAACAATATCACACGCGCGTATATATTAGGTTCGGGCGAGAACGTTGATCATATATTAGCAACTGCAACCGATCATAGTGGCGTACGCCTCAAAGACCAAGAAAACTGGATTTATGAGATTGACATTGAGAATGTGAAGCAAAGTCAAACACTCAATGTCCATGCCACCTATCCTTCTACAACAATTAACGGCATCGAACCTGTTACTCAAACTTTCGCCGATACTCTAAAGATGATTAAAACAGATGATAGCAATCCGAACTCTTACACCGTGCGCGTAATGTACGACTTCAAGATCAACAAGACCCTCATTATGCTTGAGCCTAACGATAAAAATGTTAATATCGGCGTGGATGTGCTCATTGAACGTACTAATCAAGGCAAAACCGAAGAAGAGAAAACCACTCAAGTCAAATCTACAGTTACAAGCAACGAAGGTTACACCGTATATTCTACCCTGACGCTGACCAAAGACCACCTCACCAGCACTACCAAAACCGAGTGGGAACGCCTCTACTACTGGATTTCCTTCCCATTTGATGTGCGCATCTCCGAAATCTTTGGTTTTGGCGAGTACGGCAAGCACTATATCATTGAGTACTACGACGGTGCTGCACGTGCCGAGAACGGCTGCTGGGCAGATAGTCCTACCTATTGGCGACAAATCACCGACACTACCTATTCCGCTCGTAGAGAGGCCGATAATAAAGGCAACGAAGATGCCAATGGCAACCCGAACAACGGTATCCTCGTAGCTAACAAGGGCTATGTATTAGCACTTGCACGCAACATTGCCAAGAGTGATATATTCAAATATGGCAATGACTACGTGCGCCTCTACTTCCCATCACGCAACAAAATCACGAGCATTGATGGCAACATGCAAAATGTCACTGCATACCTCCAACCACACACTTGCAACATCACACGCGAAGACCGCAATATCTATGACAGCAACTGGCATATCATTGGTGTACCTTCCTACGCTAACAAAAACCAAACGCTCACGCAAGACGACCTGCTCTACTACTATACCTACAACACCGCTGATAACACCTACAGCGTGACTTCAGCGAAAGATGCGAATGTAGATGTAGAATTCAAGTCCATGCACGCATATATGGTGCAGTTTGCAGGAAACATCAATTGGCAGTCATGGACACTCACGCCAGAGACAAATCAACTCGCTGCGCGCCGTACAACGGAGATGCCTGATCTTTATGCCCTTCGCCTCGAACTCCAACGCGATGGTCAATATGCCGACCAAGCCTTTGTTCAGCTGAAAGCCGAAGGCGCGACTGCGGACTTCGATATGAATCAAGACCTGACGAAGATCATCAACGCAGGGGCAAACATCTACACCCTCGCAGGCGAGAAACGTATCCAAGTGGCTGGTAATGTGCTACCTATCGCTAAGACCACTATCCCTGTGGGCATACAAGTAGCTCAGGCTGGCACCTACACCATTGCTCTACCTGATGGCACCAGTGGTATCAGTGCTACCCTTGTGGATAACCAAACGGGTACACACACCAACCTGCTGTTGGAGGACTACACCATCACCCTCGATGCAGGTAGCCACGAGAACCGTTTCTACATCGTGCTCGACCCAGAACGCTCTGCAACAGCCGTAGAGAACATCGGCGATGTACAAGGCGATAAGACACAGAAGTTCCTTATCGACGGCCAACTCATCATCCGCACCGAGCAAGGACTATTCGATGCAACGGGAAACACCATTTCCAATATCCAATAACCAATATCCAATTGCCAATATATGAAAAAAATTCTTCTAATCATAGCAGCGGCGATACTATCCCTCGCCAACATGCAAGCACAAGTTACCGACGGCTATCTTACCGATGGCGATATCGTGAGCATCCGATATATCAATATGTGGAATACTGGGAGTACCAACTACCTCAGTCTCTCGCAGAATGGTATATCTACATTGGGCTATGTGGACGAAAACTGCTTGTGGCGTTTAGGCATTACGAAGAACGGAAATAACTATGAATATACATTCGAACATATCGCCACGCGTATGTACCTCAGAGCCGAACAAACATCTGACGTGCAAACCGCGAATATCGTAATAGGTAATGCGAGCAACAAAACGGCATTCCGCTTTGACCATAGAGCCAGTGTCAAGGATAGCCACTTGATGGGAAAATTCGGCTGTATATTGATGGCATGGGGACAAGAGAAATTTGCTTGCTTGACTATAAATGGCAACTCACTACAATTCTGTCCTTGGAACGAGTTTGATGTATATATCGAGAAATGGACTCAATCGGGTTCGGGTGATGGCACACTAAAAGGATATTTCTCACCTGAGTTGCAGAAGTTTGGTTTGGCTAAAGACGATGCCGCAGCACGCGATCAGAAGAAAGACGTTAAGTTTGTCTTCCCAACCCATATTCACTCTTCCTACCATTGTGTCAATCGTCCCGAGTTGGTCTTGGGTGGTTCAGAAGCGGAGATTACCAATTTCCCAACACCTACCTTCTATTGGAAATCCCAAGGCAAGAATGGCAACAACATCTCTGTACTCAATCCTGCCAATTACCACATACCTACGGGTGCGCCTGCTATCGAAGGACGCGATATGCTTCAGGTGAACAAACCTACACAAGACGCAAACGACAAGAATATCTGGAATTTCACTATCACTCCGCTCAATAAGAGTCCAAAGAACCTCCAACGTAAGGATGCCCATAGTACGAATGCAAATCCTATCTACCGTTGGGTAAACTATATGGACACCTTAGTAGCGGAATACACCTACGACGGAGAAGATTATACCATATATATGGTCGTAGAGCGCAACTCATACCACGAAGAAGCACTACCATCACTCGTCATTTCGGTTAACCCACATAGTTACACGTTTGCCCGAACTGCCGAGACCCTGGACATCCAAGTAACAGCCGTGCACCAACATGGCAAATCGGTGTTAGATATAGAAAATAATGCAGTAGAAATCGTGTACGAAGAGGGCGGAGAACCTGCCCCCATCTCTGCCATAAACGGTAGCGGATGGGAAACCAAGTTAGAGATAGATTACGATGGAAAAACCGTCTGGATCACTAGTGCCAAAGTCATTAATAGCAATACCATTCAGGTTGAAGTCCCTGCCCACGAAGGAAACAAACGCTCTGCAATCTTGAAGGGTGAATTATTTGAGACAGCTAGACACGAACATAGCGGTACATTCGAGGTGCAACTCCACCAACGTGGTAAAGAAGGAGGAATACAATTCATCAATCAACCCGGTTTTGGTGCTTCCGACTCGCTAAAGAATGTATGGGGCGACCGCAAGGATCCGCAACCTGTTCACACTGCCGAGCGTACGATTTATTATACCAAAGGACAACAGATCGAACTGAAACTCGCCGAGTCGGGCTTCTCAGGCTATATGCGTTGGTACGACTACGAGACAGGTGGCAACCCATACTACAACGACCGTCATGGCGAAAACTACCCATCTACCGACTGGCATACCCAACCACGCAGCGCCAACGGCTCATGGTTCGTAAACATCAACACCCCACGCAAAGGTAATACCCCAGATGAGATGAATGACATTATTACTAATGAAGGCTACTCATGGGGATTATATGCCTTATATAAGAGTGCAAAAGATCAGGCAGGTCGTCAACTCACAGCTGCTATGGGTGCAATCCTTGATGAAGCAGCCAAGACCAACGACCGTCTGACCAACCCTTCACCTATTCTCTATGGCTGGGACTACACCTATGACGCCAACGCGACCACCGATGACGATAAACGCGCTTCAGGCTACCATACCATGGCGTGCGATGTGAGTGCATATACAGACTATGAGATAACCACCCAAGAAGATAATACTTCTCGTATCACACATATCAAAGAGCCCACACTCTCCTATCGTCAACTCTTCCACCTCAAACCAGCAGAAGAGATAGCCGACAAGTTTGCTGCATTGAAGGACGGTGAGTACCTCGAAGAGTACCACTATATGGCACCAGTAGGACCAGACGTATATCTGTCCACCGAGTTCCGCCATGCTGCCAAACAACCTGAAACAGAGAAATGCTATTTCTATTGGAAGAATGGCGAACTTACTCGCGTAAACGGCGATGCTTGCTGGTACGACGAAAGGGGCAGCAACATCACCCCTGGCACCTACAACGCCAAAGACTACCTTGACGTGGATGCACAAACACCTTGCACCAAGACCTATTACCTGCGCGTGCCTAATGCCTTTGGCACGGGAGAAGACCTACGTATCGCCAAGTTCACCGTGGACTTTGTACACAGGAATGCCTGCGGTCCTTCTCCTGCCCTAATCTCTATGGAACAGATACGCGCACAATATAAAGTATTGGAGTATATTGATTTTAGTTTTGGTGCTCCTGCCCCAGGTACTACTGCCGAGAGTGCACTCTCTAAACCACTCCCATGGACTTATGCCACCTACGGATTTGTATATCCAAGCGACATCACGGGTGACGGCAATGTGGATTATGTGCGTGGTGACAACCAAGGCGAGTTCCCATACTTCGGCGAGTATCGATTGGTAAACAAAGTGAATAAGAACTTCGGCGGCGATGCAGGCGTTAGTGGCGAGAACCACGGCGGTGCTGCCAATGGCTACGCCATGTATGTGGACGGTACCATGGAGCCTGGTATGGTGGCAAGTATCTCTACTAATGCTGTTATCTGCTCCGCACAAACCATGTACTGCTCGATGTGGCTGCGCAACCCAAGTTCCACTGCACACAGCGGTGCGCTACCAATCTTCCGCTGCAATATCCAAGGACGCAAAAAGACTAACCAAACGGATGCTCACGGAGATCCTATCTACACCCAATGGGAAGATGCTGGTGTGTTCTTTGTAGGAAGTATTAACAAGAATTCAGGTTGGCAACAGATTGTTTTCCCTGTCAATTCTGCCAATAACTACGACGAGACACGCGTATCGCTCTACAACTTCGCTACCGACAATATGGCGAACGACTTTATGATTGACGACATCTGCCTCTTTGTGTCGCAATTGCCTTTCGCTGCTTACCAAGGTAAGATGGCATGCCGTACCACAGCCGACGAAAAGACCCATGCCGTGGCTGTTCTCCGCCTCGATTATAGCAATATCGACAAGGACAACGATGGTTATATGTACTACCAAGTATATAATGAGAACCTCAAAACAGCCGTCAACCTCTCAGGCAATGCTGCTTACTATCACGAAGCCCATCAAGGCGAACATACTGGCGAGACATACTATGGTTCGGTAGGTATACCTGACGCTACATTCAATCCTGAGAAGTGGAATCAAGATAATCCAAGCCAAACACCACTTAAGATATACCAATCTGTCACCAAGTTCCTGGATGACCTGATGGCAAGTGGCGAAAAGAACGGCATTGCTTTCGTGCGTATAAATAACGATGGTGTAGAGAAATGGCTACTCTATGTAGGACATATCATTGAGAATACCGCTGAAATCAACGAGGCTGACGAATTGCTCTACTCGGGACACGAATATACGCTGCGTATGGCGCACACGCCTAACGAACTTGACAAAGCCGAGTGCAATATGCGTACGCCGCTCCACGCTACGCAAGCCACATTCTTCGAACTCGAAGACTCAAACGGAAGCAGTTGGAGCAAAATTCAATCAACCTCCTATAATCACTGCTCTAACCAACTGTATTTCCTTACAACTAAAATCGAGAATACGTTGGCATTGAATGTGGGTGGTAGTCTTGAAACACCACAAGCCCCTATCCAATCCGACTGGCTCGTGATTTATGACACATGGGAGCATATCAATGTCTATGCAGAAGCAGTGCCTACCGAGACTAATAAATTAGCTGAATACAAAGCGCGCTTGGCAGTTGCCGACACTATCTTCAAGCAGAAATACACCTACACGCGCGGACAAATAGCCAATGCTATCCTCCACGATATGCGACGCATACCCACCGCGGACGACCCTAACCCCAACTACTATGCACGCTCATTCAAGGAACTGGATCCTAACCATTTCCAGACCCATGCTAACTATCAAATCATCAAGCACCTGTGCGACAATGATTGGCTGGAGATGCACAAGACCACTACCTTCTTCTACCTCGGCGCACAAGATACCGCTCGCTACTTGGTATATCCTATCGAAGGAACTGCCAAAGCAAAACTACAAGGTCACAACGACTCTATCGTACTCAAGGACTGCAAGGAAGAACGCTACGTAGCTATCAGTTCCATGGCTTGGGACTATCACCTCAATGCAACTCCTATCCCACACGCCGAGAAGACCAACCACGAACGTATGCAACTGCCTATCGTGAAAGTACTGCTCGATAATATCCACAATGTCCAACTGCCTATCACCGACCTATTTAGTACAAACAATACCGATATCAAGATTGGAGGACAAGATTATAGCCATAATGCAACTATCACCATTGATTTGAGCCATTTGCCAAACTATATGGAATACATGGACATGACCACAGGAAAAGTCATGAATAGTACACCATCGCTCGAAGTAGGCAAAGAGTACACCCTCCGCCTGCAATACAACAACGCAAACAATAGCCCTACCAATGATGCTAATAGCGATAAAGCTAAGGATGGCAAGTGCCCTGTGGGCTATGTATTCTTCCACCTGCTGGTAATCCCTAACACCATGGTATGGACACCAGAGGGACACTCCTTCAACGGCTGGGGTAAGAACGAGAACTGGCACGGATGGGTGGACACCAATGGCAACTCCATCATCGATGAAGGTGAGCTTACCGAGGGTTATGTACCTATCAGTGGCTCCGATGTGATCATCCCTAAACTCGACAACTCTGCCCTCTATCCATACATCGTACCAGAAGAGGAACACAACCACTATGAGATGACCATTAACTTCGATGCACACCACTGCCGAAACATCTATTTCCAAGCAGGAGCGCAAATCAATAACCAACACATACTCCACTACGAGAAGGCCTTTGTGGACATGCAAGTGCCTGCCATGAATTGGCATATGATGGCTTCACCATTAGAGGAAGTATATTCGGGCGATATATTCATCCCTCATACCTCTTACGGTATGGTACAGAACCCCGAACCATTCGAGATAGCGCCATGGGAAGGACAGCGTTACAGCGAAGCACCATACGCTTTCTGGCAATCACACTTCAACAGGACTGTCACTACCCACTACAGCTCTGGTGCTACCACTTCTGCGCTATCAAGCAACACTGCCGAGTTTGCTCAGACCAACAGTCTCGATGTACTACTCGAACCTGGTACGGGCTTCCAACTACAGGGATATGGTCCTCAAAACAACGCCTCAGACGAGCTCATCGTGCGCCTACCTAAGAACGACAACCAGTACTACTACTATTCTTCTCGCGGAGAGCAGACCGATCGCTACGCTACTATCCCACGCACCAGCAACCACGGCAAACTAGCATACGATAATCGCAATGCTAGCGGCGAGAAGACTATCACCCTGCGCGGTGAGGAAGCGTCCAACTACTTCGTCTTTGGTAACCCTACTATGGCATACATTGATTTGGTACGTTTCCTAGAGACGAACACTAATATCAAAGCCGTTTACCAAATGAGCAGTAGCACATGGTTGGCAAGTACTGAACTCTCTATGTATCACAACGCTGACCGCTATCTGCCCCCTACACGCTCTGTTCTCTTAGAGGTGGCAAACAGTCGCACTACACTGTCACTCACATTGAAGCCAGAGCACCTTACCCTGTCCAACGCATACCCTATAACAGAAGATGTAGAACAGGTAGCAGCACGCCGAAATGCACCTAGCACTAGTGACAACGATACCCACACCATGACCATCTACGCCTTCAACGCCAAGGGCACTGCACGCAGCATAGTAGCATACAACGACTATGCCGACGACGGCTACCTCCAAGGCGAAGATGCACTCTTCCTATCCACAGGTATCGACACCAAGGCAGACAGTTATACACCTATGTCGCCTATCAACCTCTACTCGCTGCACAACCGTGTACCAATGATGGTGGATATGCGCGAAAACATTGATACGATTCCATTGGCTATGCTCGTGAGTCCTAACCACCGCACTGCCCAAATGCAGATGGCGTTCTATTTCTCGCAAGAGTGGAACAAGACTTGCTACCTCTATGATGCACAAACCGACACCAAGACCCGTATCATGGACGGACTGGTACTCACTTTGGATATGCCATTTAATCATCAAGCACGCTATTATATCGTAGGGCCAGACCGTACTGCTAACGGAGAGAATATCGAGACTGCTATTCCTTCTGTTCAAGACCAGGAGAATAAGGTTTGGTCATACGCGCAGCAGGGTGCAATGACGGTATGTTCCAACGATATTATTCAGGCAGTGACCGTATATGATGTTACAGGTCGTCTTGTTGCCCATGAGACACTTGACTTGCTCTCTAATCAAGTTTCTTTACCTCTGGGTCAAGGTGTGCATATCGCCGAAGTCACCCTCCGCGACAACTCCAAGCACTACACCCGCGCTATTGTAAAATAATCAGCCGTTGGCTGCTGGACACCAGCCACCGGATGCTGGATGCCCCCCCCCCCCCCTAAAAAAAAGGGAACTATATACGAGTTGACACCACGACAAAAACCGAAAAGAAATATGTAAATCAACAACCATAACAACATATATCAACAACTTATTGCGCGCAAAACAACACATTGCGCGCTCCAGAAGAAGCATATAGTG
>JAZNBO010000020.1:0-81906 GCA_045587145.1 Paludibacteraceae bacterium
CACTTTAAATTGTTATATATACCCCTTGCCGTTGGGGTGAGTTCTTATCTCCTTCCAGTCGAACGATTATTAGTTCCCCAACGGAATAGTTGTTGAATTATGTTGTTATTGTTGTTGTTTTAATATTCCGTGTTCAGCGGCGAAGTCGCCTCCCCCTTGCCTTTACACATGGTATTTTTACCGAGTGTAAAAATGATACCTTAATCCTTCAGAATCTTTTGTCCGAGGACGGTGTACTGTTCGCCATTATGTATGAGGAGCAGCTGTCCGTGGCGGAGGATCTTGTGCGCCTCATCGCCTTGTACCTCATCGCCCACATTCTCCACATCCGTACTGATGGAAACATTTACACGGATAGTGACGTATTCATCTATTGCCAGTTCGGTCTTGCTGTCCTTCTCATAGCTATAGAAGTGAAGTTTGGTGCTATAAGAGCCTACAGACCAGAGATTATCCACAGATACATATACTTCCTCATCCTCATAGTCATATCCTACAGGGAAGTGTGCTGAGCCGTTGAGTTCCAGTTCGTAATCGCCTGCCAGGATCTCCATGCAAGCATTCTCATATTCGTATTGGAAGAGTACGCTACTTGTGTGCTCCCATTTGCAATAGAGTGTCTTTTGCAGATTGCTTGCGCTGAAGGTGAACATCTGCAGATCACTATAGTTCTCAGGGTTGAGATTAAAAGTCAATTGATGAGTCGAAAGTGAGAAAACTGGTTGGTTAGGATCAGGGAATGTACCCATTGGTACTGCCTCGGCATGCAGGTCGATGACGATATCCTCCACTCCTTCGGTAGCGGTAGAGAGGATCAACTGACCTGTATAAACGCCCACCTCATCGGTCTCCCAATAAACGGTAATCTCCACAGGGTTCTTAGCATCTTTCTTGATGAGCTCAGTACCACAATAGAACGTATTGCTGCCCGTAAGAGTGAGTGTAATATCATCGGTGAGATCGTTGAAAGAGAGGGTAAAGCGGCGTGCATCGCCCCAGTCCTTCCAGTTCTCATCGGAAGCGTAAGTAGTGTCAGGTTCCATTTGTCCCCAGTCAAGAGCAGTGGTATCCACTGTCATCCAAGAATCGAGTACGCGGTCGGTCCATTCTGGAGCGGTAGAGGCGTAGAGAATGGTTTTAGCCAAATAACTAGCATCGTATCCGCTGTAGATATTAAAAATCTCGTTGGTTCCTTGGCAGTTGTTGTAAATATAGCGTGAGGTGAAATAGGCGTTCTTGACCTCTACGGTAGCATCATCTTGATTGATAGTGTTGATGCTCCAGCGGGCTTTGTCATCCAGCGTAGTCGTGCTGCGCAGTTTGCTATCGCTAATGGCGTGCAGGTAGTTACCATCTTGGTCGATAAAGAGGAGGTAGTCGCCTTCTCGTTTCACGGTGTAGGCGTAAGCCTGCTCGGCAGTAACAGTATGGCGGTTCTCGCCGTAGGTAGCAGGAACACCTTTTATGTTATTCTTGCTGATATTCACATCGTAGTAGCCCATGATATAGTCCTCGCCCTCTTTGCTGGTACCGAAGAACACTTTTGCACCATCGGTGAGCAGAGCAGGGTCTTTCAGAGCGTTGTAAGTGACGGTGGTTTGGTCCATTGCGCCAAGAACGGTCACGGTACAAGTGTCGGCGATTCCGACGGCGGTAGCTTTTGCCCAGACTTGTGCATTACCTTTAGAAAGAGCGGTGACTACACCATCGGTAACGGTAGCTACATTAGGGTTGGTGCTACCCCACTCTACGGTTTGGTCAACTGCGTCTGCAGGGGTAAGGGTGGCTGTGAGGGTGGCTGTTTCGCCTTCACGAAGGGTGAGGGTTGTTGGATCAATTTCTACATCAGTCACTACCACATCGGGTATGCTGGTCTCATCGAGGCGGTAGAGGGAGATGGTCTTCATATTGCTGCCTGCGTGATAGAGCGAAAAGCGTGGTGAAGATGGGTTGTAGGCGAAGAAGACCTCGTAATCGTTCTTACCAGGGGTCTGGCTGATGATTTTGGCATTGCCGTTCTCTATGGTAATGGCAAAGTCGGTGGTATAGCGATATTTGGTGTCCAAGTCGCTACTACCAGAGGCATGTCCAACGGGTTTGGTGCTTATGTATAGATTCCAATAGGAGCCACTTTTCTGGAGGGTGATAATGGTTGGTTCGCTGAGGGTGACATCATCGCTGGTGAAGGTAGCGGTGGTGACATCGATGTACTTCTTGGTGTCGGAGAAGCCAGCGCTAACGTGGTTCTTGTCGGCATAGCCCAAGAGGACTTGGTCGCCATCTTGCAGGGTTGCAGGGTCAGTGACCTTAACAAATGTCTCGGCTTGGAGCGTAAACACGCTCGCAAGAGCGAGAAGGAGAAAAATCTTTTTCATGTTATTCTGTTTGTTGTTTTCTGTTTTTTGGCTCCCGGTCGCCGGCAGCCGGCAGCCTATTATTTCCCGGTCCTCGGCCGCCTATCATCAATCTCTTGTTCCGTCACAGCGGGGATAATCGCTACAGCCCCAGAAGGTCTGTCCTTGCTTGGTGCCTTTCTTTATCATGCGTTGGAGCATTGGTTTGCCACATTTGGGGCAGAGCGGAGCGTTGGCGGATAGTGCCTCTTGTTGGCGATGCTCTAAACGGGCTTGGGTGAGGCTCTCGGTGAAACCACCCTTCTGTGTAAATTCCTCAAACAACTTGTCTATAAATGCAGATAGCATCTTCTCCATTTTTTTGCACAGCACAAATAGGGCATTTGCGCAGTCCAACATATTGTTGCTCATTACCAATGGCTCATACAATGCTACTTGCATTTTGATACGCTCTGCAGCATCGTGTGACCAGTTGTTTTCCTCATAGTCGGTGTGGATAAACGGAACCTGCTGCAAGGCTAAAAATGTAGGGTTATTCACCCGCCAGAGTTCGCCATTTTGCTCGATGATGAGTTGCATAAGGTCTTCCGAGAGTTCAATGACGCTACCGCGTGCAACATCCAGGAGACGCATCTCTGTTTCGGTAGAGGTGCTGTGTCGTGCGCGACCTTCGGCGATGTTGGCATATACAGAGCGTGCCGCCATATACATCTGGTCATAGTGACGACCTTTAGGATCGTTCTGGGTGGTTAGAAACCGCTCGCAAAAACGCCGTGTGAAGATGGCTATGCAATGCGCCAATACCCATGCATCGAGCTTGTAGTAACCGCTGCAAAAGAATCTTGATGACATAATCTGTTTATCTTATTTTGGCCCCCCGGCAGCCAGTAGCCGGTAGCCCGTTTTCTGTTTTTTGGCAACCGGTAGCCGGTAGCCAATTATTTTCCGGCACCCGGCATCCGGAGGCCTATTTTCTTGCCCACGCGCAGGGCGTAGCCCAGCGCGAGGAGAAGCATAAAGAACCAAGGGGTATCACCGAGGGGTTCTTGCATAGGTCCATCAGGATCTTCTGGTGGAGTATCGCCATTCTCCGCTGCTCTACGAGGGCCAGTAGGCATATAGCCAGAACCTACTCCTGTGCTATATGTGGTATATGTACCTGTGAGTGCTGCTTGTGGAAGTTCACTACCCGACCCCATCATAGTGGATGTGGAGTGCATTTGCATAGATGGTTGCTCAGCGAACGTCTGAGCACTAAGGCTCAGTACGCTCACTAATCCGAATACTATCAATAATAATTTCATTGCTTTCATAATTTCCATTTCTTTAAACGTTAAACATTAATTTTTGAACTCACATTATTATTTATTGATAGTTGTTACTTGTTTACCTGTAGCATCGTAGATTGTACCGTTATGCAAGATGAATATCTTATCGTGATAAATGAACTTTATCGTTCCATCAGTCTGTACACCAATATTCTCCAAACCTGTAGCAGGACCTTGGTTCTCGGATTTGAGTTTGAGAGAAACGGTGAAGCGCTCGTTGTTGGTTTCTGCTTGGTTAACGGAGAACTCATAAGAATTACTCATCAAGTCAACGGTTACCTCTGGTGAGAGAGCATGGTCTGTAACATAGAGTGCATCCAAATCCTCGGAATAATAGTCCTCGCTTATGCTCAACATATATGTACCTGCAGCAGGCACTTGATAACCGATAGGCATACTCTCTTCTGCATATTCAGGACCTGTAGCCACCCAACTCAAATCGCCATTGGTGTGTACGCCATAGATATTGAAGTTGGTATTGTTAGGTGTCTTTGGATAATCGGCATTGTACTCGTAGTCATTGGTCTTGCCATCTTTGATCCAGAAGTTCACCTCATCTTGCATGGTCTCATTGCTGAGCACGATACCTGTTTCAATGTCGGTGGTTGGTTCATTAGCAGCCACACGAGCAGCCAAGAGTGATGCACGGTTTGCAGCAGAGAAGGTTACTCCTGCATCATCATCCTCCAACTGAATGAAGAATGCGCGACCCGCTATCATTGGATTAGCTTCTGTGAAGGCAGTCATTCGTTGAGCAGTGTAAGTATCGAAGTGATCAGATGGTATCGTCACATAGCGGAAGCCATCTTCATTGTCCTTCCATTGACCAGTCCAATTGCCAGCAGCATCTTCAACTTCTACCAATTTACCCGGTTTAAGACTTTCACTATTTAATCCAGTCAAATTAACCATATATGGGTTACCGATAAGGTTCCAACCTTGGTCATTGACTTTACCGCTGTTGTTAGCGACATCTTTGTGTGAACTAAGTCCTTGGATCTTTTTGTTGCCAATCTCTTCTGTTTTAGCAGTTCCAGCACCCTTAGTCATAGAGATACGTTGGATACCCCATTGTTGGCGGTTCTCCACACCATTCACTTTGACTTTTTTAGGTGCGCCCCAGAAGATGTAGCCTACGCCAGGAGTAGTGGCGGTTGGTTTTGGATTATCGGTCTCAATATCCACCCATGCTTTATAATTACCTGTAGCACGAATATCACCTGCATAACGTTTGATAATCCAACTACCGCTATTACTTGTAGTTACATTCGAACCGTAGAACTCTGTTGGGTATTTAATAGTTCCAAGATCTCCTGCAAATGGCAATACGAGATGATACCAATGGTCGTAGTCGGTAATGTAGTCATAATAGAACTTACCTGCAGTATTTGTCAAGTTGCCTTTTAATTCAAACTGTGGATAAACATATTCATACGTACCATCATTTGCAAAGCCACCAGCACGGAGTATGATACTTGCCATAGACAAATATTTTCCTTCGCCAATTACCAGTTTACCACCACCATAAACAGTTACATTGCGGAAACGGTATTTAGCGGCATCACCTTCTGTAGCAGTCAACTTACCACCATTAAGGATTACCACATCTAAGGTTTCGTAATCCGCTTTTGCCAATACGGTAAGTGAGCTTGTATTTGTTTCGCCATTGATGATTACAGGAATAGTAATCTCTGTACGTGCTACTTCCGTAGAACCATCATGGAACTTGATGCTCATTGTCTTGCCGGCATTGCTGAGCAGATTGCTTACTGGCATCTTATAGACACCGTGGTCAAATTTGATCTTACTCTCACTCAATGATTTGGTTGTAGAAGTAGAAGCCAAAGTAGCAGTCACGCTATGATTAGGATCGCCTGTGTACATAAATACAACTGCATCTGCTCTCCACTCTACTACTTGCACTTCTGCGTGTTGATATATCGCATCTATAGGCAAGAGTCGGAGTTCATTCTCAGTAACCAACTGCGAGTGAGTACCAAATACGCCATTCACATTGATGTTCAACTGTTTGCTATCTTGCGCACCTGCTAATTGATAAGTTATAAGATCAGTGGTTGTAGGAATCCACTCATAGCGTGAAATTTCTTGATATCCTGAAATGCCAGAATAAGTTCCTTGTGTTTGTACTTGGGCGTTGTCTTTATTTGAATAGAGAAGTCCTGCAGTGCCTGTATTAGTTTCTGCAAATACGAAATATTCTCCATAGTCTGCATATCTATCATTAGCACCTGATGTAGTGTATACTGGTTTTAATCCCCATTTAGCTTCCGCAGGTGCGAATGTTGCTGAAGTTGGATTGATTGGGTCATCCACATCGATAGGCAAACCATTTACAATAGACGTAGAATTACAGTTATTTGGTAGCGCATACCAAATGTCGTTCACCTTCGCTGCAATCACGAAGTCAGCAGGGAGGTTGCGGACTGTGGCTGTAGTTGTAGCAGTAGCATAGTTTGGTTGTCCATCAGTACCTGTAGTAGCTGTGATTGTTACAGTCTGCATATCGAGGTTGCTGGTAGGAACCGCAGCCGGTTTGTAGTGAACATACACGGTTGTAAGTGCAAGTTTACCATTGGCGTCAGCATTGATTGTGAGCGAAGCAACTGGCTTGATTGCTTTTGAGAAATTAGCAGTCTTGTCGGTTGAGAAGTACACATCTGCATTATCCGAAGTCAGAGTGATTGTACCATTAGCAGCCAATTTCACAGCGCTGAGGGTCAAAGATTTAGCGGAACGAATAGTTTGATCTTTTGTACTTGTAACCGCAGCCGTACCATTCAAAGTGATTTTTGGCTTATTGGATGGGTTGGATGAATAAACACGCTCTGTACAAGTACCTACATATACACGGTGAAAATATGCACTATTATGGTTGAAGTTACTTGTAGCATAGTTCTTGAAGGTACCAGTAACTGCATCTTGAGAGTATGCCGATAGTGTATATCCTTCTTTGCTAACAGCATTTACTTGATTTCCGTTGTGTACAGTTATCGTCCATTCTCCATAAGTAGCAGTTGTAGTATTCAACGCGAGGTTGTTATCTGTGGCTCCTGCACATAGATATCTACCTTTTGTATTATCATAAATACTCCATTTGCCATTTGATAGTTTCGTGAAAGTAAATAGGGTTGCACTTGCACAACTTTGTGTTGCACCATAACTATCGGAGGTTCCTCCTGAGCCCCAACCACCAGCATATATACGATTGGATGCACCATATTCATCTTCGCTTGTAGCAACTTCTCCATCTGCTATATAATATATATAGTAGTCACCACCATTGACCATATCAAATGGTTCGTTGTCTGCAAACTTGGTAAAGACAGGATACATAGTGACATCTGCTCCAAGATAATATGACACACCACCTGTTTTGTAAATTGTTTCAGAAGGAGCATTAGGAGAAGAGTTCTCGTCATCAAGGTTTGCATCTCCTATCTGATCATTATACGATGCTCCAGCAGTCCAACCTATAAATGTCCAGCCTTCGTATGTAAGTGTTGGGAAGGTGCTTACATTTTTCTTCTCAGAATCCTTATAATATCCTTCTGGGTAACCATTTTCATAAGTAAGTTCTGCATCTGCTGGCACATCAAATGACATAGTCACCAATTCAGTACAACTTGAAGCATTGTAATAATGCATTTCTGAAGCTAGTTCGAGGTATAATGCGTATTTGCTATTATCTTTAGTCCAACTATCAAAATAAGAACCATTACAATATAGATAGCGAACACTTGTACCATCGCTCTTAGTGTAACTAAATAAATATTCACCTGTTTTTGCTTGAGCATTTACGCCTTTATCCGCATATAGTGTTGGTTGTATTACATCCCAACCATAAGAAGCATCTTGTTCTGTGAGAGCATTTTCATCATACGAATCAGGAGCCAAATATTTATTGCTCAATGTATTTTTAATTGTGTATTTACCTGTTGTTGAATTATATGTTAATAAGAACGGAATATTTGGTGTGCTATTTGTATTGTATCTATCTGAACCAGTAAATTCTCCTGTTGCATAATACACATCCGAATTTTCTGTAATGGCTTTGAAATAATATGTACCACTCTTTCCGATAGAGAATGGTGGTGTACCATCGCTACTATTGGAGTAAACGGAATAGTATGTCAAACTATTATCTGTAATCAACGAACCGCTGATTGTACCACCTGGAGCAACCAAGCCACTAGGGATTTCAGATGCGCCATTCAATGAATTGTTTGGTGCCCAACCTATAAATGTCCAAGTAGCATCACAACCATCGCTGGCTGTAGTAGGTGCTTGTATGTCTGCTCCAAAGCCAGATTGGGATACAATTTTGGTGCTATTTCCATTGTTCATATCAACGAACGTAACCTTATAATAAGGTATCTCCACGAAGGTAGCACAAACTTCAATATCGCTTTGGATGTCGGTAATTCTCACTGTACCACCACTGATTTGACTTGTAGTGTATGAAGGAGCACCTACCTCTGCTGTACCTGATGTTACAGTTACCGCTTGGAGCATATAGCCATCATCAGGAGTGAATGTAACAGTAGTCGAACCATATGGATCAACGGTTGTTGGATCTACAGAGATTGTTCCATGCTCTGAAGTGCAAGTGGTTACTTTGTATGTCACACACGCTGGGTCAGTAGTATAACCCGCAACATCTTCTTTGTAAATGCTTACATCAGATTGTCCACTAGCGTAGCAGGAGAAGATATCACTACCATCATTGTATCTCAACCAATTGCGTGTGTAAGTACCTTGTGCTTTGATTGTCGCAATACCGGTATTGTGAATTTCAATCGTCCAACTACCATTATCATTATTAGTAGCTTGTGTTTTAAGATAATTGCTACCTGATGAAGCCGCATAGAGATATCCACTACCTGTATTGAATGCGAAAGTTTCAGATTTTGTTCCTGCTTCAAGAGTTAATATTTGGGATTCACCGATATTTGTAATGGTATTATCCACTTTTGTTATCTCAACTTGTCCACGGTTGTTACCTCTATCTGCTCCCATTGCTACATTAGAGTTTGTAGCAACAATGATCACCTTATCATCTACGGCGAGATTAGCCTCATCAGTTACTAACACATATCCTCCGCCTGCGGCATAGACTGCATGGAGAGTAACATTTTCTGTTACAGTGTAGCTGTCGCCGGCTTTGTATAGTTTGTCTGTTCCGTGGGTGTAACCACTAGCTGCATCTGTCCAGCCCACGAATTTAACACATGTCAAATTAGTTGTAAGCGATGGAAGAGTTATGTTGGTGTTTTCAACTGCCTGCATTTCACCAGGAGCGGTATCTCCGTTGCCTACGGAGAATGTTACCGTCTTCACTTGCAAAGCTTCAACAGTAACCAACACATTATCCGTAAATCCGCCTGTGGGGGCGTTGATAGTAAGTTCGCCTGTTGTTCTGTTCCATGATGGGGTAAGATTAGTCGAACCCATCTTAACACTAACGTTTGTTGGTAACGTATATGCAGCAGTAACAGGGGAGAAGGTCAATGTGATTGATCCATCTTTTGCTAATTGTTGTGGTAGTTGTGGGGAGCAAGTCACGTTGGTAAGATTGCCCTCTACCCAAACTTTAGAGGCATCCAAACATTCGCGTTTGTAGAATTTGAGGGTTTGGTTAGTTATATTACCGCTGTCATAACTATATTGGCGCCAATATTTAGTAGTCGCTCCTGTTGCTACTGCCAAATATGTTAGATATGACAAACTTTGGATATATCCTTTGTCTATTGTAAATGTATTGTTAGAACCTCCACCTACTCTTATATAATCAGTTATGCAATAAATATAATTACCTGCTGCCTCTTTAGAATAAAACACTATACCATTTGCATCCTTTTGAATATCCCAAATGATTGTGTTGGGTACATCACCTGATGAAAAAATATCAGTATTTGTTTCTATAGCAAGAGGATTTTTGGATGTTGCCTTATTATCCATTGCATAAGATATAGAATTTTTGTTATCCACCATTATAATCACCACCTCATCTCCGTCTTCAAGTGTAGTATTGTCAGTCACTTCCACCCAGCGGCAGTTGGACTCTACAACGGTGAGTTCGTAGGTCGTTGTCGCAGATTTGTGGGTTGCGGTTTCAGCACCATCAGCAGTAATCATGGTCGTACCAACAGCTCCAAGAATAACATTACCATTCTTATCAATTTTCGCTATATCAGGTTCTGAACTTGAATAGGTAACATCCAAATTGTTAGGGTTACTCAATGTTGGGAAAGTATTGTCAGCCTCCAACGCTGCTGTGTATGAATCTGCAGACCAAGCGAAGGTAGGAATTGCTTTTTCTTCCCAAACCACCTTAATCACAGCGTCCTCTGCAAGGGTGTGAACATTGCCTGAGGTGAAAGGTACATCGTTGACTGTCAATGTTCCGAGACTATAACCTGCGTCTGGAGTAGCAGTGATTGTCAACAAGCAAGTGTGAGCCAAATCACGGTCTCCAGAAGTAAAGTCACTCTTTGCTGTACCATCGTGGTCGGTATAAGAAACGGTAATTGTACCGCCAGTAACTGGGATGACCGTTGCTTTGTGCATTTTCATGCCCGATTGCTTAACATCAGCATAGTAGGTACAATTTTCGTCATTAACGAATGTACCAGTAGCTTCAGGAGTCAAGGTGATGTCTTCTACTACTACAAACTTCTTAAAGACAGAAGCGTGGGTAATGTCGTACTCTGTGCCATCTGGATTGACTAAATAGATACTATTTTTATCAGCCCAAGAAACATTGTTAGCGATATGCCATGCCTCAAAATTATCGAATTGAGGAGTTTTTGTTGTGTACAAATGACTTGTACCTGGAACCTTTGTCATTTTTTGGTTTTGGTTCCACCCCCATGTTCCATCGCCATTATCTCTGTTGTGACCTATACGATAGTAAACATTAGTCCAGTTGTGTACAAGGTTATCGTAGTAAACAGTATATCCCTCTGATTGGTTAGAAGGTGGATAAGTTACATCTAATACGAGGATATTGGTGCTGTTATTTATCAATTGAGTGTAGTTCAATGTAAATACATACGAACCATCTGCACCCGTTTCAAGGATAGTATTTGAATTATTATCAGAACCGTATTCCCAACCTGTAATAGAAGCACTAATGGTACCGCCATTACCATATTGACTAATACCATCGTAAATCTTAAAGTTGTGAGTATGTCCAGATATAAGATCCAAAGTAAGAGTTGCTATACCAGGTTCATCAGTGTGATTGAATGCGTATTCGATATTCCAATCGCCTTCGAAATCTCCTTTGAGATGGAAGCAGTGTACATTAAATCCACCATCCGCAGCAGTAGTATGACTCGATGCTTCGCACTCACCATAGGAAACATGGCAACGATATGTACCGCAGTTTGCAATTTGGCAGTTGTTGAATGTCAGTTTTGCGTCGTCGCCATCAGAGTTGTCATCGGTAATTGCTTCCCACTTTTCATTAACAGAGTTATAGCGTTCCCAACTGTAAGTAGTGTTAGCAGGACATGTAAGAACATCGCCATTGCTATCATAAGCAGTTGCTACCAGTTCGAATACGTCTCCCACTGTAAGGGCATAAGTACCTGAAATTCCAACAGTTGCTAATGCACAATCGTAAGCAGCAGTATATGTTGCACTTTCGCTTACTGTGATAGATGTAACAGCATCGCCAAGGTTATCCTTCCAACCAATATTAGTGTAACCTGTTTTTGTAGCAGTAGGAAAATTAAGTACTGTGCCTTCGCTTACCGTTTGAGTGTAATATCCAGTACCGTTATCATATATCCAATCATTATCATCAATAGTACCACCATTAGGATTGAGGGTGATGGTGTGTTGTGGGATACATGAGGTGACGTAGTCGGTGTGTTTTGTTTCGGTAGTTGTTGTTGATTCCAGATAAGTAAATACAACATCATCTATTCTAAACGTTGCCTTATCACTCACATCGGTTGTAGAGGTTATGGCAATTTTAATATAAGCATCTACACCATTTGCGTTAATTGTATATGACTTTGTTTGCGCACTACTTGTAGAACCAACTGTTTGTGAAGTTGCCACATTGGTCCATGTAGAGTTATCGGTAGAGTATGATACGCTATACTTATATTTATTATCGCTAGTAAGAGCTTTAAACGATATAGATTTCAGTCCTTTAACAATCGAAGTTGTTTGAATATATGGCAAATTAGAAGCTGTGTTATCATACCATCTCATCTGGGCTGATTTTGAACCTGTAATAACAGCATTGGTAGATACCGTACCATAATATATTTTCCAAGCTATACCAGCATTACTATTTGCTGCTGTATATGTTTGAGTTGAATTATAAGTTGTACCTGCAGTTTGCTTTTCAAAATCTTCAGTCTTCGTTTTTGAGATTGTAGTAGTAGCTTCTTCCGAAGTCTCTGTCGCAAACACAGCATGATAGGTTTTATCGCTATTAGGTTTAGTAGAAGCAGAAATATAAGTAATACCTGTTCCATCACTATCTACTGTTGCAGATTCAGTCCAACCCATAAACACTTTGTCTGAACAACTTGCTGGAGCATCAGGGGCATCTGGCAACGAACCAATAGTTTGACCATCAACAACCTCTTGTTTTTCTCCATATTGCTGTCCGTTAACTTTCCATGTGATGGTGTGAACTTTTGTCCATTTAGCATATAGATTTACTATTGCACCATTTGTTGTTGACAAATTATTTACAGATGCCTTGTCTGCATAACTTGTACCTGAGCCATCATCATTGGTGGTCCAACCTGCGAAAGTGTAACCTGTACGGATAAAAGCATTGGCTGTCAAGTTTTGTGCAGTACCGTATTTGAAAGTTTGGTTTGACATTGAACCGCTGGTACTACCATTGCCATCAAACTTTACATAATATGTAACAGGTGTCCATTTTGCGTAGAGGGTAATATTTGCGGTATATGCATTTGCACCTAAAGATGTCACTTTGTTTGTGCATGCAGATTCTTTATACCAACCATCAAAGGTATAACCTGTTTTAGTGGCATTTTTTAGAGTGGTTGCTGTTCCGTATGTGTGTGTAGTTGGATAGCCCGATTCATGAGTACCACTAAAATTTGTATTGCCACCATCCTTGTAAGTAATTGTATACGTATTTGCTTTCCATTGAGCGGTAAGAGTGATGTCTGATGTGATGTTTGATATAGTCGCTTTGTTTGCAACTGTACCATTTGCAGCAACAGAGGAACTATTTGCTGTCACAGCGACATTCGTCTTCCAGTTATTAAACGTATAACCAGTACGTGTATAGCCATTGGTAGCCAGTGTAGTAGATCCCTCACATGGAATACCTGATACATTGGTCATTGAACCACCTGTATTGCCATTACCGCTAAAAGTAATGGTATAGGTAGGAGGAGTATAAGTCGTATATGTAAAATTAGCTTGATCCCAACCAGTAATCGTAACATAATCATTACTATTGATAGTAATATCATTTGTTTGATTCCATTTTTTATTCCAATCTCCAGCAGTAGCGTCACTATTTAAGCGCACTAAATCCATCTTTAGTCCATTCCATTGCGGAATAGTAGCAGAGTAGACATCTTTATCGCAAGTGCCTTGTGTCATCAATCCAGACCATCCATCTTGTCCGTTAATGAAATAATAAATAGCATATTTTGCGCCGTCTGCATTCCAAACTCCTGGTTTTAGGTATATCGTCTTACGAGGATAAGTGACGGTTACTTTAGGTTGGGTTGTGCTTGCGGAATAGTCTATCGTGAATGTAAATGTACCACCTAAACCTGAGTTTAATTTGACATTACTACTTTCAGTAGTCTTGAAAACCCAATTGGAAATGTCGGCATTGATCGTACCACTGTTTCCCAACCAATTAGAACCATTCAAAAACTTAAATTCATATTGGGTATTTGCAGCAAGATCGAGGGTCGCCTCTGCTTTGCCAGTAGAAACTTCATTCATATCAACTCCATCTCCCCAGTTATCGAAAGAGCCCTTCAATATCCAACCTGCGTTGTATGTAACTGTAATTGAATCCAAACGCACTTGTTCAGTTAGTTTAGCAACGGTAAATGATGCTACTGCTGTGGTAAAAGTCACCGTCACTTTATCGGAAGAAACAGTAACTGTCGCACCACTTACAGTACCAATCGAAGTCTTCATGGCAGTAGCATAGGAAGAACTATTGCAGTCGAAAACAATCTTCGTCATTTTTCCCAAACTACAAGCAACCGTTACGGAAGAACCTGCATATAGACGCACAGGAGCAGCATAATCTGCTACCGCGTTGGATGAACTTGCCTTATTGTTTGTGAAAGTAATGCCATTCTGCTCCCAGACTTGTTTGGTAGTAGAGAAACTGGTACGTTGTGCTTTGTTGGCAAACGACAATGTAGCGGTTACTTCTGCACCCCATGCCTGTCCAATTCCCATTGTAAGGAGCATAGTCAGAACAGCAACAAATCGTATACCCTTAGTATACCCTTGCAATAGATTTTTAATACTGTTTGCCATCACGGCAGAAAAAGTAGATTGTTTCATATCTTTATTGGTTATTGGCTATAGGCAATCGGCTATAGTCATGGTTAAATATTCTTTTGGGGTCGCCGAGCGACGTTAGTGGCGGCAAAGCCGCGAAGGGTGTATTATTATTTAGTGTAGAGTGTAAGGTGTAAAGGCATGAGCCTCATCGCTACGCTCTGATATTGCGCGCCGAGAGTAGTAACGGAGCGAACGCCAATGTGAAAAGTTTCACAAAACCGTTCGGTTATTTGATACTTCTTTTTGCTACACCAAGTACCTGCACCTACGTAGTGGTAACGGTATGGTAACGATACCCGACGGCACCACTCTTATACCCCAACCTCTTCAACACTCAACAATTCAAATATCACGGGAACCGCCTTAGCGGATTCCATAACTATATATCCTTGCGCAAAGCGCAGAAATATAATCCATCTTTTCCTTACATTCATCTGTTTACTACTACTGCTGATTCTCTACAACAAGTAACCAAAAACAGCGAACACAAAACCGAACGTTTCTATATGCACACCACTAATCCACAAGCGTTCCTTCAACGAAGGAAACACCAAACGGACGAGATAGTAATACCATACATGCCAAAACAACAATAGACATAGTCTAAGCCAAAGGTATCAAAACAAAAAAAGACGACAGTTGTCACCTATCGCCCTAAGACACACACAAATACTCCAACCCTAAAAGGGCAGCAAAAATCGCATTGTGCGCTGATATACATAGTGTTAATCGCATCAAAGTGGAGTGTCTTAACCGTTTTCATTTGAATTGACGCTACAAAGGTACAACAAAAAATGCACATTTGCAAGCAAATAAGCAAAAAGTTTACTTTTTAGTGAGATTTGCTTGCAAATGGGCTGCATTATGCGACCGTACTTTCGAGGTGGGCGAGTGAGCGAAGCAAACGAGGTCGGTGCCCTCGAAGGTACAAGGTTTGGGTAACCCAAATCTAAGCGTGAGGAAACACTACTACGGATAGGCGTTCCTACCGATGTGGGTCGCTGAATAACTAACGAATCACTAAAGAATAACTAATGAATAACTAACGATTGCTTGCTGCAAAGCAAGAGGATGAAGGAAAGTGTAAGGTGTAAAGGCAAGGGATATGGTGTAAAGTGTAGGGTGTAAAGGCTAGGATTATTGGTGTAGAGTGTAAAGTGTAAGGTGTAAAGGCGAGGAGATTTTTAACAACAACTTCAACAACTTGTTTCAACAACAATTGCGCTCGCAACAACTCAGCGAGCGCTTAACGGAATATAACCACTCGATTTTTATATATTTTTGTAGCCTTCAAAGAAGGCGTATTTTTGTTAAAGAAATTGACAATAATTGACAATATAATTGACACAAATTGTCTTAAAAAAAGTGTAAAGGGGATTATTGGCTATTGGTTATTGGATTAAGTTTTTGTTTTGCTCCCCAAATGCGACATGGTTGCATTTCATTGGAGCAAAAACAAAATATAACCACTTGATTTTTATATATTTTTGTAGCCTTCAAAGAAGGCGTATTTTTGTTTAAAAAATTGACAAGAATTGACAATATAATTGACACAAATTGTCTTAAAAAAAAGTGTAAAGGGGATTATTGGCGATTGGCTATTGGTTATTGGATAACATCCTGCCGCGGCAAGGAATTATATTTCCATGAGCGCTCGCTGAGTTCTTATCTCACTTCGTTCGAACGATTGTTAGTTGCGAGCGGCGGGGTCCCCGATGAGCCTCGTGGGCGAATGGGGTGCTTTGCAATTGTTGTTGATTTAAGTTGTTGATGTTGTTGTAAAAATACCTCGCCTTTACACCCTACACCTTAAATTGTCTTATATATACCCTTGGAGCGCGCAATGAGTTGTTTTGCGCGCAATAGTTGTTGGAATAAGTTGTTTAAGTTGTTGTTAAAAAAATGCCCGTGCCTTTACACCTTACACCTTACACTTTACACCTGGTGTGCTCCCTCGCGCCCCGTCCCCTTCGACACTTTCCCGATACATACCCGACACATACCCGACACATACCCGATACATATGTATATCCCATGAATACCCCACGAATACTCTGCGTATATGCCATGAATACCCCATACATGAAGCGCACCTCCTACAATCCTCAAAAACTCATCCTCTAACCCCGATGCTTTTTCCAAAAAAAATGTCCTCCTATATTACCCTTTCTCGCGTAACGAGCGCAAATTTTAAGCGGTATATCATGTTGATTTTTATGTTTTACAACATATATTTGCTTATTTTCTTGTGTATTTCTTAATTTTTTAGTAACTTTGCAAGTTTTTTATGGGCTCGTGCCTCGCGCAGGCGAGCGCCGCGAACCATAAATACCGCCCCAATCGGCACAATTAACAAAACAACAATTTTGACTAATTCGCCACAATATACAATAATTTAGTAACGGCAACATGACTAATAAGAAACAAATAAGTACTATCATCAAGAAAGATCAGCAGAAACCTACTCCTGTATCTTTGGGCGATGTGCAGAACAAGATTGTTGTGCTGCGTGGAGAGCCTGTAATTCTTGATAGAGATGTCGCAAAATTGTATGGCGTAGAAACTCGTGAAGTCAATCAAGCGCTTAAAAATAATCCTAACAAATTTCCAGTTGGATATACTTATGCGCTTAATAATCAGGAAGTTGCAGAGATGAGGTCAAAATTTTTGACCACATCCTCAGAAGGTGCTGAAAATGAGCAAGTTAGTCCTAAATTCAGTAAAAGTCATTATAATCCAACAGCTTTTACGGAAAAAGGATTGTATATGCTGGCAACGATATTAAAGAGTGCACAAGCCACACAAACGACTATTGCCATCATTGAAACCTTTACCAAAGTAAGATACCTAAAGCGCGAACTTGTAGAGTTGCATCAGGAAACCGACACTACTCAGCAATCAGAACGCTTAAAACGCTTTGGAGAGGTAATATCTGATATAGTAATGCCCGATTTGGCAACAACGGAAACAGAATCAACTTTAGAATTAAATTTCTTTATCGGAAAACTCAAGCACACCGTTAAACGCACAAAAAAGGATTCTAATAACGAATAACGCAAAGCCAATTTCGTGAACGAAGTGAACCATAAACGTGAAACGAAGTGAAACCAAAAAACAACATGAGTCAAGCACCATACATAACCGATTTTAGCCAGCATCTCTTTTGGGATGTGTCTCCTGCTGATTTTAACGCAGACAGATGCCCTGTACATGCAACTTCGTACAGATGCTGAGATTGATCCAAATGATGTAGTAGAACGTCGAACAGACGTAGAAGACGAATACAATATAATGTTTAATGAAGAAAATCCAGAAGAACTATGGTAACATTTCGATTTATAGATTTTGGGGTAGATTTGGGCACACGACAAATGGGACAAGCGGCTCATGCTAAGTTGTTGCCATTGGTGCAAGGTGAGGAAAAAGTAGTTTTAGATTTTTCGGGAGTAGATGTAGTTACTAACTCTTTCGCGGATGAGTGCATTGCCAAATTGCTTTTGCAGATGCCTCTTGAGGAATTGAAGAAACGCACGACATTTAAGGGGTTAAATCCCATGGCAAGCAAGAGTATCTTAGGAGCCCTCCAACGCCGCCAAAGTGTTATCAACCAAGCAGCACATTAATTTGCACGCAATATATGGGATATAAAAAAGTGGTATCTCTTTTACTCTGAGCAATTTATAAAACTGCGACAACCCGTCGCAGAAGTGGAAGAGGCAAATCGCCAGCAGCCTGCTGACGAATTTAAAGAGACAATTCGTCAGCAACTTGCTGACAAAAGAATGGTCGTTAAAGGATATTTGCAAACCTCTGGGAGTAGCAACCTATCAGTTAGAAGAGGTTGTTGAGCGTACAGTAAGAGAAATCGAAATGGGAAATCAAGCTACCCACCAATAATTTTGACTAATTTTAGGAGAAAGCAGCGATGCACATAACCTCTAACATATCACTTCTTGATCGAATGGTAGCAAACTATTCGGCATTGTCTAATTTGCTGTTTTACAGCGAATTAGACCGTATGGGGGGGGGTGATTCTCAATTCGCAAAATACAACTGCGCCGATAGCGCATACTATATCATACCATCTATATCTGTCCACGTGACGGCATAGGTGGTATTTTTGTGTGCCTGCACACAAAAGCCAAGTGTTCTTTGATATATTGAAAATAGACTGATAAGTATGTATCAGGTTGCATTGGAGTAAAAAAATGCCTGCGTTTTGCACATTTTTTGCAACAACTCTTGTGTATATGAATTATTTTCTGTAATTTTGCACCGCAAAATCTCAATTAACGATTATATTATGGCAACTTACACATTAACTATCAACGAGCGTTCGGCTCAGGGCAAGGCACTTCTGGCGTATTTAGAGACATTGAGTGTCAATATCCAACGCACCCCTAAGGCTCTTCGTAAGAAGGGCAGTCTTGAGCGTTCTATGGAAGACATCAAACATGGTCGAGTTCAGGCCTTTGACTCGGTAGATGATATGTTCAAATCATTAGGTATTTAAGTATGTACAAGGTTAAATACACTAATGCTTTTAACAAAGATACCAAGCGATGCCAAAAACGCGGCTACGATTTGGAGTTGTTAAAAGAGGCTATTCGTATTTTGGCAGAGAAAGGTCAACTGCCTCTCTCGTATCGTCCACATAAGTTATCTGGTAATTATGCCAACTATTGGGAGGCGCTTTTTAAAGGGGATTGGTTGTTGGTGTGGATTCAAAATGATAATGAATTGACATTAATATTTACAGGTACGGGTACCCACTCTGATATTTTTGGATAATTTAAACCCGCCTATTTCGGTAGTTTTATAGTCCTTCACATACTTTCAGTCTGACAAGCAATTGCCAGACTTTTTTGTCTATTTTCACGCCCCGTAGATGTAAGGTGCCACTGGTTTAGTGCTCGGCGCTACCCGCCGAGTTGAGTTCCCGTTACCTGTTTAGCTTTTGCCAGTGGTCTGGCAAATATCCCCTGCCTTTACACTTTACACCCTACACTAGAACAAGGTTTAGCGCAAAGCGATAAAGGATCCTTGCCTTTACACTTTACACTTTACACCTTACACCAGAATAACGAACAGCTAAAATATTAACTTTTTAAACAAAAACATTTATGAAAAAATCAATCTTCTTATTCTTCGCAGCCATCCTGTGCTCGATGAGCATAGATGCGTATGCAGCTACACAGAGGTATATCTATGTAGGTCTTTCTAATAACTATCACCAATGGAAAAATTCTACTCAATGGGGAATTAATCATTGGGGTGGCACTGGTGAAGGAGTGGTGCCTGGCTCTAAAATTACAGATTTAAAAACGACATTTACCCACTCTGGTTGTACTTTCCACATGTACCGTATGTATGTTTACGACGACAATAAAAACTTTGAGTTCAAAGGAAGTGATAGTTGGTGGGATTGCAAGAAAGAGGGCATATCAATAAGTGGAACTACAAAGAACGCCCTCTTGTTTAGAGATAATGATGGCGGAGATGGCGGAAGTCCTACTTTCTATCAAACCAACTATCAAGAAGAATCTGCCGTTTCTTTATCCGCCTCTTCAAATTCTGTTTCAGTTGGAGAGGAAGTTACATTGACTCCAAAGTTAACATCAAACGCAGAGTATAACGAGATCAAATCAACCACCTATTCCGTAGGTACTGGTGCTACAGTTTCTAATGGTAAGTTCGTTGCTACCGCAGCTGGTACATATACCGTTACTGCGACTATTACATACAATCCAAAAAAATTCACAGGCATAACCAAAAAAGTAGAGAATGTTACTTGCGAAATCGTAGTATCAGCAGTGGCCGTTCCACACCCTGTTACAGGTGTAACAATTGCTCCTACGTCAGTAACGATCAAGCAAGGTGCAACTGCTACACTCACTGCTACCGTATCTCCATCTAATGCAGACGATCCTTCTATCACTTGGAGTTCTGACAACACATCTGTTGCTACTGTGGTTAATGGCGTTGTTACCGCAGTTGCTGCAGGTACTGCAAATATCACAGTTACAACCGTAGATGGTGGATTCACCGCTACTTGCGCAGTGAACGTTAAACCATTGCAATATACTTTCCATGCTATCAATTCCGCTCAATGGCCTACAGTTGCTGCACACTATTGGGAAGGCGCAGAGGGTGGCTCAACATGGCCAGGCGCAAACATGGTTAAAGAATCTGAGACTATCAATGGCTGTAATATCTATTCCATCACTATCTCAAGCGATTTCGTAAACATTATGTTTACCAACCAAATAGATGGTGATAAGAATAAGAAAACAGTTGACCTCAAAACAGAGGGTAATGATGGAAAATATTACGATATCAAGGGAGCAAAATGGTATGCTTCATTATCAGAGGTTCCTGTTTCCTACGACTACTATGTTATCGGCACAATCAACGGATGGACTCTTGAGGATGCTAACTATGGTATGAAGGACGATGATAAAGACGGTGTTTATGAGAAACAAATAACTCTCGCTGCAGGTAACCATGTCATTAAAGTTAATGACGGTACTTGGAGCAAAGAATGGCAATTCAGCAATTTGACTGCAACCTATGTAGGAGTAACAGAAGGAACAGATGATCAAGGTAACAAAAACGGAAATATTGCTATCCATCTTGATGCTGAAACTACCATTACTGTTAAATTGAATCCTACCAAAAATGAACTCACACTTGATGGATTAGCTATAGACGCACCAATTCCAACCTACGACTACTATATCGCAGGTACACTTGCAGGCGGTTGGAGCGAAAAACAACAAGGTATGACCAAAGAAGGTGATGTTTACAAACATACTTTCTCTGAACTTGGTGCTGGCATATATGAGTTCAAGATCACTGATGGTACTTGGGATAACCCATGGAATTACAACCACCTTGCTGCAAACTATGTAGGTGTAGAACAAGGTAAAGACGGCGAAAATCCTAACGGCAACATTAAAATCATTACTGAGGAAGCTTTGAACATTACCATTCTATTCAACCCTAATGCTCTTTATCCTATCTCTATCGAAGGATTAGGTGCTGGTACTCCAATTCCTGTTTTCGATTACTATGTTGTAGGTACATTCAACGAGTGGGCTAACCCAGATCCAAATAATGGTATGACCTTTGATGGAACTGAGTACAAAGCAACTGTATCCCTCAAATCTGGTGACAATGAACTTAAAGTGACCAACGGAACATGGGCAGAAGGAACCTCAAAAGGTTATAGTGCATTGGGCGAGTCATACGAAGAGGTAAATTTTGCTGATGGTGACAATATTAAGATTACTCTCGCAGCGGAAAAAAATATTGTCGTTGTTTATAACGCTACTACTGGCAAAATTACCTTCGAAGGTCTGACTCCTTATGTCGCTCCTCTTACCTATACTGTTACTGTTCCTACAGGCACAGAGAAATGTTATATTGTAGGAGCTTTTGCAGCATCTAACTGGAACACATTCGTTGAAATGGATAAAGTTACGGGAGAGAACAATAAATTCACCATCACTATTACAGGCGCAAAAGAGAGTGATGGGTACAAATACGCTCGTGGCGAAGGTTGGGAATATGTAGAGGTGAAAGAGTCTGGTGAGGGTATAGATAACCGTACTTGGACTGCAAATGACGTTGTTGAAAAATGGGCAGACGTTATCACTTACGTTCTCATGGGTGTAAACGGTGATTGGACAACTGGTATCCAACTTACTAAGAATAGCGAAACAGAGTACATGCTCTTGGGTCAAACTATCACTCGTAACACCGATAAGATCAAAGTTGTTACTCTTACCAATGGAACAGCAACTGCATGGTGCGGCAACGTAGATACATACAGCGATGCTATCTATGAAAACGATTGGGATAACGATGGCAACATTGCCCTTGAAGATGGTATCTATGATTTCTACTTCAAGCTCAATGATGTAAATGAAGCAAACGACGATCAAATCTACATCGACCAAACAGCTCTCCTTCGCACAGGAACCAACAAATATGGAACCGTTTATGTACCTTATACTCCTGCAAGCGTAAGCGGTGCTACATTCTACCAAGTAGTAGGTAAGGGAACAGAGAATGGTACCGCCGCTGTATATCTCGAGAGCGTAAATACAATTGAGGCAGGTAAGCCTTATATCTACGAGCGCACTGGTAACCAAGTGGTTAAGATCGAATTCTCTGGTGCGAAGGCTACTAACGGTGGTGCTGTTAATGGCTTGGTAGGTACTGACGCTACAACAACTGATGTTGCTAATGGACACTATCTCCTCTACAACAACGCATTCTGCAAGTCAGATGGTTCTAATAAGGTAAGAGGTTACCGTGCATACCTCGTAATGGAAAATATTACTGGTGGCAAACCTTCTCAAATGCCAGGTCGTCGTTACATCGGTATGGCAGTTGAGGGTGAGAACGCTGAGACTGGCTTCGAGAATATCGTTGCTCCAGAGGGTAAAACCATGAAAGCTATCGTTAACGGCCAACTCGTAATCATCCGTGGTGGCGAGATGTATAACGTACAAGGACAAGTAATCAGATAAAGACAACATAGACAACCTTTCCGCTCGCGCAACATTGCGAGCGGCGAGGAAGTCTAATAAACACCTTTGCAAGCGCCAATGTTGGGCGCGCGCAGTAGTTGTTTAAGTTGTCTTCAATAAAAACAAAAAAACGATTAAATTGTATTTGAAATGAAAAAAGTATATGTAGCGCCTCAAACAGAGGCAATTGAGATTCTTGCAGACAAAGTTCTCATGGCAAGTGCAGGTACAACATTTATCCCAACAGGTGGTACTGTAAGTGGTGAATACGGAGATTAATGATTGTTACCTATGGGCAATACGCCCATTACATTCAATACAAAAACCGCTCCTCAAGGGCGGTTTTTGTATACACTATAACATAAAAAAGTGTTGAGAGTATTAATTTTGCATAAAAGTTGTACAATAATTTTCAAATCTCAAAAATTTATAGTACCTTTGCAGCAAAAATAAAAACATTGTATTTTATGAGTGCAACCGATTACTTGAATAATGCACAAAACTGGTTAGCTCAGCAATCTCAAAGAACAATCAATTACCAATGGGAGATTCAGCACCACAACCAAATGCACAAAGCCTACGAAACCTCCTTGTAGGTCTTTCTCGATTTGAGCAATTTCCAGTAGCAATACAATGGGCAAGAGAAAACCATTGTGTTGTAGATATGTTTGGCGCTTTTGCAAAAGAGCGACATTTGTTGTTATTCCAAAGTGGTAACGAAAGCGAAAATTGGATTGATCCTTCTGCCAACTTGGTGTACAAAATGAATAACCTTATGCATGTTGGAGGAGATATCCTAAAACTATTGACCAGAGTTGAATTATACAATCAGTTATTTCCTCATATCGCATTGCAGTTTGTTGGCTTTCATGTAATGAGCGACAGTAATGCTTACCCTGTTTTTACACAACCTTTTATAGATAATGTGAGATTCGCAACTACAACTGAGATACTTGCATATATGAAGTCACGTGGATTTGAGCCACAAGAAAAAGATGGCGTTTTCTCTGATGGATATTACCTGTTGAGTGATATTAAACCCAAAAATGTATTGGCATCTGATAGTGGTTTAGCCATATTTGTGATTGATGCTGATGTCTCCTTGGTGTAACATTCTCATTCGTACAACGATCCATTTGGCTATTGTTTCACAGCCCATTTGGCTACTATTCCACACCAACCGCCTCACAAGGGCGGTTGGTTGTATTTATATATAGTTGGAAAAGTGTAAGAAAATGCCATGTTTTGGGTTTCAATATCGTTTACGCGTTGGGCGTGTAAATTGTCTATTTGCTGGGCGGAATTTAACAAAAATCATCAAAAAATGCCCGCTTTCAACCCAAAATCGGGCGGAATTTAACAAAAATCATCGAAAAATGCCCACTTTCATTTGCTCGTATCAGAAAAAATATGTATCTTTGCAGCGATTTTTTAAATCTTATTGTGTATGAATCTAATCGGGCGTAAGCATGAAATCATGCAATTACAAGATTTCTACAATTCGGGTAAAGCTGAATTTGTTGCTTTGTATGGTAGAAGACGAGTAGGAAAAACCTTTTTGATTGATGAGTTCTTTAATCGTCAATATGCGTTTTCTGTAAGTGGTATTCTTGGGGGTGCACACATAGAGCAAATGTCTGCTTTTGTGCTTGCAATGCGTCAAATAGGATATCAGGGAGATTTGTTTAACTCTTGGTTAGATGCCTTTTTTACATTAGGCGAATTATTGGAAAAGCGATTGGTGGCTAATCAACGATGTGTCATTTTTATTGATGAATTACCCTGTTTTGACACTCCACGCACAGGATTTATCAACGCTTTTAGCCATTTTTGGAACACATGGGGGCAAAAGCATAAAGAAGTGTTGTTGATTGTATGTGGCAGTGCAACTACATGGATGACTAAAAACATCATTGATAGTTATGGAGGATTGCATAATCGTATTACCCGTGAAATGCATTTGCATCCATTTACTTTGGCAGAAACAGAGCAGATGTTGCGTTCGATGCAAATCAATTGGGATAGGCTCTCTATTCTGCATATATACATGATAATGGGTGGTGTACCTTATTATCTTAGTTTGCTCAATCAGGGAGAAAGTGTTGCGCAGGCTGTTGATAGATTGTGTTTTTCTGCTAACGCGTCCCTGCAAACCGAATATAAGCGTTTGTTTGCCTCTTTGTTCAAATCGCCTGAGCCATATCTGGATATTGTGCAGGTTTTGTCCACTACTAAGAAGGGGATGTCAAGAGATGATATTCTCAGAGCATTGGGTAGAAAGGACAATGGGCATGTGTCAGAGTATTTGCAGAATCTAATCAAATGTGATTTTGTAAGATATTACTTTGTTAAGACGAAAAAAGTCAAAAAGACAGATGGGCTCTATCAATTGGTAGATTTCTTTACTATTTTTCACAATACATTTCTCTCTCGTCCCATCACTGATGAACATTATTGGAGTCACAACTTACAGACTTCTTTGATGAATACATGGTTAGGATTGGCGTATGAACGGGTTTGTATGGCGCATATCCCACAAATTAAGCGTGCGCTGGGTATAGATCGAATAGCTGCGGAGTACTACTCATGGCGTAGCAAAGAGAGTGCTGATGGCGCACAGATTGATTTATTGATAGAGCGTGCGGACAGAGTTATCAATTTGTGCGAGGTTAAATATAGTGCTGGTAGGTATTCCTTGACCAAAGAAGAAGAAATGAAACTGCGTATCCGTATGGGGGACTTTGTGGAAGAAACAGGCTCCAAGCATGCCATCTTCCCCACCTTGATTACTACTTTTGGACTGAAGCCCAATCTACATTCTGGTATTGTACAGTCGGAAGTAGTTCTAGATGATTTGTTCGTTTGAATCATGCTCGCTCAATGAGAAATAATACTCTCCAAAAAATTTTTGGTAATAAGTTGGGCATTATTCAAAGAGGGGAAACCTAATTAAAATGTTAACCATTAACCGCTAATATAGCTATGTGTAAAGTAGAAGCAAACACTCGTGCTGCTGAGATTATTTGTGAAGCTAAGCAAGCTATTGAAAACTTCAAAAATGGTACTGTAGAAACAGTATCTATGGATACCTTTTTGCAAGAATTAGTATGACTTTCTCCAAGATTTGCTATCCAATCATTAATTCGATTATGTATCTGTAGAGTTTCGCTCCACGCACCCTTTGGCATTTTGTACAAGCCCATTTATCTCTTCCACACCAACCGCCTCACAAGGGCGGTTGGTTGTAATTATATATAGTTGGAAAAGTGTAAAAAATCACAAAAAACATGTTGGAAAAGTGTATTTTTTCATTTTTATTTTGTTGATTAATAGAAAATTACTACCTTGCAGAAAAATTGAGTGAAATTATGCTATATCGCAAGAATGAAAGTCGTATTCGCGAGTTCTGCTATACTACCTATTGAAATCAAATCGGGCAAGGCATATCATCGTCATAATGCACTAAACAATGTATTAAGTAATCAGCAATATGCTATACCAAAAGCCATTGTGTTTAGCAACGAAAACGTGGAAGAACAAGATAAAGTGATATATTTCCCTATTTATATGATAATGTTCTTACAAAAACAAGAACTCAGCGATGATGCCATCTATAAATTTGATATTTCAGGCTTAAATTAATTCTAATAAAAACTGCGCAATCTTAAAGCAAACTTTAAATTAGCGCAATATTCAATATACTCACACCATCCCAACCGCCCCACAAAGGGCGGTTGGTTGTATTCTACCCCGCCTTTACACCTTACACTCTACACCTTTCCCCTCTCACCTGCCACAGGCAGTGTTTTGACGCAAATGCCGTTAGGCAGGTGCATAAGCGCTACGCAGTAGCGCGTGTCAAAACCGCAGTCCGTTCCGAAGGACTATGAAAGATTCGAAGAACATTTGAAATTATTGGTAGTAATGATGCACGATAGTGCAGCATGAGTGGATAAAGTAGTTGGATGATGCCAAGCTGGCTTGAGCAGCAGACAGATAGTTTAGCCACGATAGATGGCGTACAACGACATCGGACTACCAATATAACACCAGAAAATATTTTTGTATATTTTTGCAGCGAGCGAAGCGAAGCGTATTTTTGTATAAAAAAGAGCCGCAATGTTACACATTGGCGGCTAATGTTTTGGACATTTATCTGGCGATGCCAAAACGAAGTATGGCATCAGCACCAAATATAACCATGAATTGACAAAAATTGACACCTTATTGACGTAAATTGTCTTAAATATACACCCCTGTTATTTTTAAATATTTTTGCAGCAAGCGCAGCGCAGCGTATTTTTGTATAAAAAAATAATTCTCTTCATTGTTACCCGTGCCGCGCAATGTGTTGTTTTGCGCGGAATGAGTTGTTGAATCATGTTGTTCCAGTTGTTGTAAATAGATACTCCTTGGTACGTGGAACGGCTATTTTTGCAAAATAAACGCCTCTTATTTGGAAATATGCAAAATATTTCGTACCTTTGCACGCTTTTTATATGCTATTCACTTTGTTAAAAATAAGAACCGATATTAAACGTATGAAAAAAGTACTCTTTCTACCATTACTCTGCCTGTCATTGTCTTCTATGGCTGAACGTGTTGAACTGCTGCCTTTTGGCGATATGGAGCAATGGACAGTGCGATATATTCAAGAGTCTAAGTTAATGGGTGGCAAGACAAAAACACTCTACTGCCTCGCGCCCACAGATACAATATGGGATAATGCTCCATACATCTTTGGACAAAATGGCAACCCATGGGCCACGAGCAACGCATACGCCAATATCATTGGCATAGAGAAAGCTGCTGGAACCATGATGCCCGAAGCACGCGAGGACGGAGGCACTTGCTGTCGTTTGGACGTAGATATGCTCGGCGTGAAAGTGATGGGAATGATTGACATTCAGGTGTTGGTGTCTGGCACTCTGTTCACCGGACGCAACATCGAACCTATTACCACAGCGAATGACCCATACCAAAACATTGACTTTGGTGTTCCTTTCACCGCTCGCCCTACAGCGTTGATGCTTGACTACAAATGTGTGATAGAACAAGAGAGTTGGTATTGGTATGCCAAAGGCACCGCCAAACCTAAGAAAAGAGAATTCGAGAACGGCGAGATAGACGAGGCTGAGGCATACATCTATCTGCAACACCGTTGGGAAGATGAGAAAGGCAAAATCCACTCTATCCGCGTAGGTACAGGCTACGAACGCTTCTCCAAGACACAAGAAGAGTGGGTGAACGCCCATCGCATACCTATTCACTATGGTGATATTACCGGTGAACCTTGGTACAAAGAGTATATGGGCTTCAAAGGCATCGAACGCGCGATGAATAGTCGCGGAAAAATTACTCCTATCCAAGAAGAAGGATGGGACGCAACATTGGAACCTACACACATGGTCATCGTACTCACCTCTGGCAAAATGGAAGCCTTCGAGGGACACGAAGGCAATACCCTATGGGTGGACAATGTGAGTTTGGTATATGAGTAGTTTAGAGTTTAAAGTTTAAAGGCAAGAATTATATGAAAAAGATTTTACTTTGTATGGTAATTGCACTCTCTTTGCCTACATGGTGTGTGGCAAAAGAGCGAGTGCTATTGATTGGTGACGCCTCTATGGCTCCCCACAGTATCGCAAATCCTGATGTGCGCGGTTGGGGCGAGAAACTGCCTAACCTCTTTTCCGCGAAAGTAGAAGTGGTGAATTTTGCGCAAGCTGGAGAGAGTACACATACGCTGGTGGATGGTCGAATGAAGAAGATTATTGAGCAATGTCGTTCTAAAGATTTTGTAATCCTGCAAGTAGGACAAAACGATCTGCGAGACGAATATGGCAATATGTACTATCCTGCAGCGGATATGGCAATCCAACTAGCAAGCTTGGTGGAACAACTAAACAAGAAACGTGTCAAAGTGATTCTTTGCACCCCTGTTGTACAACCATTCTTCAAGGATAATCAAGTACTCCCTCGCATGGGTGTCTATTCTGATGTCGTTCGCCGTGTAGCGAAAGCAAAAGGAGTCACTTTGATTGATGTGGAGAAACTGACGCAGGATTGGCTCAATACTGTTGGCGAGGATAATGCTTCATTGTTCTTCAAGAACGTTTCCGCAGACACCTCTCGCCGAGAGTACTTGCTGACCGAAGCCGGCGCTACAGAAGTGAGCCGAATCATAGCAGAAGAGATATTGGCTCAGAAAATAAAGAAACTGAAAAAGCATATCGTGCTTTCTATCGAGCAAGAATAGGGTGGGCACATTGTTCTCATATCTGGATTATTGTCTCTTAGGAGCATTGGCATTGGTGATGCTCTATCAATGCTATTTCTACTTGCGCTACATAGCGGGTGCCGTTCGTTGGCAACGCAAACATGCAGCGCAGCCTTCTGTTCCAGATAGCGATTTGCCCAAGGTGAGCGTGATTGTTTGTGCGCGCAACGAACAGACCAACCTGAGCGACTACCTACATACACTGCTCAACCAAGATTACCCCTGCTACGAAGTGATCGTAGTAAACGATGGCTCTGAAGATGATACACAACAGGTGCTGGAACGCTACGCGCAACAAGCTAGCAACCTATACATCACCTTCGTACCACGCGAAGCGCGCGTGATTAGCAGTAAGAAATTGGCACTTACTATTGGTATCAAAGCGGCCCATTACGACCACCTATTATTGACTGATGCAGATTGCCGTCCAGAGTCTCGACAATGGATTCGAGAGATGATGAGCGGATTTGTGCAAGGAGGCGAACAGACAGAAGTGGTATTGGGATATGGTGCGTATTTCGAAAAAAAGACAGCGTTGAGTAGCCTTATCAACTACGATACCCTCTTCATTGGACTACAATACTTGGGTATGGCTGCCGCAGGACATGCATACATGGGAGTCGGCCGGAACTTGGCATACAAGAAATCCACATTCTTTGCGCACGATGGTTTTCGTGGCATGCTAAACGAACGCTCTGGCGATGACGACCTCTTTGTCAATAAAGTGACTAATCGCCATAATACTGCCATCGTGTGTTCGCGCAACAGTATCACATGGTCACCCCCAAAAACCATTTGGCGCGAGTGGCTACACCAAAAACGCCGACACCTATCCGTGTCACACCACTATAAGACAGGCAGTAAATTGCGCTTAGGCATGGAGCCTATGACACGCGGACTGCTCTACCTCTTGCTGATAACCACCTGTGTAGTAGGAAGTCCGTTGGCAATAATAATCGCCTGTGGCGCATGGTGGCTGCGATTGATAATGCAACTATGCGTAATCAACACGGCGGCACACCGATTGGGCGGACGACTATATGGCATAGAGATTGTGGCGTATGAGATACTATTACCCCTAATTTCGCTTTGGATACTACTGACCCAACGCCTCCACAAAAAACATATATACTGGTAATACAACCCTACACAACCCTACACAACCCTATACAACCCTATACAACCCTATACAACCCTATACAACCCTATACAACCCTATACAACCCTATACAACCCTATACAACCCTACACAACCCTACACAACCCTATACAACCCTATACAACCCTATACAACCCTACACAACCCTACACAACCCTATACAACCCTATACAATTCTAAACAACACAAATATGGAAGAACAAAAATTAAACATCAACCTCTCGCCAGAGGTGGCAGAGGGTACTTACAGCAACCTCGCCATTGTAGCACACTCAGCTTCTGAGTTCGTTGTGGACTTTGCATGCATGATGCCTGGCCAAAAGGGAGCAAATGTGAAATCACGTGTCGTTATGACACCAGAAAATACAAAGAAACTGCTCTTTGCTTTGCAAGAGAATGTGGCAAAGTACGAAAAACAGTTTGGTACCATCAAACTGAATGGCACACCTCCTCCAGGAAGTACTATACCGATGTCCTTCGGTGGTGGCCAAGCATAAAACTAGCCTTTACACTTTACACCCTACACTTTACACTTCTAACAACATGAAAAAAACATTCCCAGCCAGTCAACTCATCATCAATGAGGACGGCAGTATATTCCACCTGCACATTCGCCCAGAACATCTGGCGGATAAGGTGATATTGGTAGGCGACCAAGGTCGCGTGGACATGGTAGCTTCGTTCTTTGACGAAGGCAGTATAGAGTGTGATATTCAAAGTCGTGAATTCCATACCATTACCGGTCAATACAAAGGCAAACGTATCTCTTGTATCTCCACCGGTATTGGCACCGATAACTGCGATATTGTGCTCAACGAGTTAGATGCACTAGCGAACATTGACTTCGCTACACGCACTGAGAAAGAAGAACATCGTCAGTTGGAAATAGTGCGTATTGGCACTTGCGGCGGTATGCAAGAAGATATCCCATTAGGAGCCTTCCTCGTGAGCGAGAAGTCTATCGGTTGGGACGGCGTCTTGGCTTTCTATGAAGGTCGCGATGAGATTGCAGACCTCGGCTTTGAGGAGGCATTGGTGGACTTTATCCACTATCCTGCCAAAGCAGCGCGCCCATACGTAGTGGCTGCTGACCCAGAGTTGGTAAATCGCATTGCAGGCAATGATATGGAGCGTGGTTGCACCATCGCAGCCAATGGTTTCTATGGCCCACAAGGTCGCGTATTGCGTTGCGACTTGGCAGTCAAGGAGATCAATGACCTTATTACCGACTTCCGTTACGAAGGACAACGTATCACAAACTACGAGATGGAAGGTAGTGCCATCGCAGGCTTGAGCCTCTTGATGGGACATAAGGCCATGACCGTTTGCTGTGTGATAGCACAACGCAAAGTGGAAGCTGCTAATACCGACTACAAACCTCGCATTAAACAATTGGTACAAACTGTATTGGAGCGCATCTAAAAAATGCTTTATAACTGGAACATACGACGATTAACTGCTGTGGAGCAAGAGATACAACAGCAGTTGGAGCGCGAACTGAACATCAGTTCCGCTGCGGCTCGTATGTTGGTCGTGCGTGGCATACAGACTGCTGATGCAGCAAGAGCGTTTGTACGCCCATCACTCGACAAACTGCATGACCCATTCCTCATGCGCGATATGGACAAAGCCGTAGAACGCATACACCATGCCATCGCCCAAAACGAGAAAATCCTCATCTATGGCGACTACGACGTGGACGGCACGACTGCAGTGGCACTCATGTATCGCTTCCTGAAAACACTAACCGACCATATAGATTACTATATACCGGATAGATATACAGAAGGCTACGGAGTATCTACCCAAGGCATTGACTATGCCCATGAACAAGGTTGTGGACTGATCATTACCTTGGACTGCGGCATTAAAGCCATAACGAAAGTACAATATGCGGCAGAAAAAGGCATAGATGTGATTGTGTGCGACCACCATACGCCAGGCGATGAATTGCCTAATGCAGTGGCGGTACTCAATATGAAACGCCATGATTGTCCTTATCCATATAAGGAACTATCAGGTTGTGGCGTGGGCTTCAAACTGACGCAAGCATATACGCAAAGATACTTAATTGAGGCGAAAGGCAATGAGGCTATTAGGCTATCAGGCGAGAGGCTTCTGCCCCTCACTCAGTTGCTCGCTATGTCCATTGCCTCCGATATTGTACCCATTACAGGCGAGAACCGCATATTGGCATACTTTGGTATCAAGCAACTCAATGTGCAGCCATTCACAGGCTTATCTGCGATAATGTCTGTGGCTGGCATCGAAGCCAAGAAACTGACCATCAACGACCTAGTTTATAAAATAGGTCCTCGTATCAATGCTTGCGGACGTATGAAGTCGGGGCGTGCCGCAGTAGAATTGCTGCTCACAGACGACCCCGTTTTTGCTCGCCAACAAGCAGAGGAAGTGAATCATCACAACGAGGACCGTCGCGACTGCGATACAGAAACCACCAAAGAAGCACTATTGCAACTGCAAGAAGATCCCTCTTTTGCTAACTATCGTTCCACGGTAGTCTATGCTCCCCATTGGCACAAAGGTGTGGTGGGAATAGTCGCTTCCCGTCTAACGGAAACCTATTACCGACCCACTATCGTCCTCACCGCAGGCGAGGGAGGCATCATCTCGGGCTCTGCACGCTCAGTAGGAGGCTTTGATATTTATGCAGCGATAGACTCCTGCAACGATCTGCTCACCAACTTTGGTGGACATAAGTATGCCGCAGGATTGAGTATGCATATCGATAACTTACCTGCTTTTCGCGAACGCTTTGAAGCGTATGTGGCTGCGCATATTCAACCCAATCAGTTACAACCTACATTGGAAATTGAAGCAGAAGTTCAGTTGGGCGATATTACCAGATCCTTCTACAATGTGCTACGTCACTTAGAACCTTTTGGTCCGGGCAATCCACGTCCACTATTCGTGTCACGCCGCCTGATTAATCATCGTGATACACGCGCAGTAGGCAAGGAACGCGAACACTTGCGACTAGATGTCACTGACCGACAAAATGCAATCACAGGCATCGCCTTCGGACGTGCCGATATGGCAGAGTATATCCAAAACGGTAACGCGGTGGACATCTGCTACGAATTGAATGAGAATACATTCAATCACTACACTACCATTCAGATGATGGTACAAGATATCAAAGCCGTTGAGAACTAAGAATAAAGAAAAGAAATATATACATGTTTAGCGAATTAGATAGAAAAGGTCCTCGCTTGCGCCGAGGCAGTATAGAAGTTGTTTGCGGAAGTATGTTCTCAGGAAAAACCGAAGAACTTATCCGCCGTATGAAACGTGCCCAGTTTGCCAAACTGAAAGTGGAGATTTTTAAACCTGCCATAGATGTGCGCTATAGCGAAGCCGAAGTGGTGAGCCACGACCGCAATGCTATCCAATCCACACCTGTGGACAGCAGCCAAAATATCCTCCTAATGGCGCATGACGTAGATGTAGTGGGTATCGACGAGGCACAGTTCTTTGATATGGGTATCGTAGAGGTGTGCAACGAACTAGCACGTCGTGGTATTCGTGTCATTTGTGCAGGACTGGATATGGACTTCAAAGGTATCCCCTTTGGCCCTATGCCTGCGTTGATGGCTATTGCAGATGACGTGTACAAAACACACGCTATCTGTGTACATTGTGGCGATTTGGCGTATGTTAGTCACCGTACCGTTAGCAGCGACAAACGTGTACTCTTAGGTGAAACAGAGAGCTACGAACCACTCTGTCGTGCTTGCTATGAGAAAGCCAAAGCGCAAGATGCTGCATTGTAATATGTGGCTATTGGTCATTGGCTATTGGCAATTGGGTATTGGTTATTGGCAATAGGATATAGGTAGATATGAAAAATGAGTTGGAGAAGTCCAACTCATTTTTTATACCCTTGCCTCTCGCCTCTAACCTCTAACCTCTCGCCTCTCGCCTTTAGCCTCTCGCCTCTAAACTCTAAACATCACTACCACTCCCCTAACATGCTGTTTTGAGGTAGGAAGACAGTGTCCATATCCTCACCCGTCCAGGTAAAGCGATAGACATTATAGATATTCTTTGGCAATGGGAATACCAGCGGAGCATCCAGAGCGGCCATAGCCGTGTAATACGTCTTGCCCACCTCAAAATTGGTAGCAGAAGTACCATCGCCTACACCATCGTTCTTGTGCGCATAGATACCATATAATATACGTTCGTAGTCTTCGTAATACACCTTCTTGAAGCGATCGAAGAAGTACTCTCCAGGTACGCGCCAACCGCCTTCACGAATAGTAATACTATCCATTGTTTCTGCTGCCCAAGGAATGTTTGAAATGATTTCGCCAGTCGAATCAATAGGATAAATATAGTCCCACGCTCCATCTATACGATACTCAAATTGCACAGGCATAGTACTTACGCTGTCGGTTGTAATTGTTTCCAAAAACAATTTTCCTGCGGGTTTGTTGGTACGTGGATCTACGACAAAAGCATACACCCAATACTCTGTACTTGGTTGCAGAAGGGTGAAGAAATGCTTGATATCACCATACTGCAATGAGTGGGAAGAGAAATCAGCTACGAAAGGTATGTGCTGCTGCAACTGTCTATTGCGCCAATAGAGATAGTCTGCGTATGCACTATCCAAGGATAGGAGCATAAAGGTCTTAGCTATCTTCTCAGGATTGACACCTTCTTGGGTAGGCTGAATACTAATCAAATAAAACGCCTCTTTGTTGGTAGAAAAACGAACTTGTGCAAAACCTGCCGATACTTTCTCTACGTCAATCGAAATCTCTACGCCTTCTGTGTACGCTGCCACCTCAGGATTACATGCGGCAAAACTAATGAGCCACATACCCACCAATAACGTTGCCACACAATGGCTACCATGCTTGCGTAACCATGTCATAGGGCGAGACCATATATTAGAAATTAAAGTTGCCATTTTCTTCTTTTTCATCGTTTTGTAACAAAGTTTGTACCGTATAAATAAATCGAACACAACCTATCTGGTGGTTGCCATAGTGACCGAAACTATATTGAATGTTCGCATTTTTCCACTTACTCTTAGCACGCATAGCATTCTCAAATGGCACAACATCATCGTCCATTGAGTGGAACATGAATACAGGTGCTTCAGGTGTCCAGGAGTAGGTGAGAATAGAGTTCTCGGTCATGGCCTTATACAATTCCGATACCTCTTTGCTAGTACGATCCATACCTACTTCAGTCAGCAAATCGCTTGTGACTTTCGTACCAATCAGTGCGTTGATCTGATTCGTGGTGAAGATTTTACTGTTCACCCATTTGTCCAAGTTCTCATAGATATTGCTTGCCATCATCGTTCGCATATCCAAATTGAGTTTATTGCCCACCACCATACCTTGCATCATAATAGGTACTGCGCATGGATAAGAAGCCCAGTTGGTTTCTACGAATTGATCGTATGTGTACTTGATGTCATACGGACCACCACCTGCAAATACGCGGCGGATCTTAATCGGCTCACCATGGTGCTCTATCGTGTGCTGAACAGCCATCGTGGTCGCACCGCCTTGCGAATAGCCCATCAAGTAAATATCATCGTGCTCAGGAGTACAACCCGCAGCCTCCATAAATGGAACAACGGCATAGTACATATCCAATACATTACGCGCAGTAAGCTCCATCACCAAATAGGGGTGCACTTTATCCGAGGTAACACCATATCCTATATAGTCAGGAATAATCAACGCATAACCCAATTTCACCAATAAACCTTCCAACGAGAATATATTGCTTGGTGCTTCTTTATTGCTAGCAATAGTGTAGTGCGATACCAAAATATATCGTTTGATAGGGCCTTTGGCTGGCAGGATTACTTTTCCAGATAATAGGATAGGATTGTTATCCACATCTACTGACTTATATAATCCACTTATCTCTACTGCTACAGATGCTTTGCTAAAATCCAATAACTCCTGCATAACACCCGCCATAGACGTGGAAGTAGCACGTTGAGGATTGGTCACACCTGCCACATTTGCTCTCTCTGTGGTGGTTGTATCCGTCATACCCCATAATGCCAACAACTCGGAGTTGCTGCTCAAATCTTTAAGATTAGTCGTCTTTTGTGCTGTTACGCGGAAAGTAGCGTTTTCTGCCATACCCAAATCAGCGAAATCTACGTATTGCACTTCGCCTTTATAACATCCCGTTAGCAGCAGACACGATAACTGTAAAATAATAATAGTACGCTTCATATCTCAATCTATTATTTAAAATCTATAACCTACTGATAAGGTAAACATACGTGAACCTGCCATATACACCTCTTGGATATTCGTGAGCGAATATAATCCGCCAAATTCCACCGATCCGAACCACTGCTCGTTGCCCACGCTCATTCCAAGTACGGTGAGACTAAATACGGGAGCTACTGCTGTCTTACGATCGCGGTAGTCTAGTTCTGAACCAGTATTGATGTTCACACCAGCACCCAATCCTGAATACAGTTCCACATATTTAGAGTGCATATATGTAAAACGCGTGGTGGCTAAGATGGCAATATTGTGGAAATTGCAATTCTTATCGCGGCTTATCTCTTCGCCTTTGCCGTTGCGACTTACTCTATCCCATACTACACCGCTATAATCCAGCATTCCACCTACGTTAAACCAATAGCGAACGCGATACTGATATTCCGCAAACCAATGTTGCAGATAGCGATATTGTTCATCGTATTGTCCGATGTATGTCTCAGGATAGTGTGTAGAGTGAGATTGGTTGTACCAAACCAACGACTCAAACAACTGATCACCCCAACCAATACGCACTTGATGAGGATATTTACGTGTTACCTCTTGCAAGTCATGGCGCACTGAATCACGTATGCGCTGAACATCATGATGCATGGATTTTCGTACCATGCGCATGTTCTGTTTCAGCGAATCACGCATGTGGCGCACATCTGATCTGTGGTGAACAGATAGAGCGTGTAACTCTGCTAAGTTGATGGCTTCTGCAGTGGGTACGCTATCCAAGGTGAGCGAGTCGGCGCTGACTGTGTCCGCAAAAACCGATATTGCGCAACACGCCCATAATAGAAGAATAATTCTTACTTTATTCATTATGCTATTATTATTGTTACTCGTTTATGAGAGTGCAATTACAATGCTTTTAATGTGGCTTGCAAGAACTCATAGAACTTGGCCACTGTAGCAATGTTTACACGCTCATCTGGAGAGTGAGGATACTTGATGGTAGGACCGAATGAAATCATATCCATACCAGGGTAGTTTCTACCAATAATACCGCACTCCAATCCAGCGTGAATAATGATCACACGTGGCTCCACACCATAGTTGGTTTGGTATGTGTTCTTCATCACATCAAGGATATGGCTCTTGAGGTTTGGTTTCCAACCTGGATATGAACCAGAGAACTCCACCTCAGCACCTGCCATAGCAAATACGGAATGAATGATATCTTGCAATTCCTCTTTGCGAGACTCTACGGAAGAGCGAGTGAGGCAATATACTACGACTGCATCAGCTTCTGTCTTCACCATAGCCAAGTTGTTGCTAGTCTCTACTACATCTGGCATTTCTGGTATCACGCGATATACACCATGTGGGCAAGCTGTGATAGCGTGAATCAAGAAGTCTTGCACGTCCTCAGGCAATTCTGTTGCTGGGCATGCTACCTGCTCAGCCATAAAACGGATATTATCTTCTACACCATCGTATTCTGCTACAAAGAGGTCTTCGTATTCAGCCACGAGGTCCATCACTTCATCTACGCCCTCTGCAGGTACAGTAATGATGGCAGAAGCCTCACGTGGGATAGCGTTGCGCAAACTACCACCTTCCACACTTGCCAAACGCGCTTCGAGATTAGCTACTGCGTCTTTCAAGAAACGGAATAACAACTTGTTGGCATTGGCGCGTTGCAGATGAATGTCGCAACCAGAGTGACCGCCCTTGCAACCTGTGATGCTTACTTTCAATGCTACATCGCCTTCCTCTACCTCTACTGGCGTATAAGCGAACTTAGCCGTTGTGTCCACGCCACCGGCGCAACCTACATACAACTCACCTTCAGCTTCAGAGTCTAAGTTGAGCAATGTCTTACCTTGCAGCATACCGCCTTCCAAGGCGAATGCACCGTACATACCTGTCTCTTCATCTACGGTCACCAACATCTCCAATGGTGGGTGCACCGCGTCCTTATCGGCCAAGATGGCCATGGCTGCTGCTACACCAATACCGTTGTCTGCACCAAGTGTAGTGCCTTTGGCTGTTACCCATTCGCCATCTATATATGCCTCAATAGGGTCTTTCTCGAAATCAAATACGGTATCGTTATTCTTTTGTGGAACCATATCGCTGTGTCCTTGCAGAATAACGCCAGGGTGATTCTCGTAACCAGGACTTGCTGGTTTACGAACAATCACGTTACCCATACTATCTACGATGGTTTCCAAACCGAGTGAACGACCAAAATCTGCCAAAAAAGCAGTTACTTCTTCTTTCTTTCCCGATGGACGGGGAATCTGTGTCAAGCTATGGAAATGATTCCATACTGCTTGTGGTTGTAAGTTCTTCATATATTCTAATTAATTTATAATTTCCAGCCTTTAACCTCTCGCCTCTAACCTCTCGCCTCTAACCTCTCGCCTCTAACCTCTCGCCTCTACGGTCATTTCTCCGCAGAGCGAAGCGGATAGCATTTTCTTCACTTTCTCTAAGTCGCTTCCATGTTCGCCAAGCACATGCATCATTTTGGTGAGTACGGCTTCGGTGGTGATATCATAACCCGAAATCACTCCTGCTTTCAGCAGATTGAGGCTCACCGCATATTGTCCCATGCTGACCGAACCAGTGTTACACTGTGTTTTATTCACAATTACTATGCCACGCTCTACGGCAGAATGCAATTGCTTATACAACCAATCGTGTGATGGGGCATTGCCAGAGCCAAAGGTTTCTAATACCACACCGCGTAAATCGGGGGTGTTCAGCACGGCTGCCACCACTGACTCGGTGATACCAGGGAAGAGCTTGAGAATAGCCACACGCGTATCAAAACGCTCATACACATGCAGACCGCGAGCCATATTGCCCATCGGCTGAATTAATTGACGGTTGTAGGTAATGTGTACGCCTGCGCGCGCGAGCGCAGGATAATTGTAGGAGTTGAATGCCGAGAAATGTTCCGCATTGCGTTTCGTAGCACGATTGCCGCGGTATAGTTCACCGTCCATATAGACGGTCACTTCGGGCACAATGGCTTTGCCATCATTGTCGTATGCTGCTGCAATCTCAATGGCGGTCAGCAGGTTCTCCTTGGCATCTGATCGGAGCACGCCTACGGGTAGTTGGCTACCTGTAAAGACCACGGGTTTGCAAAGGTTGTCCAACATGAAACTTAGGGCTGATGCTGAGTACGCCATGGTGTCCGTACCGTGTAGAATCACAAACCCATCGTAGGCATCGTAGTGCTCCTGTACCATTTGCGCCATCTGTCGCCAATTATCGGGATTCAGGTCGGAGGAATCCAATAATGGTTCAAAAGGAATCATGTCCACATGAATATCCCCCGCAAATAGTTCAGGCACGTATGTCTTGAACGTTTGCATGTCAGCAGGATGCAATGCACCCGTTTCTGCATCACGCACCATAGAGATGGTGCCACCTGTGAAAAGAAGCAATACTTTCATATTCCGAAATTTGGATACAAAGGTATGATTTTTTTTTCATATATGCAAGGTATTGCATTTCTTTTTTACTTTTTAGTGCATAGTTGCTAAAAAAAGCCACTTTTTCCGTCTTTGGCATGGTATTTGTATATGGTATGCCAAACTGTATTTTTTTTGCTAATGACTCAATCTTATCATATATTACTCGTTGAAGATGATATTAACCTCTCTACTGTGCTCGCAGATTATCTGCAGAGTAAGGGATATCAAGTAGAGACTGCTTCCGATGGAAAAGAGGCATGGGAGATGCTTTCACAAAAGCATTTCGATATTCTTCTTACAGACATCTCTATGCCTAAGATGAATGGCTGGCAATTGATAAAGACAGTGCGTGATAGTAACCAAATGCTACCTATCATCGTGATTAGTGCTAAAACGGATCGCGAAGATATTATTCGTGGTTATCATTTGGGCTGCGATGACTACCTGACCAAACCATTCTCTATGGATATACTGATATGCAAAATGGAAGCTATTCTCCGCAGATACCAACTTGGTACCCAACCCAATGAGATGGAGTTTGACCTTGATGGTGTGCATTTTGATGCGGTGCGCCAAACATTAGGCGACCACCATCTTAGCTCGCGCGAGAACGAGTTGCTTCTGATGCTTTGTCAAAATATGGGGCAAATGGTAGAACGCAACCGAATACTGATGAGCCTATGGGGAAGCGATACCTATTTCAATGCACGTTCGTTGAGCGTATATATCAACCACCTGCGCAATTATATAGGTAAAGAGGGTTTGGTGAAAATCCTTAGTGTGCATGGAAAAGGGTATAAATTAGTCATAATGAACGAAAAAAATAATAAAATGGAGGAATAGTTATCAAAAACCTACCAATCATTTATAGTTTGGCACGGTATTTGTAAGTAATAAATCAAAGCGCAAGTAATTGTGTTATTAATAAATAGTGTTTTTCATAATGAGAAAAGAGTTCGATGGGAGATCGCGCTCTTTTCTTTTTCTATCCCATAGGATGGTGTAGAGTTGTGTAGGGTGGTTAAGGCATGGTGAAGTAGTTGCACATCATCGGGGGAATGAGTGATTTGAAGGTATTTTTTGACAAAAAACATATTCTCCTTTGCCAAGTCATAAATTTTTAGTACCTTTGCACCGCAAATCCCCAAAATAGTAAATTGTAAATAATCAAATAGTAAATCCTATGCGTTTTATCTCTCCTTCTCTTTTAGCAGCAGACTTCGCTAATCTACAACGTGAGTGCGAAATGATTAACCGCAGTAGTGCGGAGTGGTTGCATATTGATGTGATGGACGGTGTGTTTGTTCCGAACATATCGTTTGGTTTTCCTGTGATGAAGGCGGTAGCCAAACATTGCACCAAGCCGTTAGATGTGCACTTGATGATTACCGAACCGGAGAAGTATGTAGAGCGTTTTTGCAAGGCAGGAGCGTATAGTGTTGGATTCCATATTGAGGCTACTGATAAGCCTATGGAGGCTATTCGTATTATCCGTGAGCAGGGTGTCAAGACCTGTCTCACCATCAACCCTAAGACTGACATTCACGCCCTTGACCCTTATTTGGCAGAGGTGGATATGGTGTTGCTTATGTCCGTTGAAGCGGGCTACGGCGGACAGTCGTTTATCCCTGAATCAGTGGATCGTTTGCGCTATTTGCGCGAGGCGATTGATTCGCGCCAATTGAGTACGCTCATTGAGGTGGACGGCGGCGTTAATACCCAAAATGCTTCGCTTTTGTGGGAAGCTGGGGCTGACATTCTTGTGGCTGGTAGTGCAGTCTTCCAAGCCCAAGACCCTATTGCTACGATTGATTTGCTCAAACAATGAAATGGATAGCAGCACATACTTGGCTGCTTGTACTTATCCTGCTGATAGCTGGTATTTTGCTATGCTATCATACGCAATTTCCTACGAATCTTTTGGCTGATACCGAAGTCGATTACCTTGACTGCGATACGCTCTTGTGTCTGCATTTGTTGAGTGAAGGACAAGAGCGTAACAAGACTGTTCGCTATACAGCCCAAGTTACCGATGGTAGTCGATTGCTACTTTACTTGCAGAAAGATAGTCTTCCACAACCGCAAATAGGCGATGTCCTTTTGGTTCAGACCTCCGTTCATCGTGGCGACACGCTCGGCACATTCGATTATGGTCGTTATCTACGTTTGCAGGGATTGGTGGGTTCTGCTTGGGCTTATCGCAGAAATTGGCAAGTGGTAGATCATCAGCCTGTTAGAGGACTGCGTGCGAAGGCAGAGCGTTGCCAACGTTGGTTGCATCGCCGCTATGGTACATTAGGGGTGCGAGATGAAGAGTTGGGGATATTGTCTGCTTTGACACTTGGTTATAGAGAAGAACTAGATAAACGGGTACAGCAGAGTTTTTCAGCCTCGGGTGCGATGCATATTCTTGCTGTAAGTGGATTGCATACGGGTATCGTTTGGGGATTGATAGTATGGTTACTCACGCTTGGTGGATTGGCAAAACCTCTCTATGAGCAACGCTTGTGGCAAATTCTATTGACACTCTTTACGCTTCTTGCACTTTGGACATACGCTTTTATCACGGGATTGAGCCCTTCGGTCATGCGTAGCGCTTTGATGGTGACTGTGGTGGAGGTGGGGTGGTTGTTCCGACGTCAATCGCTGGGTGTCAACACCCTTTCGGCGGCTGCGGTTATCATACTGCTGCTTGATCCATTGGCGTTGTGGAGTGTGAGTTTTCAGTTGAGTTTTGCGGCAGTTGCTTCCATTCTTTTGGTCGGAGGTTGGTTGCAACGACACATGGTGCTTGACGGAAAGGTATGGCAATATATCGGAAGTTTGCTCATCATGTCATGTGCCGCACAAATAGGTACCTTATCGCTCACCCTCCATTATTTTGGACAAACGAGCAATTATTTTGCATTGACTAACTTTGTGGTTATACCTGCGGCTTTTCTTCTTTTGTTGTTGGGTATTGCTTCGCTGGCTATGTCATGGTGCGTAGTGGGCGAATGGTTGGCGACAATAGCGCAATGGTGTACAGGCGGACTGCGAGCGTTTGTGGAGTGGGTCGAGGCTCTGCCTTATGCTACTACACACATCGAGTTGAGTACACCGTCCGTGGTTTTCTGCTACGGCGCAATGGTGTGTGCGATAGTTATGATGCGTGGTGATACGGTCAAATGGTGGTGGCTCATAGGTGTCGTTGCCTGCATAGTAGCCATCTTTGCTTTTAATTCCATGCCTTTACACTTTACACTATAAACTTTACACTTAAAAAAACATGAAACAATATACTCTATCAGAATTATGCGATTGCATTAATGGTGTGCTCAGTGTGGAGCTGGGAGATGCCTATTGGGTGCGAGCAGAGATCGCTTCGCTTACCGAACGCGGACATTGCTATATGGAGTTGGTGGAAAAAGCTAAAAACAATAGTATTGCCGCCAAACTACGCGCTACTTGTTGGCAGCATATTTATCATCTGTTGGCTGCTTATTTCGCCAATGAGACCGGGCAAACGCTCTCAGTAGGTATGCAGGTACTGCTCCAAGTGGAGGTGAGTTTTCATGCGGTCTATGGATTGAGTTTGAATGTTGTGGGTATTGATCCTACTTTCACCTTAGGTGACATAGCACGCCAACGCCAACAAACTATTCTCCGCTTGCAGGAAGACGGTGTGATGAACTTGCAACGGACACTCAGTATGCCCCTGTTGCCTCGTCGTGTGGCAGTCATTTCGGCTGCTGATGCAGCTGGATATGGCGATTTCTGCCACCAATTGCAGAGCAATGCAGCAGGCTTTATGTTCCGCACGCAACTCTTTGCGGCAGTGATGCAGGGTGAGCAATCGCCTGCTTCAATTATTGCAACGTTGGAGCGTATTGCAGCTGCGGTAGAGGATTATGATGTGGTAGTGATTGTTCGCGGTGGTGGTGCTACGACTGATCTGCGCAATTTTGATGACTATTCCTTGGCTTTCCATTGTGCGAATTTTCCACTGCCTATTATTGCGGGCGTCGGACACACGCGCGATGTGAGTGTGGTGGATATGGTGGTGCATACAAGTGTCAAGACACCTACGGCTGCTGCCGAGTGGCTCATTAATGCGATGCAAGAACAAGCCGACCGGTTAGGCGAGTTATACTTGCGTTTGCAGCGTGTGGCGCAAATGGCAATACGTAAACAACAGAATAAATTAGATCATCTCTGGCAGTCTCTGCGCTTTTTGATGCAACAACGTCTTCATCGCCAACGCACCCAATTGGAACTTTGGGAGAAGACCATTGCGTTGCATTCGCCTGAGCGTATTTATCGTATGGGGTATAGCCTAACGACTATCAACGGTAAGGTTGTTAAGAGTATTCGTGATGTGAAGGCGGGCGAAGAGTTGCTCACGCATACGGTCGATGGTGTTATACGTTCGGAGGTGAAGGAGTGTGAGGTGTAAAGGCTTTGGGTATGGGCTATTGGCGATTGGCTATTGGTGTAAGGTGTAAAGGAAAGTGTAAAGGCGAAGAGTATGAAGAAAAGAAAGAAGATTCTATTTTTACTGACACGTGAGCAGTGGTTGGGTATGGCGATCTTGGTCGTGTTGTTGGGCGTGACGTTGTTCTTGTTGCATCGTTTTCAACCAACCAAGACTACCCCTGTTATTCAGGTAAGTGATTCTCTGCGTGTTGATTTTGCTACGCATCAATCGCAGCAAGATAGCCTTCGCCAATCTGTATGGAAAAAGCAATATCCGCGTGATACGATTGCCATTCGAATGATACCTTTTGACCCTAATACGGCAGATAGCACTACATTGGTGCATTTAGGATTCCGACCTTGGCAGGCGAGCAATATGCTCAAGTATAGAGCCAAAAACGGTCGTTATCGCCAAGCGGAAGATTTGCGCAAACTGTATGGCATGACCGATAGTATGTATCATGCGCTATTGCCATATATTCAGATTGATACTCTGGCCGTTGCTCTCTTTCGGGATAGTCTTCGTCGTAGTCAGCGAGAAACGATCGCACGTGACACGGCGCAGCAAGATACATTGCAGCGATATGTGAACCACAAGCGTGACACGGTGCTTAATCTGCGTACTGCGGACACCACAGAGTTGAAGATGATTCGTGGTATCGGTACGTATCGGGCAAGACAGATCGTGCGTTATCGCGAACAGTTAGGTGGTTTTGCTTCGGTGGAGCAACTGCGTGAGATCAAGGCGCTGCAGCCGTTGATGGCGGATAGTTTGTCGGCAGACAGTTTGCTTGCGCATTTTGTATTGGATAGTGTGATTGTGGAACCATTGCGAGTGAATAGTATGCATTTGGAGCATCTTCAGCGCCATCCTTATTTGTCGTTTGAGCAGGCGAAGGCGATATATGAGTTGCGCCGTAGGAAGGTTCGTTTGCATTCGTTGGAGCAACTACGTACGCTTGACTGCCTGAGCGAACACGATCTTGATCGCCTTAGTCCCTACCTGAACTTCGAACCAAAACAGAAGTAGTTACGTGTTAGAAAAAGTGTCAATTATTACGCTTGGACATTTTTTATTTGCACAATTCAAAAAAAAGCAGTACCTTTGTCTGCCATTTTGGCAGATTGAGGTAATTAGGAACATTACTAAACAAAAATATAACTATGGAACAAAAGGATTTACAAACCATCAAACAGCGATTTGGGATTATCGGAAATAGTCCCTTGCTCAATCGTGGCATTGAAGTCGCTGTGCAAGTTGCACCTACTGACTTGAGTGTACTCATCACAGGAGAAAGTGGAGTAGGAAAAGAGAATTTTCCAAAGATTATTCATGCATATTCCCTTCGTCGTCATAAGAAAGATGCCTATTTTGCCGTCAATTGTGGTGCTATTCCCAAAGGTACATTAGAGAGCGAACTCTTTGGACATGAGAAGGGTGCCTTCACCGATGCGCGAGTGGAACGCAAGGGTTATTTTGAAATGGCTGATGGTGGTACTCTCTTTCTGGATGAGGTGGGTGAACTGCCATTGGAGACCCAAGCGCAACTGCTGCGCGTATTAGAGACAGGAGAGTTTATGCGCGTTGGATCTAGCCAAATACGCAAGACCGATGTGCGCGTGGTTGCTGCTACCAATCTCGATATGAAACGAGCTATCTCCGAAGGACGATTCCGCGAAGACCTATACTATCGTTTAAACACAGTAGAAATCAAAGTGCCAGCTCTGCGCGAACGACCAGAAGATGTGCCTCTCTTGTTCCGCAAGTTTGTGGTGGACTTCTGCCAACGATACAATATGCCTACAATCCAACTATCCGATGAAGCAACACAGGTACTGAAAGCTTATTATTGGCAAGGCAATGTGCGCCAACTCAAACATATTGCTGAGCAGATGTGCGCCGTAGAAACCACGCGAAACATTACCGCCTCTATACTGCAAAAATACTTACCTGAGAACGAAATGCAAAAAGGCATAGCTCTCTTAGGTGCGCATACACAAACACACGACACCTATATGAACGAGCGCGAACTGCTCTACAAAGTGCTGTTTGATATGAAGCGCGAAATGACTGAGATGCGTCAACAACTCAACGGATTGCTCACTACTCCGACTACGCCGCAACATCGCAATACAGAGATGGTCGTGGCAAAACACCCTGAATATGAGCAAGTGGAAGAAGTGGAAGAGGATACTCCTGCTACGGTCATTCCTGAAATGGAGGAACCTCCCGTTGTTGAAGAACTTGTTGCTAATACGATGGAAGACATAGAGCGCCAAAGTATTCGTGCGGCATTGGCACGCAACAAAGGTAGCCGAAAAATGGCAGCCGCTGAGCTACATATATCCGAACGTACGCTCTATCGCAAAATCAAGGAATACGAACTATAATTAGTATACAGAATGAAACAAAGTTATATAAAGCAACTATTGCAAACGGCAATCCTACTACTAGTGATAGGACTGCTGAATGGTTGTCTCATATCCTACAAGTTTAACGGAGCAAGTATTGACTATTCCAAAGTCAAGACTATCTCAGTAAGCGACTTTGCTAATAACGCAGCCTTGGTGTATCCACCATTGGCTGTCAATCTCACCGATGGTATCAAGGACCTCTATCAACGCCAAACGCGCTTAGAGCAAGTGCGTCGTGGTGGCAATCTTGAACTCGAAGGCGAGATCACGGGCTATCAACTTACTCCTATGGCAGTGTCAGCCGATAGTTATGCTGCGGAAACGAAGTTGACCATTACTATTAAGGTGAAATTTACCAATAATATAGCACCCGAAGAGAGCTTTGAAAAGACCTATTCGGCATATCAAACTTTCGATGCATCACAAATGCTTTCGGATGTGCAAGATGAGCTTTGTACTACTATGATAGCGGAACTTGCAGAGCAAATATACAATGATACGGTAGCAAAATGGTAAAAAAACTCTCCTTTACGCCTTACACTTTACACTTTACACCAAAAAAATTTGCACGATTGCAAATTTTTCCGTACCTTTGCACCCCGATATCCGTTTTTCCGATATCCTATAGCTGAAAATAAAACATTTTAAACAATATTATTATGTACGTACTATTAACTATTTTGATTGTAATCGCAGCAGTATTGCTTATCCTTTTGGTGTTGGTTCAAAACAGCAAAGGTGGCGGTTTGGCTGCAGGTTTCTCAAGCGGTAACCAAGTAATGGGTGCTCCTAAGACAGCTGATTTCTTGGAGAAAGCAAGTTGGACTTTGACTGGTATCATCATCGCACTCAGCATCATCGCTGTTGGTTTCAACAAGAGCGATGCAGCAACCATCGAGGCAGGTAGCGCTATCACCGAGCAAGTACAAGAGGCTTACGAGGCTGAACAAGCAGCTCAAGCTGTACCTGAGTTCGAGGCTGAGGAAGTGGCTGAGTAATCACCACTGACGGCGAAACAAGCCGCCAATAAGAGAAACAAGCATGTAGATGGGATAAATAATCCCTAGCAACAAAGCAGTAAAGAGAGAGACGGACGCGTCTCTCTTTTTTATTAAGCGGTATTCAATTGGGAACTTCAATAGCAATACCAACGGACACAGCAGCTGCAAGATATTAGCAGCCAACACGACTGCGCCACAATACAGAATATCTTTGTCGGTATATTTAGGTGCTTTACCTGCCCAACGCATGCGTTGTTTGAGGAAATCGCGCCACGATGTATGAGGACGAACAATCGCCTCAAATTGCGGGTTGTCAAGAACTGCGATTGTCAACCCACGTCGCTTAAATGATTCGAGAAGAAACATATCATCACCACTCGGAATCTCGGGGTGGAGGTCTTGATAAGATTCAAGCCATCGCTCGCGGCGAACAATCATATTCGCCCCACTACACATAACGGCGTGTCCACGTTGAGCCGCCTCAATCGTGAGCTGCTGAATCGCTGCGTATTCGGCTATCTGCAATCGTTCCAACAATGACGGTTGCTCACTCTCTGACTCCATGCGAAGTGGCAATATGACTAAGTCGTTATCTAACAGCGGAAGCGGTCTAACAGTTGTGGACGGTCTAATATCTAACAACGGAGTGGTCTCAATAATCACATCATCATCTTGCATCCATATATACTCCGTTTGGGCTTCGGAGATAAGACGATAGAGGGCATGCTTCTTGCCTTTGCCTTCGTCGTTGATGCCCCGGCGAGGAACAACGATAGAGAGTGTAGGATTGTGTAGAGTTGTGTAGAGTTGTGTAGGGGTGTGTAAGGCATTTAATTGTTCGAGGAATTGTGGATAAGATTTCTTTATACAATCTGTATCGTCCACTTCATAGCCTGCTACCAATAATGCCATTGCCATACGGTGGTCATGGTCGGTGCGATGCTCGCGGACAGCACGTAGGCGATCGGATTCTTTGATAGATAGTGATTCGGTGCCTGTTGCCTGCAATTCTATACCCAAGCGTTCACACGTGATGGCGACGGCAGGGTATAGGTCGGGGCAGTTTCCAAAATCTTGGTGTAAGGTGTAAGGTGTAGGGTGTAAAGGTTGGGGAGATATTATAATGCCTTCGGCGGTGTATTGGGTTTGGACACCGAGGTGGGCAAAGATATCGGCTACAACCTTGTCGCCTTGAGGGGAATCGCGGAAGAGACCCGGCAACTCAATTATAGGCGATGAGGCGTGCAACGCTACATACTCGTACCAGAATGCTGCGGAAGACCAGTCTTTTTCAATTATGAATTTTGAATTAAGAATTTTGAATTTGTGGGAATACTGATTTATTATTTCTCGCGTAATATTTATATAAGGAGAAGTAGAGTTGGTTTGGACGTTGGCACCGATGAGGAGTAAGGCAGAGACGAACTGCGTAGAAACGGGATTGTCAATCCTTACTATCCTATGCTTATCCAATACACAACCCTTAATGCGGAGAGGCGGAAAACCTTCCTCGCCTAAATACTCAATCTGTGCACCTATCTCACGCAATGCCTCTACTAGCTGACCAATAGGACGGTGGTGCATACGTTCCACACCATCTAGTACGACTACTTGGTTGATTCTTTGTGCTAGGTAGGCAGTCAAGAATCGTGCTGCTGTACCGCAGTTGCCTATATCAATGGTCAATTCCTCTTCTCCTTGTTCTTTGCATGCTATTAATGCGCGGTGTAAGAGAAGAATGTCGTCTGGAAAAGTTTCGGAGACGGGCATGAGCTCGTCTCCGTGTATGGTCTGAAGCATCAGCCATCGATTGGCTATAGACTTCGATATGGGCAATAAAATGCGTTGCATTTTTTTAAGTGTAGAGTGTAAAGTGTAGGGTGTAAAGGCAAGGATATGCGGCTTTGCCGCCCAGCCTTTAAACTTTACACTTTAAACTTTAAACCAAATCAATTCACATCTGGCAGGAAGGAATAATCGCGAGAGTAACGGAGGTGTTGCTCGATATAGCCCTCGGTATAGTCGAGTGTTACGTCCACGATGTTGCCTTCTGCATCATAATGCGCGGTGTAAACAGGGTTTACGAAACCTTTGTATGGAGCCAAGTTAAGCTTCTCGTAGCGCTCCAAGATCTCTTTGTGCAAGTCTTGATCAACTTTCACTGCATATTCCTCTACCATTGCTTTGGCAGCAGGATAATCGCCCTCAGAAGTGATACGTTGTATTTCACGAAGCAACTCGCCATACAAACGACGGATACCCTCATAATCATTGATTTGTAGGTAGTGTTTGCCATCGCGCTCAATCATCTCCACTTCGTTGTTCTTTGCGTTCTTGAATACCCAAAGAGCAATGAGTTGGCGGTTACGCATGTGTGACTCCTCGATGTCTTTGCCTGGCTCAATACGCACGAGTTGGGTCATCAGACCATTCATCATTTGTTGGTAGAAGAAGCCTTTGTAGGTATCTTCATTTTCGAGCAATCCGAGTTCCACTAACTTAGGATCAGCCATATAGTAGAGACCAAGCAAGTCGGCGCGTGCCTCCTCAATGGTAGATGCATGCTCTTTGAGAGCGTCTTTGCTCACGCCTGGCATAAGTTTACCTGATCCGTGACCTACGCACTCGTGGAGGTCGGTGTGTAAGTCGCCGCAAGCGCCCGCTTTCTCGTACATAGCAATCACCTCAGCGTTGAGCATAAACTCCTCATTAAAGCCGTTGCCTTTGGCTGCTTCGTTGTATGCGTGGGTGATATTGTCAATGGTTACTGACTTTGAACCATAGTCTTTGCGAATCCAGTTGGCATTAGGCAAGTTGATACCGATAGGGGTAGCAGGATAGCAGTCGCCAGCGAGGATAGCAGCGGTGATAACCTTTGCACTCACACCTTTTACCTCTTCCTTCTTATATTTCTTGTCGGTAGGAGAGTTGTCCTCAAACCATTGTGCGTTGTCAGAGATTGTTTGGCAACGGTGGGTAGCACGCATATCCTTGAAGTTCACAAGTGACTCCCAAGTACCTGTAATACCCAATGGATCGGCGTATGTCTCAGTGAAACCATTCACATAGTCCACGCGACTATCAAGGTCTTTGACCCAAGCGATACAGTATTCATTGAAAGCACGAAGGTCACCTGTCTTGTTGAACTCAATCATTTTCTCAATTACGAGACGTTGTGCATCGTTCTCCGCAAATTGGAGTGCTTTCTCCAAATTCTCAACCACTTTTTCAAGGGCAGCACTGTACATACCACCTACTTTATATACGCGTTCAACAACTTTGCCGTTCTCCTTCACGAGTTTGCTGTTTAGACCGATCCACAGTGGCTCAGCAGAAGTGTCTTTATGCTTTTCGTAGTATGCCTCCGCCTCGGCCTGGGTCACACCCTCGTAGTAGTTATTAGCAGAAGCGAGAAGAAGGTCTTCGCCGTCAAGACTCAGACTCTTAGGCATTACGGTAGGGTCGAAGATGACAGGCAGGATAGCCTCGTCGTATGTTACGCCTGCTTCGGCACATGCATTGACAAACCAGTCTTGGGAGAACTCAGGTTGGAACTTGTCCGATGCGTAGTGATGGTGAATACCATTGGCGAACCATACACGTTTGAGGTATTTCTCGAAGTTAAGGAACTCAGCAGATGTCTTGTCTCCCTTGTATTGGGTATAGAGGGCTTCGAGTGCACGACGAATGCGCAGATTGTAACGACCGTTTTGGTCGAAGAGGATATCACGTCCGTGCAATGCTGCTTCGGTGAGGTGATAAACGAGAGTCTTTTGTTGCAGACTCAGCGAGTCAAATTCTGGCACTTGATAGCGCAGAATTTCGAGGTCATAAAACTTGTCCACGGTGTAGTCAAATGTTTGTTCTTGTTTGCAGCATGCGCTGAGTGCTACGAGCGCGATGCCAAATAGGATTGTTTTTTTCATATAATAATTTTAGTGCTTAATATGCATTATTTAGGTTGTTGAGAGTTCAAACTTGTCCACATCTTTCCATAGAGGCAGGACTTCGCGGAAATGGCGCAGCGCCTCTATGTTGAAGTCCGCTATCTTTGTGCCCTGTTCGTTATCGGCGAATGCAACGATAGGCTGCAAACGCGTGTCGTATGCTACGGAGTGACCATTGTAGTTGAGTCCTTTATCGTCTGTGCCTACCATGTTCACGGCCGCTATGTAGCATTGGTTTTCTGTAGCGCGAGCAGCGACCAGCGCATCCCAATACTGTATTCGTATCTCAGGCCAATTGGCAACTACGAGCATAAGATCGTAGTCGTGTCCCGATTGATTGCGTGCCCATACGGGGAAACGCAAATCATAGCATACGAGCAATAAGATTTTTACGCCCTTGTATTCAAAGGTATGCCTCTCTTGGGCAGGTTGGAAGAAAAGGTCTTCTCCGCCATGGGCATAGAGGTGGCGTTTATCTTGTATTTGGATAGGAGCGTTTGGTGTCGCCATAAATCCGCGATTGACCAATCGTTGTCCCATAGCAGGTATGCAGATAAACGAACTGACAATGGCAATGTCGTATTGATTGGCTAATCGTTGAATAGTGGATAGTATCTCTCCGTCCATGGTCTCTGCCAGTTCGGGGTGATCGGTGCAGAAACCAGTGGCAAACATCTCAGGCAATACCGCCACATCGGCTTTGTTAGCCAATGCAGCGATATGTTCTTCTGCGCGGCGCAGATTCGTTTCCTTATCCGCCCATGCGATGGGGTATTGTAGGAGTGCTACCTTCATTTGGGGATCGGGGATCGGATATCGGGAATAGGTTATTTCTTTTTGGATGGCTCACCAGCAGGTTTACCAATGGCTTCGCGCATGGTGGTGTCTGCTTGGATATTCTGCATGCGGTAGTAATCCATGATGCCTAAATTACCATTGCGGAATGCTTCTGCCATAGCTTGTGGAACGAGTGCTTCAGCTTCGATGACTTTTGCTTTGGCCTCTTGCGCTTTGGCTTTCATCTCTTGCTCGGTAGCAATAGCCATCGCACGGCGCTCCTCTGCTTTGGCTTGAGCGATGTTTTTGTCTGCCTCGGCTTGATCCATTTGCAGTTGCGCACCAATGTTTTTACCTACATCGATATCTGCAATATCAATACTGAGAATCTCAAATGCTGTACCTGCGTCCAAGCCCTTGCTGAGCACGAGTTTGGAGATGCTATCAGGGTTTTCGAGTACCATCTTGTGGCTATCTGATGAACCGATAGAAGAAACAATACCTTCGCCTACGCGAGCAAGGATAGTATCTTCGCCTGCACCACCGACCAGTTGTCTGATATTCGCGCGCACGGTCACACGTGCTTTGGCGATGAGCTGAATACCGTCTTTTGCCACTGCGGTCACAGGAGGAGTATCAATCACGCGAGGATTTACGGACATCTGTACTGCCTCAAACACATCGCGACCAGCGAGGTCAATAGCAGTAGCCATTTGGAAAGTGAGTTGCATATTCGCCTTGCTAGCACTTACGAGGGCGTGTACCACGCGTTCGATATGTCCACCAGCGAGGAAGTGCGCTTCCAAGCCGTCACGTTTTACATCGGTGAGACCTGCCTTATGCGCCTCAATGAGGCAGTTGACGATGCGTGTTGGTGGTACCTTACGGATACGCATCAAGAATAGTTGAATGAGTGACACATGTACACCGCTCACAACTGCGTTGATCCACAGCATGAATGGTACATAATAGAAAAAGATGATTACGAGGATGGCTATTATAGCCAAACCTACGATTTGAAGAATACCAAAAGTTTCCATATTATTTGACTTAAAAGTTTATTGTTTGTAGTGTAGGGTGTAAAGTGTAAAGGCAAGGGGAGGTAAAGGCAAGGGGAGGGTTATTTTTGTAACTCTTCCATGTGTTTGCCTGCGGATGGCATGTCCACACCGCCTTCGATTTTGGCGTCGAGCGCCATCTTGTCCATGGCTTTGCTCTTGATAAACATCCATACGGCAATGGCACTGAGTAGTAGGCATGCTGCTAATGTGACATGTCCTGCCCATGCCCACATTACTGCAAGCTTGATGTAAGCAATCACTACAGCGGCGATTAAACTGCCCAAACCGCAGATACCTGCAATACCAAAACCAGGCAAGAGAAACATCTCCGCTAACAATAGTCCAATACCAAAAAGGACAAGAATGATGGTTAGAATTAAGTAAGTCATATATTTATCGGATATGGGTTATCGGGTATGGGATTAAACACGCTGCAAAGGTACAAAAAATAATCTATATATGCAAACAAAAAAGCAAAAAAAAGAAAAACTTTACTTTATATAAGTAATAAAAAAATCTCCAAAAATAAATTTGCACCATTCAAAAAAATGTAGTACCTTTGCCGCCGTTTTGGGGAATATTCCATCAAAACGACACCTTAATTATATAGTCATCAAAGATCTTTCGGTCTTAAAAATAACGATAGTCAAAATGAGTAAAAACCTAATGATTGTAGAGTCTCCGCACAAGGGAGATACGATTGCAAAATACTTGGACAAGAGTTTTCGAGTGATGTCCTCACAGGGGCATATTCGTGATATTGAGGGCGTCGGTAAGAATAGCATTGGTATTGATTTCAATAATCATTATACACCTAATTATGCGATAGACGAGAATAAGGCACAATTGGTGCAATCTTTGCGTGAGGCGGCTGCAAAAGCAGATATGGTATGGTTGGCATGCGACCCTGACCGCGAGGGAGAAGCTATTGCGTGGCACTTGAAAGAGGTGTTGGGATTGGACGATCAACACTCATGTCGTGTGACTTTTGAGGATTTTACCGAAGACACTGTGTTGGAGTCCATTAAGCACCCACGTCAAATAGACTACGACCTAGTGAATGCGCAACAGGCGCGTCGCGTATTGGATCGTATCGTGGGTTTTGAACTTTCTCCTGTGTTGTGGAAGAAGGTGACTACGGGTCTGAGTGCAGGTCGTGTACAATCGGTTGTGGTGCGAATGGTGGTAGAGCGTGAGCGCGAGATAGAGACGTTCGTGCCTACGGTTAGTTACCGCGTTACTGCTGAGTTTGTGGGACTTACTGAGGGTGGTCAAGAGGCTAAGTTTAAGACGGAACTTAACCATCGTTTCTCTACGAAAGAGGAGGCTTTGGCATTCTTGGAGGAGTGTAAAAACGCGCAGTTTACTTTGTCTTCTGTGTCGCATAAGTTAGGCCATCGCAGTCCTGCCCCTCCATTTACTACTTCTACGCTTCAACAAGAGGCAGTGCGTAAGTTGCATTTCTCTGTTTCTAAGACCATGCGTTTGGCGCAGTCGTTGTATGAGAGCGGACATATCACTTATATGCGTACTGACTCTGTCAGCCTGAGTGCGTTGGCGATTAATACGGCTAAGGCGGCTATCATTGGTGAGTATGGCGATACGTATCACAAGTCCCGTCAATATCAGACCAAGTCTAAGGGTGCGCAAGAGGCTCACGAGGCTATTCGTCCTTCGTATATGAATAAGGAAGTGGCAGGAGCCAACAACGATGAACGCAAACTATATGACTTGATTCGCAAGCGTGCCATAGCATCGCAGATGGCTGATGCTCAGACGGATACAACGCGTGTGGAAGTGGCGATGAGTAACTCGCCTTACCTTTGGACGGCTACCCACGAAGTGGTGACTTTTGATGGATTTATGCGTGCCTATACGCAATCCACCGATGAGGAGTTGACAACGGGTAACACCTCATCTACTATTGCTCAGTTGAAAGAGAATGTGGATTGCCAATTGGCTATGGTGCAATGTCAAGAGTCTTTTACCAAACCACCTATGCGATATAGCGAGGGTTCGCTGATTAAGAAGATGGAGGACGAAGGTATCGGTCGTCCTGCTACTTATCAATCGACTATTGATACGATACAGTCGCGCAAGTATGTAGAGTATCGTAATATAGAGGGCATTAAGCGAACGTATAATATCTTGACTTTGCAAGGCGGTAAGATTACCGATAAACAGAAAACGGAATTGATGGGAGCGGATACCGGTAAGTTAGTGCCTACAGATTTGGGTCGCATTACGAATGATTTCTTGGTGGATCAGTTCCCTAATATCTTGAGTTATGATTTCACTGCACAGAGTGAAGAGAGTTTTGATGCGATTGCTGCAGGTGAGGCAGATTGGGTACAAGCGGTGGATGATTTCTACCAAACTTTCCATCCGCTTATTCAGCAAGTGCCTGTGGGTAAGATGGCGGCTCGTTTGATAGGCAATCACCCTGAGACTGGTGAACCTGTATTAGCGCGTATCACGAAGAATGGACCATGTGTGCAGATTGGTGATAGCGATGATAAGAAACCTCGTTTTGCATCTCTCTTGAAGGGACAGAGTATTTTCACTATTACGATGGACGAGGCGTTAGAACTCTTCCGTACGGCTTTCCCATATACGCTCACGCAGTGGAATGGTATGGACGTAGTTATTGGTGAGGGTAAGTTTGGACCATACGTTCGCTATGGTAAGTCGTTTGTAAGTATTCCTAAGAATATGGATGCGCATGCTATTACGTCCGAGCAGGCTATCGCTTTGCTGGAGAAGAATCAGCAACAGCAGTTGCCTATCCATGTGTTTGGTGATATACAGGTGTTGAATGGTCGTTATGGCGCGTATATTAAGACTGCTGCAGGTAACTATAAGATTCCTCGTTCGGTAGATGCGCAATCGCTGACCGAAGAGCAATGCCGAGAGATTATAGCGAATACGGATAGTGCCCCTAAGGAGAAAGGAACCTTCACTCGTAGGGCAAAGAAATAGTTCGTTTGAAGCCTTGATACCTTGAACCGATTAGTAGATATTATCCTGCCTTTGGCTATTTCGGATGTTTATACGTATAGCATCCCGAGTACTATGCAATACCCGCCCGTTGGAGTGCGGGTATTGGTGCCTTTAGGTAGGAAGAGTATCACGGGTATTGTCTATCGTCAGCACGAGGGTGAACTGCCTGCTACGATCAAGGTGCGCGATGTGATAGATGTGTTGGATGAGCAACCTGTTGTGACTGCTGAGCAGTTACGCTTATGGGAGTGGTTGGCTCAGTATTATATGTGTACGTTGGGAGAGGTGTTGTCTGCGGCTCTGCCTTCGGGGATTATTGATGATGATTATAAGGCACTCACTACGCAGTATATTCACCTTCATCCTTCGCATGAAGACCCTCGCCAACAGGAGTTGACGCTCGCTTCGTTGCGCCGTGCGAAGTCACAAGAACAACTTTTGCGTTGCTATTTGCGTTTGAATAATAATGGTGTAGAGCGACGCACTTTGTTAGAGGATAGTGGAGTAGGTAGTGCGGTGTTGCGGACGATGATAGATAAGGGCATTTTTCTTGAACAAGAGCGTGCGGTCTCTCGTCTGCGGTTATATACAGGTGTTACTCGCCAACCCCATGCTTTGGACGCTCAGCAGCAACGGGCAGTGAGTGCTATTCAACAGCAGTGGCAGGACAAACAGGTTACGCTGTTGCATGGAGTGACTTCGAGTGGTAAGACGGAGGTGTATATCCATTTGATTGAGCAGATGCTTCAACAGGGGAAACAGGTGCTGTATTTAGTGCCAGAAATTGCCTTAACGACCCAACTCACCGACCGCTTGCAGGCGGTCTTTGGCGAGCGCGTAGTGGTGTATCATTCTCGTTTCTCCAACGATGAACGCGTGGAGATATATTGGCGATTAGGCGATAGAGCACCCCAAAAATCGACAGATTTTTCGGGAACCCCGCTGGCGAAAGGCGATAAGGCGAGAGGCGAAGTGATATTGGGTGCTCGTTCGGCTATATTCTTGCCCTTTACTAACTTAGGTCTGATTATTGTGGACGAGGAGCATGAGCCTAGTTATAAGCAGCAAGATCCAGCTCCGCGTTATCATGCACGTTCAGCAGCGATTATGATGGCTCAGTGGTATGGTGCCAAAGTATTGTTAGGGACGGCTACGCCGTCAATAGAGTCTTACTATAATGCTGCTATTGGTAAATACGGTTTGGTGGAGATGACGGAGCGTTTTCGTGGGTTGCAGTTGCCTAAGATAACGTTGGTGGACTTGCAACGTCAGTACCATCGGAAGGAGATGTATGGTCATTTCGCAGACCCTGTTGTTTTTCGTATCCGTGAGGAGATTGCCCGAGGCAAACAAGTGATATTGTTTCAGAATCGTAGGGGGTATGCGCCTTTCTTGCAGTGTCCATCGTGTGGTAAGGTGCCTAAGTGTCCTAACTGCGATGTCAGTATGACTTATCATAAGAGTAGTAATACGCTTGTCTGCCACAGTTGTGGCCATACCCAATCCCCAATCGCTCATGCCCAATCCCCAATAGCCAATAGCCAATCGCCAATAACCAATCGCCAATCGCCCATCTCCCATTGCCCCAAATGTGGTTCTGCTTGGAAGCTTCGTGGTATAGGTACGGAGCGTTTGGAGGAGGAGATACAATCGCTCTTTCCGAATGCTCGGGTGGCACGTATGGATTTAGATACTACGCGCCGTAAGGATGCACATCAGCAGATTATTGACCGTTTTGCGCAGCATGAGGTGGATATTCTGATAGGTACGCAGATGGTTACTAAGGGGTTGCATTTTGATGATGTGTCGTTGGTGGTAGTGTTGCAGGCTGATAGTTTGCTCAATCAACCTGATTTCCGCAGTGCGGAGCATGCTTTTCAGATGTTGGAGCAGGTGTCGGGTCGTGCAGGTCGAACGGGGCAGGCGGGTGAGGTGATGATTCAGACGTTTGATGTGAAGAATCCGTTGTTTGCTCTGTTGGTGGCACATCATTATCGGGGGTTGTATGAGCAGCAGGTTAGTGAGCGTGAAATGTTCTGTTTCCCCCCATTTCATCGGTTGATTGTGCTCAGCTTGCGTCATCGTGATGTGCATCGTTTGGAGCATAGTAGTGGTGTGTTGATGCAGGAGTTGCAAGGGGTGTTTGGTAATCGTGTATCGAGTGTGATTACGCCATTGGTGTCAAGGCGCAATAATATGCATATCCGTCAGTTGCGTTTGCGTGTGGAGGCGAGTGCGAATATCGTTCGTGCTAAACAGATGTTGCGTGAGCGTGTGGATGCTGTTCTTCGCCAAACGGATTGCAAGGGTACTACTGTGACGATAGATGTTGATCCGTAGGGTAGGTGGCGAATGACTGATTGGGAGTTAGATGTGCTCTAATCCTATATTAATAACCCGTCAAGAAATAATCGTTCGAACCGAAAGGTGAGATAAGAACCCGTTATGAACCCGTAAAAGATCGGGAAGCAATCAAGAAAGCACCTTGAAATTTTCAAGGTGCTTTCTTGTTGGGGACGCTTCGCGAAATGTAAGGTGTAAAGGCAGGGATTACTCCTCGTAATCTACTGCGCTGCGAGCAGACTTACACTTGCCGATATATTGCGCTACTTTCACATGCTCTGGATGAGTAGCATACGCATCCAAATCTTCCCATGTGCGGAAAGTGCACGTCAAACAAATATCATGATCGGTGTTCTTCGCATTAGGGATATTGATTCCCACAGTCTCATCAACCAATACATCAATCTTGTCGCGCAATGCGAGCAAACCATCACGAATAATTTGGGCATTCTCTAATTTGCTTTTGCCTTCTGCTTCGTCTAATAGACGGAAAAATACAATGTGCTTTATCATATCTTTGTGAGTTTAGACCGCTGCGCTGTTAGACCGTTTTACTGATGGACCGGCTTCGCCTGTTAGAAGTTAGACTCTAAGAATCTAACAGCACCTTAGGTGCGTTCTAACAACGAAGTGGTCTAGTATCTAACAGCCGCTAAGCGGCGTTCTTATTTTACCAAATAGAAACGCGTTTCTCAGGCGCGAGATACATTGGTGACTCTGGGGTTACGCCGAAAGCCTCATACCAAGCACCGATGTGTGGCAAAGCACCATTTACACGCCACATACCGAGTGAGTGAGGATCTGACTTGGTGCGTTGCAATACCTCCTCTGGACGGATATTGCCTGCCCATACGTTTGCATACGCCAAGAAGAAACGTTGCTCAGGTGTAAAACCGTCCTTCTCGCCAATAGCCAATAGCCCATTACCAATAGCCGCCTTTTGAGCGTTCTGGAATGCTTGATAAGCTACTTGCAAACCACCATGGTCAGCGATATTCTCGCCCAAAGTGAACTTGCCATTAGCATACACGCCTGGAGCTACCTCAATAGCATTAAAATACTCCTCCATCACCTTCGTGCGCTCCTCAAAACGTGCACGATCTTCTTCCGTCCACCAATTGATGAGGTTACCATCTTTATCAAACTGACTACCTTGGTCATCAAAACCGTGGGTCATCTCATGGCCAATCACTACGCCAATAGCACCATAGTTGAAGGCATCGTCCGCGTTCATATCAAAGAATGGATATTGCAAGATACCTGCTGGGAAACAAATCTCGTTAGTAGCAGGGTTATAATACGCGTTCACCGTTTGTGGAGTCATAAACCATTTATCCTTATCTACTGGCTTGCCTAAGAATGACAATGAATAATCTTGCTCAAACTTAGCAGCACGCTGTATATTAGCATAATAGGTGAGTTGAGGGTCAATCTCCAATGCGGTATAATCGCGCCATTTGTCAGGATAACCAATCTTCACAGTGAAAGTGCTAAGTTTCTCCATTGCCTTGGCTTTGGTCTCGTCGGACATCCATTCTAAGGCTTGGATACGCTCGCCAAGTGCTGTTTGCAGATTCTTCACCAAGTCCAACATACGCTCTTTGTTCTCCTCTGGGAAATACTTCTCTACATACATCACTCCCACAGCTTCACCCAAAGTGCCATTCACCATCGCTACTGCGCGCTTCCAAAGTGGAGTAGGCTCTTGGCGACCACTCAGTGTACGACCGTAGAACTCAAAGTTCTGCATAAAAATCTCCTCTGTTAGGAAGTCTGCACTACCATCAATCACCTGCCAGATGAACAGGGTCTTCATGTCTTCAAGCGACTCCTCTGCAAGCATCTTACCTGCTTCTTGCAAGTGGCGCACTTGACCCACACTGAGGCTATCAGGAGCGATATTGAGACCTGCGAAGTATGTAGCCCAATCTACCTGAGGCACAAGCGTTTGCAACTCCTGAACCGACATCTTATTATAGTTAGCTATTGGGTCGCGAAGCTCTACATTGCTTAGTGCGGCGTTCGCCAAACGAGTCTCCAAACGAAGTACAGTTTGCGCTTTCTCGGCAGCGTTCTCTTGTCCAAACAAGGTGAACATCTTTTCGATATGCTTCAAGTACTCAGCACGGATATGCTGTGTGTGCTCATCGTTATCCACATAGTAATCTTTTTGACTGAGCGCAAAACCTGCTTGATACTCATTGAGGATATTCATCGATGAGTTCATAGCATCGGCATCTACATACATAGCCCACAGACCGAAGTCCATCGCCTTGCCCAATACCTCAGACCATTGTGCCTTATCGGTCACGTTCTCAATCTCTTGCAGCACAGGTAATACAGGCGCGATGCCCTCTTGATTGCGGCGCAAAGTGTCCATAGAGAGATTGTAGATATCGCCAATCTTTTGTGGGATACTACCCATCTTGTGTTGTTTAGCAGCAATGTCAGCAATCAGACCATTGACTTGTTCCAAGTTACTGAGCCCGAGTTTGTCAAACGAACCAAAACGGCTGTACTCGTCAGGAATAGGGTTGTTCTTCATCCAACCGCCACAGGCGTATTGGTAAAAATCATTCTGTGCCACGGCCGTCGTGTCGAGGTTCTCGAGATAGATACCTGTGGTTTGGGTTTTGGTACATGCTGTCAGTGCCATAAAGGAAAGAAAAAATACGATTGTTTTGTTCATACTATTTATTATTTTAGACTGTCTATATTAATCAGTTTATTGACTATGGCGTAGATAGTCAAACCTGCCGTAGAGTGTATGTTCAGTTTGCGAGTGATGTTTTTGCGGTGGGTCATCACGGTGTGTATGGAGATAAAGAGTTTATCCGCAATCTCCTTGTTGCTCAGACCATTAACAACTTGAATGAGCACGTCGCGTTCGCGTTCGCTGAGCGCATCGGTGTCTTGTGTGCTTGACTGAGAAGGTTGCTCCACAGATACTTGGCTGAGCGCAGGACGCAATATCTCGTCCTCAATGGCGCAGTGGTCGGCAAAGTCCTGCTCTGTGTGCCACAGGTCGCTCATGACATGGATAAGGAGGTAGGTTGAGTCCTTCTGCGAAACGTTGTTGGAGGGATAATACTTGATGATGAGGTTCTTGATCTCGGTGAGTTTGTCGGTTATGCGTTGGTCGTCGAGGACGTGCTCCTCTATCAATCCCTCGTCCTCGTGCTCAATATGTGTGCGAATCTCCTCCACGAACTCATCATAGCAGCGTAGAATCAACATCGGAATCTTGGAGGAAGGATCAGCAGGAATAATGGCTTCAATGATAGCTCTACGCAGGTATGGCAGACGGAAATCCAAGAAATAGGAGTGGGCGTTGCGTAGATATTGTTGCAGCGTAGGCAAATCTACCTCAGTGGGCAGAGCCTTGTGCTTGAAGACTTTATAGTTGATGATAGCGAGAAAAGTAGGCGTATGTACTCCGTGAATGGCGCATGCTTCGGCGATTGTTCGCTCGCCTACGCCCATTCCAATACCGAATCGGCTGATGATATGTATCGCATCTTCTTCGTGCGACATCAAATCGCATATTTTATCGTTGGCTTTGTACATAGCGAAAGAGTGTTTTAGAAAAACGCTGCAAAGTTACTAAAAAATATTTACATACACAATACCATACAACAAAATACCTGTTTTTAGGGGGTGTACTTTTCGATGACTGACTTCGCGGCACAAGTCGTATCCCCAATAATAGGGAATTTGGCTTAAATAGTTGTGTATATCAATAGAATACACTACCTTTGCAGCCGATTTTTAAGGTATAGCAAGATTTTATAAGTATGAACAAAAACATTTTTCTTATCTTTATGCTGCTCGTTGGCAGTTTGTTTGGTAGCCAATTGATGTGGGCGCAACACCACAACCATCAAATGACAGATGCGCATATTGCAGGACACGTACTAGATGCTCATACAGGCGAGCATCTTTCTTTTGTTAATGTGCAAGTAGAGGGTACTGCTCTTGGTTGTTTGACCGATGAATCGGGACACTTTTATTTGAAAAACCTACCCGAAGGCGAACTGACAATCGTCTTTTCGATGATAGGTTACGAAACGGAGAAACGCAGCATTACCCTCTCGCGAGACACGCTTGTGGAGATGAATGTGAGCATAGCAGAAATGTCGTTTTTGATAGATAACGTAGTGGTGACTGCCAATAAATACGAGACCAAGCAAAAGGAGGTAGCTACCATTGTAAATATCGTTTCGCCTCTCATTATGGAGTCCACAACTTCAAACACGATGGCAGATGTGCTGAACTTCCAAACGGGGTTACGTGTGGAAGAGACATGCTCCAACTGCGGTGTGCCACAAATTCGCATCAACGGTTTGGAAGGGCAATACACGCAAATACTGATGGACTCACGTCCAATCTTCTCATCGCTCGCTTCGGTATATGGTTTGGAACAATTGCCTGCGGGTATGGTGGATCGTATAGAGGTGATTCGTGGTGGAGGTAGTGCGCTGTATGGGGCCAATGCTATTGCGGGAGTGGTGAATATCATCACCAAAGAGCCAAATCGCAATTCACTCAGCATTAGTAATACCAGTGCTTTTACACAAAAGGGAACCTACGATATCAATATCAATATGAATGCCAGCGTGGTAGCTGAGAACCAAAAAGCAGGTATTTTCCTCTTTGGCGTTCAACGCAATCGCGAGCAATATGATCGCGATGATGATGGCTACTCAGACATACCTCATCTCAATTCAACCACAGTAGGCTTTCGCTCGTATTTCAAGACTTCGGACTACTCTAAGATAACGGCAGAGTATCACCATACCGGCGAGTTTCGTCGTGGCGGATATGGAATCGATAGTCTTCAACCTCATGAGTCGCCCCTATGTGAGCAGCTGAAACACAATATTGATGCTGCTACTGCTAAATGGGATATGTACACTGCTGATAACAAGCATTTTGTGAGTGCATATACCAGTTTCCAACATATTGCTCGCGATAGCTATTTCGGCACGAACTACAATCCTAACGCCTACGGAAAATCCACCGATATTGTGTCGGTAACAGGTGCGCAATACCGTTTCTCTTACCCTTGCGGATTGATGAATGCGGATTTGATGGCTGGTGCAGAATACTCTTATAATCAACTCCGTGATCAGATTCTTGGCTACGACCGCAATACCTTGCAGAAGGTACACTTGGGAGGCGGATATGTGCAAAACGAGTGGAAGAACAAACAGTGGTCTATTCTAGTGGGTGGTAGATTGGAGCAACACTCGCTGTTGGATAAACCTATTTTCTCTCCTCGTGCCAATGTTCGCTACACACCTATTGACCCTATTATCCTGCGTTTGAGTTATGCCAGCGGTTATCGTGCGCCACAGATATACGAGGAAGACCTGCATGTGGGTGCCGTGGGAGGTGAGGTGTCGCTCATCTCGCTTGATGAGAACCTGCGTCCTGAATATAGTCACTCTGTGAGCGGAAGTGTAGATATGTACCAACGTTTGGGTAAATGGGATTTGAACCTGACCTTGGAGGGCTTTTTTACCCAACTTAACGATGTCTTTACACTCGTGGAAAATGGACATGATGCACATGGAAACCTTCTCCTCACACGTACCAACGCTAGCGGAGCACGCGTAGCGGGACTGAATGTAGAGGCCAAAATTGGATATGGACATATATTGACTTTCCAAGCAGGATATACTTACAATAATAGTCGATATATCGAACCGCTGCAATGGAGCGAAAATCCGAATGTTCAACCACAACGCCGTATGTTCCGCACACCAGAACATTATGGGTACTTCCTGTGCAATATCGAACCATTGAAGCATTTCCACGTTGTAACCAATGGTAAGGTGACGGGTAGTATGTTGGTACAACACTTCGCAGGCTATGTGCCAGAAGATGAAGAGGTGACCACGCCCACTTTCTTTGAATGGGATGTGAAATTCTGTTACGACATTCCGCTCTACAAACATTATACGTTAGAAATCAACGCTGGCGTTAAAAACCTGCTTGACCACTTCCAACACGACTTAGACAAAGGTATGGATCGCGATGCAGGATTTGTATATGGACCCGCTACACCGCGCACCTTTTTTGCAGGGATAAATCTGAAGATTTAACCCAAAAGGTCAAAATAAATATACCAAAATCGCGTAAGGAGTAAACTTTGCGCGATTTTATTTGCGTATATCAGAAAAAATGAGTACCTTTGCGGGCTAAATAAATTAAAACAATGCGTAATTGAATAAAGTAACGCAATGAAGACATTGAAACTTATACAATCAGACTCTTATCTCCGTCCTTACGCTAGTGCGATAGAAGGACGTTATAACTATGCTCTTGCGCAAGAGAAGAAACTGACAGGTGGTCAGAAACTCAGCGATTGGGCAAATGGCCACATGTTCTATGGTTTGCATAAAGTAGGCAAAAAATGGGTGTTGCGCGAATGGGCACCTAACGCGACTGCGATTTATTTGATAGGTGACTGCAATGGTTGGCAAAAAGATGAAGCATATCGTTTGCAACCTGCTGAGAATGGCGTGTGGGAAATCACGTTAGCAGAGAAGATGCTCAAACACGAACAGTTGTATAAACTGCTTGTGGAGTGGCAAGGTGGTTGCGGCGAACGTATCCCTAGTTATGCACGTCGTGTGGTGCAAGATGAGCAAACGAAACTCTTCTCTGCCCAGGTGTGGGAGCCTGTGGTAGGCGATAAGGCGAAAGGCGATAAGGTGAAAAGCAAGGCGAAACGCCGCAAAGCAGGTGATCCGCTCTTTATCTACGAATGTCATATCGGTATGTCGAGCGAAGAGGAGAAAGTGAATTCGTATGATGAGTTCCGTCGTGATGTATTGCCTCGTATTGCTAAGTTGGGTTATAACTGCCTGCAGATTATGGCTATTCAGGAGCACCCTTATTATGGCAGTTTTGGATACCACGTGTCGAACTTCTTTGCTGTCTCTTCACGCCAAGGAACACCTGAGGAACTGAAACACTTGATTGCCGATGCACACGCATACGGTATGGATGTGATCATGGATATTGTCCACTCACATGCTGTGAAGAACGAGTTGGAGGGTTTGGGTATGTTTGACGGTACACCATATCAGTATTTCCACGATGGCGCTAAGCGTGAACACCCTGCATGGGATAGTTTGTGCTTCAATTACGGAAAAGAAGAAGTGCTACACTTCTTGCTCTCGAACTGCAAGTATTGGATGGACGAGTATGACTTCGATGGCTTCCGCTTCGATGGTGTGACGTCTATGATGTATCAGAGCCACGGATTGGGTGAAGACTTTGTAGATTACTCTTGCTACTATAATGGCAACGAGGACGGTGATGCAATATGCTACCTCACTTTGGCAAACAAACTGATTCACGAGGTGAAGAAGAATGCCATCACGATTGCAGAAGATATGTCTGGTATGCCAGGCTTAGCGTATCCGATCAAGGATGGCGGTATGGGCTTTGACTACCGATTGGCAATGGGTATTCCAGATTTCTGGATTAAGTATATCAAAGAGGTACGCGACGAGGATTGGAAGGCAGGTCATATCTTCTACGAGATGACTAACCGCCGCCAAGATGAGAAGACTATCTCTTATGCAGAGAGCCACGACCAAGCGCTCGTGGGTGACAAGACGATTATCTTCCGCCTCTGCGATGCAGATATGTATTGGCACTTCGAAAAAGGACATTCTACCTATATGGTGGATCGCGGTATCGCATTGCATAAGATGATTCGCCTCATCACTGCTTCTACCATCAATGGTGGTTATCTCACTTTTATGGGTAACGAGTTTGGCCACCCAGAGTGGATTGATTTCCCTCGTCAGGGTAATGGTTGGAGTCATAAGTATGCACGTCGTCAATGGAGTTTGGTAGATAGCCCACGCTATTTCTTCTCTTGTCTTAATCTCTTTGATGAGAAGATGGTACACCTCCTACGCGAACATCTGACACCTATCAAAGATAAGCAATATGGCGTTCACCTGCCATGGGAAGACAAGCTCTGTGACAACGAGGGCGATCAGGTAGTGGCATACCAACGCGGTGACTTGGTGTTTGTATTCAATTGGAATGGTGTAAAATCGTTCGAGGGTTACGGTATTCCTGTACCCGAAGGCAAATACAAAGTGGTTCTGAATACCGACGCGAAGGAGTTCGCAGGATTTGGTTTGTCAGATGATACCGTAGAACATTTCACGCAACCCGATACAGGTTACTTGCCTGCCAATAAGGGTTGGCTACAACTCTATCTCCCTGCTCGTAGCGCAGTGGTATTACAAAAATTGGACTAATTTATTAACTAATATAAAACATTTTAAGCCATGAGATTAATTGTTCAACCAAACTATGACCTGCTTTCAGAGTGGGCAGCAAACTATGTAGCTAAACGCATTAACGAGTTCGCTCCAAAAGAGGGTACTCCTTTCGTGTTGGGTCTGCCAACTGGTTCTTCACCATTAGGTATGTACCGCAATCTTATCAAATTATATCAAGAGGGCAAAGTAAGCTTCCGCAATGTGGTTACTTTCAATATGGACGAGTATGTAGGTATTCCTGAGGATCACCCAGAGAGCTACCACACTTTCATGTGGAAAAACTTCTTCTCTCATATTGATATCCGTCCTGAGAATGTGAATATCCTTAATGGCAATGCAGAAGACTTGGCAGCTGAGTGCGCACGCTACGAGGAGAAAATCAAGAACTACGGCGGTATCATGCTCTTCCTTGGCGGTATCGGTCCTGACGGTCACATTGCTTTCAACGAGCCAGGTAGTTCACTCTCTTCTCGCACACGCAAGAAAGAGCTTACTACTGACACCATTATTGCTAACTCTCGTTTCTTCGACAACGATGTAAACAAAGTGCCAAAGACTGCTCTCACCGTAGGTGTAGGTACTATCATGGATGCTAAGGAGGTATTGATCATGGTTAATGGCCATAACAAAGCACGTGCTCTCCAACACGCAGTAGAGGAGCCAATCTCTCACATGTGGACTATTTCTGCATTGCAAATGCACCAACACGGTATTATCGTGGCTGATGAGGCTGCTTGTGCAGAGTTGAAGGTGGGTACTTACAACTACTTCAAAGACATTGAGAAAAACAACCTCGATCCAAAAAGCTTGCTCTAATGCTTCAAATCTATAATACGCTTTCTCGTCAAAAAGAGATATTTCGTCCAATGCACGAAGGACACGTAGGCATGTATGTCTGCGGTCCTACCGTGTATGGCGATGCGCACTTGGGACATGCTCGTCCTGCTATCACTTTTGACCTCCTATATCGTTATCTCCTCCATTTGGGTTATAAGGTGCGCTATGTGCGTAACATCACCGACGTAGGCCACTTGGAGCACGATGCTGATGAGGGTGAGGATAAGATAGCTAAAAAAGCACGCTTGGAGCAATTGGAACCAATGGAAGTGGTACAATACTTCACCAACCGCTACCATCGCGATATGGAACTGCTGAATGTGCTTCCACCTTCTATCGAACCACATGCCAGCGGACATATCATTGAGCAGATTGCTTTTGTGCAGAAGATTATGGACAAGGGCTATGCTTACGTGAGCAACGGTAGCGTATATATGGACGTGGAGAAGTATGCCAAGGATTATCCATACGGCAAACTCTCTGGCCGTAATCTCGAAGATATCGTCACCGAGACCCGCGAATTGGACGGTCAGCAAGAGAAGAAGCACAGCTTTGACTTTGCGTTGTGGAAGAAGGCATCGCCAGAACATATCATGCATTGGCCAAGCCCTTGGAGCGAAGGTTTCCCAGGTTGGCACATGGAATGCTCTGCTATGGGTACCAAGTACCTAGGTGAGCAATTTGATATCCACGGTGGTGGTATGGACTTGATGTTCCCACACCATGAGGCAGAGATCGCGCAGAGTTGCGCAGCCCTCGGACACGAGAGTGTACGCTATTGGATGCACAACAATATGATTACCATCGCAGGCAAAAAGATGGGTAAGAGCTACAATAACTTCATCACTTTGGAGCAATTCTTTGCAGGTAAACATGAGTTGTTGGAGCAACCATTCTCGCCAATGACGATTCGCTTCTTCATTTTGCAGGCGCACTATCGTTCTACGGTGGACTTTTCTAATGACGCTCTTGTGGCAGCGGAGAAGGGTCTTGCTCGCTTGACCGAGGCTTACCAACGCTTGATGAAAATCCAGCCAATTGCCGATAACCAATTGCCAATAGCCAACAATCTCGTAGAGATTGGCAACCTCCGTGAGCGTTGCCAAGAAGCGATGGATGATGATCTCAACTCACCAATCGTTATTTCTCACCTATTTGATTCCGCGCGCGCGATAAATACTGTGTTCGATGGCAAGGGTACAATCTCCGAGTCAGATCTCAACGAGTTGCGCGCAGTTTGGAAGACCTACGCAATAGATATTCTTGGTCTGCAATTAGATGGTGCACAAGATGCAGGTGTAGGTTTGGACGCATATAAGGGAGCAGTGGAGATGTTACTGAATATGCGTTTAGAGGCTAAACGCAACAAGGATTGGGGAACAAGCGATAAGATTCGCAACGAACTGACTGCGCTTGGTTTCACCATCAAAGATACCAAAGATGGTTTTGAGTGGAGCCTCTAAAAAAAACGGAGAAGTGAAAATGCAAATCCGACATATTGGAAAATTAGTCCTGCTGTTTGCAGGACTAATTTTTGCATTCTCGTCTTGTGGAACGAAATCTGATAGCCAATCCTTGGTTGCCGATACAATAATAGAAGATACGATGGTCTTCTATCCTGGTCGCACGTTCAGTTATAAGGATAAGTTTCGTGACTTACAATCCAAGCAGGAACAGGCTGCGCGTGCCATTGGACTATCTACTCCGCCACAAAACCGCCAACAGGCGGCTAAGATGCGCAGCCAATTGTCGTTGATCAAGACCAATGAAAATTATATTGTAGATTCACTGACTCACTCTATTCCGTATTTGGTGCCTGCTGCGGCTGCGGAGTTGGAGCGTATAGGTGAAGGATTTGCTGATATTTTACAGCGTAATGGGTTGCCTCATTATCGCTTTTATGTCACTAGTGTATTGCGCACGAAAGACGATGTGAAACTCTTGCAGAAGAGTGGTAATATCAATGCAACTGACCGTTCGTGCCACTGCTATGGAACCACGTTTGACTTAGCCTATTATCGTTTTGATAAGGTAACGCGCACGCGTGAGTATATGCACCAAGACAATCTCAAATTGGTTTTAGGTCAAGTTCTGCTCAATGAGCAACGCGCTGGACGTATCTACGTGAAGTACGAGCACAAACAAGCCTGCTTCCATATCACCGTAAGGGAATAAATTACAGATTCTTGCGTATCTCTACTAATTCGGCGCGGACACGTTGCAGAATATCTGCGGCGCGTTGGCGGAAGTCTGCTTGGCGTTTGCCTTGTTTGAGTTCTTGGCGGATCGCCTCAATACGCGTGATGTGCATCTCATTGCGCAGGTACTTGATTTGTTTGATAAGATCAATATCTGCCATCGTATAATAGCGATTGCCATGACCGTCTTTACGAGGGTCAAGTTGGGTAAAATGACGTTCCCAATAGCGCAACGTGCTAGCAGGAAGTCCCGTCATCTCTTGGGCTTCGGTCATCGAATAATATATTTTCCCCTCTTCTGCCATTTTTCTCTAAACTCTAAACACCAAACACTAAACACAAAACACTACACGTTAGGAATCTTTAATGTCTTACCAGCGCGAATCATGTCAGATGTCAAGCCATTGAAGGATTTGAGTCGTTTGACACTAATGCGGAACTTGGCAGCAATGCCGCCCAAGGTATCTCCTTCTTTAATCTTATAATAGGTGACACCATTCACCGAATAACCGCCATTGAGTCCTGTGCGTTGCATGAGGTCAATCTCGGCACGGCGATTATGAATCAACTCTTTGGCTTGATATGCTAAAATAGTGTCTTGCTGATCAATATATGCACCTGAAATAGCAATAGGCAGGCACAGAGCATAGTCTTTTCCGCCAGGGATAATGTCGCGAGCATATTGCGGATTCAAACGGCGCAACTCTTCAAGCGTAATATTCAAATTAGCGGCAATCTGCTTGAGGTGTTGGCGTTCGGAAGTAACAATCGTGTCGGTAACAGGATAGAAATTATCCATTGAAGGACAAATACCATGTACGTCGGCATAATTCATCGCGTAGCTTGCTGCAATGAAAATAGGCAAATAACCGCGTGTCTCTTTTGGAAGGAAAGGGTAGATACTCCAAAAATCGCGTTTGCCACCTGCACGATGAATAGCTTTGTTTACATTACCGGGACCGCAGTTGTAGGCTGCAATCACCAAGTTCCAATCGCCAAAAATGGTATATAATGCCTTCAAGAATTGGCATGCCGCTTCGGTAGAACGGATAGGGTCCATACGTTCGTCAATGAGCGAGTTGATTTCCAGACCGTACTTCTTGCCCGTAGCAGGCATGAATTGCCAAAGACCGACAGCACCGACATACGAACGAGCCTGCGGATTGAGTGCAGACTCAATCACGGGCAAATAACAGAGTTCAAATGGTAACTCATGCTTGCCCAAGATATCTTCGAAAATGGGGAAATAATATTCTGCTTTGCGTTGTAAGCTAGCCAGTTGGCGAGGACTATGTTTGACATAGCGCAAGATATATCGGCGTACCACTTCGTTGTAGGGAACTTCTATCACAAAAGGTAGGGCCTGCAATCGCGCCTTGTAGATAGAATCGGGTAGTTCGGTAATAAGGGTATCCGATGTACACTCGGTGGTATCTAACCATGCTAATGCTTCATCGAAAAAGATAGGTAGTTCGAGGCTATCAGGCAATGGGGCGATGAGGCTATCAGGCAATGAGGTACTTAAGCTATCGGTCGCATGAATGCGACAAGGAGATAAGGCGAGAGCGCAAAATAGAAGTATAATGGATAATGGTTTCATGCGTAATTCAAAATTCTTCATTTAAAATTGTATAGCGAGTTTGATTTCGGCAGTGCGTTGATGCTGCATGTCATAATAGATTTGTGGACTAACATTCAGCGAAAGATCATTGGAAATGTCGAAGTCGAAGAGTTGGGCATCGACGTATGCATCAATAAGTGATAAGGCATATACTACCACAGACACAAGAATCGCCATATCGCGATTACGTAGCGAGGAATTCTGCCACTCCTTCAAACGACTCATATAGGCGTTCGCACCACCCATACTATTGATGGTGTATCCCTCAGGCAATATGGCGTTGTATGATTTATCGGGGCTATTGCTGATTGTTCCATTTTGTATATCATAGTAGATGTCGCGATAGGCATCTTTGTAGCCAATATATTGGTTGTTGGTCCATGTGATAGCGTAGATACAACCCATAAATCCACCATATACGATAGGCAGTTTCCAATAGCTGCGATTGTATATTTGTCCAGCACCGGGTAAGACCGCCCCTAACCATACGGCACGCATAGGGTCGGGTTTCCAAAATAGTCGGTCAATCTCCTTTTGCGTGAGCGGAATGGAATCGGACGAAAAGATAGTATCTTTATCCCTCTGCGCAAATGTAGGTAAGGAACAGCAAAGTAGCAATATGTAGATGACTAATCGTTTCAATGTATATGGTTGAGGATAAAGTTTAGTTCCTCTTCGTTGCGGAAAGAGATTGTGATTTTTTGTCCTACAATTTTGGCATTACCGCCTAGTTTCTCTTGCAAGATGGCTTCTTGTGCTGTATAGGAAGGAATGCTTTTCTTTTCTTTTTTGGTGGGTTTAGTATCGCTAACCAATTCTTCTACTTTGCGCACGGACAATCCATTTTGCAGGATACGCTTGTAGATACTGAGTTGTTGCTCAGGCGATGGCGAACCAAGGATAGCACGAGCGTGACCCATGTCAATTTTCTTCTCTTTGATACCGAGTTGTATCTCAGCAGGCAGTTTGAGTAGGCGCAGGTAGTTGGCTACTGTGGCGCGCTTCTTACCTACACGCTCTGACATACGCTCTTGCGTGAGGTTATATTCGTCCATTAAGCGTTGATATGCCAATGCAATTTCAATGGCATCGAGGTCCTCGCGTTGGATATTCTCGATGAGTGCCCATTCCATCACTTGCTCATCTTTTGCTGTGCGGATATATGCAGGGATACTATCTAGTCCTGCCATTTTGGAAGCACGGAATCGGCGCTCACCAGCGATAATCATATAGCGTTGGTTGGTATCTTTGCGCAAGGTGATAGGTGAGATGACACCGTGATCCTTGATGGATTGTGCCAATTCTTGAAGAGCTTCCTCATCGAATGTGCGGCGAGGTTGGTCTGGGTTGGGGTATATCTTATCCAAGGCAATCTCGCTGATGGAAGATGACCCTGCGGTAGAGATATGTGTGGTATCAATAAGTGCGTCTAATCCGCGTCCAAGTCCTAATGTCTTTTTCATGCGTTGCTCCTCCTAATAAGTTCTTTTGCTAAGTTGATATAGTTTTTGGCACCTTTGCTATTGCGGTCGTATTCTAGTACAGACATACCGTGGCTTGGTGCTTCGCTCAAACGAACGTTACGGGCAATGACGGTATTGAATACCAAGTCACCAAAGTGGCGGCGTACTTCATCATGTACTTGCATAGATAGGCGAAGACGACCATCGTACATGGTGAGTAAGAAACCCTCGATACGCAAAGCGGGGTTGAGGTTGGATTTGATAATCTTGATGGTGTTGAGCAGTTTGGCAATACCTTCCAATGCAAAGAATTCGCATTGCACAGGTATAATCACGCTATCGCTGGCGGTGAGTGCGTTGATGGTAATCAAGCCCAAAGAAGGTGAGCAGTCAATGAGGATATAGTCGTACAAGGGACGAAGAGGAGCTAATACTTTTTTGAGTAGGTTCTCTCTGTCATCAATGTTCAGCATTTCAATCTCTGCACCGACTAGGTCAATATGTGATGGGATAAGGTCCAAATTGGATACAGAGGTATGAGCGATAGCGCTCTGAGGATCAATACCTACTACTAAACACTCGTAGATTGTATTTTCCAATTCTTGAATATCGACACCTAATCCCGACGAAGTGTTGGCCTGTGGGTCGGCATCAATGAGCAGTACTTTCTTGCCCTCTGCCGCTAATGCAGCTGCCAAGTTAATAGAAGTAGTGGTTTTGCCGACACCACCTTTTTGATTTGCTAATGAAATGATTTTTCCCATATATAATGATAGTTTAGAGTTCTAATTTTGATGCGTTATTTTATTTTTATTTCCCATAGGTAGGCAAAGTTGAGACTCAGGTTCATTGCATTGGACTGACTGAAATAATCTACTTTGCGGTTGTTGTATATCGTTCCCATGCTGAAATTGAATCGTGCTTCGAGTTGGAATAGTCCGATGTGTCGTGTGCGATAGTAGCAACCCAAGCCGCCTGCTAGCCCCCAGTCGAAAGGAAGTTCGATGGGTTGATAGTGTGGCGCGGTGATGTTATCTGGTAGGGGTGTTGCTATGTCGCGAATGCAATATCCTATTTGTGGTCCGAGATTGAGGAATGCACGAAAACGCTCTTTGCCGAAATACAAATGCATCAGCAGTGGAATCTCGATATAGTCTAATTGGCGCGTATATCCCATTGTTGTATTGTCGCTTAGAGCGATTGTTTCATGCCATCCACGTTGCATATAGTTGATTTCGGTTTGAATAGCACATACTTTGTGTCCTGCGTATCGGAAGACGAGTCCACCATTCACGGTGAGTGGTGATTGCATGATGTCCATCTTGGCGATGTTGGGCTTGAATAGCATCGTGGATGCCATCGCGCCTGCATGTGCACCCACATAGATTTCGGGTGTACGCAGTCGTGGTTGCGCAGCAACTGTCATGCTGATTGCAAGCAGTAGAAATATCAGCGATATGTGGCGTAGACGAATCATTGGTGAATGATGTGTATGATATGATTTTCAAAGCCACCTTCCGCGGCTGTTTGTTGATAATGAATGTTCGCTTGTATGCCTTCCCATACCTCATCGGTAGTTTGATGATGTAAGGTGTGTAGCAAATGGTTTGTTAGGTCGTAACCCAAGAGGTCATAGCGTGGACGATTGGAACTCAACTCGTGGGCGAAATACCTATCGAACAGCGTTTGATAGGTCTCAGGGATATAGGGTTCTTGTGCAAACACAGAAGCGTATAGCTGCGGCAAGATAATGTTTTCCGTTTGCCATGAGTAGTGCGAATAGAGTGTGATGCGGTAGTTCCCACAGAGTTTTAGTAGGTGTGGCATGACTGTTTGTAGGTTGGCGTAGCGTTCGGTATTGAAGATAACGATGTTTTCAATATCGCTGCGGAATCCTCCATCTACTGAATCGGTGAGCAGTGCACGTAGCGAAATAGTCGTTGTTGGTACTTGTTCGCGTTGCAATGCAGCATGCAGGGCTTTGATGCCCGAAGGAATGACGTCGCCCTCTTTGGACTCTATCAACACGCAGTTAATGCTGTCGCTCTTCTGTGCTAAGTAGCGTGCGATGGTGTCTGCTTCAATCTGCTCAGATGGGTTGAACTTGAATACATTAGGGTGGGTAGCAATGCCTTCCACGCGTGAGAGGAAAGGAATAAGCAAGCGTACACTATCCTTGTAGAGTGAATCCATGACTATTGCTACTTGTTGTGAGTAGGCAGGACCAATGACTGCATCCATTTGTCGAATCTCAGGGTGCTGTTGCAATATCTCTTTGGTGCGATTGGCTGTTTTGCCGATGTCGTAGGTAAATACTTCGAGCATTTGTCCCTTTGCTTGTGCTTCGTAGATGGCAATCAAAGCACCTGCGTAGAAATCGTAGAAACGTTCCATATTTTTCTCACGCTTGATAGCATCTGCGTGCAAAGGCAATAGGAATGCTAATCGCGTGGCAGTACTGTCTATCTTGGGTAACGCCTCTTGATGAAGCGAATCAGCGAGTACCACCGTATCCATAGCAATGGTGTCGGATATAGTAGGTTCAGGTGAGTGGGACTTTTTGTCAAGATGGGTTTGTTCTATGACTTTTTGTTCTGTTGCTTTTCTGTTGATAGGCTTTTTGGTGGTAAGTTTCTTCTCTACTCGTTTGTCATCGTCGAAGAATACCTTACGTCCTCTCTTCTTATCTGTTTGCATAGGGGATTCCGCAGTCGCTTTGGGGGCATCTGTTGTAGGAGGATCTAAACTCAGGTTTTTGGCAGGAATTAGAATCACCTCTTCGAATCGCAATCCTTGGTGTTGCAGGTGTGGATTTGCTTTGAGGATATCTTCTTGTGTTACGCCGAAGTTTAGGCTTATGCGGTATAATCCAATGCTACGCTCCACGGTGTAGCGATAGTATATCTGTCCGTTGATAGTATCCAACGGATAATCTAATTGTTGTCCTCTTGCAGGTGTAGCCCATGCTATGATTGCAAGGATTACGATGATATAAATACGTGCTGTTTTCATGCTTGTTTAACGTAGCGTTTTTTACGTACTATGATGACTACTATTCCGATAATTGCCAGTAGGGTGAGTGGAACGATGATGCTAATAACTTGTGCCAGGACACGTTGGTCGCGTGCGCGTTGGTCGTTCAAGAGGCGCAGGGTGATTTGTTTTTGTCTGAGTGACATCCACCCTGTGTCGTCGGTGAGATAGAGCACGGCGTTCACCATGAAATCTCGGTTGCCAAATTGTGTTTGTGTGTAGCGGTCGTAGCCAAGAGGCAGTGGTTGTCCTTGTTGCCACTCGTTGCGAATGGTGCTACCTGCTGCCACCACAATCTGTTTGGTGGGTTCGCTCTGTTTGCGCAAAGGAGCATGTATGGTTAATTCCTCGGGTGGAAGCAGGTGAGCATATAGAGAGGGGAAAACGCCTTCTAAACTTGCTGCCACGGGAATAAATGCGTGTTGGAAGTCACTCTCCGACCCTTCAAACATACTCAGATCCACCTCGGCGGGTGTGCCTGTCAGTTTGCTGTTGGTAGATGTGGCGAGTAGTGTCTCTTTGCGAATGCCGTCTTCGCCACCGACAAAGTCGATGCATGAAGCCATGGTGGCACTAACTTGCATGACATTGCGTGTGATGGGCGATGCTTGTGATGTGAGCAATAGTGGTGCGTATGTCCAAGGCATAGGTTGCCAATTGGGGTTTTGTGGATCGCTACCCACGTCCACGGGCATAGGCAAGCATTGTAGGTCTTGCACCAATGTGGGATTCACTCTTATGCCATAGCGAAAGAGCATATCATTGAGTTGCAAGTCTAGCGGAATGATTGGGGTCTTACCCTGCGATGATAGGAAGTCCGATGAGAAACGCACCCCATTGACTACCCACAAGATACGTCCGCCTTGCATGAGGTATTGGTCGAGAATGTATTTGTCTTTTTCGGAGAATGGTAGTTGTGGGTCAGCGATGATGACTGCTCGATAATCGTCTAGAATGCCCGTTTCATCGCCGAGTGTGCCACGGTCAATTTGGTAGTAGCGTGATAGGGCTTGACTGAGGTCATACACTTCGGCTTCTGATAACTCGCCATGGCCTTCTAAGAATGCTATTTTCTCCACGCTTTCTCGCGTGAGTGAGTGAATGGCTTCCACGAACGCAAACTCCAAGTTCTCAATGCTATGGTTGAGGTTCTCTTCGCCGCTCAGTCCACGGTTGTTGCGCAGTAGTTCTATGACGGTTGTCTTGCCTTTGTAGCTGACTAGGGCGTATGGATAAATGGTGGTCTGTGCCGTTTGTCCCTTGTGGGTACGTTCGTGAATGACCGTTGGCGGCAGTCCTTGCGGTATATTCTCCGCCGATACCCGATAGCCAATCTCTGCGTCTTTCGCCTCTCGCCTATCGCCTCTCGCTGCTTCCAACTCCTCTACCATTTCTATTGTGGCGCGTTGTAGGCGCAGGAAACCTGCATTTAGTTCGCCATCGAGCAGGATAGTTACTTGCAATGGAGCATCTAAGGTCTGCATAAGAGCCTGTGTCGTAGGAGCAATGCTATAACGACGGTCGTTGGTCATATCCCAACGTACCACGAAGTGGTGCACTAGTATGTTGATTAATACCAGTGCCACCACTATCGCTATGCTTTTCCAAATCTTCATCTACTTCTTACCAATAGCCCATCGCCAATAGCCAATATCCAATCGCCTATAACCCTTTCAATACCTCTTCAAACACTTCCACAGGATATTTCTCACGCAGTGTAGCTACCCATTGTTTTTCCAGATAATCTTGATAGTCGGTAGTTACTTGGCTGCGAACGTCGGTATATTCTTGTGGGGCTTTGAGGATTTTTCCTACTGCCCAAACGCAAGGAAACTCTTCGGTTGGGGTATATTCAGCTGTTTTGCTCTTGTATGCATATTTGTCCACGGCAGCATTTTTGCCTTCGGTCCACAATCCGCGTTCTACTTTCACGTATTGTACGCTATCCACATTGATGCGTTGGTTGATATAGCTCATTATAGAGTCTTCGCTGGCGCTTTTGATGATTTGTTTAGTTGCTTTGGCTATTTTTTCATCTTTTGCATAGATCATATATCCTTTGAAACGTGGTTCGTCCCAAGTGTAATTTTTCTTGTTTGCTTTGAAGTATGCTGCTAGTCCTTCGGTATCTTTGTTGGCTTTGTCCCATACTTCGCGCAAGGATACGTCGAATAGTAGGATACCATCGTGGTATTCGCGTACTAAGTTGCGCAAGTCAGCATATTTCTCCTCTAAGTGTGCATCAGCGTATGCTTTTACTTCTTCGTTGCTCATTTCGGCAGGCAGGTTGTATTCGGCGCGTGTTTTGCGAATGAAGCTCTTTTCTGCTTCTTGGTAGCGTACATCGCGTTTCACTTGCATGAGTAATTGATTGCGTACACTGTCCAGTGGTTGGATACCGCGTTTTTCATAAAGTTTGACGAAGTGCCAACCGAATCGGGTAGGGAATGGCTCGCTCATCTCGCCGGGTTGCATGTCGAAGGTGATGTTTTCAAATGGTTGTACCATCATACCTCTGCCGAACCAACCGAGGTCGCCACCGCGTACTGCAGAACCTTTGTCGTCGGAGTTTGCTGTTGCCACCTCAGCAAAGTCAGCACCTGCTAATACGGCTTGATATAGGCTGTCAATCGTTTTTTTCGCGTCCATAGCCGTCGTTTCTGCTCCGCGAGGCATCATTTTCATAATGTGTGCAGCGTGTACTTCTTCGAAGGCGCGCTCCTCTTCCACCAAAGCGATATGGAAACCGTAAGGAGAGCGGAACACTTCGGTTACTTCGCCTACGGGTGTGCTGTAAACTGCCTCTTCAAATGGATATACATAGCGGAATACTTGTACCCAACCTAGTTCGCCACCATTCTCTTTGCCTGATGGGTCTTCGGTCATTTCGCGTGCTACATCGGCAAATGCTTCTGCTTCGCGAACGGTTACCCATTTGCGACCTTTCTTCACTTTCTTCTCTACGCCAGTTGTTACGCGCTCACGAGCGAGGTTGATTTTTGCTAGTGCTTCTGCTTCTGCTACGGAGTCTGCGTTTGCAGGACATTGAATGGCGATATGTGCTGCGCGACGAACGTTGGCTTGGCGGTTGTAACTCAATTCTACCAAGCTGTCGATGGCTTCGTTGTCTTGCATGTATTTAGGAGTAGCTTGGGCGCGATAGCCTGCTAACTCTTTTTTGAATGCCTCTGTGGTGTCCACGCCTTGTGCGATGGCTTCGGTCACTTTGAGTTTGAAGTTGATAAAGAGATCCAAATACTCTTCCATGGATTTCTTTTCGAGGCTTGTCTCTTGGTTGTTTTTCTCATAGATGTACAAGAACTCTGACAACATTACAGGTTCACCGTTGATGGTCAGTAGTACTTTGTCTTCCTGTGCGAAGCCCATCATGGCACTCGCTAATAGAATGATTGATAATAATGCTTTTTTCATTGTTATGTGTTGTTTTTATTTATTTTGTCGTATTTATCGCCTATTTATACAAAATAGCGCGCAAAATTACAAAAAAAATTTGATATATGCAAAAAAAGTAGTACTTTTGCAGCGATTTTATCCAAAAGAACAATAACCATGCTTACACCTTTTTTTTCTGATTTAGAGATTCAGACTGCTCAAGAGTTTATCAATCAGTCGAATAATGTAGTTATTCTTACCCACATGTCACCTGATGGTGATGCTATGGGTTCATCATTGGCTATGCGCCATTTCTTGGAGGCTTTGGGCAAACAGGTGTCGGTGATTGTACCTAATTCATTCCCTGATTTCTTGGCTTGGTTACCCAAGGCAAATGAGGACATTATTTATGAGTCAAATCGTCAGGAGGCCGATGCTATTTTAGAGCGAGCTGATTTGGTCATTTGTACCGATTTCAACGACCCCAAGCGCATTGGTTCGTTGGGTGATAAGTTGCTCACGCTTACTTGCCGCAAGATGATGATTGATCACCATCTCCACCCATCCGATTTCCCCGATTTGACCCTGTCCTATCCTGCATCTCCCTCCACCTGCGAACTCGTTTATCGCTTAATCTCTTGCCTTTCGCCTTTCGCCTCTTCGCCTTTCGCCTCTGACATAGCCACATGCATTTATACAGGTATGATGACCGATACGGGTAATTTCTCGTACAATTCCAATTATCCTGAGATGTATCAGATTGTCGGTGAATTGGTGTCTTTGGGTGTGAATAAGGACGAGATTTACAACCGTGTGTTCAATGCCTATTCGGCAGACCGTATGCGTCTTATGGGTTATTGTTTGTATCAGAAGATGAAGATTTTCCCAGAGCATCATACGGCTCTTATTTATTTGAGTCGTAAGGAGTTGTATCGTTTTAATTTCCAGTCGGGTGATGCAGAGGGTATTGTGAATTTGCCTTTGCAGATTAAGGACATACATTATTCTTGTTTCATGCGTGAGGATAAGGTTAATCCTACAGAGATGGCATTGGCGGGGGGAAGTAAAACGAAGATTAAGATTTCGCTCCGTAGTCAGGGTGAGCGTCCTGTGAATGTGTTTGCTAAAGATGTTTTTGGTGGCGGTGGTCATGCCAACGCGTCGGGAGGCGAGTACTATGGTCCACTCCCAGAAGCGGTGCAATTGTTTATTGATAATTACACGCAGTATTTCGATAAAGAATAGCGATTTTCTCCCGATTCATCGGTATTTTTCGTTACAGAACAGGGTACGCAGCATCTTCCTCACCATCTACTGTTGGGGGATTGAAGTTGCGCTGTTTGGGCATGCCAGATAAGCAATTCGTCCACCATATCCACATTCCGAATAGCATTAGGTAGAATAGGTATTTGAAAATGTATGTGTGCATCAGTTCGAACAGTTCGGGGTGATGTTCTATGATTAATGTAATCAGCGCGATACGTAATATATTGAATAGGTATATGGCTACGAAGCCGAGTGGAATGAACCATAGTTTGTTAAGCCATTTCCCGCGTGCGACCAGCATGATAATCAGCCAGATGAATGATTGTTTCAACGCGGTGCAACTCCATACGATGCGCACACTTGATCCTGAATCGAATCGCAATATGTTGTTGGGTAGCTGATGAATAGTATCGCGCACCAGTTGTACGACCCAATAGACTGCGTTGGCTATGTGTGTCGCTAGAAAGTCGAAGGGGGCTGTAATGTCCAGTCCAAGCCATGTGACTTGTATTCCTCCTTCGTCACCTAGTACGGTAAATTTCCAAAAGAAGTTCGCCGCTAACAACGCCACCACGAACAATATAATGTCCGTGTACGGACGAAGTCCCTCACAGTATGTCTTTATCTGTTTCATTTCCTTGTTTATTCCTTGCCTTTACACTTTTTTAAGACAATTTGTGTCAATTAGATTGTCAATTCTTGTTAATTTCTTTAACAAAAATACGCCTTCTTTGAAGGCTACAAAAATATATAAAAATCAAGTGGTTATGTTTTGTTTTTGCTCCAATGAAATGCAACCATGTCGCATTTGGGGAGCAAAACAAAAACTTAATCCAATAGCCAAT
>JAZNBO010000021.1:0-10685 GCA_045587145.1 Paludibacteraceae bacterium
GAGGCAACTTTAGCATAAGGAGGTTACAACTATGGCAATTATTTTAAAACCAATCGTCACTGAGAAGATGACCGCCGCAGGCGAAAAGTTCAACCGTTATGGTTTTCAGGTAGTTCGTACTGCCAACAAAGTAGAAATCAAAAAGGCAGTAGAAGAATTGTACAATGTACAAGTGCTTGATGTAAACACTTTGATCGTTGCTCCAAAGACCAAACAACGCTACACAAAAAGCGGTTTGATCCGTGGCGCAAAGGCAGCTTACAAGAAAGCTATTGTTACATTGAAAGAAGGTGAAACAATTGATTTTTATAGCAATATCTAAAAATGGCTGTACGTAAATTAAAGCCCACTACACCAGGGCAAAGACACAAAATTATTGGCGCATTTGACACAATTACCGCAAGTGCACCAGAGAAATCTCTTGTGTTCGGTAAAAATAAAACCGGCGGTCGTAACAACAATGGTAAAATGACCATGCGTTACATCGGTGGTGGACACAAGCAGAAATATCGCGTAATTGACTTCAAACGTAACAAAGATGGTGTACCAGCAGTAGTTAAAACTATTGAGTACGATCCAAACCGTTCGGCTCGTATCGCACTCTTGTTCTACGCTGATGGCGAAAAACGTTACATTCTTGCACCAAACGGCTTGCAAGTAGGTCAAACAGTAATCTCAGGTCCAGATGTGGCTCCTGAAGTTGGTAACGCTCTTCCAATGGCAAACATGCCTCTTGGTACTTTGATCCACAACATCGAGTTGCGCCCAGGTCAAGGTGCTTGCATGGTTCGCTCGGCAGGTGTATTTGCACAATTGTCTTCTCGCGAAGATAAATATGCAATCATCAAATTGCCTTCAGGCGAGCTCCGCAAAGTGCTCTCAGCTTGTAAAGCAACTGTAGGTGTGGTTGGCAATAGTGACCACGCATTGGAGAAAAGTGGTAAGGCTGGTCGCAGCCGTTGGTTAGGACGTCGTCCACGTAACCGTGGTGTGGCAATGAACCCAGTAGATCACCCAATGGGTGGTGGTGAAGGCCGCGCATCTGGTGGACACCCACGTTCACGCAAGGGCTTGTTAGCTAAGGGCTACAAGACACGTGCTCCAAAGAACTTGAGCAACCAATACATTATCGAAAGAAGAAAGAAATAACCTATTAAATTAAGAGAAATTTTATGAGTCGTTCATTGAAAAAAGGACCATTTATCAACGTAAAGTTGGAGAATAAGGTGTTGGCTATGAATGAGTCTGGCAAAAAAGAAGTTGTCAAGACTTGGAGCCGTGCATCTATGATTTCTCCTGATTTTGTAGGTCACACTATCGCAGTTCATAATGGAAACAAGTTTATCCCTGTGTACGTAACTGAGAACATGGTAGGTCACAAACTCGGTGAGTTTGCTCCAACCCGCTCATTCCGTGGTCACTCGGGTAACCGTTAATCCATGAGTCATTCACAACAAATTAAATTTTAGAATTCAAAATGGGTGCTAGAAAACATAATACAGCTGAGGCAATGAAAGAGGCTCGCAAGGGTCAATACTTTGCTAAGCTCAACAACGTTCCTACATCTCCACGCAAAATGCGCCTTGTTGCCGATATGATTCGTGGTATGGAAGTGAACCGTGCACTGGGTGCGTTGCATTTCTCTACTAAAGAGGCTTCACGCGCTCTCGAGAAACTCTTGAAATCTGCTATCGCTAACTGGGAAAACAAAACCGGCAAAAAAGCAGACTCTGAGACTCTGTATGTAAGTCAAATCATGGTAGATGGCGGTATGATGCTCAAACGTCTGTTGACCGCTCCTCAAGGTCGCGGTTATCGTATCCGCAAACGCTCTAACCATGTTACTATTTTTGTAGATACTAAGAATACTAACGAAGCTAAGTAATTAACGAAATGGGACAGAAAATTAATCCAATTAGTAACCGCCTCGGTATTGTACGTGGTTGGGATTCCAACTGGTTTGGCGGTAAGAACTACGGAGATACTATCCTTGAGGATACCAAAATCCGCAAGTACCTGAATGCCCGCTTGGCTGAGGCTAGTATTTCTCGTATCGTTATCGAGCGTACTCTGAAACTTGTGACTGTAACTGTCTGCACTGCTCGCCCTGGTTTTATTATCGGTAAAGGTGGACAAGAGGTTGACAAATTGAAAGAGGAACTGAAGAAAATCACCAAGAAAGATGTGCAAATCAACATCTTCGAAGTTAAACGTCCTGAACTTGATGCTACCATTGTAGCTACCAAGATTGCACGCCAACTCGAAGGTAAAATTGCATACCGTCGCGCAGTGAAAATGGCTATCGCTTCTACCATGCGCATGGGTGCTGAGGGTATCAAAATCCAACTCAGCGGCCGTTTGAATGGTGCCGAGATGGCTCGTAGCGAGATGTACAAAGAGGGTCGTACCCCATTGCACACTCTCCGCGCTGACATCGATTATTGCCACGCTGGTGCTCTCACCAAAGTAGGTATGATCGGTGTAAAGGTTTGGATCTGCCGTGGTGAAGTATATGGCAAGAAAGACCTTGCTCCTAACTTCACACAAAAGCAAGAGAATGGTCGTGGTGGCGATCGCCGTCGTGATGACCGTCGTGGTGGTTTCCGCAGAAACAAAAAACAATAATGTTAAACCGATTTGTAGATTAAACAGTTATGTTACAACCAAAGAAAACTAAATTCCGCCGCTGCCAAAAAGGCCGCATCAAAGGCAATGCACAGCGTGGTACTGAGCTCGCATTTGGCTCATTCGGTATCAAATCACTTGGTACCATCTGGTTGACAGGTCGTCAAATCGAGGCAGCCCGTATCGCAGTAACACGTTACATGCAACGTCAAGGACATGTATGGATTCGCGTTTTCCCTGATAAACCAATTACCAAGAAACCATTGGACGTACGTATGGGTAAAGGTAAAGGTGCTCCAGAGGGCTTCGTAGTTCCATTGGCTCCAGGACGTATCATCTTCGAGATTGACGGCGTTCCATTCGATGTAGCTAAAGAGGCACTTCGTCTGGCTGCTCAAAAACTTCCTATTACAACCAAATTTGTCGTAAGACGTGATTACGACCCAACCCAAAATGTATAATCAGGATTATGAAAACAGCTGAAATTAAAGAATTAACAACTGCTGAGATCCAAGAGCGTTTGGCTTCAGAGAAAGAGGCACTCGTTCGCATGAAACTGAATCACAGCATTTCTCCGCTTGACAATCCGTTGCAGATTAAGGTGGCTCGTAAGACTATTGCTCGCCTTGCAACCGAACTTCGTCAAAGAGAATTAACAAAGTAAAAAAACGAATTGACATGGAAACAAGAAATCTAAGAAAAGAGCGTCAGGGTATTGTCGTTTCCAACAAAATGGACAAGACTATCGTAGTTGCTGTTCACTGGAAAGAGAAACACCCTATTTATGGCAAGTTTGTCAATAAAACTCGCAAGTTCCATGCTCATGACGAGAACAATGAGTGCGGTATCGGCGATACTGTACGTATCATGGAGACTCGTCCTTTGAGCAAAACTGTTCGTTGGCGTTTAACTCAAATTGTAGAAAGGGCTAAGTAATATGGTACAACAAGAATCAAGACTGACAGTAGCGGATAACTCAGGTGCTAAAGAGGCATTGTGCATCCGCGTACTCGGCGGAACCAAAAAGCGTTACGCCAGCCTGGGTGACACCATCGTAGTAGCAGTTAAAGGTGTAATTCCTTCTTCTGACATCAAAGATGGTACCGTAACACGCGCTATCGTTGTTCGCGTGAAGAAAGAGGTACGCCGTGCAGACGGTAGCTACATCCGCTTTGATGACAACGCATGCGTGCTCGTAAACAACGCAGGTGAGATCCGTGGTTCACGTATCTTCGGCCCTGTAGCTCGCGAGCTCCGTCAAACGAACATGAAAATTATCTTATTAACACCTCAAGTGCTCTAATCATCTAAATTCTACAAGTATGGCAAAATTGCATATTAAGAAAGGTGATACCGTATTCGTGAACGCAGGTGCTTCTAAGGGCAAAACCGGCCGCGTGCTGGAGGTGCTCGTTGAGAAACAACGTGCTATCGTAGAAGGTGTCAACATGGTATCTAAAAGTACCAAACCTAATAAGTCGGAAGGCCAAGCGGTCTTAGGAAGACAATTTTCATTTTCAACTCCTTGGCTCACAGAACGACATGGCTACGATCCGACTTCTCCTTGAGGATTTTTAGCATTAGGTTTGGTACTCTTAGATACCAAGTTAACACCTTCTACGATAGCACGTTGTTTCTCAACGAGCACCTAAGTCGGAGGCCAAGCCGGTCTTAGGAAGACAATTTTCATTTTCAACTCCTTGGCTCACAGAACGACATGGCTACGATCCGACTTAGGTGCTTCTAAGGGCAAAACCGGCCGCGTGCTGGAGGTGCTCGTTGAGAAACAACGTGCTATCGTAGAAGGTGTCAACATGGTATCTAAAAGTACCAAACCTAATGCTAAAAATCCTCAAGGAGGTATTGTTAAACAGGAGGCTCCTATCCATATCTCTAACCTCAACCCAGTTGAGAACGGAGTACCAGTACGCGTTGGTCGCGTAGTGAAGGATGGTAAGCTCGTCCGCGTAAGTAAAAAATCTGGTAAGGAGATCTAATAATGAATACAGCAAGTTTGAAACAAGATTATTTGGAGCGCATTGTGCCTGCTCTGATGAAGGAGTTTAACTACACTACTGTAATGCAGTGTCCTAAACTCGAGAAGATCGTTCTCAACCAAGGTCTCGGCGAAGCTGTAGCTGACAAGAAGATCATCGATGTAGCTGCTCAAGAGATGACACTCATCACCGGTCAAAAAGCTGTTGCTACTGTTTCTAAGAAGGACATCGCTGGATTCAAGGTACGTAAGAAAATGCCTATCGGCGTTCGCGTAACTCTCCGCGGTGAGCGTATGTATGAGTTCCTTGAGCGTCTCGTGCGCGTGGCTTTGCCTCGTATCCGCGACTTCAAAGGTATCCATAACAAAATGGATGGCCACGGAAACTATACACTTGGTATCCAAGAGCAAATCATCTTCCCTGAAATTAACATTGATAACATCACCAAACTTCTTGGTATGAACATCACTTTCGTGACTACTGCTAAGACAGATGAGGAAGGCTTCGCACTTCTCCGCGAGTTTGGTTTACCATTCAAAAAGTAATTAGACTATGGCAAAAGAATCAATGAAAGCTCGCGAGGTAAAACGCGCAAAGCTCGTTGCTAAATACGCTGCTAAACGCGCTCAACTCCTCAAGGATGGTGACTACGAAGGTCTCCAAGCATTGCCTAAAAACGCAAGTCCTGTACGTTTGCACAACCGTTGCAAAATCACAGGTCGTCCAAAAGGCTACATGCGCGTATTCGGCTTGAGTCGTATTCAATTCCGTGAGATGGCGTCTGCAGGACTCATCCCAGGTGTGAAGAAAGCAAGCTGGTAAAAAATGAAATTCGCCCAGAGGACATAGGTGCCTCTGGGGAATAAATAAAATTAATTTATTAAATATTGTCCCGAAAGGCGGGATTAATTTAACAAAACATTATGACAGATCCAATCGCAGATTATCTGACTCGACTCAGAAATGCAATCAAAGCTGGTCACCGCGTAGTAGAGGTACCTGCTTCGAATCTGAAGAAAGAGATCACACGCATCTTGTTCGAGAAAGGTTATATCCTTTCTTACAAGTTCGTGGAGGATGGCCCTCAAGGCACTATCAAGATTGCCTTGAAGTATGATCCAGTTAACAAAGTTAACGCCATCAAGAGTTTGAAACGTGTTTCGACCCCAGGTCTTCGTCAGTACGTTGGCTATCGCGAGATGCCACGCGTGCTCAATGGTCTCGGTATCGCTATCCTTTCTACATCTAAGGGTGTGATGACCAACAAAGAGGCTCTTGGTATGAAGTTGGGTGGCGAGGTTATTTGTTACATCTATTAATCAGGAGGAAAGACTATGTCAAGAATTGGTAAATTGCCTATCGCTATCCCTGCAGGTGTAACTGTAACAGTTAGCCCTGAGAACCTCGTGACTGTTAAAGGTCCTAAAGGTGAACTTCAACAACAAGTTAATCCTAACATCACTGTGAATGTAGCTGACGGCGTTTGCACCGTTGCTCGTCCTAACGATGAGAAGGAAAATCGTGCTATGCACGGCCTCTATCGCGCACTCATCAACAATATGGTTGTAGGTGTTAGCGAGGGTTATAAGAAAGTGCTCGAACTCGTCGGTGTAGGTTACCGCGTTGAGATGGCTGCGGGTATGCAAAATACTCTCAACTTCGCACTCGGTTATACCCACCCAATCTACCTCCAACTCCCTAGCGAGGTTAAGGTAGAGACCAAGTCTGAGCGTAACCAAAACCCACTCGTTATTTTGGAATCTGCTGACAAGCAACTCATTGGCCAAGTATGCGCTAAGATTCGCTCGTTCCGCAAACCAGAGCCTTACAAAGGTAAAGGTGTTAAGTTCCAAGGTGAAGTTGTTCGTCGTAAAGCTGGTAAATCGGCTGGTAAATAATAAGAAAGGAATAAAGTTATGAATCAAAAAATTGCAAGAAGACTTAAAATTAAAGCATCTATCCGTACACGCGTATCGGGTACCGCTGAGCGTCCTCGTCTGACTGTATTCCGTAGCAACAGCCAAATTTACGCTCAAGTTATCGACGATTTGCAAGGCAAGACTCTTGCTTCTGCATCTTCGCTCGCTATCAAAGATAAAATGACCAAATCTGAGAAAGCTGCTCAAGTAGGCAAACTCATCGCTGAAGCTGCTAAAAAAGCTGGCGTAGAGGCTGTTGTATTTGACCGTAACGGCTACCTCTATCATGGTCGAGTTAAATCATTGGCAGACGCTGCCCGCGAGGCAGGTCTCAATTTCTAATAAACAAAGAGACTGTTATGAATCGAGTAAAATCAACCCAAGACTTGGAGCTCAAGGAGCGCCTCGTCGCTGTCAACCGCGTAACTAAGGTTACCAAAGGTGGACGTACATTCACATTTGCAGCCATCGTTGTTGTTGGAAATGAGAATGGTATCGTAGGCTGGGGCCTTGGTAAAGCAGGCGAAGTTACCGCTGCTATTGCCAAAGGTACTGAGGCTGCTAAGAAAAACCTTATCCAAGTGCCTGTACTCAAAGGTACTATCCCTCACGAGCAATTCGCTAAGTTCGGCGGCGCTCGCGTTTACCTCCAACCTGCATCTCACGGTACCGGAGTAAAAGCCGGTGGTGCTATGCGTGCCGTATTGGAGTCTGTGGGTGTAACCGACGTGTTGGCTAAATCTAAAGGTTCTTCTAACCCTCACAACCTCGTTAAGGCTACTATCGCTGCTCTCGGCGAGATGCGTGATGCACGCACCGTGGCTCAAAACCGTGGCGTGAGCTTATCTACTGTGTTTAACGGATAATAATTTGTGAAAATCATGGCAACTATTAAAATTCAAAAAGTACGCAGCGTTATCGGCTGCCCACAAGTGCAAAAGGATACAATGTTGGCTCTTGGTCTTCGCAAGATGAATGCCATCGTTGAGCATGAGGCTACTCCTGCTATCCTCGGTATGGTTAACAAAATTAAACACTTGGTTAAAGTTATTGACTAATTAAAAAATTCGTAGCATTATGGAATTAAATAATTTAACGCCAGCTGCTGGTTCTGTGAAGACCGCTAAACGAATCGGACGTGGTCCAGGTTCTGGTCTTGGTGGAACTTCTACACGCGGTCACAAAGGTGCTAAGTCACGCTCTGGTTACTCTAAGAAGATTGGTTTTGAGGGTGGTCAAATGCCTATGCAACGCCGTTTGCCTAAATTCGGCTTCAAAAACATCAACCGCGTTGAGTACAAAGCTATCAACTTGGCTACCTTGCAATCTCTTGCTGAGGCTAAGGGCTTGGAGAAAATCGGTCTTATCGAATTGAACGAGGCTGGTTTCATCAACAAGACTCAACTCGTTAAGATTCTTGGCAATGGCACATTGACAGCTAAACTCACTGTAGAAGCTAACGCTTTCAGTAAATCAGCTGAGGCTGCTATCACAGCTGCTGGTGGTACTATCAACAAAATCTAATTAGTATGCGTAAATTTATTGAGATAATCAAAAATATCTGGAAGATTGAAGATCTCCGCAACCGTCTGTTGACCACACTCTTGTTCGTGCTCATCTACCGTTTCGGATCATTCGTGGTTCTTCCAGGTATTGATCCTACAGCTTTGACCGCTCTCCGCGCTCAAACAGCTGGAGGTCTGATGGCTCTTCTCGATATGTTCTCTGGTGGCGCATTCTCCAATGCCTCTATCTTTGCATTGGGTATCATGCCATACATCTCTGCTTCTATCGTAATCCAACTGCTCACTATCGCAGTGCCTTACTTCCAAAAGATGCAGAAAGAGGGCGAGTCTGGTCGTCAGAAGATGAATCAAATCACTCGCTATTTGACAGTAGCTATTTTGCTCTTCCAAGGTCCAAGTTACTTGGTAAACCTTTCTGTGCAGATGGCACAAGCTGGTCAAATGCTTGAGGTTGGATTCAACTGGTTCACTATCTCAGCCACTATCCTCCTTTGCGCAGGCTCTATGTTTGTAATGTGGTTAGGTGAGCGTATCACTGACCGTGGTCTTGGTAATGGTATTTCCTTTATCATTCTCATCGGTATCATCGCTCGTTTCCCTGCTGCTATCATTCAAGAGTTCTCTTCACGTCTCAATGATGCAGGTGGTGGTCTGATTGTGTTCATCCTCGAGATTGTTATCCTCCTCTTCGTATTTGCATTCGCCATCTTGCTCGTACAAGGTACACGTCGTATCCCTGTACAATATGCAAAACGTATGGTAGGTAACAAGCAATACGGTGGTGTACGCCAATACATCCCATTGAAGGTTAACTCAGCTAACGTGATGCCTATCATCTTTGCACAAGCAATCATGTTTATTCCTATCGCGCTCGCTGGTTTCTCCAATGCTGAGAGTGCAAGTGCTTTCACTCGTGCTTTCATGGATAACGATGGCTTCTGGTACAACTTCGTATTCGCTCTGTTGATCATTGTTTTCACCTATTTCTATACTGCGATTATTATCAATCCAGTACAAATGGCTGAGAACCTCAAACTCAACAATGGCTTCATTCCAGGTGTTAAACCAGGTAAGAAGACTGCTGAGTATATCGACACCATTATGAACCGTTTGACTTTGCCAGGATCTTTCCTCCTCGCAATCATCGCTGTGTTGCCAGCTTTTGCACGCCTCTTTGGTGTGAGCATGAGCTTCGCGCAGTTCTTCGGTGGTACATCACTCCTCATTATGGTGGGTGTAATCTTGGATACGCTACAACAAATTGAGAGTCACCTCCTCATGCGTCACTATGACGGATTCTTTGAGTCTGGCATGCGCATCAAGGGACGCTCAGGCGCAATGGCATATTAATACGAAATGATCTACCTCAAGACTGAAGAAGAGATTGAACTCCTGCGCCGCAGTAACGACTTGCTCGGAAGGACCTTGGCTGAGATAGCCAAGGTCATCCGACCAGGTGTAACGACTGCAGACCTGGACAAAGTAGCATACGAGTTCATCTGTGACAATGGTGGCAAACCATCTTGTCTCGGATATGAAGGATTTCCTGCTACACTTTGTACTTCGGTTAATGAGCAAGTGGTACACGGTATTCCATCCAACAAGGTTATCCTCAAGGACGGTGATATTGTATCCATAGATACTGTGGTAGAACTCGGTGGCATGCACGCTGACTCTGCATATACTTTCCCTGTGGGTGAAGTCGCAGAGGAGACACTGCAACTCATGCGCACCACCAAAGAGGCACTTTATCTTGGCATTGAGCAGGCTATTACAGGTCGCCGATTGGGAGATATTGGCTTCGCTATCCAGAACCACTGCGAGAAGGCAGGTTATTCTGTTGTTCGCGAGTTTGTGGGACATGGTATCGGTCGTGACATGCATGAGGAACCAGAGGTATGCAACTATGGTCGCCGTGGCAACGGACTTGTACTCAAATCGGGTATGGTACTTGCTATCGAGCCAATGATTTGCCTTGGTCGTCGCCAAGTGATTCTTGAAGAAGATGGTTGGACTGCGCGCACTATTGACCGTAAACCTGCTGCTCACTACGAGCACAGCGTATGCGTTCGCAATGGCAAAGCAGAGATACTCTCCACCTTTGACTATATTCAGCAAGTCTTAGGAGATCGTTTTATATAAAATATACCAATTACAATTATGGCAAAACAAGATGCAATTGAAGTAGATGGAACTGTAACCGAGGCATTGTCCAACGCTATGTTCCGTGTTCAACTCGAAAGTGGTCATGTGATCATCGCCCACATCTCAGGTAAGATGCGTCAGCACTACATCAAGATTCTTCCTGGTGACCGTGTGAAAGTGGAGATGAGTCCATACGACCTCACCAAAGGACGTATTTCGTTCCGTTACAAATAATACGGTCGAAACCCTTATAATTAACACTCTAAAACTCTATTAAAAATGAAAGTTAGAGCATCTGTAAAGAAGCGCAATGCGGACTGCAAATTGGTACGCCGCAAAGGTCGCTTGTATGTAATTAACAAAAAAGAACCCAAAATGAAAATGCGTCAAGGATAAGCATTTCATCGAGGTAAACCATTTAATCAATATCCTTAAAGTAAATAATTATGGCTATAAGAATTGTCGGTGTAGAT
>JAZNBO010000022.1:0-2205 GCA_045587145.1 Paludibacteraceae bacterium
AACGCATACTCAACATCCTCGTAGCTGTACTATTCATCGGCATCGGAGGGTATTATATCATCATTCAATTCCTATAACTATGATTCAACGATTTGCAGACTGGCTGATCTATCACGTCATCGGATTAGACGCCACCACCCACTTGGGTACGGCTGTCAATTTCTTTGTCTATGACAGCATCAAGATTATTCTGTTGCTCTTTTGCATCAGTTTCCTCATGGGTATTATCAATGCCTATTTCCCCATCGAGCGACTGCGACAGTTTCTCAGTACGCACCGCCTCTACGGACTAGACTACCTGCTGGCCGCTCTGTTCGGCGGTATCACACCCTTCTGCTCCTGCTCGTCGGTGCCGCTGTTTATTGGTTTCACCAAAGGTGGCATACCTTTGGGCGTTACCCTCACTTTCCTCATCGCTTCTCCATTGGTAAGTGAGGTGGCTGTAGCGATGTTCTTGGGTTCATTCGGCTGGCGTGTGACATTGGTCTATGTCATTAGCGGCACGCTCTTGTCCATGGTAGCAGGATTTATCTTAGGCAAGATGCACCTTGAACCTTACCTAAGCGATTGGGTGAAGGCAGCGCAAAGGCAATCCAGTACGCAAAGCCAGCAATGGCAAGCAGAAGCGACACCTTTCTTGCGTCGCTTGCCGACTATTGCCCGCGACTCGTGGGGCATCGTGCGTGGTGTGCTGCTATATATATTGATAGGTATAGGTATTGGCGCAGCGATGCATGGCTATGTTCCCGAGGGCTTCTTCGAGCAATACTTAGCTGCCGATAACTGGTGGGGCGTTCCTTTGGCGGTGATATTAGCAGTGCCGATGTATGCCAATGCCGCAGGTATTGTGCCGATTATTGAGGTGTTTGTTGCCAAAGGCATTCCGTTGGGCACTGCCATTGCATTTATGATGGCAATCATCGGACTCTCTATTCCAGAAGCCACTATGCTCAAGAAAGTAATGACGTGGCGACTGATTGGCATATTTTTTGGAGTAGTAACATTGTTAATCATCCTTTCGGGATATTTATTTAATTGGCTATTATGAGAGTATTAATTCTGTGCACAGGTAATAGTTGCCGCAGTCAAATGGCACACGGATTGTTGCAATCCATCGACCCAACTTTGCAAGTCTTCTCCGCAGGTACTCAACCTGCAGAGCGAGTGCACCCTATGGCAGTCCATGTGCTGCAAGAGATAGGCATCGACATCTCGCAGCACACGCCGACGCATGTCTCACGCTACTTACACGAGGAGTGGGATTATGTCATCACCGTTTGTGGTGGTGCCAACGAATCCTGCCCTGCTTTTGTAGGCAAAGTAGCGCAGCGAATACATATCGGTTTCGCCGACCCATCGCTAGTGCAAGGCACCGAGCAAGATCGCCTCACCGCCTTTCGTCACACCCGCGATGAGATACAAGAGCAAATGCAGCACTTCCATAGCCACCTCACCTTATAACCTCATCACCTCATTGCCTTTACACCCTATACTCTACACCAACTCCCACACTACCACACTACCACATAAAAAAATGTGTCGAATTCTTGCACATATCACAAAAAAGCACTACTTTTGCGACCGAAAACAAAAAAAAACATATACAGTATGAAAAAGTTTGGATTATTTCTTTTGAAAAACAATGTTCAATGGATGACATTCTGTTTTCTTGGCTGGCTGATATGGGCAGCATGTAATTGGAACAACTTAGAGTTGGCGCAGAAGATAACTTTAGGTATTTATGCCTTCCTTATTGCGCACGAGTACGAGGAAGGGTACAAAGATCGTTTCTTGGAGCTAATGGCAGGACGATTGATGAAAATCAACTACAAAGCGCTCACGCCAGGCTTAACGCACTTGTCGCAGGCAATCTATATCACAACCATTTTTTCGTTGGCACTGCTATTCCCTGCGCAATTATGGCTCACATTTGGTGTGATTATCTTGGCTATCTTTGAGGGATATGTACACAATATGGGTATCTTTCTTTTCCGTCTGCGAGGACTAAGTCCAGGTTGGTGGACAGCTATGGGTATGGCTGTTTTTGCTATATGGGGATTAGTGGAAATCAACCAAGCGTATGATTATACAGGTATACAATGGTTATGGGCAACACTATATTATATTGCTACTTTCATAGCAATGGAGATTGGTTTCCAAAAACTGATAAAGAACAGTTTCTCAAACACAATCCACTCTGCCCGT
>JAZNBO010000023.1:0-17900 GCA_045587145.1 Paludibacteraceae bacterium
TTCATCTCCTCGGTGCAGCAAGTGCAGGTTTGTGCTTTGGTCATGAGAGCAGCCAAACGCTCGCGGATCTTGCGGTGAGCGATTTGCATACCGAGACCATACTCGCAGAAGTCCTCGAAGAGGGAGTTAGACCATGCAGGACCATGACCCTTCTCGTTGGTAGTATAAGGAGTAGATGGTACAGAACCAGAGTAGATAGAGGTACAACCAGTAGCGTTAGCTACGATCTCACGATCACCAAAGAGTTGGCTAATGAGCTTGAGGTATGGAGTCTCACCACAACCTGAGCAAGCGCCAGAGAACTCGAAGAGAGGAGTAGCGAACTGGCTGTTCTTGACATTAGATTGGATATCTACGAGGTGTTGTTTAGACTTCACATTGTCCGCGCAATAAGCCCAGTTTTGTGCCTCGATCATTTGTCCCTCGAGTGGAACCATTTGGAGGGCCTTACCAGTCTTAGGATGACCAGGACATACGTCCACGCAGTTGCCGCAACCGAGACAGTCGAGTACGCCCACCTGCATGCGGAAGTGCATACCCTTCATAGCAGCAGGAGCCTTCATCTCGCGGGTGGTACCTTGGATACCCTTCACCTCCTCTTCGTCCATAACGAATGGGCGGATACAAGCGTGAGGACATACATACGCACACTTGTTACACTCGATACAGTTCTCAGCTGTCCATACAGGAACGAAAGCAGATACACCGCGTTTCTCGTACTTAGCAGTACCAGCAGGCCATGTACCATCCTCTACGCCCTTGAATGAAGAAACAGGGAGAAGGTCACCGTCTTGTGCGTTTATTGGGCGAACAACGTTGGTGATGAACTCTGGCTCATCGAGGTTAGAGGTGAGAGGTGAGAGGTTAGAGGCAAGGGTTGACCATGCTGGGTCAACAGCGAGAGTTTGGTACTCACCACCGCGATCAACCGCAGCGTAGTTCTTGTTAACCACATCCTCACCCTTGTTACCGTAAGACTTAACGATGAAGTGCTTCATCTCCTCGATAGCTTGCTCTACTGGGATAACCTCAGTAATGCGGAAGAATGCTGATTGGAGGATGGTGTTGGTACGGTTGCCAAGGCCAATCTCGCGAGCGATCTTGGTAGCGTTGATGTAGTAAACTGTGATATTGTTATCAGCGAAGTATTTCTTCACTTTGTTTGGCAAGTTCTTAGCCAACTCCTCGCCCTCCCAGATAGTGTTGAGAAGGAAAGTACCACCCTTTTGAAGACCGCGGGTTACATCGTACATCTGCAAATATGCTTGTACGTGGCAAGCCACGAAGTTAGGGGTAGTAACGAGGTATGTAGAGCGGATAGGCTCATCACCGAAACGGAGGTGAGAACAAGTGAAACCACCAGACTTCTTACTGTCGTAAGAGAAGTATGCTTGGCAGTACTTGTTGGTTGTCTCACCAATGATCTTAACAGAGTTCTTGTTAGCACCTACGGTACCGTCAGCACCAAGACCATAGAACTTAGCTTGGAACATGCCCTTGCCACCCATAGCTACCTCCTCGCCTACTGGGAGAGAAGTGAAGGTAACATCGTCGATGATACCTACGGTGAAGTGGTTCTTCGGCATTGGCAATGCGAGGTTCTCGTAAACAGCGAGAATTTGTGCTGGAGTGGTATCGTTAGAACCCAAACCATAGCGACCACCTACTACGAGGATATCGCCAAGACCGAGCTCTTGCAATGCATCCTTAACATCGAGATAGAGAGGTTCGCCGTTAGCGCCTGGCTCTTTGGTGCGGTCAAGCACGCAGATACGCTTCACAGAAGCTGGAAGAGCCTCTTTGAGGTATTTGAGAGAGAATGGACGATAGAGGTGAACATTGATCATACCGAGCTTGTTGCCCTTCTCTGCCTCGTAGTCGATAACCTCCTTGATTGCCTCGCAAGCAGAACCCATACAGATGATGATGTTTTCTGCGTCAGGCGCACCATAGTAGGTGAATGGGCGGTAGGTACGGCCAGTGATCTTAGAGATCTCGTCCATATAGTCGCTTACGATGTCAGCAACCTCGTTGTAGTATGGGTTGCAGCTCTCGCGGTGAGCGAAGAACACGTCTGGGTTCTCAGCCATACCACGCATCACAGGACGCATAGGAGAGAGTGCGCGATCGCGGAACTCTTGGAGCGCCTTCATATCAACGAGAGGACGCAAGTCTTCCATATCTACTACCTCTACTTTTTGGTACTCGTGAGAGGTACGGAAACCATCGAAGAAGTTGAGGAATGGCACGCGGCTCTTGATAGTAGCAAGGTGTGCTACACCAGCGAGGTCCATCACCTCTTGTACGCTACCTTCAGCGAGCATAGCGAAGCCTGTTTGACGGCAAGACATCACGTCTTGGTGGTCGCCGAAGATACAAAGAGCGTGTGACGCGAGTGTACGCGCAGATACGTGGAACACAGAAGGAATCAACTCACCTGCGATCTTGTACATATTAGGAATCATGAGCAAGAGACCTTGGCTGGCGGTGAAGGTAGTGGTGAGGGCACCTGCGTTGAGCGCACCGTGAACAGCACCAGCAGCACCTGCCTCAGATTGCATCTCTTGTACCAACACTGTCTCGCCGAAGAGGTTCTTGCGACCTGCAGCAGCCCACTCATCCACGTTCTCCGCCATAGGAGAAGATGGGGTGATAGGATAGATGGCTGCTACTTCGGTGAACATATACGCAATATGCGCCGCAGCAGCGTTACCATCAAGGGTTAAATACTTTTTTTCTTTCATCTTTTTTGTATTTTAGTTATTAAATAATTTTGTAGTTAGACTAGTAGTACTAGTAGGGCTAGTAGAACTAGTTAGGCTAGCAAGGCTAGTAATCTAGCAGGCAAAGACCATGCCAAAGGCATTAGTACAAGAAGCCAAAAAGCCAAAGTGGGATGTTCTTTTGACTACCCACCTCGAGGTCGGCGATAGCACAATAGCGGATACCCGTTTTGGTAGGCGTGGTGGCCAGAGCGTCCATATAGTACTTACCGTCGATAATAAACATTGCACTACGGTCTGTTGCATTGATCTTATGATTACCGTGCAACGCATTGTAGAAGAACGTCTCCGCTACCGTCTGACGATCTACATCACGCACCGATGTAGCATAACACAAGTTACTATTCTGCATATAGACCTTAGTCGGTTTGAGAGGGAACTGCTTGCCCTCTGGATAAAGCATATTCAAAAGACGCGCATCTTTGAGATACTTGATATAGTTCATCGTCGTTGAACGCGAACACTCTATCGCTTCGGAGATATTGCTCACATTAAGACTGCATGGCGTTTCCTGCAACATGATATGCAACAACTTACGCAACTTAGGCAATGAACTAACCTCAATCTGCTTAATAAGCAATACATCCACTTCCAAAATCATATTCATCATCTTCAATAGCGACTCAGAGAAATCATGTGGTTCCAAGAAAAGCGGATAGTAACCATGGTGCAAATAATCCTGGAAATACTTGAGCGGACTAATCATCTGCGTGATACGACGAGCAATATCCACATGACGATGCAAAATATCTTCCAACGTAAAAACAGGAAGCTTCAAACCCAAAGTAACATTCAAATACTCACGGAAACTAAACCCACGCAAATTATAAGGATGCACAATCGAGCACAAATCTTTATTATCCTCCACAAGGCGCATAACAGAAGATGCCGTGAAAATAATATGCAAATTAGGATAGCGATAGTAGCACTGACTCAACTCACGCGACCAATTAGGATACTTGAACGCCTGATCGATAAGCAATACACGGCCTCCCGCAGCAACAAACTCACCTGCAAACTCCACCAACGAGTGCTCCGTAAAATAGAAGTCGTTGAAATTCACATACAATGTATGCTTGCTCAACTCCACATTGCTATGACGTAACTCCTTGGCATAATTGAGCAGGAAATCGGTCTTTCCTACTCCACGTCCACCTTTAATGGCAATTAATCGGTCACTCCAATTAATCTCATCCATCAACACACGGCGCGCAGGCACTTGCACATGCTCCACCAAATAGTTATGCGTCTTGTAAAATGCTTCTAACATACCTTATAGATTTGTTGTTTGGCGTTAAACCATTCTTTCCACGGTGCAAAGGTACTGCTTTTTTTCCAATTTTGCAATATCTACATTACATTTTTTTCAAAAAAAACAAAAAAAAGCCCCAAAAGCAGTGCTTAGGGGCTCGAATCAAGCAATTTGCAAAATTATCCTTTGGAAATTGCGCCACTTGGGCAAACATCAGCACAAGTGCCGCACTCTGTGCACAAGTCAGCGTCAATTGTGTAAATGTCACCTTCAGAAATTGCGCCCATTGGGCACTCATCGATACATGTACCACATGCGATACAATCTTCAGAAATTACGTAAGCCATAATTCGATAATTTATAGTTAATAGTTAATAATTAAATTTCAATTTGGGTTGAAATGCGACTGCAAAGGTACAACAAAAAAATCAAAGTACCAAATATTAGTGATTATTTTTTCAAAAAATCGTATTTATTTTTTCTTTTTCGCTCCTTGCACAGCCGCCAACAGTTTGGCATTGGGTGTGGATAAATGCTTGTCCACCAATCCTTTCTGCTTAGCAAAAGTAGTCCAATTCTTAGCCCCCTTTTCAATTTGAGGCATTCCCAATTGTAGGTAGTGGCAATAGGCAATACCCAACGCATCGGTTGCATCAAGTTTCTTAGGCATCTTCTCACCAGGGATATGCATAAAGCGCTGCAACATAGCCGCCACCTGATGCTTATCTGCATGTCCGTTACCCGTGATAGCCATCTTGACCTTCATAGGCGAATACTCCACCACAGGCACATCCTTGGACAAAGCCGCCGCAATAGCCACACCCTGCGCGTGCACAATCTTAATCATCGTCTGCGGATTTTTGTCCACGAACTGCGACTCAATAGCCAATACAGTTGGGTGATACTTATCAATAATCTCCTGCAAAAAGAAAAACTCCTTCTGCAATCGCGCATACTGATCGTCCAGTTTATGCACATCAAAAACACCAAAGTCAAGAATCTTCACCTTCGAACCCACAGTGTGCAACAACGCATATCCCATGTAAAGCGTACCTGGATCCACACCTAATATAGTATGTTCGTTTACTAACTTATCCAGCATTATCTCGTCGTATCACGCACAATCAACTCGGTAGCTATCATCTCCGTTTGAGGAATCTTATCATATCCGTTGAGACGTTGGAGCAAACGTGCAGTAGCACGTTCTCCAATCTCTTTACCATGCTGCTGCACAGTAGTAAGCATAGGTATGGAAGCACGCGAAATGGGAGCATCGGAGAAACCACAAATCGACAACTTATCGGGCACTTTCACGCCGAGCAACTGCGCTACATGCAACACCCCAGAAGCACAATTATCATTCACACAGAAAATCGCATCAGGAGCCTCCTCCCCTTGCAAGAGGGATGGTGCAACTTCAATCGCCTTCTCACGCGTATCGCACTCTACCACCCAATCTGCATTGGCATGCAAACCATAGCGTTGCAACGCATCTCGCCAACCCTGAAAACGACGACGAGAAACCTCCAACTGCATCGAAGAAGTGAAACACATTACGCGTTTGCAACCCGTTTGAATCAAATGCTCTACCGCTTTATAAGCACCCATGTAATCATCTGAAACTACCTGATCACACTTCAACGATGGACATGGACGATCATACAAAATCAATGGAACATTGCTATCAATCGCCTCGCGCAAATGACTTAGGTTGGCAGTCTGCTTGCTCACACCTATCAATATACCTGCTACTCGCGTACCAATCAACGTATGAATAGCAGCAATCTCCTTATTAACGTCCTCGCGCGTTTGACAAATCACAATATGATAACCTGCCTCGTTAGCAGTCTGCTCAATACCATCTAAAATCGAAGCGAAAAAATGGTGATTCAGTTCAGGCATCACCACACCAATCGTGGTATTCTTAGACGTGCGCAGATTACTCGCCATGAGATTAGGCTTGTAATTAAGCTGCTTGGCACACGCCTGCACCATCTCTTTGGTACGATCACTAATATCGGGGTGATTCTGCAACGCACGACTCACCGTCGAAACGGAGATGCCCAAGTCACGCGCTATGTCCTTAATGGTAATGGGTTTCATATCTGTATAGTAATGCTACATCATTCCCTGTTTCTAACCGCACCGCGAAAGATAACCAACACGGCACCCGCCACCAACACATAGTCCGAATACTGCCATTTCAATACGCTCAACACCGCTCCTGCCAACAACACTACCAGACCAGCTATCAATAATATATTACTCCACTTCATCTTGTAAAATTTCTAAATCCTAATCTTAATTCAAAAATCCGCAATTCCCTCACTCTTCTACCACATACACATCTTCGTTGGGCGCATGCATACGATACTGCTCGCGCGCAAAACGCTCTAGACTATCCACATTATCCAGCACGCGCATAACCGACTCCGACTGCTCTATCTCATGACGAGTAACCTCCAACTGCTCCTCCAATGCACGCATTTTTTTGGCACGTTTCAGGTATTTCACCAAGCTGTGATCACCAAAAAACATAAACAACAATGCAAACACATACAACGCAATTGCATACTTGTTTATCAATACCTTACGAATTTTTGACCAATTATTATCCATTTCCATAGTTATATTTATTTTGTTTTCCCGCAATTTTCCTGCAAAGATAATGCAAATTTCCGAAATAAACAAAAAAAATGCAACTTTTTCTATGCAAACCATAAAAATGCATGAGATATTTGCGTAAATCAAATCTTTTTTGTACTTTTGCAAGTTATTTTTATAAGAGACATCAACAGAAACGTCATAAAGAATATGCGACATCTATTTTGTATCATAATGAGTGTATGTTGTTTCGCTGCCAACGTATTGGCACAAACAACGATTACCATTCATAATCCTCAACAGTGGTCATACGCTGAACTACGTCCTTACATTGGTCAAACGGTCAAGTTTGCCACCCCCATGTACGTCACCAATAACTACAGCAGCAGCTCGCTCACGATTGCTCCACGTCTCATCTTCACACCCACCAATCAGGAGTACCCGATGAGTCAGGAGTACAATACGCTCTTGTCCGCGAATGCCACGGGTGCAATCACACTCACTGGCGTAAGCGGTTATCATCGTATAGGCGAGCAATTGCTCAATTTGACCGTAAAAGTGAATAGCGCGAACAGCGTGAGCCTACAATCGTGTAATTGGTCAGGCAATACGCGCAAGGATTTGGAGAAAGGTTACGACACAGATATCATTGCACAACGCGGCGAACCATCCATCATCGTGTGCTGCATGAACCTGGAATACTATCTGGTAGAGAACCTTGGTGGCGATATGGGACCCGACAACTACAGCGAGCACCAAAAGCAACGCGCCAAAGTGAGCAAAGCATTAGCAACGATTAATGCCGACCTATATGGATTCGTAGAGGTGGAACAAGGGCAAAGCGCATTGGCAGAACTAGCCAACGACCTGACTCGAAACACAGGACGACGTTTTGCATACATCAACGATGGTGGTTCTGCCAGCGGCACATACACCAAGTCGGGATTTGTTTATTGCTCCGACGTTTTAGAACCCTACGGTAAACTCCGCGAGAACAACACGGGCGTAAAGAACCGCAAAAAGACCCAAGCCTTTATCGAAAAAAGCACGGGCGAGAAATTCCTCTTCTCCGTCAATCACTTCAAGGCCAAGAGCGGCAGCGGCAATGGTGCCAACGCCGACCAAGGCGATGGACAAGGTTCCTACAATAGCGACCGCGTAAAAGAAGCAAAATCCATACTGAGTAACTATACCAAAGACTGCGTTTTCTTCAACGACAGCGATATCCTCATCATGGGTGATCTGAATGCTTACGCCATGGAAGATCCTATCACTGAACTACGCAATGGCGGTATGATTGACCTGCACCGCACTTTCCACGCAGATAGTAGTTACAGCTATGTATATCGTGGTCAAGTAGGTTATCTCGACCATGCACTCTGCAACAGCACTCTCTACCCACAGGTAACAGGTATGCTGGCATACCACATCAACTCTTGCGAGAGCGACAGCTATACCTACGATAAGTCCAACGACCAAACTATGTTCCGCAGCAGCGACCACGACCCAATCATCGTGGGTCTGCGCTTGGATAGTACAGCCACCTATATCCCCGAAGTTATCAATCCTAACATGCAGATATACTATTCAGAGAACGGTCCATACATACGCAACGCTGAAGGAGGATATTATATTATATATCAATGGGATGGACAGATAGTCCAACAAAATCGTATCAGCCACAACGAGCAAATAATTGATGGCTTGCAACAAGGTCTATACATCATCAACGTGTATGGTCAAGGAGAATGCTTGAAGACTAAAGTGCTGATTCCATGATGGATTTATTTTCACAAATAGACACTACCGAGCGCGAGGAGATACTATCGCTGCGCAAGGAGTTGGCAGAGGCTAATCACAAATACTACGTAGAGAATGCCCCTACCCTGTCAGACTATGAGTTTGACCTCAAACTTCGTCGCCTGCAAGACTTAGAGGCGCAATATCCCGACATGCACGACCCGAACTCCCCTACCCAACATGTAGGATCCGACCTGATAGAGGCGAAAGGCGAAAGGTTACAGGTTAAAGGCAAGGAGAAAAGCAAGGGATTCACCCAAGTGGCGCACCGCTATCCTATGCTGTCGCTCTCGAACACCTATTCGCAAGAGGAGGTGGAGGACTGGCTCAAGAAACTGCCTGAGAACGTGGAGATTGTATGCGAATTGAAGTACGATGGACTAAGCATTTCGCTTTGGTATGAAGATGGCATATTGACCAAAGCTCTTACTCGTGGCGACGGCACCAAAGGCGACAACGTCATCGACAACATACGCACTATCCCTTCTATTCCACAACATCTACCAATCGCCAATAACCAATCGCCAATAACCAACACATTCCTCGAACTGCGCGGCGAAGTGCTTCTCCCATGGGCAGCATTTGAGCGGCTGAACAACGAGCGCGAAGCTGAGGAGGAACCACTATTTGCCAACCCACGCAACGCCGCTTCGGGTACGCTCAAACTGCAAGATCCAAGCGAAGTGGCCAAACGCGGCTTAGACTGCTATCTCTACTATATGTTGGGCGAGAATCTACCTGCCGACACGCATTACGAACGCTTGCAGATAGCCAAGCAATGGGGTTTGCCTATCAGCGATACCGTTAAAATCTGCCACAACCTCGAAGAGGTGATGGACTATATCTCCTATTGGGATACCGAGCGAAAGAACCTGCCCGTAGCCACAGACGGTATCGTACTGAAGGTGAACAACATATCACAACAAGAGGAGTTAGGATACACCGCCAAGTCTCCTCGTTGGGCAATTGCTTATAAGTTCCCTGCTGAGAAGCAACTCACGCGGTTGAACACGATTACCTATCAAGTCGGTCGTACCGGCGTAGTGACTCCTGTGGCGAATCTAGAACCGGTGCAACTCTCAGGCACGAGAGTGCAACGCGCGACCTTGCACAATGAGGATTTTATTCGCCAACTCAACATCCGCGAGGGTGACATGGTTTGGGTAGAGAAAGGCGGCGAGATTATCCCCAAAATCATCGGCAAGGAAATAACACCACACGACAACGAGCAAAATACTAAAGACAACATAAATACTAAAGACAACATAGACAACTATTCCGCTTCGCCAACATTGCTCAGCGGCAAGGGAGACAATTTTTGTTCTCCTTTAGCAAGCGCCAATGTTGGGCGCGCGCAGAAGTTGTTTAAGTTGTCTTCCAAAAATTCCCCCCTCTCCTTCTTCCCCACCCACTGCCCCGAATGCGGCACGCCTCTTGTGCGTGTAGAGGGCGAGGTGGCATGGCGTTGCCCCAATGAGGCAGGTTGCCCACCACAGATCAAAGGAAAAATGGAGCACTTTGTCTCACGCAAGGCAATGAACATAGATGGTTTAGGGAGCGAGACAATCGATTTATTATATTCGCAGGAATTACTTCACAATATCGCTGATATATACGCACTTACACAAGAAGATATCGCCACCCAAGAACGCTTGGGTGAGAAATCGGCACAAAACATATTAGCCGGTATCGAACAAAGCAAGCAAGTGCCTTGGGCGCGTGTGCTTTTTGCCTTGGGTATTCGTATGGTAGGCGAGACAACTGCCAAGAAGATTGCACGTCGTTTCCCATCGATCGACCAACTGCAATGGGCTACGGTGGAGCAGCTAACCGCTATCGACGATGTGGGCGAGCAGATAGCCAAGAACGTGATCGCCTACTTCAACGATTTGAATAACCTGTATATTATCAACCGTTTACGCCAAGCAGGTGTGCAGATGGAGAGCCTGGAAGAAGAGCAGCAACCGCAGTCCGATATCCTGCAAGGCAAGAGCATTGTGATCTCCGGTGTATTCGCGCATCACTCACGCGACGAATATAAGGCTATCATAGAAGCGCATGGAGGCAAGAATGTGGGTTCGATCAGCAAGAAGACCAGTTTCGTACTTGCAGGAGAGAACATGGGTCCCGAGAAACGCAAGAAAGCCGAGAGTTTAGGAATAGAACTGATGACAGAGGAAACATTCTTGCAAATGATTAACAATTGATTCGTATGGAAAAGATTAGGCAAAAGATTTTCGATTGGTTTCTACGCCATCAGTCGCCACGTCAAGTGGTGATGTATCCTTGGAGGGATATTCGTTCGATAGTCATTCTACACGAAGGGATTGAGGTGGAGCATATTGCGCAGCAGTTACGCCGAGAAGGCAAAGAGGTGGTAGTATGGGCGTTGCCTGAAAAGAAAGATATTTGTTGGTTCACTGCCAAGCCTAAAAAAGAACTACTCAATTCGCTGCAATCACGCCACTACGATCTGCTGATTGACTTGACACAGCAAACAGGTATTACCATGCAATATATGGCCATGCATGTCAAAGCAGGCTTCAAGACAGGCAGAGATATTGGCAAAAAGCTTTATGATTTGAGTATCAGTACTCCTGCCCAATCCACTCCTGACTTCCTCTACCAGCAAATCGTGAAGTACATTCAGATGTTCACACAAGGGTAGCGCAAGGGTAGCAAAAAACCTGTGGAAGTCAAGATAAGATAACGACACAAAAAATAAGGTTGCGAGTGATCGCAACCTTATTTATTTTATTCCATATCTTGGAATTAGTTCTCTGGCTCGCTCAGGAGAAGGTTCTTGATCTCCCATGTACCTGATTTGCCACCTACAGTCTTATAGCGGAATGCAATGTGAATCTTCTCACCTACGTATTGAGACATATCCAATTTGCCAGTAGGTTGGAAGGTCCAAGAGATACCTGCAGGTACATCAAGGGTACCATCCTCAAGGGTATTCCATGCTACCTCATTCCAAGTACATGTAGTTACATCACCAGCATAGTCGGTAGAAACGAACAATGTACACTCGTTGGTGAAGTCGCCCTCAGCCTTATTGAACGCGTGGTCAAAACTGAACTCAGGAGTTTTAGCACGGCTCAAGTCGATTTGAGGAGTAACCAACCAAGACTCGCTCTCCCAGCTTACATCGTTCTTGAAAGCAGAAGCGCACATACCGTAAGCCGCAGAATAGTACCATACGTATGTCATAGGTTCGTTGCAGATTACGTCTTGGATAGTCAATTTGCCTTGACCCTCGCCCATGATAGCTTGCTTATAGTAGATAGTAGAACCCCAAACATCGCTGAGTGAGAAGGTTGTAGTAGCAAGAGAAATACCCAAGTTCTCTACGAAAGTAGCGCCATCATATACGAACTCAATTGCATTGTAAACATTCTCTTTGGTAGAAACATATACTACGGTATATGCATTACCTGCTTGTGCATATGGATACTCTTGCGCGAGGAAAGTAGTGAGCACGTTTTTGTTCTTCTCTAGCAAGTAGGTGTAACCTACAGCAGCATATACATCCTCTGGCAAAGCCACTACGGTAGCTGCATCATTCTTGTAAGCAGTCCATCTACCATTACTATATTGATATAGCACAGTCTTCTTACCATCTTGGTTTGCAGCAGCCGCTTTCTTAGGAGCAACAGCAGCAGGAGCAGCAGCAACAGGACGCCACTCGGTGAGGTAGCAGTTGGTATTGAGTTCGTGGGTACCATTGTAGATAGTATATTTACCTGCACCTACTACGGTGTCACCCAAGTGGAACTCACGACCCGCACGGTCAATACAGATAGCATTCAACTCATCGGTGTACTCAAATGTCTCAAAAGAGTCTTTGTCAAGCGTATAGCAGTTGTAGAACTCAAACTCGTGCTCTTGACCTGTCACAGGATCCATCACGAAGAATGATACACTATGATATTTGTCGAAAGCAGAAGATTTGCGGAACCAACGAGAGATAATACCACCAACCTTGATAGAGTCGTCCTTCACAATCATACCAGCCTCAACCGCAGCAATAGCCTCAGAAGTGGTATAGAAGCCACGTGTCTCAGCAGTACCATCGAAGAAGCCCAACACTTCCTCTTCATCCTCAGTCACGAAGATAGGCTCTTGGCTCTTATACTCATATACCACAGCCTTGATAGCACCCTCCTCTGCCTCAGCAGGAAGTACAGAAGTCAAACCAGCCATAGTCGCAGGAGTCAAGTAGTGAGTTCCTTCTTTACCTTCGCCCCAAATAGCCTCATAATCAGCTACTGAAAGTGTATATTTGCTCGTTGCAGCAAAGTCCTTTAAGTACGCAGGAGCACCCTCAGAGTTTTTGTAAGTGATATTGAAGAGCGAACCTTTAGACAATTGTGGGTACTTAGCAGCCAAGTAAGCTGGAACATATACATCAGCAACAGCTATCTTGTTGAACGCCATGTCTTGAGCGATTTGCAAGAAAGCGTTGTATTCTGTAGAATCAACTACGCCCAAAGAATCTACCACTAAAGTAGCCTCTGCAATAGCGATATTGTCTTTATTGGTTACAATAGCCTTATAATCTGCATCGGTCAAAGTGTAGTCGATGGTACGAACATCGGTTGGATTATAGTCGCTACCACCCAAGTTCTTATCAATGTAATAGTTCTCGCAAGAAGCAAGCATCAGTGCGCTCGCGAGGAAAAATAATACTTTTTTCATTGTTTCAATAAGTTAAAAAGTTTTAATAGTTTTAACTGTTCCTAAGGTGATTAGAAGTTAACTTTCAAACGAATGTTGTATGTAAGACCCTTAGAGAAGAAGAAGTACACGTTGTCCGCATTCACCTCTGTGATATTCTCAGATACGGTAGATGGGTTCCATGCTTTCTCAATATAGTATTGGTTGAGCAAGTTGTTGATATTACCCGAAAGGGTTGCATTCAAGCCACCAATTTGGAAGTGATAAGATGCACGCATATCCAATTGACCTGCTGTAGGAATACGCCATGGCTCCAACAAGTTCATGGTCTTACCAATACTGAGGTTGCTACCAGAGAGTGAATAGTAAGCATAGTTGCGATCATACAATGTATATTCAGCACCGATACGGAAGCCCTTGAATGGTTTGAAGGTAACACCCAAGTTAGCAGTAGTTTGCGCAGAACCACCTACGTTGATACCCTTCATATTGATGATAGCATATTGATGATTAGCAGCACCTGGCTCAGTAACAACAGTCATATTATTCTCATCCAAGCCCAATGCCTGACCTTGACCATCGTATGCATAACCTACTACAGAGTCGCTATCCCATTTCCAATCACCGAGTGAGAGCATAGCAGAGATCTCAACCCACTTAGCAGGACGAGCCTTCACCTCAAACTCAAGACCCATGTGGCGAGCATTAACACCAGTCATGTTCATGAAGAACTCTTTTTGGTTATCACCCAATGTACCAGACTTAGTCATAGTCTTATCCATCCACTCGGTGAAGTAACCGTTAACAGCCACGTTCACATACTCGTTGTGGAAACCATAACCAATCTCGGCACTGGCAACCTTCTCATTCTTAGCCTCTACGTTCACAGCATTGCTAGTACTTGCGTTCATGAATGCTCCGTAGTCCAAGTTTGGTGCACGAGAGATATAACCCAAGTTAACGAAAGCATTGTGATGCTTGTTAAACGCATAGTTAGCACCTGCCTTGATAGTTCCACCAAGGAAACCAAGTACATCCGATTTACCCTTCTCAGCGTCATAGTAGAAGTAGTCCACCTTCCAGTAGTGGTTGTAGTTCACAGATCCGTTCACGAAAGCAGACCAGTTGTTTTGGTTGTACTCCAATTGTGCGAACGCACCCTCTTGAACCACGAAACCGTCGTAGTTACGGTATGCAATATCACCGATAGTGAGTTTCTCATATTGCCAGTTTGGATCAAGTGCAGCAGAATTGCGATCACTCTTCACCTTAGCGCGAGTAGCATCAATGAAGTAGTCACCACCGAGCAAGTCAGAGATAGTAGCATTGTGCTTACCTTGGTAGTAACGAACGTCAATACCTGCATAGAAATCGAACATATCCGCAAACTTAGTAGTATAGGTAGAAGTCAAACCATACCAGTTGTGATCGTTGCGGTTCTCGCAGATAACCAATTGTGAACCTGCATAAAGACGCTCATATTGGTCAGAAGTAGGATCATAGATTGGGTTGTTGCGATTGTTGAGCTCCATCACAGCTCCGTAGTCGAATGTACCATCCTCGCGACGGAAAGTGTGAGCCAAAGTACCATAGTTAGAACCGTATGTCAAGTCAGTATAGCTATAAGAAGAGTTCAAACCTGGCTCTGCAGTACGACCATAACCACGACCGAGAGACACATATGCAGTTGTTGACCAAGAAGACTTGTGGTCAATTTGCCAAATGTGGTTCAGAGAGATTTGTGGTTTGTGATATGCATTGAAGTTAGCTGAGTTTTGGTTGCCATAGTTGTCATAACCGTATGTTGGGTTGTAACGAGAGAAGTGTACACCATCCTTCATATATTTGCGCACGTTGTTCCACTCTGACATAGTCAAACCACCGCTACGTTGATAGTGTTCTTGAGGAGCACCAAAACCAGTAAGAGACAATTGGTGATTCTCGTTGATACGCTTAGAGATATTAGCGAAGTAGTTATAGCCCTCGAAACTGGTACCTTGGATATAACCATCACCCCAAGTACGTGAACCCATCACAGTAATAGCCCAACCGTTCTTCATCAAACCTGTAGAAACAGAGAATGCTACTTTGTTGTAACCATTGTCACCCATAGAGTAAGAGAATGAACCACCCTTCTTAGCATCCAAACCTTTGGTTACGATGTTGATAGTACCACCCACAGAAGGAGCACTCATCTTGCTGGCACCAAGACCACGTTGTGTTTGCATCACGCTGGTCACGTCAGAAAGACCTTGCCAGTTAGACCAATACACCTTACCATTCTCCATACCGTTCATAGGTACACCGTTGATCATCATAGCGATGTTGGTATTGTCGAAACCACGCATGTAGATCTCGCTATCACCCCAACCACCAGTTGCGTTGTTGGCGTGTACACCAGGAGTGTTCTTCAACACCTCTACAAACTCGCCACCACCAATACGCTCTTCAATCTCAATAGCAGTCACTTGGCTCACAGCGATAGGAGTCTTACGTTGCACAGCAATTTGACCTACAATAGTAACGTCCTCAAGACCAACAGCCTCAGGTGCAAGCTCAATCACACCCAAATTGGTCTTCTTACCTACGTTGATCTCCTGAGTCTCATAACCAACATAAGAGAACTGCAAGTTACCATTAGCAGCCACATAGATTTGGAAATTACCATCCAAATCGGTAATCATACCGTTGGAAGTACCTACTTCAAGGATAGACACACCGATAAGTGGTTCCTTGCTGTCTGCATCAATCACCGTACCTGATACGGTAATTGATTGAGCGAACATGGCAACACTTGCCATAACGCTAAAGAATAAAATTAGTAGTTTTTTCATATTATATTGAATTATACAATTGTTTTACATCACATTAAAACAAATCTTTCAAACGCTCCCAGAAGGTCTTTTTGCGGACCACGTTATATGCAGGCTCTACATCATAGTCCACATCGGTGTCATCCAACGCCTCCTTGATATGAATCTCCAACAAGTCGGCATACGCACGGAAACCATAATCCGTCAAGTGTACACCATCTACTGTACCTTCCATATCAGGACCAGTCTGACCCTCATGGGTCATATAGTACATACCCTTTGGATTCTCCGCCACATGCTCATCAAAGCCACGACGGAAACACTCATTCTTCTGTGGCAAATACTCCGCATGGTAACTATCATGGCGTGTATATGGGTACATCAGACCATCCACCATGATAATAGGCACCTCAGGACGAAGGGTACGCAAAATCTTCACAAAATCGTAAGTAGCAGTATCACAACGATCCTTAGTACAGTTTGGTACAGGATCCAACACATAGCAAATAGCGTCCTCAATGCTTGCCATAGCCTCTGCAATATAGAAATCCATACGCGCTTGACCCGAAGTTGCGATATTCACGCACTCCAAATTAAAATCGCGCTGAATCATCGCGCTAGGCACCATACCCGTACGACTAGCACAACCACCTTGCTGAATACTTGTACCATAGATAACAATCTTACCCATTGAACGAGGATTATCCACTTGTGGTTGAATCAATTGCGCAGCAGAATCCACACCAATCTGCAACCAGTTGATACCATCATACAATGGCAAATAGATCATATATTCATGCATCTCACCATCCAAATGATCTACATACATCTTAGACTGGATAGAGTCCGCCTTGAAGTTCTTCTCCTGTGGGCGAGCGGTATTCACATACTCCCATTTACCACTCTCCTCATTGAGGCGGTAAAGGTCTGTACCCTTGATACCCGTCATCGCCATGTGCTGCATGTGGAAGTTGTTCTTCAAATTCCATTGAGCTGCAATACGTTTGCTATCAGTAGCAAAACGCACAGCAATACCCGATGAGTGGTTGTACAACCATTGTTGATCCTTACGGCAACTATCCATATACTGCTGAGGCAAACGAGTGTAAGGTTCAGAAGTGTTCTCCCAACCCTTGTTAATGATACGGAACTTGGTTGCGTCCTCATAGCGGAAACCTGACAACGCATCGGCGGATACTGTCAGCGAAACTAGTAGCAACATAGCTACTGATAGTGTTTTTAAGTATTTCATAATATTTTGAATTTTGATGCTTAACATTCTCTTCTGTCTTACCCATGCGTACATACGTATGCGCGCGCATATAAACAAAGTGAATAAGGTGTCTTGCCCGTAGGCAGAAACACCTTATTTACTTTTGTTCACATCTAATTAGATAGACTTCTTAGCTTGCTCTGCGATAGCTTTGAACGCTGCTGGTTGGTTCATCGCCAAGTCTGCGAGGACCTTGCGGTTGATTTCGATACCAGCTTTCTTCAATGCACCCATCAATTGGCTGTAGCTCAAACCCTCCAAACGCGCAGCGGCGTTGATACGTTGAATCCACAATGCACGGAAAGTGCGTTTTTTGTTCTTACGATCGCGATAAGCGTACTGGAGACCTTTCTCCCAAGTGTTTTTGGCAACTGTCCATACGTTGGCACGGCCACCAAAATTGCCTCGTGTGAGGCTCAAAATCTTCTTACGACGGTTGCGCGAAGCAACGTGATTGACTGATCTTGGCATAGTTTTACTACTTTTTTAATTTGGTGGTTAATAATTAACGGAGAACCAACATTTCGCGAACTGAGCGCAAGTTTGTTGAATCTACCAATGCAACGTGAGTCAAGTTGCGTTTTTGTTTTTTAGTCTTCTTTGTCAGAATGTGACTCTTGTAAGCGTGTTTACGCTTGATTTTGCCCGTTCCGGTAAGAGCGAATCTTTTTTTAGCACCGGAATTAGTCTTTACC
>JAZNBO010000024.1:0-146451 GCA_045587145.1 Paludibacteraceae bacterium
GGCCGCACCATTAGAATAAGCTGGCGCTTCACCATAAGTATCATGGATATTCCAACCTAACTTCTCATCACCCGCCGTCTGCAACCACACAATTCCACCACACAATGCTGCACATAGCACAACGGCAATAAATACATTAACATTTCTTTTCATCTTTCTTTTTTACTTTATCTTTTGTACCTAAAAAAATTCATAATTACCAACAATACCGATAGCGTCCTACCGATACATAGTACATAAAGATTAAACGAGAAAAATGATAAAAAAATCACTCAATAATCCCTCTAACAGTATATACTCACATCTACTCCTATAGTCGTGAAACACAAGGAGTTAGATTGTATCGACTGTTATTACTTTGGGTTATTAAGTGTCAGAATTTGCGAAGTCTCGAACAGCAAACCAAAGCGCTAACAAACGCTAATTAATATGTCTTAACCACCCGTTCATGCGAACAAACGAAAGTACGCACTAAACGAATTTGGGCGCAAAGGTACAATAATTATTCGAATTATACAAATTATCCGAAACTTTTTTCAAAAAAAATGCCATATTCTTATCAGATGACACTAAATCTTAATAATCGCTATGTTTTTTAGAAGAAAAATACAAAACAGAGCAACTAACAAACTGCATATCAACAAATTAAACTAAAAATACTAAAAAAAGTTATATTCAACAACAACATAAACCAACAACAATTCCGTTGGGGAACAACTCACCCCAACGGCTCGGGATTATATTCCGCCGAGCGCGCAATGAGTTCTTATCTCACCCAAAGGGATCGAACGAACACAAAAGATTTCAACTAAATTGTCGAAGAACCAAAATAGACACAGATACAAAATATCTGTGCCTATCCGAAATAAATATTGACTGCTTCGAATTTAACCTACTTGGCTACCATTCTTGACTGGTGCAGTCACTGTTGTTACCACCAACTTGCCATCCGCATCCACAGCCGAGAGAATCATACCCTGCGACTCCACGCCCATCATCTTGCGAGGTGGGAAATTGGCAATAAACAATACCTGTTTACCAACCAACACCGATGGATCAGGATAGCTTTGTGCAATACCCGACAAAATAGTGCGGCCACCCATACCATCATCCAAACGGAACTGCAACAGACGATCAGACTTCTTCACTGGTTGGCAATCCAACACCGTTGCCACGCGGATATCCATCTTAGCAAACTCATCGATATTGGTATTCTCCTTAATCTCCACAGGCTTCCAATTCTTGAGAGCCTCTTGCTTCTCTGCCTCCTCATTAGCAGCTTTGATAGAAGCCAAACGGTCCAACTGCGCTTGGATAGTAGCATCCTCTATCTTCTCAAAGAGCAGACTCACCTCGCCCAACGCTTGACCTTCTTGCAAGAGGTTGATATTGCCGAGTTCCTCCCACTTGAGTTCCGTCATCGAAAGCATCTCACGCAGCTTAGCCGATGAGAATGGCAAGAATGGTTCAAACGCAATACTCAGATTAGCAGCGATTTGCAACGCCAAATGAAGCACAGTAGCAGTACGCTCCATATCAGTCTTAGCTACCTTCCAAGGCTCAGTATCTGCCAAGTACTTATTACCAATACGCGCAAGGTTCATCGCCTCCTTCTGCGCATCGCGGAAGCGGAAGTCATTGAGCAGTTTCTCTACCTCTGCCTTCACGTTTTGGAACTCAGCAATAGTCGCTTGGTCATACTCGTTGAAGCAACCCGCAGCAGGTACCTTGCCATCAAAATACTTCTTCGTCAGCACCAAAGCGCGGTTCACAAAGTTACCATAGATAGCCACAAGCTCATTATTATTGCGCGCTTGGAAATCCAACCATGTGAAATCATTATCCTTGGTCTCAGGCGCATTGGCTGTCAACACATAGCGCAACACATCTTGCTTGCCTGGGAAATCCACCAAATACTCATTGAGCCAAACAGCCCAGTTACGCGAAGTAGAGATCTTGTCACCCTCCAAATTGAGGAACTCGTTAGAAGGTACATTGTCTGGCACGATATAGCTACCCTCTGCCTTCAACATCGTTGGGAAAACAATGCAGTGGAAAACGATATTATCCTTACCAATAAAATGAATAAGACGAGTAGAAGGGTCTTTCCACCATGTCTCCCATTGACCAAACTGCTCGGGTTGTGCATCGCACAACTCCTTGGTATTCGAGATATATCCAATAGGAGCATCAAACCACACATAGAGCACTTTGCCCTCCGCACCCTCTACTGGCACAGGGATACCCCAATCAAGATCACGCGTCACAGCGCGAGGACGCAGACCACCATCAAGCCAAGACTTACATTGTCCATATACATTTGGACGCCACTCTTTATGCTCTTGCAGAATCCACTCCTCCAACCATTGTTGGTATTGATCAAGAGGAAGATACCAGTGCTTGGTTTCTTTCTTAGTAAGCGGATTGCCGTTGATAGCATTATAAGGATTAATCAACTCATCTGGAGAGAGAGTCGCACCACACTTCTCACATTGGTCTCCATACGCACCAGCAGCGTGACAACGAGGGCACTCACCACGGATATTACGGTCAGTCAAAAACTCCTGAGTCTCAGGATCATAGAACTGCTCCGATGTTTGCTCGACAAACTTACCATTGTCGTACAATTTTCTAAAAAAGTCTGATGCCAATTGGTGATGCGTTGCGCTCGTAGTACGCGAATAGACATCAAACGTGATACCAAAACCCTCAAAAGAGTCCTTGATGATTTTGTGGTAGCGATCTACCACCTCTTGCGTAGTGATACCCTCTTTGCGCGCGCGAATAGTAACAGGTACACCATGCTCATCACTACCACCTACAAAAAGGACATTCTCACCTTTGAGACGGAGGTAACGAACATAAATGTCAGCTGGTACATACACGCCTGCCAAGTGTCCGATATGCACAGGACCATTGGCGTATGGAAGGGCTGTAGTTACAAGTGTGCGTTGAAAAGACATAATGATTTACTATTTTACTATTTACTATTTATTTACGATTTAGTGATGGGGGATTTGGCCGGTTCAGTGATGCCGAAAGCAGGAGCGAGATACACATTCTCCAACTCATTAGTAGTAACAGACTTAATCTTGTCGCCCTGCGCCACAGAGATATTACCCGTCTCCTCAGACACCACAATGGCCAACGCATCGGTCTTCTCTGTCAATCCCAATGCAGCACGATGGCGCAATCCGTATGACTTAGGCAAGTCCTGACGTTTGGACACGGGCAATATACACGCCGCAGCATGAATACGTCCTGCAGAAATAATCATAGCACCATCGTGCAGAGGCGTATTCTTGAAGAAGATATTCTCAATGATACGTACCGATATGGCAGCATCTACAATCTCTCCCGTATCCGCATACTCAGTCAGTCCCTGCTGATTCGTAATAACAATCAGCGCACCCGTCTTAGATGCCGACAAATGCGAACAAGCCAACACAATACTATCGATCTGGCGTTGCGCCGTAGCCACATTACGTGTCTTTGACCAATGGCGACGGATACGCTCCATATTGAATCGCGCACCTATACCATAGAAAAAAGAACGTATCTCGGTCTGGAAAATAATCACCAACGCCACAGCACCTACACTCATAAAACGCTCAAAAAGTGCACCTGTAAGCTCTAAATCGAACACATAACTAACCAACATCCACGTCAACACAAAGGCTAAAATGCCCCAAAAGAGATTGCTGGCTCCCGACTTACGCAAGAGTTGATATCCACCAAACAAGATGGTGGCTACCATGAGAATGTCAATGATATCTTTTATTCCGATGTACATATCTTTGGTTTGTTGTTTATTCGTTTATAGTGTAGAGTGTAGAGTCTAAAGTGTAAAGTGTAAAGTGTAAAGGCAGGGGTTATGTGTGTGTCAACTGGTGGATTTGTATCGCCTGAGTTGCTGCCGCCACATCATGAACACGCAAGATATTCGCTCCACGCTCTAACGCCAACGTATTTGCCGCCACAGTAGCCGCTAACACATTATCAGGGGTAGTACGCAAAGGCTTATACAACATTGACTTACGCGACACACCTACCAATAGAGGAACATTCAGCACTTGCAACACATCCAATTGCTTGAGGAGCGCATAATTCTGCTCTATCGTCTTTCCAAAACCAAAACCCGGATCCACAACCACATCCGCCACGCCACAACGATGAATCCTATCCACATACTGCTCCAAGAAATGCAAGACATCCACCATAGCAGGCTCCTGCATTCGTTGCGCATGCGTAAGGACATACGGCACACGATTCTTCGCCGCAATATCCCACATCACGGGATCTGCCTTCGCACCCGACACATCATTAATCATATCCGCCCCATGAGCTATCGCCTGCTCTGCAACCTCTGCACGAAAGGTATCCACAGAGATAGGCACCTGGGGCCAATGGTGGCGAATCATATCCAATCCCTGACAAAGGAGTCGCCACTCAGTGGCAGCATCCACCGGAGTAGAATCAGGACGCGTGGAACATGCCCCTAAGTCCAAAATATCAGCACCCGACTGCAATACACCCTCTACATAGGACAATATATCTGCCTCACGCGAAACATCGCACGACGTATAAAAACTATCGGGCGAAAAATTGATGATAGCCATCACACGAGGACGCGACAAACTCATCAATTGATTGCGTAAAAGAAGCGACATTTCCATTTGACCTGCAAAATTACAAAAAATATTGGGATTACACCAATTTTTTAACAAAAAGAGTACGAAAAAAGTGCGTTTTTTTTGGAAAAAAAGGTTTTTCTTTACTTTTTTACATGTTTTTTAGGTCATTTGAGTTTTTTTTTGTAACTTTGCAGGCTGAAATAAAAAGTGAATCTATTTTTGCAAAAATTATGAATACAACAACGAAAATTGTACTTTTAAGTTTGGTGGCCATTTTCAGCGCATGCCAAACAAGAGAACTAAGCACTGAGAAGTCGTTTTGGACAGGCGCAAAGAACTTCGACCACAAGACCACTAACTTCCAAGCGTATGAGGGTAATACCACCATCACCCCTCCGGGTATGCTGATGATTCCTGGCGGTTCGTTTACTATTGGTCAGATGGACGAGTTCATCACCGCTCCACACAACAGCGAGCGCCGTACATTGACCGTAAGTTCATTCTATATGGACAAATACGAAGTAACCAACTTGGGTTGGCGCGAATATGTGGATTGGATGAGCTACGTTTTTGGTCAGTACAACGAAGCCATCGTAGAGGCTACTATCCCTGACACATTGGTATGGCGCAACGAGATGGCATACAATGAGCCATACGTGGATAGCTATTTCCGTCACCCTGCTTACAGTTTCTACCCAGTAGTGGGCGTGAGTTGGGATCAAGCCATGGCATACTGCCAATGGCGCACCGACCGCGTAAATGAGCGTTTAATGGTGGAAGGTAAGTACCTCACCCCATTCCCATACGACAAAATAGGACCAAACAGATACATGAACGAGCAAGAGATAGACGATTTCCTCAAACGTAACGCAGATCATCCTGAGTATGCGAAATACGACAAAGTAGCAGTAGAAGTACCTTACTCTATCGCTAAGGCATCTGGCTACGAAGGAACAGAAGTAGCTTCTGCAGAAGGCGGTGAGTCTATGGTAACTATGTATCGTCTGCCATATATATGGGTAAGAGATCAGTTTGTATTTAATACAGAAAAGTACTTGACTGACAACAAATATAACCCAACCCAAGGCAAAGGAGCTCGTAAAGATGCCCATGGTAATAATCGCAAAATCACTAGCTCAGATGGTGTGTTGGTAACAGGTTATCGCTTGCCTACTGAGGCAGAATGGGAGTATGCAGCATTTGCTCCTATAGCAGATGATGATAACTACGGCAGTCCTACAGACGGAAAAATCTACCCATGGTCAGGTCTTCACCCTCGTGATCTCAGCAAAAAGAGCAAAGGTCAGATGATGGCTAACTTTGTACGCGGTCGAGGCGACTTGATGGGCATTGCAGGCGCACCTAACGATGGCTACGTAATTACCGCCCCAGTAGATGCTTTTGCAGCTAACGACTTTGGTCTGTACAATATGGCAGGCAATGTGAACGAATGGGTACTAGACGTATATCGCGAGACATCTTTTGGCGTAATGGCAGAGTATAACCCATATCGCGGAAACGTATATACCACCGTCATTCGCGACAGTCTTACCGCAACCGGTTGCTTAGCAATAGAGCACACAGCTGCTAATGACAAACGCAACTACAAAGATGGTGACCTCACCTCTCGCCTGGATACCGATTATCCATTGGATACCACTGGATTGACCGAAGAGCAAATGATGACAGTGAAGTTTGATCCTACAGATATTTTGGCACCACAAATCACCAACAACGCGCGCGTATATAAAGGTGGTTCATGGAACGACCGTATCTATTGGCTTAACCCTACTACTCGACGCTATTTGGATCAAAGCAAAGCTTCAAGCACTATTGGCTTCCGTTGCGCAATGAGCGTATTGGGTGACCAAGGCAAATAATAGACACATACAAACATTATAAACTATATTATTATGAATATTCCAGCAGAATTGCGCTACACCAAAGAGCACGAGTGGATTCGTGTAGAAGGTGATGTAGCATACGTAGGTATTACGGATTATGCACAATCTGAGTTAGGCGAGATTGTGTTTGTGGACATCAACACAGAAGGCGAGACCGTTAACCAAAACGAAGTTTTCGGCTCTGTAGAAGCTGTAAAAACCGTAAGTGACTTGAACATGCCTGTAACAGGTGAAGTACTCGAAGTGAATGAGACAATCAATGATCAACCAGAGTTGGTAAACAATGACCCATACGGAGAAGGCTGGATGATTAAGATTCAAGTGGCAGACCCTGCAGAATTAGATACTCTGCTTGATGCCGCTGCTTACCAAGCATTGATCGGATAAGATAGTTTATCTACGATAAAAGAAGAGGGTGTGTCATATGACACACCCTCTCTTCTTATAATAAACCTCTATTGCATTAGCGAGGATTGTTGAATCCCGAATACAACATCTCGATATCCATAGGATAAGCACTATCCTCAGCCGAACGTATATGGGTGGCAGAGATAGTCTGCATAGGTTTTACCGATAATATGGAAGTAGAAGACGATTCGGTCTTCACCGATACAGGCACGAGCATAAAATTCAACTTATCTGGGCGTTGATTTTGGCGAAGCAAATGCGTGAACAAACCGGACAAATCGTAGGAATAATAATAGGACACATTAGACAAAGAGTCCACACTTGTCGAAAGCGAAGCCAAGATAGCTGTAGTATCCGATGGCAACTCATTCTTGGCAAAGAAACGCTCCATCTTATCCTCTATCATCAACAACATATAACTAGCAGGCAAATCCCACTGGTCACGTGGACGCTCAGACGATGGCTCCTCATAGAGCACATCTACCGTCAGATTAGCACGGTTCATATACACTCGATAATCATCAGACTCACCCAACTGCTGGGTGATACGATTGAATACAGAATCTACATCTACCGACAAACGTGTATAAATATTTGCAGGTGAAATCACATAATTCATATCCGACTGTTGCAATGTATTCAACACATCATCACGGTCTGGATACATATATCGATTAATCTGGCGAACCTCTGAATTGACGTAAAACATCTTGATATCATTGACTACTGAATCCACGTTTTCCGCACGAGGATAAGAGAAGTGATAGAACACGGCCATACTAATCTCCTTAACATACAACACGGTGCTTCCACCAAAAGCAGTAGATATATACAACCCTTTGAACGCCTCATTAAAGGCCTCTTGCGAAGAGAAATCCTTGATAGCAAAGAAGCGCTGAGCAAACTCATCCGACAACTTCACACGAATACATGGGATATAATAACTATCCGAGATATATGCCGAGTCGGTAGGTTGTTGAGCATATACAATGCGCATCTGTTCCGAAATACGAGTAGAATCATCCAGACTGCAGAAAGAAGCCAATGATGTATCATTAGGATAGCGGGTGTCGTAATCCAACGTCGCACGATCCATTTCATGGACAGTGATACCCAATGGCGACATACCATCACCATACCAATTCTCATAGTAGAGATACAAGCACATAGAATCTACCGTAGGATTTGTAGCGAATGGTTGACCAGCTATCGTGATTGTATCTGGATACTCATACCCCACAGGACATACCATTTGAGTAAGCAAATCAGCCTTGATAGTACCATAGTGCGTGTCACATTCACCCAACAAGAATGAGTCAGGCGATAAACTAATGGATGTACTCTTCTTCAACGCAGAACTTACCGAGAAGGTATCTGCTTTCACACGAATTTGGTCTCCCTTATCCAATGCAGAAGCACCGGCATCTATCACATCTGTTTGACAACTCCAAAATCCTGCTACCAAAGCAAGGAGAAAAATATAAATACTATTTACTCTTTTCATTCTTTTTCACACAAACTATTACACAAAGCCATAAACTCAGCTTTGTTATCTTCTTCGGAATATGGCAGAACCACTTTTCCCGTATTATGCAAATAATTGCAAAGGCGATTATTCACTCCTGGCGCATCCAACACCACCGCATCGGAGTGATCAATAGCCAGACGCATCAAGTCTTCATATCCAACAGGCAATCCAGAAATACTGCGCACATCACTCTGCAACATGCCGTCCACTATCAGTTTCTCCGCAAACTTTGAGCCGAAAGGTTGTTGATATTCCTCATTATCCAACGACAATACCAACTTTGTTTTCTCAAAGAAAGGAGTGTCTGCGTATGCTTTCTTCACATACAATGGCACCAAAGCAGACATCCAACCCGAGCAATAAATGATATCTGGTGTCCAACGCAACTTCTTCACGGTCTCCAACACACCGCGCGCAAAGAAGATACAACGCTCATCGTTATCCTTAAACTCTACACCCTGCTCATCAGCCAATCCTTTTCTACGATGGAAATAGTCATCGTTATCAATAAAATAGATTTGAATACGAGCTGACTGCACACTTGCTACCTTGATGAGCAAAGGATGGTCTGTATCTGCAATAATAATGTTTATGCCCGACAAACGAATCACTTCATGCAACTGATTGCGACGTTCGTTAATCTCACCAAACTTAGGCATGAATGTACGAGTCTCAAAACCTTTGGACTGAAAATATTCAGGCAATTGACGGTTTCGCATGCGTATAGGAGTCTCTATATCCAAGTATGGATATATCTGCTGCGAAACAAATAAAATACGTTTGGGCTCTTTCATAATAGTAGTATTTTTTAAAACGGTATTATTTGCCGCTACAAAGGTACAAAAAAAAATTGATATTACATAATTTTTTGCGAAAAAATTTTCTTTTTTCCCTTATTTGTTGTACCTTTGCAAACTTTTTTGCGAAACATAGCACAATTTCTATCATAATATATGCAAATTATTACTACAAAATCAGAACTGACCCGTCAAGCAGCAGCATGCATTAGACAGGGAAAAACAATTGGCTTTGTTCCAACTATGGGTGCCCTGCATGAAGGCCACGCTTCGTTGATTCGTCGCGCTTGCTCAGAGAACGAAGTGTGTTTCGTGAGCGTATTTGTCAATCCTACACAATTCAACAATGCAGAAGATCTACAAAAATACCCACGCACATTAGAAAAAGATGCCGCATTATTGGAGTCGTTGGGCGTGCATTTTGTTTTTGCACCCTCTCCAGATGAGATGTATAGTGCAGAAGAGATGGCAGCACCTTTCACATTTGACTTTGACGGATTGGACGAGGTCATGGAGGGTAAAATGCGCCCCGGACACTTCAACGGCGTGGTGCAAGTGGTGAGCCGATTATTCGAGTTGGTACAACCTACTCGCGCCTATTTCGGCGAAAAGGACTTCCAACAGTTGGCTATCATCCGCTATATGGTTGAGCGTTCTGCATTGGCGCACCAGTTCAAAGATATACAGATCATCGGTTGTCCTATCGTACGCGAACAGAGTGGATTAGCAATGAGTAGCCGCAACGAGCGTTTGTCTGACGAGGAAAAACAGATAGCCGTAGCCATTTCTGAAACCCTAATAAATTCGATGAAATGGGCAAAAACGGATACTGTAGCAACCGTACAACAACGCGTAATAGACACCATCAATGCCGTTGACGGACTAGAAGTGGAGTACTACGCTATTGTTGATAAGAGCACATTGCAACCCACCGAGAACTGGGAAAATGCCGTAGGTTGTGTAACAGTATTCTGCGGTCCTGTTCGCTTGATTGACAATATTCAATACTAAGTAATGCAAGTAGTCATTGATAAAGGCATACCATTCTTAGAGGGGGTGATTGAACCATACGCGCAAGTTTTATACCTCTTACCCGAAGAAATAACTCCTGATACTGTGAGAGATGCAGATGCACTCATAGTTCGCACGCGCACGCGAATAGATAAGGAGTTGATCGAAGGCAGTAAGGTGCGCTTTGTTGCCACTGCTACTATTGGTTATGACCATATCAACCAAGACTACTGTAATCAAGCAGGCGTACGCTGGGTGTCTTGTCCAGGTTGCAACGCACAGGCAGTATGCGACTATGTAGAAGAAGCTATCTCAACGATGAAATCGGGCAAAAAGGCACTAACGGTAGGCATTGTCGGCTATGGGCATGTAGGCAAGTTAGTGGCACAAATGGCAAATAAAAAAGGCTACCGTGTATTGCTCTCCGACCCACCATTGGGCATTGGAGCATCGCTTCAGGAGATAGCGCCTCTATGCGATGTGCTTACGTTTCATACGCCTTTGACTCACGATGGAGCATATCCCACGTACCATCTTGGCGATGCAGACGTCCTTCGCCTTTGCAAACCCGATGCGCTCATTATCAATGCCGCTCGTGGTGGAATCATCGATGAGCAAGCACTCCTAGCGCATATATCTACTTTCCCTTCGAAGGAGGAGAAAGGGGGTATTGCCATTGACTGCTGGGAAGGCGAACCAACCATTAATCGTGCCTTACTACAAAAGGTGGATTTGGCTTCATTCCATATAGCTGGATACTCTATTGAAGGCAAAATGCGGGCCAGTGAGATGTGTTTAGAGGCTTTTTGCAAATTTTTCTCGCTTCCGATTTTGTCAATCAACAAAAAAGTAGTACCTTTGCACGGTGATTCAAAATCCGGTTGGCTCAAACGCATTTCCGACCAACTGAAAGCCCACCCTGAACAGTTCGAACAACTGCGCAAGAACTACCCCCTCCGCTAACCACCCTATACAATACTATACAATACTATACAACGCTAAACAATACAACACAACACATAATGGCAAGTTTTCAAAAACTCACCCCTCGAGCTACAGATTACTCGAAGTGGTACAACGAATTAGTAGTAAAAGCAGACTTAGCTGAGCAGTCAGCTGTGCGTGGATGTATGGTGATCAAACCATACGGTTATGCTATTTGGGAAACGATTCAAGCAGAATTGGATCGTCGTTTCAAAGAGAACGGTGTGAAGAACGCATACTTCCCTCTCCTTATTCCTAAATCATTCCTTAGTCGCGAGGCAGAGCACGTAGAGGGTTTTGCCAAGGAGTGCGCCGTGGTTACCCACCACCGTCTAATGAACGATCCAGAGGGCAAAGGTGTCGTAGTTGATCCTAAAGCACGCCTTGAAGAAGAATTGATCATCCGCCCTACTTCTGAGACTATTATTTGGTCCACCTATAAAAACTGGATTTCATCTTACCGCGATCTACCTATCCTCTGCAACCAATGGTGCAACGTGATGCGTTGGGAGATGCGTACACGTCTTTTCTTGCGCACAGCAGAGTTCCTCTGGCAAGAGGGTCACACCGCACACGCTACCAAGGAAGAGGCAGAGAACTACGCAGCTACTATGCTGGACGTATATGCTGACTTCGCCGAGAAAGTGATGGCTATTCCAGTTGTAAAGGGTGTAAAATCTCCTAACGAGCGCTTTGCAGGTGCTTTGAATACTTATTCCATTGAGGCAATGATGCAAGATGGTAAGGCACTCCAAGCAGGTACTAGCCACTTCTTGGGTCAAAACTTCGCTAAATCATTTGACGTGACTTTCCTCAACAAAGAGAATAAGTTTGAGTATGTTTGGGCTACTTCATGGGGCGTTTCTACTCGTCTTATGGGTGCGCTCATCATGACTCACTCTGACGATAATGGTCTTGTTCTTCCTCCAAACCTTGCGCCTACTCAAGTGGTTATCGTACCTATCTTCAAGAAGCAAGAGCAACTAGACGAGTTGATGGCTAAACTCAATCCATTGGCTGACGAACTGAAGAAACTCGGTATCCGCGTACAAGTGGATGCAAGCGACAAAGCAACTCCTGGCTTCAAGTTTGCAGAATACGAGCTTAAGGGTGTACCTTTGCGCATCGCTATGGGTGGTCGTGATTTGGAGAATGGTACCGTAGAGTTGGCTCGTCGTGATACATTGACCAAAGAGACTGTGGCATTTGATGGTATTGTAGAGACTATCCAAACATTGCTTAAGGAGATTCAAGAAAATATCTATCAAAAAGCATTGAACTTCCGCCTTGAGAACACCCGTGAGGTAAACACATGGGAGGAGTTCAAAGAGGAGATCAAGAAACCAGGCTTCTTGCTTTGCCACTGGGATGGTACTGCGGAGACTGAAGAGAAGATCAAAGCAGAGACCAAAGCTACTATTCGCTGTATTCCTTTGGAGGGCGACAAGACTCCTGGCAACTGTATCTACACAGGTAAACCAAGTAGTCAACGCGTGATTTTTGCTATTGCATATTAATAAAAAGTCGTATTCTATAAGAAAAAATCGCACTCTAAGTGCGATTTTTTTGTATATATCAAAAAAAAGCAGTACCTTTGCACTCGCGTTAAGGATATATAGCTCGTTTATAAATCCGAATAGCAAAAACCAAATCGAAAGTTACTTTCGATTTAAGAGGAGGAATGGCGGCAAGCCAAACTCGCAAGGCGAGTTTCTTCTTGCAAACCTATTCCGACGAAGCGGGATGTGGCGCAGCCCGGTAGCGCAACGGTCTGGGGGACCGGAGGTCGCAAGTTCAAATCTTGTCATCCCGACAAAACGAAATAACCACTTCTATACGAGGTGGTTATGTTTGCTTTTATAGGACTTTGCTTCACTAATAAAATAACTCGATTATGGCACTTAGAGGTAAATATGAGCAATCGCGTATGGCGATGAAGATTTTTCAATGGTTGGGATGTATATTCTTCTTGAGCATTATTGCTATGGGGTGTATAATGTTATTTCCACAGCCTCTCACTACGACTTCGCTCAAATGGCTCCAACTGATTCAAACAACTGCCATCTTCTTGCTTCCACCCTTGTGTATGGCGTATCTATGGAGCGAACAACCGCTACAATGGTTGCAGTTAGCGACTCCTAAACTCCCTACTCTTCAAGATAAGAGTAAACAAATTATCCTAGCTATCGGTATCATGTTGATAGCTCTACCTGGAATCAATTTGCTCAGCCATCTCAATCAACAAATGACACTTCCTGCTTTCTTGGAACCATTGGAGCAGTGGATGAAAGTGCAAGAAGAAAACGCCAAAGTGCTGACCGAACAATTTCTGAATGTAACCACATTGGGTGGACTGATTATTAATCTCTTGCTCATGGCAGTACTGCCTGCAGTAGCAGAAGAACTGACATTCCGTGGAACGCTGCAACAACTCCTGAAAGCAAAGACAAACTCACACCTCGCTATATGGTGTTCTGCGATACTATTCTCGGCTATTCATTTTCAGTTTTATGGTTTTATCCCCCGTATGGTGATGGGTGCTATGTTCGGCTACACACTATGGTGGACAGGCAGTCTATGGATACCTATACTGATGCACTTCACCAACAATGCTATGGCAGTGTTGCTCTATTTCTTGGCCTTACGAGCAGATTGGGATATGGAGCAGGTAGATGCTATAGGCACAAACGACACCCTATGGTTGGGTGTCGTCAGTATAGTGATAACAATTATAGGAATTTATGCGTTTCGTCGCTCTACCACGATGAGCAAAGCCTCTTCACGAATATCAAGCGGTAACTGAATATTGCGCAACTGAATACTGCGCACCCAGCCCGGAACATCTTTGCTTTGCAGTGTATCAAACACGTTGCGTATCATTTGATACTGCTCATCGGTATAATCTTCCGCAGCAATACCTATGAGCGTATCTAATTCTTCATCATCGTAGTACTCCACTTTGGCATTGGTTTGCAAAAGCGTTTCGCGCTCGCATACCAAGTGTTCGCCACAGCAACCATCGTCAGTAGCCTCTCCTACATCCTCCCCTGAAGGGAAGGACTGTTGAGCATCGCCACTCTCCCCTCCTTTTAGGGAGGGGTCAGGGGTAGGCACATTGTTCTGTTTTCTTGCACGCACCTCAAAGATGATCAAGATAGCTATGCCGAGAGCCACAAAGAGTATCAAAGGTAAAATACTACTCCACATCTTCTTCTACGACAAGGTTATTAATGATAAAATTCTGACGTTCGGAAGTATTCTTACCCATATAGAAGTTCAAGAGATCCTTCACGGCATCCTCCTTGCGCAGTGTTACCTGATCGAGGCGTATCTCCTTGCCAATAAAGCCCTTAAACTCATCAGGACTGATCTCACCAAGACCTTTGAATCGGGTAATCTCGGGATTGGGTTTGAGCGCCTCAATGGCTTGCAAGCGTTCCTCCTCGGAGTAGCAATAGCGCGTCTCCTTCTTGTTTTTCACGCGGAAAAGTGGTGTTTGGAGGATATAGACATGCCCCTTCTTAACCAGATCGGGGAAGAACTGGAGGAAGAACGTGAGCATCAATAGGCGAATGTGCATACCGTCCACGTCGGCATCGGTAGCAATAATAACTTTATTGTAGCGAAGCTCATCCAAACCGTCTTCGATATTGAGAGCCGATTGCAGGCAGTTGAACTCTTCGTTCTCATACACGACCGATTTGCTCAAACCGAAAGAGTTAAGCGGTTTACCACGCAGCGAGAACACTGCTTGGGTGCGCACATCGCGACTCTTGGTGATGGATCCAGAAGCGGAAAGACCCTCGGTGATAAAAATACTACTCTCCTGACGCAAATCATCATCCGCATCTTTGGCTGACTTGGTCGGTTTAGCATCGTTATAGTGTACTTGACAGTCGCGGAGTTTAGGATTGTTCAAGAGGTTCTTTTTCGCTCTTTCGCGTGCTGCCTTAGTGACACCAGCGATAGCCTTGCGCTCCTTCTCAGACTCTTGAATCTTCTGGAGCATCACCTCCACCAGTTCAGGATTCTTATGCAAGTGGTTATCCAGCTGCTGCTTGATAAAGTCGCCAACAAACTTATTGACCGACAATCCACCTTCGGGCGACATGTCTTTGGAACCCAGTTTCACTTTTGTTTGACTCTCAAAAACGGGCTCCGACACATTGATGGCAATAGCACCTACTACACCATTGCGGATATCGCTATACTCTTGATTTTTGCTAAAGAACTCTTTGATTGTGCGGGCAATCGCTTCGCGGAATGCCACTTGATGCGTACCACCTTGGATAGTATGCTGACCATTGACAAAGGAATGGTATTCCTCGCCCGATTGATTGGTATGGGTGAGCGCAATCTCTATATCCTCGCCCTTGAGGTGAATGATAGGATAGAGAGGCTCAACGGTCATATTATCGGTCAGCAGGTCAAAGAGACCATTCTTAGATGCGTATTTCTTGCCATTATAGACGAGTGTTAGTCCTGTATTGAGATAGGCATAGTTGCGCATCATGGTCTCGATAAACTCATCACGGAAGTGATAGTTCTCGAATAGCCCTCTGCTATTATCCGGCACGAACTCTATGCAGGTACCGCGTTTCTCGGTGCCTGCATAGTCTTGTACTTCGGTATCCGAGATAAGGTGGCCTTGACGAAACTCCGCGCAGCGGGTCTTGCCGTCACGGAAACTCTGCACGGTGAACTTCCAACTGAGTGCATTGACGGCCTTGGTACCCACGCCATTCAAGCCGACGGACTTCTTGAAGGCCTTGGTGTCATACTTACCACCCGTATTGAGCAGCGAGACTGCCTCCACCATCTTGCCTAATGGTATGCCTCGACCATAGTCGCGCACACGGACAATCTCACCCGAATAGCCCGTTTCATCGGTATAAGGACGCACACTGACCTCTATCACCTTACCCTCATTCATGCGGAACTCATCGATAGAGTTATCAATGGTCTCCTTGATAAGCACATAGATACCATCATCGTCGTGCTTACCGTCACCCAGTTTACCTATATACATACCAGGACGACGACGAATATGCTCGCGGTCATCCAGGTGGACGATGTTATCGTCGTTGTATGAACTGGTTGGTATGATTTCTTCAGCCATAAATTAGATCACTCCGTTGTTAGATCACTTCGTTGTTAGATGTTAGATCGCTTCGCTGTTAGACCGCTTTGCTGTTAGACTCTGGTATCTCTCAGCCACGGAGTGGCGGTCTCTCAGCCGAAGGCGGTCTCTCTTCTCTCAGCGCTTCAGCGCGGTCTATTTCCCGATACAGAACTTACCAAATATATTATTAAGCACTTCCTGTGAGGTAATTTGGCCTGTTATTTCGCCGAGGGCAGAAAGGCAGTCTTGCAAGTCCATGCTGAGGAACTCGCCGCTAATCTGCATTTGCAGTCCTTCTTGTACGCGTAGGATAGCCCCCTGCGCACGCACCAACGCCTCGTAGTGACGAGTGTTACTGATAGTCACCGCATTGCGCGTGTCATACTGCTCGCGAGCAAAAGTGACTAATTGGTGCTTCAATACCTCTACGTTGCCACTCTTGGCGGAAATCGCGATGTGCGATGGGTTATCGGCTATTGGCGATGGGCTATTGGCGATTAAGTCCACCTTATTTAGTACTTGTATCACCTTTTTTTCGCTAATATCATCTAATTCAGACAAGATATCCGTAGGGTTGGACACGTCTTGCAGATGGATAAGCACTGCTGCTTTCTGCGCCGCTTGGCGGCTACGCTCAATACCCAAACTCTCGATTTGATCGTCTGTTTGGCGCATACCTGCCGTGTCAATAAAACGGAACAACATACCGTCTAACACCAACGTGTCTTCCACCGTGTCACGCGTGGTTCCCTGTATATCACTCACAATAGCGCGCTCCTCACCCAACAACGCATTGAGTAGGGTGGACTTACCCACGTTGGGCGCTCCGATAATCGCTACAGGAATACCTTGCTTGATAGCATTGCCCGTCTTGAAGGAGCCGACTAACTTGCCAATAGCATTATCAATCTCTTGTGCCAAAGCAAACAACTCACTACGGTCGGCAAACTCCAACTCTTCATGATCCGCAAAATCCAACTCCAACTCCACAAGCGACGTGAAAGTTAACAATCGCTCTCTAAGTGCCGCCAACTCCTGAGATATACCTCCACGCAACTGGCAGAGCGCCAAGTCTTTTTCGGCTTTCGTTTGTGCGGCAATGAGGTCGGCTACGGCTTCGGCTTCGGTCAAATCCATCTTACCATTAAGGAAAGCGCGTTGGGTGAACTCACCCGCTTTTGCCAACTGACAACCTGCATCAACAAGCCATTGCAGCAAAGTCTGCTGGATATACATACTGCCGTGGCAAGCAATCTCCACCACATCTTCACCCGTGAACGAATGGGGCGCACGGAACACACTAACCAACACTTGATCAAGGATCTCGCCTCTCGCCTCTTCGCCTCCTCGCCTAATCTCTCCATAATGCACGGTGTATGCTTTCGCCTCCGTCAGCGACTTTCTTCCGCAGAATAGTTTGTCCACAATCGCAATAGCAGACTCTCCGCTCACACGTACAACAGCGATTCCTCCACTGCCGTAAGGCGTTGATATGGCGCAAATAGTACTCATTTACTTTTTTGATAATTTTATCATTTGCCATTCGCCACGCTCGTATGTGGCTACGTGTTGTAGTTCTACTGCTTTAGCCGCTGTCACCAAATGAGGTATATCTTCTGCATAGAATCCACTCAACCATAGTTCGCCATCGGCTCTCAAATATGCCGCATACAGCGGCATCTGCTCAATGAGGATATTGCGATGGATATTAGCAAGTATGAGGTGGTACTCCCCCTCGGGTGGGGTGCTACCCAAAAGTACATCGATATGCACATCGTTATCGGCTGCGTTCTCCAACGTGTTAGCGACACTCTTATCATCAATATCCACAGCAGTTACGTTTGCCGCTCCGCATTTCTTGGCCATAATGCCCAACACACCCGTGCCACAACCCATATCCAATACGTTGCGTTCTGGCGCAAAATATCCGTTCTTCTGTGCTTCTATGAGTCGTTCAATCATCATGCTAGTTGTCTCGTGGTGACCCGCACCAAATGCACAATGCGGCGTGATACACACACCCAAAGGCAACTCCACGATCTCGTGCTCTGCCTCCCACTGAGCGTTCCAATTGATATCCTCGCATGGCTCAATAGCCACTATCTCCACCCCCTCGGTATCGGCAATCAACGCTTGCAGTGCCTCCTGATTCGCTTCCAATACGCTGGTTTGGATATAAGCATCTGATCCGTCAAAGACCTCGAAGCCAATATCACACAAGGCTTGCTCCAACAAGTCTTGCTCCCATGATTCAGCAAAAGAGTATGACAAATGTACTACGGAATACTGCATGTTTCTAACAAATTTCCTGCAAAGGTACAACTTTTTTTGCGTATATGCAAAACTTTTTGTACTTTTGCGTGAAATTTCATAAATATGGTGTAAGGTGTAGGGTGTAAGGTGTAGAGGAACGAAATATGCGGCTTAGCCGCTCTCCCTTACCTTTAAACTTTACACTTTACACTCAAAACTTTACACTTAAAGCGATTATGACTTATCAACAAACCATAGACTATCTCTATTCTTCGCAACCTGCTTTTCATTTAGTAGGAGCATCTGCCTATAAACCTGGATTGGACAATACCTATCGCCTTATGGCGCACCTGGGCAATCCCCACGAGCGGTTGCGCACGGTGCATATAGCCGGAACGAACGGTAAGGGTTCGACCTCGCATCTCATAGCCGCCGCGTTGCAGGCACAGGGGTATAGGGTGGGGTTATTCACCTCGCCACACTTGGTGGATTTTCGGGAACGAATCCGTATATCGGGCGAGATGATTGCCGAAGAAAAAGTGGTACAATTCGTGGCAGAGAATCAGGCATTCCTAGACGAACTGCGTCCATCGTTCTTCGAAACGACTATGGCATTGGCTTTTTGGTATTTCGCTGAGCAACAGGTGGATATAGCAGTCATAGAAGTGGGATTAGGAGGACGATTGGATAGCACGAATATCCTTGCTCCGCTCCTTTCCGTGATTACGAACATCGGCATTGACCATACCGAGTTTTTGGGCAATACCCTCGTGCAGATAGCTGGGGAGAAAGCGGGTATCATGAAACCATATACGCCCTGTGTGATAGGGGAAACACACGCCGAAACGCAAGCGGTTTTTCTCTCTCGTGCGCGCGTATGTGAGATATTAGGTGAGGGGTTGGAGACAACGGATTGTCGCCTGTGGTTTGCCGATCAGTGCGGTTATATGCGCAAGCGCCGCAAGAAAGAGGCACCCGACTGCCAATTGCTGGGTAGTTATCAAGAGAAGAATCAGCAGACTGCTTTCGTAGCATTGCAAGTGCTGCGCAATATTTGTCAGGTGGAACTCTCGAAAGAGGCTATCGCCCGTGGTTTTGCTGAGGTTTGCACGCTCACAGGCCTGCGCGGTAGATGGGAAATACTTGCTCAATCGCCACTAACCATCTGTGATACAGGACATAATGGGCATGGCCTACGCTATGTAGCGGAGCAACTCCGTACCACTCTAAACAATTCTACACCATCCCTTCACATCGTTCTCGGTATGGTCGGCGACAAGGATATTGATGTCGTGTTGAGCCTTCTGCCCGAAGAAGCGACGTACTACTTCACGCAACCTGCCACTTCGCGTGCCTTGCCTGCGGAGGAACTGTTGTCTCGTTGGCTAAAACTCCATCCAATCTCCAATCTCCAATCTCCAATCGCCAATCGCCAATCGCTAATCGCCGCCTTTTCTACTGTGCAAGAGGCGTATGAGGCGGCTAAAAAAGCAGCCACCGCGGAAGACGTCATCTTCATTGGTGGCAGCAATTATGTAGTAGGCGAACTCCTATCTTCTAACCTCTAACCCGAATAATCGTCAGTCCATCGCGCAGTGGCAATATCACTTTCTCCAATCGCTCGTCTTGTGCGACTTTATCGTTAAAAGCGCGCAGGGCGAGTGTCTGCTTATCTTTGTCGTATGCCGCCTCTACGATATGTCCGTCCCACAGGGTGTTGTCCGCCAAAATCCAACCGCCATCGCGCACGAGCGGAAGCACTAAGTCCAAATAGTCGCAGTACTCCTTCTTATCCGCATCGATAAACACGAGGTCGAACAACTCCGCGCCTTTCGCCTCTCGCCTTTCGCCTCTCGCCTTATCACCTAATCGCCTCATCGCCTCTTTCGCATCGCCAATCACCAACTCAATCTTCTCTCCCAATGGAGATAGAGCCAAGTTGCGGCGGATACTCTCTTCCATCTCATCGTTGTGCTCGATGGTCAGGAGTCGGCCGTCGTCGGTCAGACCTTCTGCCAAACACAAAGCGGAGTAGCCCGTGAAAGTGCCTAACTCCAATATACGCTGAGGGCGAATCATCTGGCTAATCATGCTCAGCACGCGCCCTTGCACATGTCCTGACAGCATGCGAGGGTTGATTACTTCGAGGTGTGTGCTGCGAGTGATTTGTTTCAGCACTGGGCTTTCAGGCGAACTATGTTGCTCAATATATTCTGATAAAGTCATACGAATTTTTCAATTTGTGTGCAAAAGTACAAAAAAACTTGCATATACGCAAAAAAAGTAGTACCTTTGCGCAAAATTCATACAATAAAAGTAAAACAATGGAAAAAGTAATTAGTGGCATTCGCCCTACGGGCAATTTGCACCTCGGTAATTATTTCGGTGCAGTGAAGAGTTTTGTGAAGATGCAAGAGGAGTACAACTGTATGTTCTTCATTGCCGATTGGCACTCGCTCACTACACACCCTACACCTGAAAATATACGCACTTCTGTTCGCACTATCTTGGCAGAATACTTGGCTTGCGGTATTGACCCTCAGAAAGCACCAATCTATGTGCAAAGCGATGTGAAGCAAGTACTTGAACTCTATCTTTACCTAAATATGAACGCTTACTTGGGTGAGTTGGAGCGCGTGACTTCGTTCAAAGAGAAAGCGCGCAAGCAGCCTGACAACGTGAATGCAGGTCTCTTGACCTACCCATCGCTCATGGCGGCAGATATCCTTGTGCACAAAGCAGACAAAGTGCCTGTGGGTAAAGACCAAGAGCAGAATATGGAGATGGCACGTTTGTTCGCTCGCCGTTTTAACCGCATCTATGATGTAGAGTACTTCAAAGAGCCTGAGTCTTTCCACTTCAATGCCAAAGCGGTGAAGGTGCCTGGATTGGACGGTAGTGGTAAGATGGGTAAGAGCGAGGGTAATGCTATTTACCTTTGCGACGACGAGGCTACCATCAAAAAGAAAGTGATGCGCGCAGTGACCGATGCAGGACCTACTATGCTCAACCAAGAGAAGCCTGAGCCTATTGAGAACCTCTTCACACTCATGCAACTCGTTTCCACCCCTGACACCTACGATTACTTCAACGATCAGTACAACAATATGGCTATCCGTTATGGCGATATGAAGAAGCAATTGGCAGCAGACATCAATGCTTTCTGCGCACCAATCCGCGAACGTATCTTGGAGTATAAGAGCAACGATGAGTTGCTTGCCAAAGTAGCGCGCGAGGGTGCTGAGGCAGCAGCTGCTAGTGCAGAGAAGACTATCCGCGAGGTGCGCGAGATCATCGGCTTCCGCAACTGATTGCGCGTTTGGCACACTCTTTGCTAATCCCCCAGTAGCGACCTTAAAGTCCTTAATGATCTTACTTTCCCTATCCGCATGAAACGTTGCATAATCATATTAACCGTTGGACTGTTGGTTCCGAGCCTTGTCGCCTTGTCGCCTCTCGCCTCATCGCCTAACACCCTCCCTTCAGGGAGGGGTGGGGTAAGCTTATACATTGACGATGCCTACTATTGGCACACAATGGACACTATTGTGCCCTCTGAGCCTGTGTATGATCGCAATGCACGTGAGTTTATCTTTATGGAGGATACTACCCAATATCCTGATACCGTCGTAATGCGCATAGTAGAGAAATGAAACGCTTCCTGCTCATATTAATCCTTGTCTGTTGCCTATTGCCTATTGCCTATAGCCAAGACGTTCAGCGCTTCGCCGAACGCCAAATCATAGGTACCGCTCGTTACGTGGGTATGGGTGGCGCGATGACGGCTATTGGTGGTGACCCTTCTGCTGTATTGGACAACCCTGCAGGCTTGGGTTTATATCGTCGTAGTGAGATAGCAATAACTTTGGATTATGCATCTGACAAGACTACACAACGCACTACCCAAAACAACGCAGCATCGTCTTCTACTCGTTCGCGTTTCGCAGCACCGCATGTGTCGGCTATTTGGGCATGGGGCAACCCTACCAAACAGCGCGGATTGATTTACAGCAATGTCATGCTTTCGGTCAATCGCTTGGCATCGTACAACCGCGATGTCGTTGTCAATGGGCAGGATTTAGGCCTGGCAACAACCATCTGCAATATCACCAATGATATGGGTGGTCTGTCGGAAGAGAGTTTGCAAAACAAACCTTGGAGCGATGTGGAGATAGGTTGGTTGAGTATATTGGGTTACGAGGCATATCTCATCAATCCACAAAATGATAACAAATGGGAACCTGCTGTGGCATTGAAGGACGGTACACTCACCGTCTCTGAGACGGGTGCATCAGACCAATATACCCTCTCGTGGGCGAGCAATATCAGCAATCAGTGGTATGTAGGATTGAGCCTAAATGTGCCCACATTGTCCTATACCAAACGCACTTCGCATTACGAAACAGATCGTGTTAATTCCGCTGAACTCAAATCATTGTATCATCTCTCTGGTGTGGGCGTGAATGGTTCTGTGGGATTGATATATAGACCTATTCAAGCTTTGCGTGTGGGAGTATCGTTCCAAACGCCTACTATGATGAATCTATCTATGCAGACGGAGGGTGATATGTATAGCCTTATAGATGGGCAAAAGTATGATGTGCTAACTCCCGAGAGTGGGGTGGTCAGCACCGAGATGGTGTCGCCTCTCCGCACGAGTGTGAGTGTGGCAGGACAGATAGGCAACGAGGGATTGATTGCTGTGCAGTACGACTATGCGCATTCGGCAGAGATGGAGGACGTACATACGTTGCGTGTTGGTGCCGAAGCGCAAGTGACTCGAGGACTGTTTATCAATGCTGGTTATGTTTTTGAGTCATCATTCACGAAGGATGATCCTATATGGATGTTGGGTTACAACGAGATACGCACGGATATTGATTATCGCTATACGGCGGCTACGCAGTATTATAGTGTAGGTTTGGGTTATCGCAGCGATGTGGTTGTTGCACAGTTGGCATATCAGTACCGTTGGCAAACGCTTCATCAGTATGCTTCTGAGACACAATCTTTGCCATTGAATGTCGGTACCCGTACGCATCGCATTGTAGCTACTTTGGCATGGAGATTTTAGGCGAAAGGCGATGAGGCGAAAGGCAAGAGGTAGCGGCGAAGCCTCATACTACCTGCCTTTAACCTATAGCCTTTAACCTCTATACTTTGGCACAGAATTTGTAAAGAAGTATAAACAAAGATAAATACGCAAAGCGATCTTAAACATATTGTTGCATTGCCCGGAACCGGAAAACTCAACACATTAATTTTTTCCGAGAAAGGTGCTCTTTCCAATGGCGTGCTAATACTCTACGCGGTGACCGACTTTTGTCGTAGCGATGAGGTAGTTAGATTACAAAGGATCTGTACCCCTCAAATCCTGTTTTTAGGAGTTTTCTCGAGTCAAGAGGCAGTGCAGCAATTTTTTTTGAAAAACATAATTCAAAATTCATAATTATATATGATTCGTTCTTACATTGCAGACAACCGTGCTCGCTTCTTAGAGGAGTGGGCGAGTTTGATTCGTATTCCTAGCGTGAGCTGCCAACCTACTCACCGTGATGATATGCTCCGTTGTGCGGAGCGTTGGTGTGAACTCCTACTTGCAGCAGGCGCACAACGTGCAGAGATTATGCCATCCGCTGGACACCCCTTCGTCTATGCAGAATACTCACCCATCGCCAATAGCCCATCGCCAATAGCCCATATCCCAACCGTCCTCGTCTATTCCCACTACGACGTAATGCCTGTAGAGCCACTTGACCTATGGCATTCCAATCCTTGGGAACCAGATATACGTGATGGTCGTCTGTATGCTCGTGGCGCTGATGACGACAAAGGACAGGCGATGATTCAGGTAAAAGCCTTTGAGTACCTCGTGAAGCATGGCTTGATGAACTGTCACGTGAAATTTATTTTCGAGGGTGAAGAGGAGATAGGTAGTCCTAGTCTGGATGCATTCCTCAAAGAGCACCGCGACCTGCTCGCTTGCGATATTATCCTCGTGAGCGACACTTCTATGATAGGCAAAGAAACGCCTTCTATCACTACGGGGCTGCGTGGTTTGGCTTATTGGGAGATTGAGGTGACAGGTCCTAATCGTGATTTGCACAGCGGACACTTTGGTGGTGCAGTGAAGAACCCTATCAATGCCCTCACCGAGATGCTTGCCAAGGTCGTAGATGACAAAGGGCGTATCACTATTCCTGGTTTTTATGACGATGTATTGCCAATTCCTGAGGCAGAGCGTGAGATGATCAAGCAGATTCCTTTCTCTGAAAAAGCCTATTGCGAGGCAATAGATGTTGACACTACTTTTGGTGAGGAAGGCTATTCTACATTGGAGCGTAACTCATGTCGTCCGTCGTTTGATATCTGCGGAATATGGGGAGGATACACTGGCGAGGGAAGCAAGACTGTCTTGCCAAGCAAAGCGTATGCTAAGGTGAGTTGCCGTTTGGTGGCTAACCAAGATCATGAGAAAGTGAGCCAAGCGTTTATCGATTATATCAATAGCATTGCTCCACAGGGTGTGCGTGTGAAAGTGACTCCAATGCACGGTGGTCAGGGATATGTATGTCCGATAGATATTCCTGCATATAAGGCTGCGGAGCATGGCTTTGAAGTAGCATTTGGTAAACGTCCGTTGGCTGCTCGCCGTGGTGGTAGTATTCCGATTATCAGCAGTTTTGAGCAGATTTTGGGTGTGAAAACGATTCTCATGGGCTTTGGATTGGAGAAGAACGCCATTCACTCGCCCAACGAGTCTATGGACTTGGAGGTATGGGAAAACGGTATCGTCGCAGTAACCGAGTTTTATAAGTCCTTGCCTCTCGCCTCTAACCTCTAACCTCTAACCTAAACTATGAATATCGTTATTATAGGACAAGGCAACGTAGCCACCAATTTGGACTATGCTTTTCGCAAGAAAGGTGTAGCATGTCAGATGGTGAGTAGTCGTGAGGGATTGGATCGATTGCCTGCGGCTAATGTGTATATATATGCTGTCCGTGATGAGGCGTTACCGAGTGTGGTGGCGCAAGTAGTCGGCGTAGAAAAATCATTGCACCTTCATACTTCGGGTACAATGCCCATCACGGTTTTTGGTGAAGACAAACCGCATGCTGGGGTGTTTTATCCTTTCCAAACATTCAGCAAGTCGCGTGTGATAGAGGACTTCTCCACGGTGCCTATATTCTTTGAGGCGCGTGGGATAGATGATATCAGTGCGGTGTATTCGTTGGCGTTGGCTATCACAAGTCGTGTGTATGAGACTTCGCAGCACGACCGTGAGCGTTTGCATGTGGCAGGTGTGTTTGCAAATAATTTCACCAATCTGATGTACACGATGGCAGCGGAGTTGTTGCAGCACACGCATATCCCATTCAAGGCGTTGTTGCCATTGATTGAGGAGACGGCGGCTAAGATTCATACGCTCTCTCCATGCGATGCGCAGACTGGTCCTGCACGCCGAGGCGATGAGAATGTGATGGAACATCATCTTTCATTGCTCACAGAGCAGCAGCGTCAGGTGTATCAATTGCTATCCGACGAGATACGCCGCAGAAGATAAAGTAAATCATAAAAAAAGACTTCAGATTTGAAGTCTTTTTTTATGAAAATATAGCATATAGTATCTTAATTAAAGAATAGCGATAAACCAATTGATAATGTGATAGGTCCTGATGGGTGTTTGATCTCACCCTTATCAATAGCTGCTTGCTCAATGATAGTAGGCATCAAGTGCTGCGTATAGGCAGCTTCCGCAAAAACAGCAAAGTTATGGAAAATAAACCATTCTACACCCGCTGAGAAACGTAGGGTAGGCACTACATGGTCGATATTTTTCATCTCGTAGGTAGGTTCTGTCGCGACATCGCTTGACACAGCATCGTTGAGAGTAGGGTGGTACGCCTCTATGTTCTTGACCGTAGCAATGGATACACCTGGTTGGATACTCACATAAATGTCCCATGGGTGGAAATAAGGATTCTCATAGAAAGCTTTGATATCCTTTACCAAAGGAAAACGATAACCCACACTCATACCAATCTCATTATACCATACTTCGCCTGTGCGGATATTGCTTCCCTGTATTTTAAGCGAATCATAGGTGTTGCTATGCGTATCGTAGGTGATATACACAAACGTACCATAATTCTTGTGATGGCGCCAACCAAGGCGCATGGCCGAATTAAACGTTGCGCCTTCAATGCCATTAGGCGTGATGCCTGCACCTAAGACCGTAGGCAAATCCAATGCATCGAAGAAATCACCGAAAGTGTATTTGTCGGACGATTGGTTATTGGTTATTGGCGATTGGGTATCGGCTTCGTTTTGAGCAAACAGTCCCATGCTCACAAGTGAGCACAGGACTGTTATTATCATTATCTGTTTCATATACTTGTAATTTAAAGATTAGAGGTTAGAGGTTAAAGGTTAGAGGTTAAAGGCTGGTAATATGCGGCTGTGCCGCTACTTCTCGCCTCTCGCCTTCTCGCCTCTCGCCTAATCGCCTAATCGGATTATCTCTTCATCTGCGCTTTGGCTTGCTCGCGTGCAAGGCGTTGTTGTTCGCGTTGCATAGCTTCAAGGCGCGCTGCAAAACCTGATTTCTTCTGCGTGCCTTTCTTCTTGGCATTCGCTTCCATCTCTGCCAACACCTTCTTGTCATCTACTGCCCAACGGAAAATCATCGTTTGGATAATGGTGAAGAGCAAGCTGACAAAATAGTAGTAACTCAAGCCGGCAGCGTAGTCGTTGAAGAAGAAGAGGAACATCAGTGGCATGAGGTACATCATCCAACGCATCATCTTCATCTCTTGTCCGCCCGATTGTTGTTGCATAGTAATATGGGTATAGACAATATTTACTACGGTCATAATCAAGCAGAAGAGCGACAAGTGGGTGCCAAACAATGGAATAGGAGTATTCCATGTGATAATAGCATCGTAGGTTGAGAGGTCGTCAGCCCAGAAGAGCGACTGACCGCGGAGCTCAATAGCAGTAGGCAAGAACCAGAACATAGCCATCAGAACAGGGAACTGGAACAACATTGGCAAACAACCCGACATAGGGCTAACACCTGCTTTCTGATAGAGTGCCATGGTAGCTTGTTGGCGTTCTTGCATCTTCTCTGGTGGATACTTTGCATTGATCTCGTCCAATTGTGGCTTCAATACGCGCATCTTGGCAGTCGATTTGTTGGAAGCAAACACGAATGGCAAAAGAATTAACTTAATCACAAACGTCATCAATAAAATGACAATACCAATATGCAAACCCCATGACATAAAGAGGTCGAACATAGGAATCACAATAATCTTGTTGATCCATGCTACGATCTTCCAACCCAGTGGTACCAACTCGTTGAGGTGCAGTTTCTCTACGCTGGTCACATCTTTGTCGTATGCTTTGAGGGTATTGTAGTGGTTAGGACCGAAATAGTATTTCAGATTGGTGTACTCCTTGCCCGTGATATCCCAAGACAGGCTAGTAGTAGTCTTATATTCCTTGATATAACGGCTTTGTGGATTGAGCGGTGTGGACTCCATAGTGGTGGACTCAAAAGCATCTTCTGCAATCATCACAGTAGAGAAGAATTGGTCCTTATATGCAATCCATTTCAAGCGAGCCGATTCGTTAGCGCGATCAGACTTCATCTCGGAGAGTTTATCCACATCGCCACCAATGAACATATATTGCAACTGTGCATATTTCTCCTCGAACTTGCGACCCTTCTCTTGCTGAGGAATAGACTGATTCCATTGCATCTCCAACGATGACATGTTCTGCGCCAAAGCGAGTTGCATATTGTGGGGTTGAAGACTCATACCAACCATATAGTCGTCAGCAGGCAAGGTATATACAAAATCCAAGTAGCAGTCCTCTATATTGGTGTTGAGGCGCATGGTGAGGGTGGTATTGCCTTCTGCATCAGTAGTTTGACCTGCTTCGGTGAAATAGAGGTTCTGTGTAGCCAAAATGCGGTTACTGCTAGTGACCAATGTGAAGTTGAGGCTGCTCTCATCGTTTTGGAAGAGGCAGAGTGGGTTGATACTGTCGCCGTAGGCCTTGTACTCTTTGAGTTCAGCCTTGGCGATACGACCACCACGGCGGTCAATGCTGATACGCACTTTGCTGTTCTCCAAAACAATCAATCCCTCTTGTCCTTGTGCAGCAGGAGCAAACGGACCATATACCGCTGCTACTTGTTGCGCCAATTCATCGGTTGTTTGAGCGCTTGCTTGTGCGGCCTTTTCAGCTGCTAATTGTTGAGCAATTTCTTCGGAAATGAGTTTTGCTTCCATTTCTTGTGCTTGAACGAGTGCTATTGAGTCCTGCACGCGCTTGCGCTCCGCCAATTCTTCCTTAGAAGGGCGATTGAGAAATGAAAATCCTACAATAATTGCGGCTATTAAGGCAAAGCCAATCCATGTGTTTTTATCCATTATTCTATACCTTATATATTATTATGCAAAAAAATGTTCAGTGTGGTTCAAAATAGTTCAAAATTGTTCAGTATTGTTCAAAATTGTTCAATGTGGTGTAATATTGTTCATTTTGCCCGAAAAATCGTGCAAAGGTACTAAAAAAAACTGGAATTTGAAAGAAAATGAAGAAAAAATGCATTTTTTTTCGAAAATATTTGGTCATGTCAAAAAAAAGCAGTACCTTTGCACTCGCTTTCGAAAAGGAAGCCACGGGTAGTAGTTCAGCCCGGTTAGAATGCCTGCTTTGGGAGCAGGAGGTCGTGAGTTCGAATCTCGCCTACCCGACAAGATGCGATAATGGAGAAATTTCATTATCGCTTCTTTCTTTTTTATCATTGTAATTATCAGTTAATGAGTGGATTACATCAAACACCCTATTTATTTTCAATGTTCGAAAACTCTCATTAACTTTATCCCACAAAACACCTTCAGGAAAGACTAATTTTTGCAGTTTTACTTTGTCTTGATAATTGCCATCATTCCACAAACTTGCTAATTTACAGGAGGTTGTAGAGATACTATTTGCTATTTTATCAATGTTCGACAACTTTTTAGAATAACTATTCAGTTGAGTGTTGATTTTATATAGTTCAGTTTGTAATGCTCCTATTGTAGTATCGTATATTTCTTTGCTGATTTCTCCTAACCCTAATCTAACTTGCACTTTTTTTATCTTATTTTCTCTTTCGTTTCTTGGTCTAATTGTCTAAATTGTCTTTTCATTGTTATATCAAGCGTTTATTATGCTTGCTCCTACTAATAAATATAGCAAGGGTAGTAAAAAAGTAAAGAATAGTAGTAAAAAATGTAACAAAAAATAAGGTTGCCCTTGATGTTTAGGACAACCCTATAGGTTATTACACCAACCTTATGGAGCAATTCGTTGGGGAAGTGACATAGAGAAAAGTCAATATTGATGCCCTACAAGGGAGGATGGGGACTGCGTAATTTCTGTCCATATATCCCATTAAACGAGGTGCAGAAAAAAATCCACCTCGCGAAAGGTGGATTTTGATTATTGTTAATGAATCTACTATTTATTGGCGTACTTCTTAAAGATCTTTAATGCATCTTCGTTTGTTTGAGCCGTTTGTAGTTCATTCTTTAATGCTTTGGGTTCTTGAGTGTTAATATAAGTCATAACTATTTTTTGAATATTCATCAAAGTTTGAGTTGTTTCCTCATTGATAGTATAGTTTTTGTATAATTCCAAATACCGATTATATACAATTCCTCCCTTAGTTCTATTATCAACGATTATTTGATGCATTCTAACATGTTTAGGTATCGCTTCTATGGCTAATTTCTCCTCTTCGATTTTCTGCAAACGTGCTTGTTCTTTTTCCTTTTCTTTTTGTTGCTTCAGTTGTTCTTTCGTTAACTTCTCTTGTGTTTTTACTTGTCTAATAGAGTCTGCTTGTATTGGTTGCTTTACCAAATCAATGTCAGTTGCCAATTCGCTCACTTCTTCTGCTTGAATACTTCCTTTTTTTGTGTTAGGGATAGAGTAAGTGGCTCCAATAGTTAGAAATGGAAGTTGTAAATTATCACTTGCTATTGCTCCAACAACATCAACGTTAAATGTGTTATATGTGGAAGCATTGAAACCAAAATTGCACGTGTTATACGATAATTTCTCACCTGTTTCCTTATTCTTGATAGTCTCAACATCTCCCATTAAATGTAATCCTAAGAAATTAAGAGTAGTTTCTAAACGCCAATTATTATTGATATTATATGTTAAGACAGGTTGAATGAACAATCCTCCGTAAAAGACAGAGGTCTTGATAGGACTTTCTATCTCTTCAGGATGATTAAGTTTATAAGCTTCTTCTTTTGTTCTTAAAACATTCTCTCCATATTTTCCTGCATAGTAAGTACGTCCTTCAGTGCCTTTAGTGCTTAATGTGGCTACTCCCTCTATCCACAAACCAAATCCTTTGGCATTGACAACACGATAGCGAGCATACGGGTTAATACTCCAATTGAAAGTATAATCTTTATAGTCTTTGAAGATTTTGCTATGTTCTATTTCCATGTTGTACAGAATTTCGTAGTTCATAGTATGATTATACTGCAATCCAATACCTAAACCAACTTCGAAATTATTAAGTAGATAACCTACTTTTGGAGTGAAACCAAAGGAAAAATCTACAGGAGATTTTGTAAGTGCACCTGTTTCGGAAGATACAGATTTATCACCTCCCGAAGCCGCAAAATCAATTCCTCCTCCAACAATTACTTGAGCCGAGATGTTAATTGAGATAAGGCTCAAAACTAATAACAAACACTTTTTCATACTTATTTGATTATTTTTTGGAAGTTGGCTCCAAACTTCCGTTCATATAAATATAGAAAAAGCGTGGAACCTTACTTTTGCTCATTCTCAGATTAGAGGTTCCTGCAAGACCCTGCAACAAGAATAAACAAGCAACGCCCACGCCGAAATATGAAAGCCACCAAACAGAGCAGTCCACAAGGGATGCTCTGCGGCAGGATAATCATATCCCAAAGGGCGTTTACTGCTATCTTGATTTGGGTTGCGAAATTTTGCAGGATTTCTAATCTCCAAAACAAGCGCTAATAAACGCTTTTTAATATGTCCGTTATTACATAATGGATTTCTTCCATTTCGAATAACACCGCAAAGGTACAATAATATTTCAAAATATGCAAAAAAAAGTACTAAAAACTTGTAAAATTGGTATGAATTATAAATGAGGACTATTCTTCTCGGCAAATTCATAGACCTTTAACAAGTCTTCGATAAAAGTGTTCGAGAATTGGATAGAACTCTCGACTAACCAAAAAGAAGAGACTCAATATTGAGTCTCTTTTTTCGTATTTATATCCGTAGGGAATAGTACGTGTGTTGTCCGTGAATAGTGCGTGATTGATGAGATATTTGGGAGACCTATTGAATAATACCGCCACCGATAACCAAACCATCTTTATACATCACCAATGATTGACCAGGAGTGACGCCCCAAACGCAGTCGCTAAAAGTAACCATTGCGTTGGTCGTGTCTATTGGACTTGTAGATAGAGGACTATCTCCCATCGAAGTAACGCGAGCGGCTACCGCAGGCGATTTGTAGCGGATACGAGCTTGTACCTCGGGGGACTCTTTGAGCCAATCCCAATCGCGAATACGCACATCGGTAATCGTGGCTTGGGTACTTAGTAAGTCTTCGCGGTCGCCCAATGTTACACGATTGGTCTGAGCATCAATCTTGGTCACAAACTTAGGCGCCCCAAGAGCAATACCCAATCCTTTGCGCTGCCCAATAGTATAGTGGCAGAACCCTTGATGCATACCCAATACTTTGCCTGTGGCATCTACATACTCGCCCTGTGGAACGGACACACCGTGCTGAGAGAGGAAGGTGCGATAGTCGTTGTTCGGTATAAAACATATATCTTGGCTTTCCTCCTTCTTGCTGAGTGCAACAAAACCATGATCAAAAGCAATCTGTCGTACCTCAGCCTTGGTGAGCCCACCCAAAGGGAATATGGTTCGTCGAAGATTCTCTTCGGTGAGCATCCAAAGGAAATATGTTTGGTCTTTGTGGATATCCACCGCTGTTTTGAGATAGGTGTGTCCTTGATGCTCCGCAATCTGAGCATAGTGCCCCGTGGCAATATAGTCGCAACCATACTCCTCGGCTGCCTGCATGAGCTTACCCCACTTGATATGCGAATTGCACATGACACAAGGGTTAGGCGTGCGACCACAGGCATACTCGCTCACGAAATTGCCAATCACATGCTCGCGAAACGTGTCGCGGAAATCCAATATATGGTGCTCAAAACCCAAGGTCGCAGCCATCTGTTGCGCATCAAGGATGCTTTGCTCCGAAGCACAGTGGGGGGATTGGCTATTGGCTATTGGTAATTGGCTATTGGCTATGGGTGATTGGCTATGGGCGAGTGGGGTAGGGTCGAAGGTACGGAAAGTGGCTCCCACAAGCTCGTAACCCTGCTCAATGAGCAAGATTGCTGCCACGGTGGAGTCTATTCCGCCCGACATACCTATGAGGACACGCTTGGACATATACTGTTTTTTTGAGGTTAGAGGCGATAAGGCGAGAAGTAGCGGCTTCGCCGCATATTACCAGCCTTTAACCTCTAACCTTTAACCTCTAACCTTAAATACTATATACTCAGAATTTGCATAGCCGCCCATTTCTCGGCATTGATATCTTTCTTTTGCTTGATTGCTTTGCTGAGTGGCACATACACAATCTCATCGTCTTGCAAACCGACCATGATGTTGCGTTGGTCCTCAAGCAATGCTTGGATAGCAGCAATACCCATACGTGATGCCAAAATACGGTCGTTGGCAGTAGGCGAACCACCGCGTTGCAAGTGACCAAGAATAGTAACGCGCGAACTGAACTCAGGGTGGGCTTGCTCCATCATCTTAGCTACTGCCTGTGCGCCGCCGTCAATGGCGTGCTCTTGCACAAGCACGATACTCGAATTCTTGCTTTTGCGTTTGCCCTGACCAATGGCCTCCTCAATCTGCTCAATGATAGTAGCACGCTCAGGAATAATAGCTGCCTCTGCACCTGCTGCAATCGCAGCATTCAGGGTCAAGAAACCTGCATCTCGTCCCATCACTTCAACAAGGAACACGCGCTCGTGGCTAGTAGCTGTATCGCGCAGGGTATCTACACAATGCATGATCGTATTGAGAGCCGTATCGTAACCAATAGTAGCATCAGTGCCCCACAAATCGTTATCAATAGTGCCAGGGATACCAATCACAGGAATCTTGTACTCCTGCGCAAAGAGGCGACCGCCTGTAAAACTACCATCACCACCAATCACGATGAGAGCCTCTATTCCCTCGCGTTGAATGGTCTCATACGCTTTTTGACGACCTTCTTTGGTCGTAAACTCAGGGCAGCGAGCCGATTTGATAATCGTTCCGCCACGAGGAATGATACCACTCACATCTTGTGTAGTGAACTCTTTGACTTCACCATCGATCAGTCCTTTATAACCACGGTAAATAGCTTTTACCTTAATGTCGTTAGAGATAGCAGCGCGTGTAACTGCACGCAAAGCTGCATTCATACCAGGTGCATCGCCTCCCGAGGTGAGGACACCTATTGTTTGAGGTTTAAATTCCATTGTTCTCTATGTGTTGTTTTACATTTTCCATAAGCCATTTTGGCGTTGAGGTGGCTCCACAGATACCTACGCGCTCGGCACTTTGGCACTGTTGAAGCAACTGAGGAGTAATATCCGACGTACTACTTACAAAAACCGTGCAACTATTTACTTCAAGGCAATGTCCGAAGAGTACTTTTGCATTAGAAGACTTTTGTCCACCGACAAAAATCACCACATCATTGCTGCGAGCAAAGTCTTGCAGGCGTTTGACACGGTTCGCTACATTGCGACAAATTGTATTGTGGTACTCAAAGAATGCCCCCTCAGGTATATGACACTTGATTGCCTCAACAATAGCTTCAAACTCTTCTACCGACTTTGTAGTTTGCGAGAAGAGGTAGATAGGATGACTAAAATCAATCAAACTAAGGTCGTTGATAGATTCAATCACGATGGCGGTATTGTTGGTCTGCCCCTCTAATCCAATCACTTCGGCATGTCCCTTCTTGCCGAAGATGACGATTTGTGCGCCCGTGTTCTTGCCATATATAGTTTGGTAGGTATCTCGAATACGTTTTTGCAGATGGAGTACTACAGGGCAGGACGCATCTATAATCTCGATATTATTACGCTTGGCAATATGATAGGTGGACGGCGGTTCTCCGTGCGCGCGCAGAAGCACGCGTACATTATGTAAGGTGCGCAAATCATCGTAATCAATGGTCTCTAATCCTAATTGGTCAAGGCGTTGTACCTCCTGACCATTGTGCACAATGTCCCCAAGGCAGAAAAGCGCTCCTTTCTGCAACTCGCGTTCGGCAGTCTGAATAGCTGTTGTTACGCCGAAACAGAATCCTGAATTGTCGTCAATAGTGACTTGCATTTAACTGATTGCCTTATCAAAAATCTCAATAATATGTTGCATCTGCTCCTCTCGTGTCATCTGGCTATTATCTACCACAATGGCATCTTCTGCCTGACGGAGTGGACTCTCTGCGCGATGGGTATCGCGATAGTCGCGGTCATTGGTGTCGCGTAGTACTTCGGCAAAGATGGGATTCTCGCCTTTGGCTTGCAACTCTTTGAAACGGCGCTCTGCTCTGACTTCGGGTGAGGCTGTGAGGAAGAGTTTGAGTTCGGCATTAGGGAATACCACGGTGCCAATATCGCGGCCGTCCATTACGATGCCTTTTTGCTCTCCCATGGCTTGCTGCCCAGCCACAAGGAATGACCTCACCTCTTTGATGGTGGAAATATGTGAAGCCAAATTGCCAATCTCCAATGTGCGAATCTGTGACTCTACATCTTCGCCGTTGAGTGTAACGTGCTGACCGTTAGGTGTTTGAATAAATGATATGTGGATGTCTTTTAGTAACTCTACCACTTTCTCTAAATGCTCTGATAGGCCTGCTCGTTGTGCGTATAATGCGGTCGCGCGATACATAGCACCTGTGTCCACATAGATATAATTGGCATATTTAGCAAGGGCTTTTGCTATGGTGGATTTGCCACAGGACGAATAACCGTCCACAGCGACGATGATAGGATTGTGTAGAGTTGTATAGGGTTGTGTAGGATTGTGTGGCATAATGTATGAATAATGTAGAGTTGTTATTTTAGAAAACTATTGATGTCGGTTGAAAGCGATACTTGATATGTGAAATTGCTCTTAGTATATTGGCTCATAGCAAATCCCAATCGGAATTTATATATCTTGACGCCTGCACCAAAAGCGAGTCCTGCTAGACTACGGACATCGGCAATGTTCATTTCTGCTTGACGGCGATGGTTGTAGCTCACAGTCAGGTAGAATTTGTCGCTCTTAGGAACAATATCTACTGCCCAAATCGTGTGGCGCAGGAGCATGTCGTACCATTTGACATCGCTTTTTTGTGGAGCAATGTCCCAACGTTGCATATTGTGTACGGTGAGCGAGAAACGCAGTGGTGCGTGTGTTAGGCGATAACTGAGACCTAATTCGAGATTGAGCGGAAGCATCTCGTTGTGCTTTCCCAAATCGTCTTCGTAGAAAGTTTTGAGCTGCCAACCGATATTGCGCAATGCCAATCCGATATGAAGTGTACTGTCGGCTGTTTGGAAATGGGCACCTACATCTGCTCCGAGCGCAATACTGGTGTATTGCTCATAGACGCTGAAAATAGGTTTGAGCGTAGCACCTACGCGGAAGAGTGGTCCTAAGGGACGAGCATACATAAGGTTGATGCATATATCTTTGGCAGTGAATGTTGATCCGAGTAGATTGCCATTCTCGTCGGCGTATGCCATCTGTCCATAATCAAGGTAATGCACGCCTGCTGCAAAGTAATTGTCGTTGTAGTTGTGTCCGTACATTGCGCTACCAAACATAGTGCCAGCGAAGTAGTAGGCATAGTTGAGTTGCAACACCTTATCGGTATGAGCCGTTAGTAGGGCAGGGTTGACGAATGCCATACTGAGGTCATCATCTGCAATGGCTACGTTCTCGCCGCCTAATGCGTTAAGACGAGATGATACGGGCAGATTGAGAAAATAGAATACACTGCCTCCTGCACCCTCAATTTGCGCTTGCAAAGGCGTAGCGAGAGCAAAGAATATGAGCAGTAGATATATGATTTTTCGTTCTTTCATTTCTATGTAAACTTATCCAAAATGTTCAGCCTGCAAAGTTACAACTTTTTTTTTGATTATGCAACTTTTTGTGTGATTTTTGAAATTTCATTGATTTTTCTTGCGTATGTGTAATATTTTTTGTACCTTTGCGGCCTATATTAGAATAACTTTATAAAACATAATATTATGGAATTTAAGTATGCACCTATGTTTCAACTTGGAAAGGATGAAACAGAGTATTATCTGCTGACCAAAGACCATGTGTCTGTTAGCGAGTTTGAAGGTAAACCAATCCTCAAAATTGAGGCAGAGGGTTTGACAAAGATGGCTAATGCCGCTTTCTCTGACGTGAGTTTCATGCTTCGTCGTAGCCACAACGAGCAAGTGGCTAAAATCTTGCGTGATCCAGAGGCAAGTGCCAATGATAAGTATGTAGCATTGACTTTCTTGCGCAACGCGGAGGTATCTTGTAAAGGTCAGTTGCCACTCTGTCAAGATACAGGTACTGCGATTATTCACGGAGAGAAAGGACAACAAGTGTGGACGGGTTATTGCGATGAGGAAGCACTCTCTAAGGGTGTGTATCTGACTTATACCGAGCGCAATCTCCGCTATTCGCAAAACGCACCTCTTAATATGTATGATGAGGTGAATACCAAGTGCAACTTGCCTGCTCAAATTGACTTGGAGGCTACCGAGGGTATGGAGTATCATTTCCTGTGTGTGACTAAGGGTGGTGGTTCTGCTAACAAGACTTATCTCTATCAAGAGACCAAAGCGCGTATTCAAAATCCAGGTACTTTGATTCCATTCCTTGTGGAGAAGATGAAGAGCCTTGGTACTGCTGCTTGTCCTCCATACCACATTGCTTTTGTGATTGGTGGTACGAGCGCGGAGAAGAACCTTCTCACTGTGAAGTTGGCTTCTACGCACTACTATGATACATTGCCTACTACGGGTGATGAGACTGGTCGTGCATTCCGCGATATTGAGTTGGAAGAGCAACTCTTGAAGGAGGCATATAAGATTGGTTTGGGTGCGCAATTTGGTGGCAAGTATATGGCACATGATATTCGCGTAATCCGTTTGCCTCGTCACGGTGCAAGCTGCCCTATTGGTTTGGGTGTAAGCTGCTCAGCAGACCGCAATATCAAGTGTAAAATCAATAAGGATGGTATTTGGATTGAGAAGATGGATAATAATCCTGCAAGTCTCATTCCAGAGGAACTTCGTCAAGCAGGTGAGGGCGATGCAGTATGTGTAGATTTGAACCAACCTATGGCTGATGTATGCAAATTGCTCAGTCAATATCCTATTGGTACACGTCTCTCGCTAAATGGAACTATTATCGTAGGTCGTGATATTGCTCACGCTAAGATTAAAGCGCGTTTAGATGCGGGCGAGGGTATGCCAGAGTACTTGAAGAATCACCCTATCTACTATGCAGGACCTGCTAAAACGCCTGCTGGTATGCCTTGTGGTTCTATGGGCCCAACTACTGCTGGTCGTATGGATCCATACGTAGATGAGTTCCAAGATAATGGTGGTAGTATGATCATGTTGGCAAAAGGTAACCGCTCAATTGATGTGACCAATGCTTGCCAAAAACACGGAGGTTTCTATCTCGGTTCTATCGGTGGTCCTGCTGCTATCTTGGCACAAGAGAACATCAAGTCTATTGAGTGCGTAGAGTATCCAGAGTTGGGTATGGAAGCTATTTGGAAGATCGAAGTGGAGAACTTCCCTGCATTCATCTTGGTGGACGATAAGGGTAATGACTTCTTCAAGCAACTCAAACCTTGCGAGGGTTGTACTATTTTGAAGTAGGTTATTGGCGATAGGCTATTGGCTATTGGTGATTGGCGATAGGTATGGATAAAGAAAAGAAAGAGAAAAAGAAGCGACGTTTTTGGAAGCGATTAGGCGAGAAGTATCGGATTAGCGTCTTGGATGAAAAGACGCTAACCGAGCACTTGCATGTACATCTCATAGGATGGGGTGCAATCGTGGTAACTGCATTGTTATTCCTATTGACAATGGGCTTCTTCTCGTTGGTGATTCTTTATACGCCTGTGAAGAATTACCTCCCGGGGTATTCCGAGGATATACGCCAACAGTTGATTGTAGAGTCGTCGCGTGTGGACTCGTTGGGCACTACATTGGAACTGCAACGCCAATACTTGGATATTATCAAGCAAGTTGTAGCAGGTGAAGTGCATACCGATACGGTGCAGAGCTTAGACTCGATGTATATCATCACTAAGGAGCAACTATTGGAAGTTAAAAGCGAAGCTACTCAGGAGTTTATTGCGCAGTACGAAATGAAGGAGAAGGATAACCTGCAATTGTTCTATGTGGCGAATGCCGCACCGATGTTATCTTTCTTCCGTCCTGCGCACGGTGTGATACTACAATCATTTTCTCAGAAGGAGCAACGCTATGGTGTGTTGATTCAGACTCCTGAGAATGAGAATGTCACGGCGGTGTTGGCAGGTACGGTGATGTACGTCAATTATGAGATAGGCAATACGTATAGTATGATGGTGCAGCACACGAACTATCTCTCCGTCTATCGCAATGTTAACAAAGTGCTCAAACAGGTGGGTGATGCTGTGCAGGCAGGTGAGAGTATGGCTATTATGGGTAACCAACCCCTATTGTTTGAACTTTGGCAAGATGGCAAACCGATTAATCCCGAAGAAGTGATTGCTTTCTGAGAGACCGCCACTTCGTGGCTGAGAGATACCAGCGTCTAACAGCGCAGCGATCTAACATCTAACAGCGCAGCGGTCTAACAGTGAAACGATCTAACTTCTAACAGCGCAGCGATCTAAAAAAGAAAAGAATGAAACAACTCGCAATATTAGGAAGTACGGGCAGTATTGGTACGCAGACCTTGGACGTGGTGCGTCAGCACCCTGAGGCATTTAGCGTATATGCTTTGACGGCCCATCGTAGTGTGGATGTGCTGATTCAGCAGGCGTTGGAGTTTAATCCTGCTGTGGTATGTATAGCGGACGAGTCTTGCTATCCTCGTTTGCGCGATGCGCTCAGCGATTTGCCTATTCGGGTGATGGCTGGTGAGAAAGCCATTGCGGAGATGGTCACTATGCCTCAGATAGATGTGGTTGTAGCGGCTATGGTAGGTTATGCAGGATTGCGACCCACGATAGAAGCAATCCGCGCTAAGAAAACGATAGCTCTTGCTAATAAGGAGACGTTGGTAGTAGCAGGCGAGATTATTTGTCGTTTAGCACAGCGCTATAAGGTACCTATTTTGCCTGTGGATAGCGAACATTCTGCTATTTTTCAGAGTCTTGTAGGCGAAGATATGGTCAGTGTAGAGAAACTGTTACTCACTGCTAGTGGAGGACCTTTCCGCACGTTCACCTACGAACAGATGCAGCATGTCACGGCTGCTCAGGCGCTTCAACACCCCAATTGGGAGATGGGAGCGAAGATCACGATAGACTCTGCTAGTATGATGAACAAAGGCTTTGAGGTGATTGAGGCACGTTGGTTGTTTGATATACCTGTGGATAAGATTCAGGTATTGGTGCACCCTCAATCGGTGATTCACTCCGCTGTGCAGTTTGTGGACGGTAGTGTGAAGGCGCAATTGGGTACACCGGATATGCGTATGCCGATACAGTATGCGCTGACTTATCCTCAGCGTTGGCAAAGCGATGTGCCACGATTGGACTTGTTCAAAACGCAGCAACTGACGTTTGAAGAACCTGATTTGCAGCGTTTCCCTAATCTGAGATTGGCATACGAGGCTATTGCTCAGGGGGGTAATATGCCGTGTGTGTTGAATGCGGCCAACGAGGTAGTGAATTTGGCTTTCCGCGAAGGCACGTGTGGTTTCTTGCAGATGTCCGATGTGATTGCAAGTACTATGCAACGAACTACTTTCATTGCCGAACCTACTTACGAGGACTATGTGCAGACTGACCGCCTCGCACGACAAATAGCAACAACAATACTAAACAACCCTATACAACACTAAACAACCCTATACAATACGAATATGCAGTGGTTACAACTCATACTTGCTCTTAGTATTCTCGTAGTGATTCACGAGTTGGGGCATTTCCTCTTCGCGCGACTATTTAAGGTACGTGTGGAGAAGTTTTATATGTTTTTCAATCCTAAATTCTCGTTGGTGCGTGCCAAGAAGATTAATGGCAAGTGGCAGGTGAAGTTTTTTGCTCCCAATGTAGAACCCGCAGCGGTTCCTGTGTTGGATGCTATGGGCAATGAGAAGAAGGATGAGAAGGGCAATACGCTTTATCGTCCGATGACTGACGATGAGTTGGCGGCGTTGCCTGAGGGCGATTGGCGCCGTTATCCTGATAATACAGAGTGGGGACTTGGTTGGGTACCTTTTGGTGGCTATTGTGCTATCGCGGGTATGGTGGACGAGACGAAGTCGGCTACTGATTTGCCTACTGAACCACAACCTTGGGAGTTCCGTTCTAAGAACGTGTGGCAACGACTTTGTATCATTATTGGTGGTATTATGGTGAATTTTATCGCTGCGCTCTTTATTTTTGGTATGGTATTGTTTGCTTGGGGTAAAGACACTTTGCCACTCCAACAGGTTCATACGGGACTTTACTATTCTGATATTCTTGTTGGGGAGGGTTTTCAGCAGCAAGATAAGGTGTTGTCTATCAATGGTAAAGAGCCACAAACATTGGGTGAGATTAGTCAGGCTATTATTTTGGAAGGTCAACGTGATGTGTTGGTGTTGCGTGGTGCAGATACGGTAGCATTGACTATGTCGGAAGATTTGGGCAAACGCTTTTTGGCGTTGCAAAATGATTTCGAGGCGGTAGAGCGTGAGAAGGCACGTCAGGACAAGTATTATGTAAAGCGTTCTTATACATTGCTTTCGTATTATATGCCATATATTGTGGATACGATTATTCCAGGTGGAGCCGCTTCGTTTGCAGATATTCGTAAGGGAGATGTGCTGACTGCAATCAATGGCGAACCATGTCCATGTTTTGCGCAGGTTACTCCGTTGTTAGCGCAGTATCCATGTGATAGTATAACGGTATCGTATATGCGTGATACAGCGTTGTTGGAGGCTCGTTTGTTTATTGGTGACCAAGCGATGTTGGGCGTACGTGGTATATTGCCTTGGGAGTATTATACACCGGTGCATACTGATTATACTTTCTTTGAGGCTATTCCTGAGGGTATTAAATTGGGTTGGGATCAGTTGGTGATGTATGTGAAGCAGTTCCGTTTGGTGTTTACCAAGGAGGGTGCTCAGTCTGTTGGTGGTTTTGGTGCTATCAGCAATATGTTCCCTGAGTCGTGGGATTGGCAGTCGTTTTGGTATATGACTGCGTTTTTGAGTTTGATTTTGGCATTTATGAATTTCTTGCCTATTCCGGCGTTAGATGGTGGATATATATTGTTCCTTTTGTGGGAGATTATCACGGGCAAGAAACCAAGCGATAAGTTCCTTGAGGTGGCGAATACGATTGGTTTTTGGATTCTTCTTGCCTTATTGATATTTGCTAATGGTAATGATATTTTTAAAGCGTTCTTTTGATTATGGAGGGAGTTTTTGTTCATGAATCTTCTTATGTTGATGATAATTGTTTGATTGGAAAAGGTACTAAGATTTGGCACTTCTCGCATATTATGTCTGGTTGTCAGATAGGTGAGGATTGCAATATCGGACAGAACGTTGTTGTATCGCCTGGCGTGGTATTGGGTCGTAACTGTAAGGTGCAGAATAATGTATCTATTTACACGGGTGTTCGTTGTGGTGATGATGTTTTTCTGGGTCCGAGTATGGTTTTCACTAATGTGATTAATCCTCGTTCTGCTGTTTCTCGTAAGGACGAGTATAAGGATACGTTTATTCGTCGTGGTGCTTCGGTTGGAGCGAATGCTACTATTGTTTGTGGCAATTCGTTGGGCGAGTATTGTCTTATCGGTGCGGGTTCGGTGGTTACGAAGGACGTTCCTGCATTTGCGTTGATGGTTGGTAATCCTGCACGAAGAGTAGGGTGGGTAAGCCGTCATGGTGAGAAACTGCGCTTTGATAAAGATGGCTTTGCTGTTTGCCCTGCTACGGGTGAAAGATACCAATTGGTCAATGACCTGTGTCAGTTAATCCCTAGCCTTTAAACTTTACACCATACACTTTACACTTTAAATTAAAAATTTATGATTCAACGAATTCAAACTCTTTACCTTTTGTTGGTAGTGATTTTAGGCACTTTGTTGTGTTTCTTTTCTCCTGTTCAATTTTTGTTGCCAGATGGAGTAGATTATGTCGATTTGTGTGCTTTTGATAAGTGGCCATTGGCGGTGATGACATTGGCTATTCCGCTGTTGGCATTGGTGAATATCTTCTTGTTCAAGCGTCGTTTGTTGCAAGCGCGTCTGAACATTATGAATGTGATTTTCTGTATCGGTTATTATGCTTTGGTGGCACTGTATGCTGCGTTTGTGGTGAAGGGTTATGAGCCTATTCATGGAATGACATTGCTTGATGCTGATTGGTATATCACTTTGTGGGCAGCTATTCCTGCGGTGAATGTGGTTCTTCTGATGATGGCAACTCGTCGTATTTTGAAGGACGAAGCGCTTGTGCGCGCTGCTGATCGTTTGCGATAAGTATTGCTCAAAAAGTGTCAATTATTAAGATTGACTTCTCGTTTCCGCTTCTGATACCTTTCTTGTTAAAGACCAAGGAAGAAACAAAGAAGAACCAAGGAACGACCTAAGAACTCTTAAACAGTAAAAGTGCGTTTTATTAAGATTGGGCGTGTTTACTCTTCTTTGAATGTGAATCTGCCAACTTGGTCAAGAAACTATATAGAAACACTATTCGCCATTTATGTTTTCGGACATAAGTGGCGATTTTATTGGTATGCTATACCTTCGCTAACCACTCGGTTAGCATTAGCCACGTCTAGCCACTCGGTTGAAAAATTGCTTCCTATAGGCTAATTTTGTGGTTTTTGTGTAAAGTATTTGCACGAATGAAAAAAATGTAGTAACTTTGCAGGCGCAAAGGTCACTTGATCCAATTGCCGTCGCTCACCGACGTAAAACAGGAGGACATATTATAAAAAGCGTTTATTAGCGCTTGTTTTGGTTATCAGAAAACCGGAAATTTTCGCCAACCCAAGACAAGAAGGCAGTAAACGCCCTTGGGATATGTATATCCCGCCTGCAGAGCATCCTTCGGGATGGCTCTGTTTGGTGGCATTCATATTCAGGCGTGGGCGTTCGTTGCTTATTCTTGTTGGCAAGGTTCTTTCCGGTACCTCTGATAAGAGAATAAGCAAAGGTAAGGTTCCACGCTTTTTGTATATTTATACCAACGGGGCGTTTGGAGCCAACTTCCCAAAAGACAACTACAAGCAATGAAAAAACAATATATTGCTCCTACGATTTCTGCTATAGAGGTAGAAACGGGTATTTTGTGCGTATCAGGTCCAAGACCTATTGCACCCAAAGGTAATCTTGAATCCATCGGTAAATCAAATGGCACTTGGTGATATGAGAAAACATTTATATATCATTGCATTATTTCTACTCACTGTAGTATCTTGCACCCCTGATATGGGAGTTGGTACTCCTTTTGTTGAGGGACAAGAAGTAACAATTACGGCTTCTATGGCCAATAGAACTTCTAATGCGAAGCAAATGCCTGGCAAACAACGCGTATCGGGTAAGGATGCAGGTGCAACAATTGATCTTACATGGAACGCAGGCGATGAGATACTTGTGAGTGTAGGCGATAAGTCAGCCGTCTTTACTTTGTCTTCGGGCGAAAACAGCTCTTTAGGCACTTTCACAGGCAAAATGCCTGCGGATGGAAGTGTGTATAGCGTAAGTTACCCTGTTGACTATAGCGATGATGTTCTCACGCATCAAACTTATGTGGAAAATGGCTTTGGCAATGGGCTAATGAAAATGAGTACAAGAACCAACGGAACGCTTGAGGATGGCTTTGTGCTTAGTGCCGACAATGCAGTATTGGGTTTGCAGTTTAAGGGCGATGCAGTTGTAAATAAGATTGTATTGACAAACAGAGCCAACAATAAAACATATACCCTTGATTGCTCTAAACATGAGGTCAGTATAGCAGGTGGCAGATTGTTTTATATAGTTATCCCCGCGGGCACATGGAGCAATGGTATGAAAGTAGAGATGTATAATAAAGACAATGTAGTCATTTTTTCCAAAGAGAAGGATACTGAAATCCAGTTCTTGACAACCGAAGCAATGATAATGCCAGAGCTGGAAGTGCATCCGCCATACGTTGATTTAGAAAAAACATACTATTATGGATTAACCGATCAGCAGTTTGCGAATGCAAATGCCCAATGGAACTCTCCTAACATGGGATGGGGACTCTTAGATCAATCTCCAATACAAGGTAAAATGTTGCGTGGCATACGTATTAAAGTAGCAAGAGCAGGAAAGGTTAATCTATACAAGGTGCCTTCACTAAAAGAAGATACGGAAAATAATTTTCAACTTGCGGCTACAATATCTACAGATAAAACTGGATTACAAGATATTGAATTCGAAAAACCTTTCTATTTAGAGGACAACTTATATTTAGTAATAGGTAAACCTTCAGATGAGGTGAGTTTAGTAGGTTTATATGATAGTAAGCAAAGTAATATCCAACCATTTTGCAATAGAATAGGTCAGTCTGGTGGAATTGATACTTCCCAATCCTTGATGATTGACTTTTATTGATAAGAATCCGTAATTGACAAGGTACAAACTGGAAATGGAAATGTGAAAGCGGGAATTATACCATTGCTGCGAAATTCATAAAACATGATACGATTCAGTAGAATTGACTCCTTCGGCAAGGGTTCGGTATCCCTTCGGGAAATGGAAGGTTAAACGAGTCTCTATGGACAACTAAAAAAACTACTTTTTTCTCTACTTTATCCTGCTTTCCTGCAGTCTTACCCGTTACCACTCCGTTATCACTCCGATATTGTCCAATACTTTCCCTGTAGTTTGGCAGGGTGAAGACAAAGCTGTCAAGCCGTCTTGTGACAGTGTGACAACGAGACAACGCATTTCTAAAACTTTTATATTGTATATATTGCGTGTAATATTTATAAAAAACGTTGTCTCGTTGTCTCATTGTCTCACAATCAGGTAGCAAAATGAATATAGCACGATTGCTATCCACCGCTTATCCACCGCTTATCCACCCGATAAAGGATAGTTACGGATAAGTAATCAAAAATGTTTTTTTACTGCTGTTCGTTGAGTGCATTGACCAACATGCCGCATGCTGCCAAAATATCTTCGCCTCTACTGCGACGAATAGTCGTCGTAATACCATGTGCAGTGAGATAGTCACGAAGCCATTCCATTTGTTGCTCATCGCTGCCGCGATTCGCTATAGAAGATTGGCTATTGGCTATTGGCGATTGGCTATTGGCTATTGGGGAAGCATGGAAACGAATGAGGTTGATGCGGCAGTCAATGCCTTTCAGTAGGCGAAGGAGTTCGTTGGCATGTTTTGGGGTATCGTTTACACCGCCCCAGCAGATGTATTCAAAGCTTACGCGACGTTGGTGAGTCCAATCATACTGTTTGAGCAACGCTATCACATCACTCAGGTGATTGACCTTCTCAATAGGCATAATCTCTTGACGTTCAGTACTAAACGGATTGTGCAACGAAATAGCCAAATGACAATCACTCTCCTCAATAAAGCGTTTGAGCCCCTTATTGATACCTACCGAAGATACCGTAATACGTTTGGGAGACCATGCACAACCCCATGCACTCGTCATCGCATTTAGCGAACGAAGGACATTGTCCAAATTATCCATCGGCTCACCCTCACCCATATAAACGATATTCGTGAGTTTATCGGCATCAGGAATCGAGAAAATCTGATTGAGAATATCCGCTGCGGAAAGATGACCGTGGAAACCCAACGTACCCGTCATACAAAACTTACAACCCATCTTACAACCTGCTTGCGTACTCACACAGAGCGTAGCACGATCATCGTCAGGGATATAGACGGATTCGATATAGACCGCTTCGCTGCTTGCACCCCAAAAATCAGCAGATTTTTCGGGGACCCCGTTAGAAGTCAGACCGCTCCGCTGTTGGACCGCTTCGCTGTTAGATATGCGAAAGAGATATTTCTTCGTACCGTCTTTGGAAATGGCTTCTGCCACAGGAGCATGACGACCAATAGTGTAGTTGGCTTTGAGCACTTCACGTCCTTTGAGCGAGATATTGGTCATCTCATCAAACGATGTAGCACGGCGCACATAAATCCACTCTGCCAACTGCTTACCTGCAAAACGTGGTAGCCCAACTTCTTGGGCTACCGCTTGCAGTTCTTCTAATGTCTTGCCAAGTAAGTTTACCATGCAAAGAGTGGATATTTCACCATTTCGGCATTTACCTCAGCGCGTACGGCTGCGATGTTCTCCTCTGACTCAGGATTGCTCAATACACGGTCAATAAGTTCCACAATCCATGCCATCTTATCCTCCTTCAAACCGCGAGTAGTGATAGCAGGAGTACCGAAGCGTAAACCGCTCGTTTGGAAAGCACTGCGTGAGTCGAATGGTACCATGTTCTTGTTGGTGGTGATGTCGGCTGCAACAAGTGCTTTCTCTGCCACCTTACCTGTTAACTCAGGATATTTAGTGCGGAGATCCACCAACATAGAGTGGTTGTCTGTACCATCAGAAATAATCTTATATCCCTTTTCCATCAATGCCTTAGCCATAGCAGCAGCATTGATTTGCACTTGCTTTTGATATTCTTTGAACTCAGGTGTGAGTGCCTCACCGAAAGCCACTGCCTTGGCTGCAATCACGTGCTCCAATGGACCACCTTGTGTGCCTGGGAACACTGCCGAATCAAGCAATGCAGACATCATCTTCACCTCGCCTTTTGGAGTGGTCTTACCCCATGGGTTAGGGAAGTCTTTGCCCATCAAAATAATACCACCACGTGGACCGCGCAAGGTCTTATGGGTAGTAGAAGTAACGATATGTGCGTGCTTCACAGGATTCTCCAACAGACCTGCTGCAATCAAACCCGCAGGGTGAGCCATATCCACCATGAAAATAGCACCAATCTCGTCAGCCACCTTGCGAATACGAGCGTAATCCCACTCACGACTATAAGCACTTGCACCTGCAATAATGAGTTTAGGCTTCTTCTCGCGAGCCACTTGCTCCAATTGCTCGTAATCCACACGACCTGTATCCTCCTTCACGTTGTATTCAAGGGCATTGAACATCAATCCTGAGAAGTTTACTGGTGAACCGTGGCTGAGGTGACCACCATGACTTAGGTTTAATCCTAAGAACGTATCACCTGCTTGCAGACATGCCATAAAGACTGCCATATTAGCTTGTGCGCCTGAGTGAGGTTGTACGTTAGCATACTCAGCACCAAAGAGTTGGCAGAGACGTTGGCGTGCGATATTCTCGCTCTCGTCCACCACCTCGCAACCACCATAATAGCGCTTACCTGGATAACCCTCAGCGTACTTGTTGGTCAGCACACTGCCCATGGCTTCCATCACTTGATCACTAACAAAGTTCTCACTGGCAATCAATTCGATGCCTTTGGTTTGACGCTCACGCTCGCGGCGGATAATGTCAAAAATCTCTAAATCTCTTGTCATAATTGTATTGTGTAGTATTGTTTAGCATTTGTTGTGTAGCATTGTGTAGGGTTGTGTAGGATTGTTTAAGGGTGTGTGGTTGTTTTCTTCTCGCTAACAAACAATCCAATGATAATCACGGCTATACCTACTAACTTCCATACGGGAAGTATCTCTCCGAAAATAATCCACATCAATATCGCTGTAAATACAGGACGTACATTATTGAATATGTTAGCTCGTGTCACACCTATCTGACGAACTGTATAACAGAATAATACAAACGCTGCCACTGATGCAAACACCGCCAAATAAACGACAGCCAAGCAACTCTGCAGGAGTTGTGGAGTATTGTGTAGGGTAGTGTAGAATGGTGTAGTGTGGTGTAGAAGGGTGTCTGCCTCTCCCATGACTATCCACACGATATAGAACAAAATGAGCGAGATGGATTGGACATAGAACACGATACTCAGAGGTGAATAGCGTGCTGGGATACGTCGGAGTATAACCGAATAACTGACAGACATACTGACGGTTAATAACGCAAGTATAACTCCTTTACCCATTGGTAATGGGCTATTACCCATTGCCAATTGCCCATCGCCCATTGCCAATAGCATAAGCATACCCACGGTGGAAAGCAGGATACCGATGATATTGTTTCGCGTTACTTTTTCGCGCAACAACACAAAAGCAAAAATAGGTGCTAATACGGGTTGGGTACTCAGCAACGCTTCGGCTATTGTGGGAGAAGCGAAACTTTGGTAAGTATAGGTCTCGAAGATAAAATACAAGAATGGTTGAAACAGACCGCCCAACAGAAACAGTGGTATATCCTTTTTTTCTATTCGCTGCAATCCCACTATCTCGTTTTGGCGAAAAAGCAATCCGATAGAGAGCATCAGTATAACCGCTATGGTGAATCGTAACACAATGAGTGTCAGAGGCGTAAACACCACTAATGCTTCTTTTACAGCAATACCTGCCCCCGCCCAAATGAGCATGGCAGTTACCACTGAGATATAAGGGATAATCTTTTTCACTGTGCAAAGGTACAACTTTTTTTGGGGATATGCAACATTTTATAACGAATTTGAAAATATTGCTCGTAATTCTTGCGTATTTGCATTTTTTTTAGTACCTTTGCGCGATTTTTGTAAATTAGTAATACTATGCAAGATTTTCAAAGTTTATGCCAACAAAGGCGCTCGTATAGAAAATACACCTCCCAGCCAGTAGAGCAGGAGAAACTGGACTACATTATGCGCTGTGCGCTGATGTCACCAGCAGGCAAGAGAATGAACCCATGGCACTTTGTGGTCATTAAGAATGAAGAGATACTTCGCCAATTGGCAGGATGCCGCACCTATGGTAGTGGTATGTTTGATACCGCTATGGCGGGCATTGTTGTAGCGGCGGATACCAGTGTAATTGACACCTGGCAATGCGATGCCGCTATCGCTGCGCAGAACATTTGGCTTGCTGCTGCTGATCAAGGATTGGGCGCGTGCTGGTGCCATGTGTATCAACGAGAAGGCGCGGAGGACTTGGTGCGTAAGTTGACCAATCTGCCTGAGAACTTCACGGTATTATGCGTGATGTCCCTCGGCTACAAGAACGAGGAAAGAAAACCGTTTGATTTCGAGAAACTGCAATACGAGAAAGTCAGTCAGATAGACTAAAATATCTCCTGCTCCCTATGGTCGCGAGATCTAAACTATCCAAACTATTTCTTTGTTGATACACATAGTTTAGATAGTTGGGATTTCGGCCCAGCGGGCAAGGAGAACAAAATACATAAAATAATGAAACCAACAATAGCAATTACAGCAGGCGATATCAATGGCGTGGGATATGAGATTATCCTTAAGTCGTTGGCGAATCCGCATATCTGCGAGATTTGTCGCCCTATCGTGTATGGCAACGCCAAAGTGGCACGCCAACACATGCAAACAATGGACGAAGAGTATCGTAATATCCAATGGAACATTATTCAAGACCCTAAGCAAGCCAAAGATGGACGACTGAACCTCATCACTTGCTACGGCGATGAGACACCCGTACAACTTGGCGTGTCCACCACAGAAGCAGGACAGGCTTCGTTCAAGAGCTTGCAGCGCGCGTGCCAGGACCTCAAGAATGGTCTGGTACACGCTATCGTGACAGCACCTATCAACAAGGATAATATCCAGTCGGATGACTTCCGCTACTCGGGACATACCGAGTACCTGACCCAACAATTCGGTAATGGCAAGGATAGCTTGATGATGATGATCAGCGACCGTATGCGTGTGGCATTGGTGTGCAACCATACCCCTATCGCCAAGGTGGCAGAAACCATCACAGAGGAACGTATCCTCAGTAAGTTGGCAGTGCTGAATGAAACGCTGAAAATGGACTTTTCTTGCCGCAAACCACGCATTGCTGTCTTAGCACTCAATCCACATGCAGGCGACAATGGTCTTATAGGCAAGGAAGAGACCAACATCATTCGTCCTGCTATTGCCGCAGCGCAAGAGAAAGGAATATGGGCGTTCGGTCCTTATTCGGCCGACGGATTCTTCGGCGCAGGACAATACAACCACTTCGATGCTGTATTGGCGATGTATCACGACCAAGGTTTGGCACCATTCAAAGCGTTAGATATGAGTGGTGTGAACTTCACCGCAGGATTACCTGTTGTACGTACCTCGCCTGATCATGGCACCGCATATAACTTGGCAGGCAAAAACGAAGCCGATGCAACGAGTATGTTGCATGCCATCTATGCAGCAATAGATATCCTTCGCCGTCGCGCTGACAACGAAAAACTGCTCGCTAATCAACTCGTAGTAGAAGTACGCGAAGTGAAGAAAGAATACAAAGTTGAGAAATTTATACCACAAGATTGATATGACAAGTAAAGAAATTCGACAATCCTTTTTGGATTATTTTGAGAAGAAAGGACACAAGATTGTACCTTCTGCACCTATGGTTATCAAAGATGACCCAACACTGATGTTTACCAATGCCGGTATGAACCCATGGAAAGGTATCATATTGGGCAATGATCCTATTCAATATCCCCGCGTAGCAGACTCACAAAAATGCTTGCGCGTGAGTGGTAAACACAACGACTTGGAGGAAGTAGGACACGATACCTATCACCACACAATGTTCGAGATGCTCGGCAACTGGTCGTTTGGCGACTACTTCAAGGAAGGCGCTATTGACTTCGCATGGGAGTACCTCGTGGAGGTGCTCAAACTTGACCCAAAGAACCTCTATGTGACCGTTTTTGAGGGTTCACCAGAGGAGGGTATTGAGCGCGACAACGAAGCTGCAAGCATCTGGGCAAAGCACTTGCCTGCTGACCATATCTTGGACGGTAATAAGCACGACAACTTCTGGGAAATGGGCGATACCGGTCCTTGTGGACCTTGCTCAGAGATTCACGTGGATAGCCGTAGCGAAGAGGAGAAAGCTGCGCTATCTGGTCGCGAATTGGTGAATAAAGATCACCCACAAGTGATTGAGATTTGGAACCTTGTGTTCATGCAATACAATCGCAAAGCGGATGGTTCACTCGATGGCCTACCAAACAAAGTAATTGACACCGGTATGGGTTTTGAGCGCCTTGTTCGTACAATGCAAGGAAAACAGTCGAACTACGATACCGACGTATTCCAACCTATGCTCCGCAAGATCGGTGAAATATGCGGCTGCGAATACGGAAAGGAAGAGAAAGTCGATGTGGCAATGCGCGTGATAGCCGACCATATTCGTACTATCGCTTTTGCTATCGCTGATGGTCAGTTACCAAGCAACGAGAAAGCGGGTTATGTGATTCGCCGAATCCTTCGCCGTGCGGTACGCTATGGTTATACTTTCCTTGGACAACGAGAGGCATTTATGTACAAACTTGTGCCACAACTCATTGCCGACATGGGAGAAGCATATCCTGAACTCGTAAAACAAGAAGGACAAATCACTCCTGTCATCAAGAGCGAGGAAGATTCATTCCTGCGCACATTGGATAAAGGTATCACATTGCTCGACAAACTGATGAAAGAGGCTAAGGGCAAAGAGATTTCGGGTGTGGACGTATTTACATTGAAAGATACATACGGTTTCCCATTGGATTTGACTCAACTGATTTTGAGCGAGAATGGTTTTACCACCAATGAAGAAGAGTACAATAAAGCCCTCGAACACCAAAAAGAAATGGGACGTCAAGCTAACAAACAAGAACTCGGCGATTGGCATGTGTTGGCAGAAGGCGAAAGCGAGTTTGTGGGATACGATGAACTGACTTGCGAGACACAGGTACTGCGCTATCGTAAGGTAGAGCAAAAGGGCAAAACCCTTTACCAAGTGGTGTTGAGCAAGACCCCATTCTATGCTGAGATGGGTGGTGAGGTTGGTGATACAGGTACACTTGGTAATGTGCGTGTGCTTGACACCAAAAAGGAAAATAACTTGGCAGTACATCTCTGTGCTGAATTGCCAGCAGATATTGAAGGTGTACTCAAAGCAGAGGTAGATACCACTCGCCGTCAAGCCATTGCTTGCAACCACACCGCTACCCACATCGTGCACTACGCATTGCGCCAAGTATTGGGCGAGCATGTAGAGCAAAAAGGTAGTTACGTGAATGCAGATAGCTTGCGCTTTGACTTCTCACACTTCCAAAAAGTGAGTGCAGAGGAGTTGCGCCAAGTAGAGATTCTTGCCAACGCGATGATTCGTCAAGACTTAGTATTGGAAGAAAGTCGCAATACACCTATTGCGAAGGCGAAAGAAATGGGTGCTATGGCGCTCTTCGGCGAGAAATACGGAGATGAGGTACGTGTGATTAAATATGGTCCATCGGCAGAGTTGTGCGGTGGTTGCCACGTTGCAAGCACAGGTAAGATAGGTGCAGTACGCATTGTATTGGAGACAAGTGTGGCTGCTGGTGTACGTCGTATAGAAGCGGTGACAGCAGACAAAGCTGATGAACTCTACTACAAACAAGTGGACACCCTCAATAACTTGCGTGCGTTGTTCAATAATGCACCAGACCTGACGGGTGCTATCCGCAAAGCACTTGATGAGAACGCTGCTTTGAAAAAACAAATAGAGACCTTTATGGCCGAGAAAGTGGAGCGCTATTGCGACGAACTCATCGCTAAGGCAGAAGATTGCAATGGTATCCAACTTGTTCGCCTGACAGGCAGCGTGGACCCAACACTCTTGCGCAATATGCCATTGATCATGAAGAATAAGATCGCGAACAAGCATTTCGCTCTCGTGGCTGCTACCGAATGGGAAAGCAAACCAATGATTGCCGTAGTGCTATCACCATCAATGGTAGAAGCAGGCAAGAACGCTGGCCAAATCATCAAATCGGCTGCTAAGAATATCCAAGGCGGTGGTGGCGGTCAACCATGGATGGCTACCGCGGGTGGACGTAATGTGGAAGGCCTATCGGCTGCATTGGAAGAGATGCTTAGTCAACTAGTATAACTAGCAGCACTAGTACAACTAGCATAACTAGAAAACTAGAAACAAGGAAACAATGAAAACCCTGACGGGGCGATTGCCCTTGAAATATCGTTCTGCAGCCCGTTTCGTGCTCGTAGGAGCATTAGGAACGGGATTGCAGTATGGTATATACTACCTGCTATTGATGGTCTTTCAACGTCAATGGCCCGAAGTGGGCATCTTGACATCAGTAGCATTTACCGCGGGGTTTATCATTGAGATGGTATGCAATTATTTCTTGACTAGCTTCTATACCTTCCGTGTACGTCCCACATGGAAAAACGCTGGCGGATTCTTGTTTGGTCGTGCAATCAATTATGTGATACAGTTGTTATTCCTCAATCTCTTGATATGGTTGCACTTCTCCGAGGAGTTGGCAGGAATAGCTGCGATAGCATTGGCGGGAGTGATAAATTATTTTGTTTTGTTACCTTTCTATAAGGATAAAAAGCGAGATGTGCAATGAAAAAGCCTTTCGCTCTAAACTATCAATAGAGATGCTTCACATTATTGCCCCTTCTAATCGTCGTTTGGTATGGTATCTTGCTATGGAAGAGTACCTTGCCAAGCATGTGCAGGAAGAGATGTTTGTAACATGGGTGGTGTCGCCAACGGTTATTTTTGGGCGTCATCAAGTGATGGAAGCAGAGGTGAACATCGCATTCTGCCAAGATAACGATATAGCCATGTATCGCCGTAAGAGTGGGGGAGGGTGTGTGTATGCAGATGAGGGCAATCTGATGATGAGTTTGATCTCGCCCAATACGCATAGCGAAGTGGTCTTTCAGTCATTTTTGGATAGCGTGTCAGATGTGTTGCGCAATTGTGGGTTTGCTGCGGTAAAATCGGAGCATAACGATATAATGGTGGATGGATACAAGGTGTCGGGTAATGCCTGCTATACCTTGCCCACAGGCACTATTGTGCATGGAACACTACTCGTGAATGTGGATTTCAATGCATTGCAGCAAGCCATTACGCCATCAGTTGAGAAATTAGCCAAGCATGGTGTACAATCTGTACGACAAAGGGTGGCAAATTTATCCACGTTGCATCATACACCCTACACCATAAGCGATATTTCCGATATTCTACACGATGCTCTGTGTACACGTGAACGCCAACTGAGCGAAGAGGAGATTGAGGCCATCGATCAGATAGAATTGTCGTATTTGAATCCGCAATTTATTGCAGGTAAATAGTAAAATATATAGGTATTAGTATAATGAATTGGTTAAATAGTCTGTTTTTTGGTACAGGAGTACCTCATTCCATTTTTATTCTTACCATAGCCATTGCTACGGGTATCTATCTTAGTCATCGTTTAAAGTTCAAAGGTATCACATTAGGCATTACTTGGATTCTGTTTTGTGCCATAGCTATGTCGCATTTTGGTATGCACTTGGATCCCGTAGTGGAAACATTTGCCAAAGATTTCGGATTGATACTATTCGTATATTCCATTGGTTTGCAGGTAGGACCAAGTTTCTTCTCTTCTTTTGGAAAGGGCGGAATAAAACTCAATATATTGGCAGTAAGTATCGTAGTGCTGAGTTGTGTGATAGCTTATTTTATCCATTTAATCTCGGGTGAGGATATGGCTACGATGACAGGTGTGCTGTCTGGTGCGGTAACCAATACGCCTGGTTTGGGTGCTGCACAGCAGGCGTTTACGGATATTACAGGTGAAGTGAATCCAAATATCGCCAGTGGTTATGCGATGGCGTATCCATTGGGTGTAGTGGGCATTATTGTATCGTTGTTGGCTATGCGTTGGTTCTTCCGTATCCGATTGGATAAAGAGGAAGAACGCATTGCTCAGGAAAGCGGAGTGCAAAAGGAGGTAGGATATGTGGATATTCTGCTTGCTAATCCACAAGTGGAGGGAATACATATCCGCGATTTGAGCCAACTTTGCCACATCAATCTGATAGTATCTCGTTTGATACGTCCCGATGGCAAAGACGAATTGCCCGATGTGGATACGGTATTGCATGTAGGTGATCGTATTCGAGTAGTGGTGGATAAGGAAAACGAAAAGAGCGTATTGCTGCTCGGAATGGAAACATCGCTTCCTACTGATCAAAAAGAGCATGCACAATTGGTGTCTCGCCATGTCGTGGTGACTAAATCAGAACTAAATGGCAAACGCATTGGTGATTTGAAAGTACGAGCAACCTACCACGTATCTATCACACGTATCCGTCGAGCAGGAGTAGAGCTCTTGGCTACACGCGATTTATATCTGCAATTGGGTGACCGTATTACTGTGGTAGGTGAGGAGCGCGCTGTGGATAAAGTGGAGCAATTGTTTGGTAATTCAACGAAGAAATTAGATGTCCCTAATTTGGCTTCTATTTTCTTAGGTTTGGCATTGGGTGTGGCAGCTGGTCTGTTGCCAATCATGTTGCCTGGTTTGGCACAACCATTCAAGTTGGGTATTGCTGGTGGTTCGCTAATCGTAGCTATCCTGATGAGTTGCTTTGGACCGAAGATGCATATTGTCACATATACAACGAGTAGTGCCAATCTGATGATTCGCGAGATAGGTATTGCTATGTTCTTGGCAGCAGTTGGCTTTGGTGCAGGTAAGACTTTTATTCCTACCTTGTTAGCAGGCGGATATGCATGGATAGGTTATGGCGTGATTATCACTTTGATTCCACTATTATTGATGGGCGCAGTAGGACGTATGTGGCTAAAATTGGATTATTTCACACTCATGGGCGTGTTAGCAGGTAGCACCACTAACCCACCTGCATTGGCATACGCTACCACCGTATCGTCTACGAATGACCGTGCTGCGGTAGCTTATTCTACGGTGTATCCTTTGACCATGTTCCTACGCGTGCTGACAGGTCAATTAATGATATTGTTGTTTTTGTAGAAATTTATAGGCGATAAGGCGATGAGGCGAGAGGCGAGAATTAGCGGCAAAGCCGCATATCCCCAGCCTTTAACCTCTAACCTTTAACCTTTAAACTAAAAAATATGAAACGATTTTTTCTCTTGCTTCTCTCTTGCAGTTCTCTCATAGCTTTGGCAGAAGAGATAACCATGGATTTGACAACAGCCACCGACATGGTAGCTAATCCGATTACATATAGTACGAACTACGGCATCGGTTTCTATGACGGAACAGATGTGTGGGACAGCACCTACAACGATAGTGGTGTATGCCAATTCATCTACACCAATGAAGCACGTTTTATGCTCTCGCACTTGCCTAGTCAATTCTCATACGGCGCACAAAGTTGGGAGGGTTTTACGCTATCCAAAGTATCGCAAGATACTGCCAATGTCTTTGGCTGTGTGGCGAATGGAGGTCTTGCAGGTGTAGGCACACCGTATGTAATAGGTTATTTCTCGGATTGGGTAACATCGTCGCAAGGCTATTCGTCCAATATCATTCTCTTTGATCAAGAGTACTATCCCGACTATGTATATATTTGTCAGAATAGCAATACAATGAAGGCTATTTCAGAGGGAGGCGTGTATAATGCACGACCTTTTAATGAGAATGACACCTTAGCGTTGATTATCAGTGCGATAGATGAAACATATACTGAGACAACCTCTTTGATATACTATTTGGCTGTAGATGGCGAGAAAAATAATGGTTGGGTAAAGGTCGCATTGCATACATTGGGCAAGACGATTGGTTTGAGTTTCCGTATGACAACTACTGATATTGGACAGTTTGGCATGAACACACCGTTGTATTTCGCGTTAGATGCACTGACAGTGAATACAGAGTCTATATCCAATAGCCTATATCCAATACCCAATAACCCATTGCTAGAACCCAATTGCCAAAAGGTTATCCGTGATGGACAATTATTACTCCTGCGCGATGGGGTGTGCTATACGATGATGGGAGGTATTGTTAATTAAAAATTTTGAATTAAGAATTTCATAAACTCTGTAATGCCACTTATGTTTCGAACATAGGTGGCGATTTTTTTTTACACTACTCTTGCGCAATTCAAAAAAATGTAGTACCTTTGCAGTCGCAAACCAAAAGTTTGCAGACATATTATAAAAAGCGTTTATTAGCGCTTGTTTTGGCAAACAGAAATCTGGAAACTTTCTAACCAATCCGAGACAAGAAGGCAGTAAACGCCCTTTGGGATATGGATTATCCCGCCGCAGAGCGTCCATACGTGGACTGCTCTGTTTGGTGGCATTTCATATTCGGCGTGGGCGTTGCTTGCTTATTCTTATTGGTAAGGTTTTCCAGAACCTCTGTTTGAAGAATAAGCAAAGGTAAGGTTCCACGCTTTTTGTATAATTATACCAACGGGGCGTTTGGAGCCAACTTCCCACAAAAAGAAAAACTACAATGAAAAAGTTATCCTTATTTCTACTAAGTCTGTTCTTATGTAGTGTAGGTGTGCCGATTCTTGCTGAGGATGTCAATCTTGTGCCTGCTATGGTGGTGCAAATGACGGATGGCACAGAACAGGTGGTGCAATTGGACTATACTGCGGTGACAGACTTCAGTGTGCTATGCAACAAGGGAGCACTAGATGTGAGTGTGCCCGAGGCAGATGTGACAGGTGTGCGTAGTATCACTTTTGCCATGGTAAAGCAGGACGATACAAATACCTCTTTGAAAGAAGTATCGTCTTTGGACAATGCCACGACAGACAAGGTGTTACTCAATGGCAAATTATTTATTCGTGCCACTATGTCTGACAGCACGCAAGTTTGGTACGATGTTATGGGAAATCTTAGTTATGAACTATGAGTGATGAGATGTAAACAATAAGTGAAATTCAATAAAAAATCAGCAATATGAAAAAGATGTTTATGGCAGTCATCGCCTTAATGATGACAATTAGTGCTTCTGCACAGTTTTATATTTACTACAGCGATGGAACTGTAGCAAAGGTGGATAGTATAAGTATGATAGCGCCAGCGGGAACTGACACACCCGATACACCTATAGAGCCAGAAGAACCAACAACTCCTTCCGCAGGTATTGGTGTGTTCTCCGTTTCTGATAGTAAGCAAGTAACATTCTCTCCAGGTAATTTGCAATACACCCAATCTACCAACACATGGTCTTTCGCTGAGAATCAGTGGGATTATCTCGGCGAAGCCAATATTGCAATAGATGCTGATGTTTTGGCTGACAAGGTAGATTTGTTCGGTTGGAGTACAAGTAATTCAAATTTTGGTGTAAATATATCAATGAATAGTGGTGATTATGCAGGAAACTTTGTGGATTGGGGAACGCAAACAATAGGTACAGATACTCCCAACACATGGCGTACTTTGACCAACGAGGAGTGGAGCTATATACTAAATACTCGCGACAATGCAATTTATCTTTATGGAGTAGCTCAAGTAAACGGCATGAATGGTTTGATTTTATTGCCAGATAATTGGACATGTCCGACAGGTATTTCTTTCAAATCAGGTTTCAGCAGCGATTATACCATAGAGGCATACGGTAAGTATCAGACATTTACAGTTCAGCAATGGTCGGTACTTGAATCTACTGGTGCAGTTTTCTTGCCAGCTTCAGGTAGTCGCAGTTGTACATATGTACACGATTTGCAGAACTATGGTGATTATTGGTCAGCTACAAAAGGTGGTAGTGACGCAGCACTTTACATCCGTTTTTATTCGGTCGAAATTGAAAATCGCAATAGTCTTAGATTTGGAGGTCGATCTGTCCGTCTTGTTAAGGATTTATAAAATTTTGCAAATATAGTTTTCGCACCCTGCAAGTCACCAGATTTGCGGGGTGAGTTTTTATATTGTTATTCTTCTGGCTCGTATTCAAGTGCTCCTTCGGCAAGGGTTCGGTATCCCTTCGGGAAATGGGGGAGGCTCGGCGGGAAATCGCCGAAGTCAGAAAAGGTCATTTGAGGGAGGCTATCTATCGCTTATCCACCGCTTATCCACCCGATGGGTGATTCTGCAAGAAAATTATATGAAAATCGCAGTTGAAAGTGAACTTTTGCTCGTTTTTCTTGTGTATATGCAAAAAAATCACTACTTCGAGGGCACCGACCTCGTTCGCTTCGCTCACTCGCCCACCTCGAAATTACGTTCGCAAAATGCAGACCATACTCCAGTTCGCTCGCAATATTTTCAAAAAAATCGGTTAACACCTTTTGCACCCAATATTCAACACCTCACATTCAAGCGAGCTTGAGTGAGGTGTTGAATATCGTATGCAGATAGATAAAATCTATCTTTTTTGAAAATATTGCTCGCTTTACTTGCGTATGTGCATTTTTTGTAGTAACTTTGCACCGAAATTGGCGAATGGGCATTTGTGCGCCCTGAGCCGTAAACATTTGTAGGTTTATTAAAGAATAGTGTAGCAGTGGTGTAGAATGGTGTAGGATAGTGTAGCAGTAGTAACAACGCTACACAATGCTAAACAACTCCACACAACACTACACAAAACAAGAAAAAACATGATTAAAATTACTTTTCCGGACGGAGGCGTCCGCGAGTACGAGAGCGGAATCACCGCTTACGAAGTAGCTGCGAGCATCAGCAGCCGTTTGGCACAAGACATCCTTGTAGCCAGTATCAAAACTCCTAATCAAGAGGAGTGGCAAATAGTAGAACTCAATGCCCCTATCACTGAGGATTGCGACATCAAACTCCACAAATGGGAGGACAAAGAGGCGAAGCACGCTTTCTGGCACACCTCTTCACACTTGATGGCAGAGGCATTGCAGGAGTTGTATCCTGGCATCCAATTCGGTATTGGTCCAGCTATTGAGAATGGCTTCTACTATGATGTGTATCCTGCTGAAGGACAAACCATTAAAGATAGCGATTTCGCTGCTATCGAGCAAAAAATGGCAGAGCTTCGCGCCAAGAAAGAGCAACTTGTGAAGAAGTCTATCGCTAAAGCAGACGCATTGGCAGAGTTTGGCGCAAAAGGTCAAACATACAAGTGCGAGCTTATCAGCGAATTGGAAGATGGACATATCTCTACCTATACACAAGGTGCGTTTACTGACCTCTGTAAAGGTCCTCACTTGGTATCTACCGAGGCTATCAAAGCCATCAAGGTGCTCAGCTGTGCAGCTGCATACTGGCGTGGCGACGACTCTCGCCCAATGATGACCCGTATCTACGGTATCACTTTCCCTAAGAAAGCGATGTTGGACGAGTACTTGACATTGCTCGAAGAGGCTAAGAAACGCGACCACCGCAAAATTGGTAAGGAGTTGGAGCTCTTTATGTTCTCTGACATGGTGGGCAAGGGTCTTCCTATCTGGTTGCCAAAGGGTACTGCCCTTCGTTTGCGCCTCGAAGACTTCCTCAAGAAGATTCAAAAACGCTATGGCTATCAACAAGTTATCACTCCACATATCGGTAATAAGAACCTGTACATCACTTCTGGTCACTGGGATCACTATGGTAAGGACTCTTTCCAGCCTATTACCACTCCAGAGGAAGGCGAGGTATATTTGCTCAAACCAATGAACTGCCCTCACCACTGTACAATCTTCAAGAATACTCCTCACTCTTATAAGGACCTGCCATTGCGTATTGCAGAGTTCGGTACTGTATATCGCTACGAGCAATCTGGTGAGTTGCACGGTCTCACGCGCGTGCGTTCATTTACTCAAGACGATGCGCATATCTTCTGCCGTCCAGACCAAGTGAAGAGTGAGTTTATCCGCGTGATGGAGATCATTGAGATCATCTTCAAGTCATTGGCATTTGAGAACTTCGAAGCACAAATCTCACTTCGTGACCCTAACAACACTACTAAATACGTAGGTTCTAACGAAGTATGGGAGAAGGCAGAGCAAGCGATTATTGAGGCTTGCCAAGAGAAGGGATTGCCTGCTCGCGTGGAGACTGGCGAGGCTGCGTTTTATGGTCCAAAACTCGACTTCATGGTGAAAGATGCCCTTGGCCGTCGTTGGCAGTTGGGTACTATCCAAGTGGACTACAACTTGCCAGAGCGTTTTGAGCTGGAGTATGTAGGCGAGGATAACCAAAAGCACCGCCCTGTGATGATTCACCGTGCGCCATTCGGCTCTATGGAGCGCTTCGTAGCTGTGCTCATCGAGCATACTGCAGGTAAGTTCCCATTGTGGCTCACTCCAGACCAAGCTGTCGTATTGCCAATCTCTGAGAAGAGCAACGAGTATGCACACAAAGTGAAAGAGATGCTCGAGGCACAAGATGTACGCTGCATTGTGGACGACCGCAACGAGAAACTCGGCCGTAAGATTCGCGACAACGAGTTGAAGCGTATCCCATACATGCTCATCGTAGGTGAGAAAGAGGCAGAACTCGGACTCGTCAGTGTTCGCCAACAAGGCGCAGAGGAGAAGGGTCAAATGACCGTGCAAGAGTTTGCTGACATGATCACAGCTACTGTGAAAGAGCAGATGAATGCTTACTAATAGACCGCCCTACGGGCTGTTAGAAGTTAGACCGCTACGCTGTTAGAACGGGGCATTGCCCCTGTTAGATAAATGAAAAAGACTGTTTCTCTAAACGAGAGGCAGTCTTTTTTATTATTTTTAACGCAAATTGGTCATTAGATTTTGCAAATGTTGTCAAGTTATTTTTGTGTAGATTTTTCGGCTTCTTTGAATGAGCATAGCGAGCTACGTGACTGAAAAGAAGTTAAGATTCCTATCACTTTTTACTTCTCTTATACTTTCCTTTATTCCACCGACTGATGACCGAGGGAAAATTTGCACGATTTTTTTTCAAATCTTTTGTACAATTCAAAAAAATGTAGTACCTTTGCAGTCGAAATCTATGCTGGAGGGAAATATGTCCTGCGAAAAGTGTTTCGTATGGTTTCTTCTAAGGGTAGGTTTCTGACATATTTAATAGCGTTTATTGACGCTTTGTTATTGGCTAACCGAAACTTCGCAACTTTCGAATAATAAGTCAGGTCACAAAGTAACAATGAATGCCTATGGGTATGACTATATCCATACTACACTTTCTTTAAGTGTTGTGTGTTGTCATATCAGCGTAGGTTTCCAGTTGTTTTATTTGACTTATTAGGTAATGCGAAGACCTCGGTTGGCGAATAAGCAACTCGAGGTCTGCGCTTTTCTTATATGTGTACTTGTCATGGCAACTAGTAGTTTGCGAATTAAAAGAACTAATAAGAACCACAACAATTTTTGGTGGAAAAACACAAATGTAGTAACTTTGCAAAAAAATACAAAGTATAGCATAAAGGAATTCGAAACGCCTAAAAGTGAGTAAGGAGAATTTAAAATATAAAATCAATATGGTGGATAATGAAATTAAAAAATTTGGTAATGGTTGTTTTGTAGAGCATAGATATGCTTCATATGACTTCTGCTATTTGTATTTTCAAAGAAACAGAGGAAATCTAAGCTTTGATATGGAGAATAGTTGTATGCACTTGTGGAGTTATTTAGCTAGTTGGGGGATGTTGAGAGGTAGTAGCGTTTTGTTACGATTGAGCCCAGCGTGTCTAAAAGATTTGATGGTTTATTTTGATTCTATTTGTAATTCCGCAGTATGGATTACAGATGTCGATTCGTATTCAAATTATAAATCAGAAATTATCCAAACATATAATGATATATCTCAAATTTTGGAGCGAATAATGAATAACTATAATCATAATGAAGAATCAAATGCTATCCAAAAACACACAAAGCCCAGTGTTACTTTAATTACAAAAATCATGTTAGGTGTATTTGGTTGCGTTCCTGCTGCGGACCAATATTTCTGTAAAACATTTCGTGGATTGTATGGAGGATTTTATGAGATAGGCAGTAATGAGTTAGATAGTTTATGGGATTTTTATAAATACCATAAAGATATTATAGATTCTATACAAATACCTGTTCTTGATTTTTATGGAAATAAAACTGAACTATACTATAAAAAGGCAAAACTGATAGATATGTATGGTTTTGTACATGGCATGAATAAAGAAAAAACTTCAACAATTTAATGATTATGAAAAAATTATCCTTATTTCTACTAAGCCTGTTCTTATGTTGTATGAGTGTACCTTTTCTTGCTCAGAATTCCAATTTCGTGCCCGCTATGGTGGTACAGATGGCAGATGGCAGCCAGCAAGTGGTAGAACTCGACTACACCTCTGTAACAGACTTCAGTGTATTAGTCAGCAAGGGAAGTCTTGCTGTGAGTGTGCCTGAGGCAGATGTGGCAGGTGTCCGTAGTATTACCTTCGCTATGGTTACGCAAGATGATATTACCAATTCTTTGGAAGAAGTATCGTCTTTGGAAAACGCCACAACGGACAAAGTATTGTACAACGGCCGCTTGTATATCCGTACCACTATGTCTGATGGCAAAACGACTTGGTACGATGTGATGGGAAACCTCGTGAATAATAATCAAAAATAATTTTGGTTAATTTATTACAATATACTACAATTTTGGTAGTGAAAATAAAATTTTCGAAAATTTTTGGTCAAATTCTGTTTAATTTTTGTTTTTAATCAATATGAAAAAGCTTTTTATGGCAGTCATCGCCTTAATGATGACCTTGAGTGCTTCAGCACAGTTTTATGTTTATTTCAGCAACGGTACAGTCGCTAAAGTAGATAGTATCAGTATGGTGGCGCCTGCAGATGCAGAAGATCCAACAAATCCTGATAACCCAACCAATCCAGACAATCCTTCAACTCCTTCGCAAGGTATTGGTGTATTCTCTGTGAGTGCAACCAAGCAAGTCACTTTCTCTCCTGGTAACTTGCAATACACCCAATCCACTAATACTTGGTCGTTTGCTGAAAATCAATACGATTATATTGGTACAGATAACGTAACAGGTGGTAGTGTATCTTCCATAACCGGTTATTCAAAAAATGGTACTGCTTTGGCAGATAAGGTTGATTTGTTCGGTTGGAGTACTGCTGCAACGAACTTTGGTGTAAGTACATCAACTGATGACAATGATTATACTGGTTCTTTTGTTGATTGGGGTACAAATACGATTGGCAATGATGCTCCTAATACATGGCGCACTTTGACTGAGGATGAGTGGGGCTATCTCTTAGAAAATCGCAATAATGCATCTTCACTTTGTGGTGTTGCACAAGTAAATGGTGTGAATGGTTTAATCTTCTTGCCAGATAATTGGACTTGCCCAGCAGGTGTGACTTTCAAGTCTGGCGTCCATCGTAATTGTGGTTTCGATAATTATGCAGCTTATCAAACTTTTACTGCAGAGCAATGGTCTCAATTGGAATCCGCAGGTGCTGTCTTCCTGCCTGCCACAGGCCGGCGCTCCGGCTCAGATGTGAGCTATGTGCAGTACTCCGGCCCCTATTGGTCTGCCACTGAGTACAAAAGCTACGACGCGCGCATCCTCTTCTTCCACTCTGGCAATGCTTACGTGGGCAGCAACGGTCGCTACGAAGGTCAATCGGTCCGTCTTGTCCAGGATATACAATACGAAGATCCAACAAATCCCGATAACCCAACCAATCCAGACAATCCTTCAACTCCTTCGCAAGGTATTGGTGTATTCTCTATCGCTGAGGGTAAGACTGTTAGCTTTGCTCCAGGTAACTTGCAGTTCAATGCCTCAGAAGGTTCGCATTTGCGTGCCGATGGAACAGCGGCTAAAGGTACTTGGCGCTTTGCGGAGAATCAATATGATTATATAGGTGCCGATAATAGCAATGTCGCCGAGAATTATGAAGGCTGGATCGATTTATTTGGTTGGGGAACAAGTACGACTAACTTTGGTGTAAGTGCTTCAACTTCAAGCCTCGATTATAGTGGTTCATTTGTTGATTGGGGTGCTAATAAGATTGGAAATGATGCTCCTAATACATGGCGTACTTTGACTCATGATGAGTGGTATTATCTTCAAAATAGTCGTACTAATGCTGATGATTTGTGTGGTGTAGCACAAATAAATGGTGTAAATGGTTTAATCTTCTTGCCTGATAATTGGACTTGCCCAGCAGGTGTGACTTTCAAGTCTGGCTTCCATAGCAGTTATGGTGTGGATTATTATGCCGCATATCAAACTTTTACTGCTGACCAATGGTCAAAACTCGAATCTGCTGGTGCAGTCTTCCTCCCTGCTTCGGGCTACCGCGACGGGACTTATGTGGACCGCGTGCAGAACTACGGCTGCTATTGGTCTGCTACTGGGGCCGCTATCTACTACGCGGGCTACCTCTACTTCGACTCGCATGACGCGGGCATGAGCTTCCGCTATCGCTACTACGGCCACAGTGTCCGTCTCGTTAAGGATTTGTAAAATTTTGCAAAACGCGTATGCGTTCAGCAAAATTTGAAGACATAAGATATTCTTGATTTTGTTCGCGCTATAGCGTGACAAAATCAAGTGAAGCAAAAACTGAAATTTCCTTTGTCCTCTTCGATAGGGGACAAAGGAAACTCGCATAAAGAGGTCAAGGAGTGTATCGTCATCCCGAGTGAGGGTATATAAAAGACAGGTTATAAGACAATTCGCTATAGTTAGCGGTAAGATATAGAAAAGAGGGTGTGTCAAAATATAGACACATCCTCTTTTGTGATTATTTAACCCAAATCGGTTATTAGATTAAGGTAAAATAGTGGTCAATCTGCCGGGAAACTACACGGCAGTAACGAGGTGGTAACGGGGTGGTAACGGTTACGATGGCTGGAGAGGTAAAGGAAACATAGAAAATAGATAAAAAAGAGGTGTCTGCATTTTGACACACTCTCTTTTTCATATTCCGTGCCTTTACACCTTACACTTTACACCAACAACCTACTTCACTTCCAAATAGTCCGTGGTGACAAAGTCGCAACCAAGATCTACTAAGCGGTGGTAGATACTATCGCTATTGACTGTCCAAGCGGCTACTTGTACACCCAATGAATCGCATTGCTTTACCAATGCCTCGTTGATATTAGCGTGCTGAATGCTGATATTAGCCTTCCAATCGTGGCACCATTGCACGTCCTCGTCCTTTACCGTCTGGCGCAGGTATTGGCATTGCAGTTGTGGGTAATTCGTGCGGATATACTCCAATGATTGGCGCATAGAAGTGAGAATCACTGCCTCCTCTACCAATCCGTGCTTCTCAATGAGTGTATAGAGCGATGGGAAGAGCGACATGTCGTTGTTGTTGATACCAGTCGCCCATTTTAGTTCAACCACAGGGAATACGTTGTACTCCTTGCAGATCTCCAAATAACGATCTACGGTGCAGATAGTAGCAGTATAGGTCACATCCTTACGCGTTTGGGTTAGGGTGAGCGTGAGCAGACTATCTAATGTGGTTTCTGCGATAAATACCGAATCCCAACCGCCACGTTTCAGATCATTGTCGTGCCAACAAACACATTGACCATCTTTGGTGGTCTTGACATCACATTCCAATCCTTGGTAGCCATAGTGCTTGGCACCATTGATAAACGCTTCTTCTGTGTTCTCTACACCAAGAAGACTGCCACGGTGACCGATAAGAATGGGTTTTTCGCAGCAAGAATACATGAAGAAACTCATCATGCATAAAATAAAAAGGTTCTTTTTCATGGTATTGTCATTTTTTATGTTATTTATTGTACTGAATGGGTGAAGATATCATCTATCTCTTGCATTTTTATCCAATGGTAGAAGTCTTTGTCCATGCGTATAGGTGGTGCAATGAGGGTAATGACATTCTGTTTGATGTCATCGAACACACGCAAATGCAGCGGTGTCTCTCCTGCATGTTTCTCGCAAAACTCCGTTAAATCGTCAATGAGTGATGGTTGGATATTCTCGATAGGTATATGAATCGTGATTTGTTTGGCATGTTTGTGTGCATCGCTCATCAAATCTACCTGTTGTATAGCCAATTCGTATTCCGCCTCAGGTATTGCTTTGGGTTTGAACCAACGCTGATTACTGCCATATTGTTGAATGATACCCGTTAAAAATACATATACATTGGGTCGCAATAGACTAGCATATTGTTTGTAACCCTCGCCAAAAAGCGTGAATTGGTAACTACCAGAATAGTCTTCAATAGTGTATCTACCGTATGGATTGCCTTTGCGCGAAGTAGCATCTTCTGCTTCTACCACAATACCTCCAAAGAATAATGGGCGATTCTCGTGTTGGGTAATCCATTGTGTAGGATCTATCTTCTCTTTTTCTTCATCGCTGTCCTCTTCGCCATTGTTAGGAGAGAATGCTGCGCGTGCCTCTGGTTTGCGCCATGCATCAAATTGGGTAAGTTCGGCTGCTGTGATGGTACAGATGTCGCGCACTTCGAACTCCCATTCATCAAGAGGGTGTGCTGAAAGGAAAATACCGATGAGGTTCTTCTCCTTGTTCAGGCGCTCAATGGCCGACCAACGAGGCACTTGTGGCAACTCAGGGTATTGGATATCAATACCTATTCCTCCGCCCAAATCGCCAAAGAGAGACATGCTGTTTTGTGCTTGGTCCTGTTGATACGTATTGCCAAAGCGAATCAGTACGTCTAGGGTGTTCTCGCCCTTAGCGTTGCTACCGAGCAGTTGCTCGCGATATGTGCTGTCGAAGCAGTCGAAACCACCAGCAAGTGCCAAACTCTCTATGGTTTTCTTGTTGCATGCTTGCAGATTGACACGTTGAACGAAGTCGAAGATATCTTTGTATTTTCCGTTCTTTTCTCTCTCTTGGATAATAGCTTCTACTGCTGCTTCTCCTACGCCTTTCACACCACCTAAGCCAAAACGCACATCACCATTCTTGGTCACGGTGAAGTTTAGACCTGATTCATTCACATCAGGCGCCAATACGGACATACGCATAGCTTTGCATTCGTCCATGAACTTGGTGACATCTTTAATGTCGTCTTTCGCAACAGTCAAGTTGGCAGCCATAAACTCGGCAGGGTAGTGGGCTTTGAGGTATGCAGTCTGATATGCTACCCATGAATAACATGCCGCGTGCGATTTGTTGAAGGCATACGAAGCAAACTTCTCCCAATCCGCCCATATCTTTTCCAGTACTTTCTCGTCGTGTCCGTTGGCTTTACCGCCATTGATGAATTTAGGTTTCAACTCAGCCAACATAGCCATGATTTTCTTACCCATGGCTTTACGCAATTGGTCACTTTCACCACGAGTAAAGTTCGCTAACAAACGACTGAGAAGCATCACCTGCTCTTGATATACCGTTACACCGTATGTGTCTTTGAGGTATTTCTCCATAATAGGTATATCGTAGGTCACAGGCTCTAAACCATGTTTACGCTTGATAAACTGTGGAATATAGTCCATTGGACCAGGACGATAGAGTGCGTTCATAGCGATGAGGTCACCCATAACGGTAGGTTTGAGTTCCTTCATATACTTGCGCATACCTGCCGACTCAAATTGGAAAACACCTACGGTTCGTCCTTCTTGGAACAGCTTGTAGGTCTCAGGGTCATCTTTGGAGATATGGTCAATGTCAATATCTATGCCATGGCGTTGCTTGATATTTTTCAGACACTCTTTGATGATGGTTAGGGTCTTCAAACCCAAGAAGTCCATCTTAATGAGTCCTACATTCTCCACCACGTGACCATCATACTGCGTTACGAGAATGCGTTGTTTGCTATCCTTATCCTCTACGGTACTCAGTGGCGCATATTTGGTCAGGTCATCCGCACCGATGATGACACCGCAGGCGTGAATACCCACTTGGCGCACGGTGTTCTCCAGCTGCTGTGCATAGTTGAGCATGGAGGCAATCTCGGGTTCTCCACCATTGACTAGGTCTTTGAGCTCGGCTACATACTTATAACAATTTTTGAGATTGACCTTTGGAGACTTGCCTTTCTCATCTTTGATATTATCGGGAAAACCTCTATCAGGAATATAACTCTTGATTTCATTCACGCGAGCCAATGGTACGCGCTGTACGCGTCCCACGTCAGCAATAGCTGATTTGGCAGCCATAGCACCGTATGTGATGATGTGCGCTACGCGTGTCTTGCCGTATTTCTCAGTCACCCATTCCAACACTTTGCCACGTCCTGCATCATCGAAGTCGGTATCAATATCAGGGAGGGATATACGGTCGGGGTTGAGGAAGCGTTCAAACAGTAGGTCGTACTCCAATGGGTCTAAGTCCGTAATACGCAGACAGTATGCTACTACTGAACCTGCGGCACTACCACGTCCCGGACCTACGCTCACGCCGAGTTCCTCGCGTGCGGCACGGATAAAGTCCATCACAATGAGGAAGTAACCTGGGAAACCCATGGTCTTCATGATGTGTAACTCGAAGTTGATGCGCTCTTCCTGTTCCTCGGTAAGTGTTTCTCCGTAACGTTGATGAGCACCGATATAGGTCAAGTGGCGAAGATAATCTGCTTCTAATTTGATACGATACAGACGGTCGTATCCACCCAAGGTCTTGATTTTCTTTTCCGCTTGCTCTTGGCTGAGTACCACATTGCCATGTTCATCACGTGTAAATTCGTCAAATAGATCTTGCTCTGTAAATTGTGCGTGATAACTTTCTTCCGTACCAAACTCCTCGGGTATAGGGAATTTTGGCATGATTGGTCCAGAATCAATGGAGTAGGTTTCCACCTTATCTACAATCTCTTGCGTATTGCTGATTGCTTCGGGTATATCAGCAAAGATAGCTGCCATCTCTTCAGGCGTTTTGAGCCACTCCTGTTTGGTGTAGTGCATACGATCTACATCGTCCACATAGTGGTTGGTGCTGAGGCAGATGAGTCGGTCGTGTGCCTCAGCGTGTTCTTCTTCTACGAAGTGCACATCATTGGTAGCAATGATTTTTACATCGTGTTTGCGTGCTAATTCCACCAACACTTCGTTCACCACTTTCTGCACTTGGTAGGTGTGTTGGTCTGCTCCAGGCTTATCGGTCTGATGGCGTTGTAACTCTATGTAATAATCTTCACCAAAGAGGTTCTTAAACCACTCTATGGTCTTCTCCGCTTCCGCAAAGTTTTGGTCACCCAATCCTTGCATGATTTTTTGTGGCAACTCACCACCTAAGCACGCGGAACAACAAATCAGTCCTTCGTGGCATTCTTCCAACAGCCCTTTATCAATACGTGCAGTGCGGTAGAAGCCGTCAATAAAACTTTGACTAGTCAATTTGCACAGGTTATGGTATCCCGTTTTGTTCTTAGCCAACAAAATGAGGTGCCAACCGCTCATGTCCACTACTTGCGCTTTGCCTTCGGCTGTGGTGACTTTGTAGTCCTTATCTTGCATCAATCGTCCACGACGAGCGCAGTACGCTTCAATGCCTACAATGGGTTTGAAGGGAATAAACTCTCTCCCTTCTTCCTCTGCCTTAGTTTTCAGTTTGCCATTGGCTTTCTTGCAACAATCGAGTAACTCTTTGATACCGTACATATTACCATGGTCGGTCAAGGCAATAGCGGGCATACCTACGCGGATACTCTTATCCACGAGGTCTGCTACTTTGCTCATACCATCAAGTACGGAGTAGTGTGAGTGAACATGCAAATGCGTAAATTTCATAGTTTGATATTTTCTGCAAAAGTACAGAAAAAAAATGAATTATACAAATCTTATTTGTAAAATTATTGGATAAATTTGTGTATGTCACAATAAATCACTACCTTTGCAGCCGAAAAAAATATTACCAAATGAAACGAACAATTTTCTTTTTTCTTTTTGCAAGCATACTGCTCGTAGCGCAGGCTGCTACTTATTCGGGTTCATTGCCCGTATTGTATATCCAAACGGAGAATAATCAATCGATTACTAGTAAAGAAAACTACATTAACGCTACCTACTATTTGGATGCGATGGGCATCAGCGGCTATGAGAGTATAGGTAGCAAATCGGCTCCACTCACGATGGAGATTAAGGGACGTGGTAACTATTCATGGACGGGTTTTGATAAGAAACCTTATCGTATTAAACTCGCTGATAAGCAGCCACTATTGGGCATGATAAAGAGCAAGCACTTTGCATTGTTGGCGCATGCTGATGATAGTAACGACAGAAAGGGTTTTATGCGCAATGCGGTCGGATTCGAACTGAGTAAGATGATAGGTATGACCTATACACCAAATGCTAAACCTTTGGAAGTGGTGCTCAATGGCGACTATATCGGTCTCTATTTCCTTACCGAGACTATTCGTGTGGATAAGGACCGTGTGAATATCGTGGAGCAAGAAGACGAGGAGACCAAGAGCGAGAGTATTACTGGCGGTTGGCTTGTGGAGATAGATAACTACGATACAGACCCACATGTGACGATTACTGAGGGTGGAGATGTACATACTATGTGGATTACCTACAAGACTCCAGAGGTTCTTTCTTACCAACAGGAGCAATATTTGACCCAACAGATGATGCTGCTTGATAATTTGATTTATGGCGACAAGAACTCTTCTGAGTTGTGGCAGTATCTTGATATGGATGCGTTGGCTAAGTTCTATATCGTGCAGGAACTGACCGATAACTACGAGAGTTTCCACGGTAGTTGCTATTTACATAAAGATATGGGCGCGAATGCTAAATGGCATTTTGGTCCAGTATGGGACTTCGGAAGCTCGTTCAATCGCGAAAAATCGCAGTATATGTACCAAGGCGATGTATGGCATAATCACTGGATTCCAGAGATTTGCAAGTTCCCTGCTTTTATGGAGCGCGTGAAAGAGATTTGGAACGAGTTCTATAACGGAAATTACAACAATATTTATAGCTTTATTGATTCGCACAAGAGTCAAATCGCCAAGGCAGCAGCCAAGGACAAAGAGCGTTGGAAACAGTATCATGGTAGTCAAACTATTTCAACCTATATTGACCGCACCACTGAGGTTTTGCGTCAAAATGCAGCATGGCTCAACAAACAATGGAAGTCTAACGGTAATGGTGGTAATAATGGTGATGGCGGAAATAGTGGTGATAATGGCAATGGTGGTAGCAATAATAACTACCCAGAGAATCCTGAATTCAATCCCGATGGCGTAACATCTATGTATATTTGGCAAAATGGCAAGCAAGTGGCGTATGATATAGCTAAGGTGGATAGTATTACTTTTGAAGAGAAAGAAGTAGAAGGAATCGTTGTGAAAGCCAAAGTTCCTGCTTCATGGACAGAAACTATCTATGTGTGGATTTGGGGGGATGGTATTACGGAATACGAACACATAGCTATGCGCCAAGGTGATTGGTTCGTGTTTGTATATGAGGGAGAGGAGTTGAATATTATCTTCAAACAAGGTAAAGACTGGACAGGTCACCCTAATCAGTCAGAAGATATCTATACCACCAAGAGTGCTTGCTATATCCTCACACAAGAAGGTGATGCTAAAGCGCAATTCACAGAGGTGGATTGCGAGTAATGAGGCTATAAGGCGAGAGGTTATAGGCGAAAGGCTGGGAATAGAAAAAGGCGAGCGGGTGCTCGCCTTTTTTGTTTATTGGTTTCCGGCTGCCAGTGTTTGGCTGCCGGCTTCCGGCTGCTGGCTGCCTCTAAACAGGTTATTTACTCAGGATTTCCTCGATCTCTGCCTCATTGAGGTTACGGCCTACAATCACACCTTCTTTATTGATGAGAATGGTGGTTGGAATAGCAGAGATACCGTAGTGGTCGCATGGGTTGTATGGTTCAGCGCGTTGGTCGCGGATATGCAACCATGGCAACTCATCTTCTTCGATGGCTTGCAGCCATGCAGATTCGTCGCGGTCGCAACTCACACCCAAAATCTCCAATTTGCCTGATGGGTGATAGGACTCATACAACTCTTTGAGTGCAGGCATCAAGCGGCGGCATGGACCACACCATGAAGCCCAGAAATCTACCAATACATAATCGGTCTTACCAATCAACTCGCTGAGTGCAAGAGCAGTACCATCTGCTTTTAGCGATGTGATTTCGATGTAAGGATTACCAGCGGAAGTCTTCAACTCAATCAAGTACTCTTGGTGTACAGGTTGCAATGTAGGCATTTCCAAACGTTCTGCTGGAATAGCAGCAAAAAGTTCTGCTTTTTGCTCAGGAGAAAGCATGTAGAAGTGTGATAGTACGATAGAGTCAGATGTCACGTCCTCTACGTTCTCAATCAATAGGGTGTAACCTTGTGCGATAAAATCCTCAATCAATGAGTCTTTCACAGCGCGATCTTCTACTGTTTCCAATGCAGCTACGAGATCGTTGTACATCTCGGTGTATTGTTCGTATGCCGTTTTCTTAGGCGTACATGCTACAAGGCATACTAATGCCAATAGCGAAATAATAATTTTTTTCATATATTCTTTCCTTTATATTTTTACACTTTTCACCTCGCGAAGCGACACAGCCTGCGCTAAGCGCACGTATCCTAATTCCTTAGTCAAAGTAGCGGAATAACCTACTAATAACCTATTAATAACCTACTAATCACCTACTAATAACCTACTAAACGCGAAGCAACTTTACTCTGCTGTTGCCAATGGACTTGCTTGCGTATAAACGCGTGCTGCCAATTCTTGGTCGAGTTGGTAGAGACCATATCCGTTATCGCCTACCATACGGAATTTATTTACGAGGTCAGTAGCGTTCTCCTCCTCCTCTACTTGTTCATCTACAAACCAGTTGAGGCGACTTTGGAGAGCAAAATCTTTCTCCTCTACGGCGAGAGCCATGAGGTTGTTGATCATTGCGGTCACTTTGCCTTCGTGTTCAAGGGTGTGTTGGAAGGCAGCCAATGGTGAAGCCCATTCTGTATCTACTGCAGCGATAGGAGCGAGGAGTACGCGTCCGCCACGACTTTGCAAGTAGTTAAAGAGTATCATCGCGTGATCTTGCTCCTCTTTGAACTGTATAGCAAACCAATTGGCGATACCAGGGTAACCTGCATCTTGGCAGTATGCTGACATACTCAAATAGAGATATGCTGACCACAACTCAGCATTGATTTGGGCATTGATAGCCTCTTCTAATTTCTTTGAAATCATAATCGTATTGTTTATAATTGTTTAGTATTGTTCAAAATAGTTCAACATTGTCAAAAATGTTAAAAAAGATTATACAAAAACTGTGCCATTTACATTCTCAGTTTGAATCCTGAAAGAATAGTATCGGGTTTGAAATGGAAGACACTAGCCATCTCGCCTGCCATGCAGAAACCACAGACTTTGCATTGCTCGGTGCCATAGCCCAAACACAAACTGCGGCTACCATCGGTATAGATGAAGTTGGTCACAAAACACTCTTTACCCAAATTAATTTCGCCCAAGGCGTTGCGCTTCATGAGTTTAAGACCCGAAATAGAGTTCATGATAGGATAGCCCTTCTTTTTGTATGCAATCACTTTATCAATGATTTCTGCTTTCTTTTCGAGTGGTAGCATCAGGTATTCGGTACCAGGGTAGGGGGTGTGGAAATTGATAGAAATCTGCTCAATAGCAGGGTTGTTTTTCGCATACTCCATGGCGGCATCTAATGACTCATAATTGAGTGCATTCACCACCATGTTTACGCATATATGCTTGAACCCTGATTTACGAACATTCTCTTCCAAACGTGCAAATGTACCTTCGCCACGCACACGGTCGTGGTATTCACCAATACCGTCCATACTTACCCAAATACTTTGTGGACGAATCCATGAGAAGTCTTGCTGTGCATTCGTAGTGACTGTAATAGAGAAGAAACCAATCTCCAATGCCGCATCAATGAGGTCGTTGATGGTGTAGTACTCACCTTTCGCCTCTCGCCTTTCGTCTTTAGCCTCTTTCCACAGCGTAGGCTCCCCACCTTCCAAATCAATAAAGCGAGAACCAAGTGCGTAGGAGTATTTCATATCTGCTACAATGTCCTCAAAACTGCGCTGCTTATTGCCTGCACTGCCATAAACAGAACAGTGCTTGCAACGAAGATTACATTTGTCAGTAATAAACAATACCGTTTGCAATGGTGCTTTGCGACCAAAGAAACGAGCGCGCACAAACCATTGTGCTAAATATACATAATGAGATAATGACTTAAAGATGTTCATGTTGTATAGGATAATTTAGAAGGTAATGAGATGTACGATGATGAGTATTAAGCAGAAGAATGTACAGATATTTCGTGCGAGGAGCCAACGGAAGAGGAACCAGTCAATACCTGCTTTTTTATATCCTTCCCAATTGCCCATAGGCCCCATCCACCAGCGTGGTGTGTCGTTGCGAGGCAGACCGTAGGCGAAGAGTCGGGTGGAGTGAATGAGGAAAATAGACATAGGTAGAGTGGCAAGCGTGAGTAGGTACCATGGGCTCCACCATTGTAACGTCACACCCAGTGCCAAAATAAGAAATGGAATGATAGCAAATATAGCTATAAAGAGAATCATAGCTTTCTTATGGCGAAGCAATCGCGCAAAGGTCATTTTGCCCAATTGTGCATCTGCATCCACTTCCATGACGGAGTGCACATAGACGATGTTCGTTACCATACACCCTATGGCTATGCTCATGCATAGCATTTCCCAAGAGAATATGTTGCCCGTGAGTGCTACTTGTACACCCATCATATTGAGCGGTCCAAACATTAGTCCTATGACCAATTCGCCAAAACCATGAAATCCAAGTTCGAGTGGTTTTCCCGAATAGTTGATGCCTACAAATAATCCAATAACCGCATAAAGCACGATGCCCATGGCGGCTTGCCAACCATGTACGAGCCATTGGGTTACAAAAGCAGTTGCTCCCATCAGTGCTGCAAAACCTAAGAAACCAACAATCGCCCATCCAAGTTGGCTGACGGTAGCTTTTCCGCCTTCTTGCCCCATCGCCTCATCGCCTTCTCGCTTCAAATAATGGCATTTCTCCATACGTGCGCGCACGCTATCTTTGTTGATGTCGGCACGGATACGTGAGTCGTGCTTGAAATCGAAATAGTCATCTGCAAGGTTCATACCCAAGTGAGCAGCGCATACACCCAATAATACAGGCAAAGCAAGCCACCAGAGAAAACCTTCTTGACCAATACAGAGAATAATAGCAGTCAGACAGGGTAGAACTGACTGAGGCAACGCGATATTGCGTGCATTCTTAAACCAAAAACCGATTGTTGACATAATTATAAAATTTATCGCACAAAGGTACTGCTTTTTTTGTGAATATGCAAAAAAATGCAAGTGAAATTTGTATATTTGCTTTTTTTGTACTACCTTTGCAGACGAATGGCATACTTTTTGCCACATTCATTATAGAAAATGAATCCCAAATAATAACCATTTTAAAAGAATAAGAGTATGAAAAGATATGTATGTGATGTATGCGGTTGGGAGTATGATCCTGCCGTAGGTGTAGAAGAGGCTGGTATCGCTCCAGGTACAGCATGGGAAGATGTTCCTGCGGATTTCGCTTGTCCACTTTGTGGCGTAGGAAAAGATGAGTTCTCTCAGGCGGAGTAATGAAAATCCGCTTTGTTACATTAGGTTGTAAACTGAACTTTGCCGAGAGTAGTGCTCTCGGCAAAGAGCTTTTGTCACGTGGTCATCAGCGTGCTTCGCTCAACGAAGTGCCCGATGTGTGCGTGGTGAATACGTGTAGCGTGACCGATGCTGCAGATCATAAAGACCGTCAGGCAATCAATCAGTTACACCGTAAATACCCTAACGCAATTATTGTTGTTACGGGTTGTTATGCACAACTGCAACCCGAGCAGATTAGCCAAATAGAGGGCGTGGATTATATCTTAGGGCAGAATGAGAAATACAGTATCCCTGCGCTTGTTGACACCCTCGAAGCACAACTGCTACACAATTCTACACAACCTCTACATAACTCTACACCACCCATTCGTGTCTGCAACATCCGCGAGGTGGAGGAGTTTCACGGTGTGCGTTCAGGCGATGACCGTACGCGCTGTTTCATAAAGGTGCAAGACGGTTGCAACTATTTCTGCACGTATTGTACTATCCCATACGCACGTGGCAAGTCGCGCAATCCGAAAATAGAGGAGGTGCTTAGCAGTGCACAAGAAGCAGTAGATCAAGGTGCAAAGGAATTAATTCTCACAGGTGTGAATATTGGCGATTTCGGTCGTAGTACAGGAGAGTCGTTTGTAGATTTGATAAAGGCTATTGATGAGCTGAAGGGTGATTTTCGTGTCCGTATTTCATCGTGCGAACCGAACTTGCTGACGGATGAGATTATTGATTTTGTTGCGCAGTCCAAGCATTTTGCTCCGCATTTCCATATTCCTTTGCAATCGGGTAGTAATGAGGTGCTTGCAATCATGAAGCGCCGTTATACGCGCGAGTTGTTTGCTGAGCGTGTACAACATATCAAGACGGTGATGCCGCATGCTTTTATTGGTGTGGATTGTATGGTCGGTGTAAGAGGAGAGACACAGGACTGTTGGGAGGATTACTTGGCGTTTATTAAAGAGTTGGATGTAAGTCAGTTGCATGTGTTTACCTATTCCGAACGCGCTAACACACGTATGTTGGAGATGGACTTGTACGTAGTGCCCAAGGCGGAACGCCAACGCCGTAGTAAGATATTGCATGCAGTGTCAGAAGAGAAGACACGCGCTTTTTACGCTCAGCATGCAGGTAGAAAAGCGATTGTTCTATGGGAATCTAAGCGCGAAGGCGACCAAATGGCAGGTTTCACAGATAATTATATTAAGGTCTATGCCCCATATCAAAAAGACAAAGTGAATACTTTTGAAGAAATTGTGCTCTAAAATTTGCATAATTCAAAAAATATTACTACCTTTGCGCCGTCTTTGTTGACAATGCAAAGATTTCTTACATTTTTTTCACAAAAGATTATTTTTACATTACATACATTTTATATGCAATACGATATGCGAAAACTCGGGCAAATGACGCTCGAACAATTGACTGAGATTGCACAGACATTCGATATTAAAGTCGGAAAGAATCCTGTTGCGCAATCTGTTATCTACCAAATCTTAGACGCACAAGCCGACAGACATGGCGCAGAAGTACAAGCTCGTGCTGAAGCACGAGAAGAACGTCGCAAAGGTAAACGTACACGCATTCAAAATACCCCACAAAAGGTGAATACTGATAATTTGAAAAGTAATCGTGTACTTGCTACCGTTGGCAGTAAAGAGGAAACAATGGGGCAAATCAAGGAAGAACAATCCAAACAACCACAACCCAAACCTGTAATATCTGGCGTACAACCTTCGCTGTTCGGAACAATGGGAGATGAAAAAGTGGCTGTTGGCAATGGGCAATTGGCCATGAGTGATGGAGATTCGGCTACTGATAATGGGCAATTGCTATCTGATGAGACGAAACCTGCAAAAAAGAAAAAAGGGCGCAAGGAGAAAACTGCACAAGTGCCAGTAGAGAAAGTGGTAGAGGAAGTAGTTGCGCCAGGAGAGGAAGTGAAGGCAGAAAACGTAACTACGGCAGAAACAGATACGTCTGCTGCGGACGTTACTGCTGTTGCAGAACCAGAAAAGAAAACTAAGTCAAAAAAACGTGGCCGACCAAAGAAAACAGCAAATACACCAGTAGTCGATGCTGAGGAAATAAAAGTAGAAGAGGTAGTTGCAGAAACGACAGAAGAAGTGGTTGCTGTGAAAGATGTGGAAATGTCAAATGAGGTTGAGAACACCGAAACAGAAAAGAAAGAGCAAAACCCACATACGCCAAGTCGCAAAAACGAAACCAAAGAGGAGCGCCAAGCGCGTGTGAATGCTCGTATAGCACAAATTACTCAACAAATAGCTAAACGCGAAGAGCAAATAGCTAACGGAGAGGAACTGACTCCGATCAACGAGAAACCACAACCAAAACCTACCTTGTCTCCCGAAGAGGAGATGCTGAACAAAGGTGTAGAAGCATTTGGTGATACTATCACAGCCATAGGCACGTTGGAGTGCGCGCCTGACGGCTACGGATTCTTGCGCAGCGCAGACTATAACTATATTTCTTCGCCAGATGATATCTATGTGTCGCAACAACAAATCCGTCAGTATAGCTTGAAAACAGGTGACACTGTGGAATGTACTATTCGTCCACCACGCGAGACCGACAAGTATTTCCCTATGAAAGATGTATTACGTATCAATGGTATTGCCCCAGCATTGGCAAAGGAGCGTATTGCGTTTGAGAACCTTACGCCATTGTTTCCCGATGAGAAATTCAAACTCTGCAAAGGCGATAAGAGCGATCCTTTATCGGTGCGTATCATAGACTTCTTTGCTCCTATCGGCAAAGGACAACGTGGACTGATTGTGGCTCAACCTAAGACGGGTAAAACCGTATTGCTCAAAGATATAGCCAACGCTATCTCGAAGAATCACCCAGAGGTGTATATGATCGTACTGCTGATAGATGAGCGACCAGAGGAGGTGACAGATATGGCACGCTCGGTGAATGCGGAAGTGATAGCCTCCACCTTCGACGAACCAGCCGAAAACCATGTGAAAGTGGCAAATATCGTACATGAGAAAGCCAAACGATTGGTGGAGTGTGGACACGATGTAGTCATATTATTAGATAGTATCACGCGCCTCGCACGCGCGTATAACACCGTGGCTCCTGCTAGCGGAAAAGTATTATCGGGTGGTGTGGAAGCACAAGCATTGCACAAGCCAAAGCGATTCTTTGGTGCTGCACGTAACATAGAGAACGGCGGAAGCTTGACCATCATCGCCACTGCGCTGACTGAAACAGGTAGCAAAATGGACGATGTGATCTTCGAGGAGTTTAAGGGTACTGGTAATATGGAATTGCAGTTGGATCGTAAACTCAGCAATAAACGAATCTTCCCTGCGGTGGATATTGCAGCATCTTCTACTCGTCGCGATGATTTGTTAGTACCAGCAGATGTGCTGAGCCGAATGTGGATGATACGCAAAGAATTGACCGATATGAACAGCGTTGAGGCAATGGAGAAACTCAAAACATACATGGAGCGTACAAGTGACAATGATGAGTTTCTGTTGTCAGTAACGGGAATGAGATGAGGCGATGAGGCGATAAGGCGATGAGGATAGTGATACTGAATGGTCCGAACCTGAATCTGTTGGGCAGAAGAGAGCCTGCGATTTATGGTACACGCAGCATGGAACAAGTGCTGCTGGATATTCAGCGTGCGTATCCCGATGTGTATTTGGAATATCGCCAGTCGAACCATGAGGGCGATTTAATCGATTGGGTACAAGAGTTTGGCGCGAAAGCGATAAGCGAAACAGATGGCATCGTGCTGAATGCAGGAGGATATACGCATACAAGTGTAGCGTTGCGCGATGCTTTGGTATGTAGTACAGTTCCTGTGGTGGAAGTGCACATATCGGATATTACTCAGCGTGAGGAGTTTAGACGTGTGAGCCTGCTGACCGACGTGTGTGCATATAGCGTGATAGGGCAGGGTACGGATGGCTATCGACAAGCGGTGGAGTGGATTTTAGGTAATTGTACAGCGGTGTAATGTGTAAAGTGTAAAGGCAAGAATTATGAAGTGTAAGTTACTGAAATATGGATTGTGTATCCTTTTCTTAATAGGAGGAAAGGTTGCTGTGGCGCAGAATAATCCGTACGTAGATGACAAACTGCTGCATTTTGGATTCTCGTTAGGAGTGGATTTCTTGTCGTATGGCGTAGAGGAGGCAGATAGTTTGTTGCAGATGGAACGACATGGTACTGTTTATCATGCGCGAACATCTAATATGGGAGTCGGTTTCTCCGTTGGTTTTATAGCGGATTTGCGATTATCGCGCCATTTTAATCTTCGTTTTTGTCCGGGCATGCATTTTGGTGAACGAACACTGAACTATATGAATTATGATATAGCCGATGAAAATATCAAAGGTGTGAATTGTACAAATAATAGACCAGCGGTATTGTCACTGCCAATAGACCTACCACTATATTTGAAATGGTCCGCTGAGCGCGAAGTAAACTATCGTCCGTATGTGACAGTGGGTGGAGGCGTGAGCTTTGACTTAGGTAGAAGCAAAGATAAAGTGATATTGCAAAAGACTATGGATTACTTTGTGGAGATAGGTATTGGTTGTGACCTTTATTTCCCTTGGTTCAAATTAGCCCCCGAAGTGAGATATCGCATAGGTCTCAATAATGTGCTGACGCCCACTGCAGATTGTGAAAAAGAGGAATGGAAATTACCAGCAGGCGATTATTTTTATACGGATGCTTTATCGCGCCTAACCAATCAACAAATATCGTTGGTATTCAACTTTGAGTAATGCACAGATTATCAGGTATATTGTTTGGTGTGATGCAACGCATAGCAGTGTTGTGCTGCGTTTTATGCATCATTACGACATCATGCCAAGAAGACATACTATCGAATGACTCTACTCAACAATTAACCTTCTCGCACGATTCGCTATTGTTCGATACTGTATTTACCACATTTGGTTCTTCAACGAAACGCATGATGGTGTATAACCCTAATAAAAATGCATTGTTGATTGACAGAGTGGAGATGAAGAGTGGTAAATCATTCTTTATCAATTTAGATGGCGAGAATCAGTTGGAAAATATGCAAAATATCACCCTGCGTGGTGGTGATAGTTTGTTCCTCTTTGTTCGCACAGAAATTGATCCGCAGGATGTGAATACTCCTGTTTTGGTGGAAGATACCATCGTGTTCCATGTCAATAAACGAGCGCAAGAAATCTATTTGCAAGCGTATGGGCAAAATGTGGAAGTGATTCGCAGCGATGAAAAGTTTGTGCAGTATGGTAACTGGGTGGTCGATAATAAGAAACCCTATTTGATATACGACACATTGGTGGTAGCCGGTGATTTACTAATCAAACAGGGTGCAACGCTTTATATGCATTCGGGTGCGATGATTTATGTGTATGGCAGCGTGAATGCCAAGGGTACATTGGAACAGCCTATTATTATCAGGGGAGATCGAACCGACATGTTGTTTGATTCGGTGCCCTATCGCGTAGCATCCGCTCAATGGAATGGGTTGTATTTGGTACATTTGGAAGATTGGCGAACGCCTACATATACATTTGATTATGTGGATATTCTGTCAGGTTCAATAGGTCTTTATGCTCAATCGGAATGTGCGACTAGGCGCCCAAAAATGTCGCTGACCAATGCGCGTATTCATAACCATTCGGTGTATGGTTTGGTGTTGCAGAATGTCGATGCCAAAGTGGTAAATACAGAGATTAGCAACTGTGCTTCGTATTGCGTGTATTTGGCTGGCGGTACGCACGATTTTGTGCATAATACGATAGCTTCCTATTTTGGGTATCCATATACGACGATTAATATCCACAATAATATCCTGCGCGAGGATGTTGCTGCAGTGTATATCAATAATTTAAGCAAAAATAAAGCGCCTACAATCAGTTCGTTCTACAACTGCATTATCACAGGTGCAAGGAAGAATAATGTGGTTGTAGCGACTCCTTTGCCCGACTATTACGAAGGTGAGTTCGTAGGAAATTACCTGCGAGCAGATTCATTATTGGAAACATTTGCTAAGCAAAATGTGTATGCCAGTGATTCGGATACTATGGTATTTCGTAATATTTATTACTTGTACAAGGAATATAAGTACTATGATTTTCGATTGGATTCCTTATCTCCTGCTCGCGGAATAGGCGATTCTGTGGCGGCTATGCAATATCCGTATGACGGTTTAGGGATTCGCCGAAAATCACACCCAGATGCTGGTTGTTATGAGTATGAAATGTAAAAGTTTTACTTTTTTATCGAAAATTTGCATATATGATAAAAAATGTGTACCTTTGCAGTTTTATAAGTAATAACAAAAAATAAGCGGAGAAAATATAAGTTAATAACAGATTATAAAAAAGTTAATTTACACTGAATGAACATGACACTATTTACCTTTTTTAGTCGTTTTTTTCGTGTTATAGGATGCGTTGTTTTGTTGTTCTCTACTGTGAGTCTTACGGCAGCACCTCCTCGTTGGTTGCGTCAATTGCCTAAAGCAAGCAATGACAATTTCCGTTATGTGAGAGAAGATGCTACCGCAGCATCAGAAGATGTGGCTTTTAATAAGGCTCTTGGCAAAGTATTGCAAGAGTCTATTATGTCATTGGGTCTTGCATTCAATTCAAAGCAAGTAGAAACTGCTATTGCAACGGGTGATTTGAAGAGTAAAATTTCAGAATGGAGAATACCAGTGAATGTAGTATGCCATTATCGTCAAGGATTGGAGAATGGTGCAGTGCGCGTATACGTGCTCTGTCAGGTTGCTAATGCGGGTAATATAAATCCTCACTTTGATGAGTTCAGACATTGTGGTAACACAGGCGATGCATACGGAGGACAAGTGAACATGCGTCCAGAGGCGTGGAGTTTGTACGAGATGGATACCTATTTCTCTGCTTTTGAAGATGTAGAGATATCTTCGGGTACAGATATGATGGCTTTTAAGGAGCAGTTGAAGGAGCAAGCCAAACAATCGCTGATTAGCAATATCGCATTGAGAGATAGCACATTGATGGGAATGATTAAGTCTGAGTCGCATTGCTACAAGGGTATGGGATATGCTGTTGCGTATATCAATAGAGAATGGGTGACTGATAAATACCTTGATGATATAGATGAGGCGTATGAGGTGTGTGAAGGTCTGAAAGAGAATGCTGATACATATTTTGAGGAAGGTAATATAGGCGAAGCCAAAGCTCTTTATTTGCGTGCGCAAAAGCTCCTTGACGATATGAGACCTGTCGTACGATTTATGAATGCATATTCCTCCAACCGCAATGTGGAGCGTGCAATAGAGGATATAACCGATCTAATGAAAGAAATCAAGAAGCAATTGATGCTGACAGATGGCAACTCAAACAGAGCGCGCGAGGGAAAAGTGCATGAGTTTATCCAAACGGCTAATGACATGCTCTCCAAGCACATGATTGGCGATGCGTTGCGCTATTTCTATGCAGCGCAAATCTTGTTGGCAGATATAGAAAATAATGAATATATCACTTTGGAGGAGGGTGGTCGCAAAGTGAGTGCAAACACCTATTTGAATACCAAGATTACAGAGGTATTGAAGAATATTCAGGTGATTAGTGATGGTTATATGCCAGGTAGCCAAACGGAAATGCAGTTGAGTTTCCGATATGCTGGTTCACCTATTTCTAATCTAAACTTCTCCTACAATGCCAATATGGGGTGGAGTGACCTTTTCCCAGTTACCAACGGTTGGTCAAGCGTAGTGCTTCAAGAAAATAACAAGCCTAGCACTTTGCATATTTCTATAGAATATCGTTATGCTGATGAGGCTAATTTTGATCCTGAATTGCCTGCTTTGATGGAGAAATATGCATCTCGTTTTGATTACGATTCGTATAATAAAAGTATAATCTCTGTGGCTTCCAAGACTGTGCGCATAGGCGGATCAACTAGTACTGCAGCCACAAAATACTCCACTAATATCGCCCAAAACTTTGTGGCTGATAATGTGGATGATGATGCGCATAAGGTATCAGTAATAGATTCGGTAACATACCATAGCAGAATCCTGCAGGTATGCGAAGCAATCAAAACACAAAATTACGAATCTGTTTATTCTCTTTTCTCTCAAGATGGATTTGCCCAATTCCGAAAGCTTATCGCATACGGAAAAGCACGTATCATCACCACAGATGCTTGTCGCTATGTGCGCATAGGTATGGATGTACAATGCCGTAGTATTCCGATGAGTTTTACTTTTCCAAAGAGCAAACAGCAGTTGGAGAATGTAGTATTTACATTCAATAGCTATGGCAAGATTGATGGTGTGCAATTTGCTCTAGAAGAGGCTTCTGCACGTAATGTAATGGGCGATGAGAGCGTTGATGAATTGTCCCGCTTGACATTGATAAACTTCTTGGAGAATTATAAGACAGCTTTTGCGCTGAAACGTTTGGATTATATTGAGTCTATCTTCTCAGATGATGCTGTTATTATTACAGGACGTGTCTTGCGTACCGCAGAACAGTCACCCGAGTTTAAGAATATCCAAATGACCATGGATAATCAGGTGGTACATGGCAATGTCTTATATACACGTATGTCCAAAGAGCATTATATTAAGCGATTAAAGAACTCATTTGCTTCTAAGGAGTGGATTAACATTAAGTTCGGTGGAACAACCATAGATTCAAGTAAGCAGTCGAATACTTTTGGTGTACGTTTGGTGCAAGATTATTTCTCCAACAATTATGGAGACCATGGTTATTTGTTCTTGTTGATTGATGCTAGCGATAGAGAAAAGCCGTTGATTCGTGTGCGTATGTGGCAACCTGAGATAGACAAGGATGTACAACCATTCTCCATGGAAGAATATGATTTGCTTACTCGTGGAGCAAATGAATAATGAATAGGAGTCAGCTGAAAAGCCTGAAGTGAGTAAGCAGAAGATACTACAACTTTAAATAAATTATCAAAATGAAAAAGATTCTATTGTCAATGCTCGTGTTAGCATTGTGCGCAGGTTGCGCAAGTAAGAAAAAAATTGTTGATTATGGTTTCGAACGCGTAAAAGTGGAGATTCCATGTAAACAAGAAGGTTTTGATGATGCTAATTATTTCCGTGCTACAGGTACTGCATCTGCGATTAACCAACAGAGTGCTCGTCGCGCAGCATTGGAAAATGCTAAATCTATGGTGCATGAGAAGTTAGGTGGTTTTGTATCAGGTTTGACTTCTGATTACAATGGTAATTTGCGTACCAACGCTAAGGCTTCTGATGTAGAAGGTGTATTTGAAAGCGAGTTTGAGACATTGATTGAGAAGAACCTCAACGATGCGTTGCAAACATGCGAGGAGATGTTTGTGTCTAAGGACGGACTCTACGAATCTTGGATTGCGATTGCTATTCCTAAGAAGCAAATCATCGACGATATCATGAAGCAAATTGAGGAGAGCGGCAAGGATGTGAAACTCAATCGCGAAGAGTTTCGCAAATTTGCTGAGAAGAGAGCTGCTGAGATGAAGGCAGAGTAATCTTGGTGTTTACTATGAGGGTGTGTCTCGGAATGAGACCCCCCTCTTTTTTAATTACCAAATTTAAAATCAAAAACAATGAAAAGATTCTTAACCTTATTGTTGGTGCTGCTCGTAATGGTAGGTGTGGCAGATGCTCAAAGCGATATGCGTAAGAGCTTTGAAGAGCGTCGTGCTCAGCGAAAAGAGCGTTTTGAGCGCATTCGTTCGGAACAACAGAAAAAGCATGATGAGTTTCGCCGCAAGCAAAACGAGCGTTATGTAAATCATCTACGTAAGAAGTGGAAACTTTACGAGGTAACTGAGATGTTAGAGGAACCAAAGAAGGATTCTGTTAAGTTGAAAGCTTATCAGGCTGAATTGCTATCTTCTGAGTATGATACAAAAGCCTTTGGTGATCTAACCTTGGACGTAACAGATCCATTGCCTACACAAGATGATACCCGTGTGACTATTACCATTGACACCGTAATCGTTGTAGATTCTGTGGAGGATATTGAACGATTAATAGAGAGCATAAGAGCGCAAATTCCTTTACCTCAATTAGATACAACAAAATTAGTGGAGGATACTATTCTTATTCAACCCATTGATACAACGGCTATGGAAATTAAGATTGAGGATGTGGTATATATTCCTCAATCGGTCCCTCAACCAGAACCAATAGCACCTATTGAGCCAGAGGAGGAAGAGTATGACTTCGTGAGTATATCTTTTTATGGAACGTTGGTTTCTGTGGCATTCCCTCAGGATGCTGATTTGTATTTGCAGAGCGTAGATGAAGATGGTATCGCTACACTTTGGACTCAGATTGCAGATACGGTAGTACCTAATAGATTTGATATTACTATCACCTCTTGCTTGAATCATCGTGCAGAGATGAAATTGTGTGATTGGGCATACTTGCGAATGGTGCAATCCATTGCAACGAAACGATATAATGATACTAATGTAGCTACTATTTTTGCTTCCTATATCTTGGCGCAGTCAGGATATAAAATCCGATTAGCATATAGAGATAATCATGTATTTATGTTATTTGCGAGTCATCATGAGATATATCGTATGTTGAAAATTAAGGTGGATGATGAATGGTATTATATATTGGATAATAAGTCTCCCGGTAGTTTCTTTATCAGTAATGTTGGTTATGAGAAGGAGCAACGTTTTTCGCTCTTGATTGCCGAAGAGCAAAAAGTGGATTATGAGTTATCAGATACGATTGTAGCTACTTCTGCAAAGGGATGCTCGCTATCCTATCAAGTGAATATGAATATGATACAGTTTTATAATGATTATCCATCGGGACGATTGTTCAATGGTGATGATGGCAGTAAGTGGTTAATCCGAGCAAGAACGCCATTGGATTCAATTGCAAAAAGCACATTGTATCCGCAATTACAGGATTCTGTTAAAGGTCTCACTCCGTGGAAAGCTGTAGCAAAGTTATTGAATTGGGTACAGACGGGATTTGAATATGGGTATGACGATGATATTTGGGGAGAAGATCATGTCTTTTTTCCTTCTGAGACATTATATTATCCGAATTCTGATTGCGAAGATAAAGCCATATTATTCAGTACTCTTGTGCGAGACATATTGCATCTAGATGTGCTGTTGCTATATTTTGATCATCCAGAGGTACATTTGGCAACAGCGGTGCATTTTCCTGTGGAAGAAAAACTAGGAGAGTTTGTTATGTATAAGGACAAAAAATATATAGTCTGTGATCCTACGTTGAAAAATGGACCGATAGGGCGAAATATGTCATATTTTAGAGGGATTACACCAAAAATTATAGTGATTGATTAAGCATTTAGATAGATGAAGAAATTTTTACTTGTTGTCTCTTCTTTTTTATTTTTTACTTTGTTTGCCTCTGCGCAATCTTTAACTATTACTCAATCTTTTCAAGCCATACCTAATAGTTCGGTATTGGCTTCTTATAAAAATCAATTTGGTTCCTGGGAGCAAGCGGATGGGTTTCCATACGCGCTTATTCGTGTTGGATTAGAGGGTAATGCGAACGATGTTGTCTCAGCCAAACAACTCTTACATTTGGATTTAGGCGAATTAGGTACAGAAGTATCCGTATACAAGGCAATGCAAAATGAGTTATTGTTTTTGGTACCTATTGCCGCGCAGAAGATAGACCTTAGCTGTGGATCTGAATGTCAGCAACAGAGGATTATGGATCTTTCTGCTCCTCTGCAACGAAATACAGTATATTTAGGGCGAGTACATTACAAGCCCAAAGAGATAATTGTCGCTTCTACTGTGACCACCGAAGCAGTAATGCGCCAATTTTTCAAATTTCGTCTAAATCCTGCTAATGCCGTAGTCAGTGTGCAGGTAGATGGCATTTGGAACACTTGGACAACGCAAGATAATTTGGCTTACAAGATGCTGGATCATGGTTCGTATGCATATAAGGTTTCTGCCGAAGGATATGAATCAGAAGAGGGAATAATTACAGTATCTGATGAGTCACGAGAGATAAATATAGACCTACTTCCTATTTCTACATTATGATGAGAGAACGCATATTACTGCTCTTGTTAGTGGTTGGTATATCTATACATGTTGCTAGTCAATCGCTTGTTGTAACGCAACCTTTTCAAGAAGTAGCGAATACGACTGTGTTGGATGCATATGGCGATAAATTTGCTAGATGGCAAAAGCCTGCATTAGATGATACTTTTCCTTTTGTTTTGATTCGCATAGGTTTAGACGGTTCTACGCATGAGATTACTCAGGCCAAGCAGATGTTAGGTTTGGATTTGGGCACACAGACCGCGGTAGAGGCCATTGATCGTAGTGCGAATGATGAATTGCTATTTTTGATACCTAAGCGTGCTCGTCGTGTAGAGATCACTTGTGGCGATGGTTGTGCCGCTCAGACTATAGTGGCTAACATCGCATTGACTTCTAATAAGGTATATTATGGTCGCGTACATTATGTGCCTATGGCCGATATACCCGGACAGATTATGCAGACTCGACAGAAGTTTCAACTTTCTGTCACTCCTGCTTCGGCCATTGTTGAAGTATTTCTGGATGGAAAAAGAGAATTTTGGCCAGTTGTAAATGGGGTAGCTACCAAGATGATTAACTGCGGTAATTATCGCTATCGCATAACTGCTAATAATTATTATCCAGAGGAAAGCAGTCTGATTGTTTTGCCTCACTCTACCGAGTTGCAGGTGTCGTTACGCCCTAAGTTTGGTTGGCTAACCGTAGATGGCGATACGCAAATCTATGGAGCTCATGTCTTTGCTATTAATATGGAGACTGAAGAAATTACCCAATTGGGTACTGTTCCTTTGCAACGAGTAGAACTCAATACGGGCAGATATTCTTTGGTTATTCTGCAGGATAAGTATAAGGAATATAACGCCACAGTCACTATTCGAGAGGCAGAAAATACCATGATACGTCCTGTGTTGGTGCCTAATTACTCTTCGGTGAAGCTCTCCGCTTCTGCTATGGCAGATATTTATGTTGATGGTCGTAAGGTAGGAAAAGGTGAATGGAATGGAACGTTAGAATATGGCACCTATTTGGTAGAAACGCGCCAGCAGAGTCACCATCCTGCATTTACCAAGATTACTATTTCCGCTGGTGATGCTAATGTGGCTTATACTTTGAATAATCCTGTGCCGCTCTATGGAACGCTGATTGTGGATGGTAGTCCTGTGGATGCGATGATTTGGATTGATAATGAGCATAAGGGTACTACTCCTATGGTCTTTAATAAGATTCTTGTGGGAGAGCATAGAGTTCGCATTGCCAAAGATGGATTTACCTATCACGAACAGTTGCTATCTATTGAAGATGGGCAGGATAAGTATATATCCTATTCATTGAATCAAGCAGATGGAGTAGTGCACTCTAATATGCCTGCGCGCTCACTTGTTTCTGCGGAAACGCACTCTTTCAGTGTGAAGGATGTCGCTTTTACTATGGTTAAAGTCAAGGCAGGAACGTTCATTATGGGAGCTACTGCTGAGCAGTTAGATGACATGAATGATAACGAGATTCCTATTCATCAAGTCTCTATTTCTGATTTTTATATGGGGCAAACCGAGGTTACACAAGCACTTTGGCAAGCTGTCATGGGCGATAATCCAAGTTCTTTCCCATCCAATCCGTCTAATCCTGTAGAGAATGTGAGTTGGGAGGATTGTCAAACTTTTGTTCGTAAGCTGAATCAACTCACAGGTCAAACTTTCCGTCTGCCTACCGAGTCTGAGTGGGAGTTTGCAGCTCGTGGTGGTGCAGATACGATTGATTATAAATATGCTGGCGATAGTATTCCTAACAATGTTGCTTGGTTTGTGGGTAATAGTCTTGCTACTACGCATATTGTGGCTATGAAGGCTCCTAATCAATTGGGATTATATGACATGAGTGGTAATGTCTGCGAATGGTGTCAAGATTGGTATGGCAGTTATGAGATGTCTAATCAGAAAGATCCAAAGGGACCAGCTACGGGGTCTTACAAGGTATATCGTGGAGGTAGTTGGTATTTTGATGCGCGTTATGCACGAGTGTCACAACGTAATTATCATACCTCTACTTTCAGTAACTATAATATCGGTTTGCGTTTGGCACTGACGACTATTTCTCACGAGAAACTATCGAACACTCCTACCGAAAAAGCAGACCCTGTTGCACCTGTCGTAACGGATTCTGCCCATTTGGTTCAGGTAGCAGGTGTATCTTTTGGTATGATACCTGTTGAAGGAGGAACGTTTGTCATGGGTGGTACAGCAGAACAAGGCGCAGATGCTATGGGTGGAGAACGCCCTACACGCAAGATTACGCTTTCTAATTTTGCTATTAGCCAAACAGAGGTTACTCAGGCATTGTGGCAAGCGGTTATGGGTAGTAATCCAAGCGCAGATACTACTTCTAGTATTAATCCTGTAACGAATGTGACTTGGGAAGATTGCCAATTGTTCATTGCTAGACTCAACGAAATAACAGAGCAGAATTTCCGTCTGCCTACCGAAGCGGAATGGGAGTATGCTGCTCGAGGCGGACAACTTACGACGAAAACGAAGTTCTCAGGTTCTGATAACGTGAACGATGTAGCATGGAATGCCGAGAATAGCGAACGCCAAGTCCATCCTATTGGACAGAAACAACCAAACCCGTTAGGTCTTTATGATATGAGTGGTAATGTGCGCGAGTGGTGTCAGGATTGGTTTGGTGCCTATGAAGGGGAAGCGCTTACTAACCCACAAGGTCCTCAGTCAGGTGTCTATCGTGTGACACGAGGAGGTAGTGCTATGTTACCAAGTCGTATGAATCGTGTTTCCTACCGTGACGGATATGCTGCTACTGAAGCGTTTGCTGATCTTGGTTTTAGATTAGTTAGGGTGGAGAAAACATTGGATATTCCTGTGAAGAAGGTGGACATTTCCCGAAAGGAAGCCACTATCAGATTTGAGGTAGGAGATGTATCTTTTACGATGGTGAAGGTGCCAAGTGGTTCGTTTGTCATGGGAGCAACTGCGGAACAAGGTTCGGAGATATACGAGTGGGAGAAACCAAAGCACTATGTTACACTTAGTGATTTCTATATCGGACAAACTGAGGTCACGCAGGCTCTGTGGGCTGCAGTGATGGATTCGGTGCCTTGTATTTTCCAAAACGTACCTACTAATCCAGTAGAGAATGTTAGTTGGGAGGACTGTCAAGTCTTCATACAACGCCTCAATAAACTTACGGGTGTTACTTTCCGTCTGCCTACTGAAGCGGAGTGGGAGTTTGCTGCTCGCGGTGCTACAAGTACCAAAAACACGAAGTGTGCTGGTGCTGATAAACCCGATGATGTAGCTTGGTACCAGGCCAATAGTCTATCTACCACCCATCCTGTAGGACTCAAACAACCTAATGAGTTGGGACTATACGATATGAATGGTAATGTGTGGGAATGGTGTCAAGATTGGTTTGGTGACTACGATGCTGCTTCTCAAATTAATCCTACAGGACCTGTAGAGTCTGCTACTAATTTCAGGGTTATTCGAGGAGGTAGTTGGGCGCACAATGCCAATAATAGTCGTGTATCTATACGACACGGACAGGCTGATTCAGTGCGTAAGATGGATATTGGTTTCCGTTTAGCGTTGTGATGCTATCATATCCAGTCCTCTCTATCTATATTTCGATAGGATATAGCTTCCATGAGGTGATTGGCGGCTATATGTTCTGACCCCGCTAAATCTGCAATCGTGTGTGCGACCTTCAATATACGGTCGTATGCGCGAGCGGATAGGCCTAGTTTTTCCATTGAATATGCTAGTAACTTGTCGCCTTGTGCATCTAATGGGCAATATGTGCGCACCAATTTTGGTGTCATTTGCGCATTGCAGTGGATAGGTGCCTTTGCGGTTTGATTATATTCCGCAAAGCGATGTTGTTGTACGGCTCTTGCGCGAATTACGCGTTCTCGAATAGCAGCGCTACTTTCTGTGGGTTGGTCATCTTTAAGCATTGTGTATGGCACAGGTTGTATATCGCACTGTATGTCAATGCGATCCAATAGTGGTCCTGAGATGCGGCTCATATAGCGATGAATCTGTGCAGGAGTACAGGTACATGGATGAGCAGAGTTGTTTTCGCCATAATGACCGCAAGGACATGGGTTCATGGCTGCTACTAACATAAATCCCGCAGGATAGGATACGCTATGCTTAGCTCGCGTGATGCAGATGTTTCTATCTTCTAATGGTTGGCGCAACACTTCCAATGCAGTGCGTTTGTATTCAGGTAACTCATCAAGGAATAACACACCATTATGGGCTAAACTGATTTCGCCAGGTTGGGGATTGCTGCCACCACCTACCAAGGCTACATCCGTTACTGTATGGTGTGGACTGCGGAAGGGACGTTGTACGATCAATGCACTTGCCATACCATTCTCCTCTTTGCGGCGTGACATCATGCCTGCAACAGAATAAATTTTTGTTGTTTCCAATGCCTCTTCTAACGTGAGTGGTGGTAAGATAGATGGTAATCGCTTGGCCATCATACTTTTACCTGCGCCAGGAGGACCTACCATCAGCATGTTGTGCCCACCAGCGGCGGCTACTTCCATAGCTCTGCGTACATTCTCCTGCCCGCGCACATCGGAGAAATCAAGATCTGTGCTAAAGGCATGCATGCGAAATTCGGCATCTGTATCTACGTGAATAGGGGCAAAGACTTGTGTAGCATTCAAAAAATGTACCACTTCGCTCAAGTGTGATAGACCATATACTTCTAAATTATTAACTACAGCTGCTTCACGTGCATTCTGTATGGGTAGGATGATACCTTTAAAACCTGCTTTTCGTGCAGCTAAGGCTATGGGTAATACACCTTGGATTGGTTGCAACGAACCGTCTAACGACAATTCGCCCATAATCAGATATTGTTCGAGTAATTGGGTCTTTACTTCCTCTTCGGCAGCCAACATTCCTATGGCTAAAGGTAGGTCGTATGAAGCACCTTCTTTCTTGATATCTGCGGGAGCCATGTTGATAGTTAGTGTGTGGCGAGGCTTACTATATCCGTTCACCGTCAATGCGGCTATGATACGCTCGTGACTCTCTTTTACAGCGTTATCGGGTAATCCTACTAACGTAAATTCAAAGCCAGGTACGGCATGTACCTCTATACTAACTATTACGGCATCAATACCTTGTGGTGCGGCTCCGTAGCATTTGATCAACATGGGCGTGCGGTTACGTTTTATTGTTTGTTTTTATTCTGTTTTTCTCTTTTTGCTGCTTTTATCTTTTTGGCAGGCTTTTCTTTTTTTAGGGGGTTCTCTTTGGTTTTCCAATTAAAGTCGTGCTTGAATACCAAACCTAATCCTTGCACCGTGTTGGCTTGACGGAGAGAGTATTTATCCACGGTATGGGTGTATGCTTTGGCGCGTAGTTTGCCGTTAGGGGTGAGTAGGTATTCTATATCTAGATCACCAAAGAAAGGGCGGTTGCTCAAATCATTGTATCGGTAACCAAAGTTGCCATTGATGACCAATTGTCGTATAGGTTGTATTTGGAAGTTGGCTTCGTACTCCTGACTAGCAGTTTCTCCTTCGCCGTCGGTGCGGAAATTAAATCCCATCGTGAAAACGTCGGTTAATTTGCTCAACCATGAATTGACTTGATTGGTGATGGTAGAAGAGAGTAGGGAGTAGGTTTCGTTGAGTCCTACTGTTTGCGTATTTTGCAGATAGTCTGCGGTGTAGAAGCGATTGAATACTAATAGATAGAGTACTTGTCGCATCAGCATCTCATCGGTATTGATAATTGAATTGACCTGACTTTGGACGGACTCATCGGATTGTGGTAACTCGATAGCAAATTTCAGTACCGGGTTAAATAGTTGGTCTGTTAGATATAGTACGCAGTTCACTGGCACGGACGTGCGGTTGGTGGCTGCTTGCGAGAACTCGCTGCCAAATAGATCGCGCAGCGAAGCTGTGGTGTGGTATCGACCTATAATATCAACGGTGGGGGCAAGTGCATCACCACTCCATGTGACAGAACTGCCTTCCGCTATGTCAAAGGAGCGACGAACAATATTACCCAATGAGTAGGAGAATACACCTGATTGAAGCGTATATGTGCCCAACATTTGTACCTCTTCGGTTGAGTCGTCGTAGGTGATTTTTAGGTTACCTTCGCCACGTCCTCGAATACCATCGTCTCCGCCCATTTTGATGTTTATATCGGCAGTCGGTGTGGCTTCTAATTGCAGTGATAGCAATAGTTTTGCTTGTTGTTGTGGGGCTGAGGATACGTTTTGTTCTGTGGGTGAAGTAAGCAAATTTAGGAGCGCGTTGGTAGTAGTATCGGGCTTTGCGAAATGGATGAACGAGGCGTTGGAGGCCGTAGAAGCAGTAAAGACACTCAAATAGAATTTGGAGTTGGCGTCTGTGCGTGCATTCACGCCTATACGACATTCGTAATCGTCACCTTTGATATTCACATTACCAGTACCATAGACCTTGCCATAGAACATAGCTTGTGGATCGTATGGTAAGTTTAAGGCCAACATGTTGTTTACCTGCGCGTTGAGGTCGTATTTGAAGTTTTGGAAATTATTGTGTGTGATAATGCCGCTAAATGTACCTCTATTGCCTTCTATGTCTCGTAGGCGTACATTAGGAATGCGAATGCTTGTCGAATCCATAAAGACCGAGTCGCTGAAAAAGAATGTTGCTCCTATCTGTGGCACGGTCACTTGTGCATCTTTGCCTAGCACGGCTGCGGTAACCCATGTCTTGTGATCTTGACCAAACACTTGTAAATCGCCAAAGGCACGTCCTTGTGGGTTGCTGAAGAAAGGATGTGTCCAGAAGTCTATTAAGCTAATATCCACGCTGTCGCAATGAATATCCAATCCCCACCATTTGGTGGCAGGTATCACTTTGCCTTTGACGTCTACTACTTTGTGGTTGGTGGAGTCTATGGCCTCACCTTCAATGATGATGGTTTTCTCTTCGCGATTGAGGTATGCTTTGGCATTCAAATCGCCTAAATATGCACCATTAAGTCCGGCTTGTGGGATAGCCACTTCTGCTTCTACCATAGGTTGTGTGAATAGTCCGTAGAGTGTAGCCCAACCCGTCAGTGGACCTTGCACGGAAATAGCTTCGCCTGCTAAGGTGTAGCTAAGAAGGTATTGCAAGTTGATGTTGCGTAGATCAACGGTGATGGAGTCTTCAACGTTGGGGGAAGCGGTGCCATTAGCAGCTATGGATTGATAATCAGTGCTTAATCCAAAGTGTTGTATCTCCACTTTCTTTTCTGCTGCTGTATAAATGATGTTGGCCTCGTTGATGGTCCATGCCGAATCGTTGAGAACGATGTGGCTAGGGTGGAGATGGGTGGCTAAGAGGGGTTGTTGATCTTGTTGTAATAACTTAGATGAGATATGTATGGTACCTTCGTTGCGAATACTATCGGTGTTTTCTAACTGCACTTTCATGTCTATATTGTCGTTGAGGACGTTGAGATGAACGCGTGCTTTCACGTCGCCAATCTTGGCTGCCGTAGGATTATGTTTTGGTAGACGATTGTACATATATACGGAGATGTCTAGACTGTCATCAATGTTCTCTACGGCTACGGTTAGGTTATCAATTTGCGTACCACTCGTTTGTATGTGTGGAACATGGGCTTGTAAACCTATTTGGTGTGTTTGTTCATTGATGAATCCTTTGATGGTGGGATAAGATGGCAGTGAAAGGGGGAGTTCTAAGATATGGGCGATTTCTTCTAATTGACGGAAATATGCGTAGAAGTTCAGTTGGTTAGCTTCCTTATTAGGTTTCTTCTGTGCAGGTACTGTACTTGGCAGATATGTGTGTAGTAGTTGTTGAAAAGTATTTGGTAGGGTAGTGTAGCGGAAATTTCCCGATAGGTCTGCGGTTAGGTAGTCGGATTGTAAGTGTAGTTTGTGGAATAGGTTTTTGTTCTCCCATTCGCTTTCGATGTCTAATTTCATCTGCTGCATTACGGCTTGTTTGTCGCCGTTGCGAACAGCCAATGTATCAATGATCATATAGCCTGTTAGGTTGTCCATCATCTGTTTTGGGCTACCCGATGTAAATAGGCTGATATAAGTCATTGCGCTGAGGGATAGGTTAGGATATTTATCGGTTAGTTGTAGGCCATTGGGGTGGAACTGATGGATACGAGCAGTGAGGTCTAAGCGCGTATCTTCTAATGACCAGTCTGCTAGACCATTGATATCTACTGCAATATTCTCGTCGTCAATGTGGAGTGTACCACTGACTTCTTCTACGCCCATGATGCCATCAAAATGAATATCTTGATAGTTGTATCCTTTGTATTGGAGATGTTGGATATCTACTTGGGCAATACATTGTGTTAGTTGTGTAGAATCGATTTCTCCATCCACGTGGGCTTGGAAGGCTATGCTGCCAATGTCGTTATTGCTGAGCAGGTTACCAAGTTGGAATTTATCAGTGGAGAGGTGACCGCGGAAGTCTATATTTTGTAGGGTGGTATCAGTTTCTACAAAGCCGTTCACCTTCATATTACCTAAGTTGGTCGTGAGTACTCCGTGCAGGTCGGTGTGTTCCAATCGTCCGTCTATAGCTCCGCGATAGTGGATACTGCCTAATTTGGCTAGTTCTTTTGGAAGTGTGACAGAGTGGATATGCAGTTGTGTTAGAATGTCTTGCACCAAGTGATGTGTAGCGTACAGGTCATTGCAGTGGGCATTGATATACAACAAATCTAATTGTGTAGGGTGGTATACGGTAATATCTCCATCGAAGATACGTTTGTTGCGATAAACTAATAATATCTCATCGGCAGAGATAGAGTCTAAGTTGCCGTGTAGTCGTGTTTTGAGATCTACGTCTAAGTGGTCAATGGTAGCGTTGAGTGTTAGTTCTTCTATTTGTATATCAATAGAGTCTTGGCTCAACACAGGCATGTTGAGTGATAGGTTTAGTGGACTAACGAGGAACTCGTTGTATCGAAAGCGTAGGTCAGCGAGTGTCAATTGGTCTATATTCACTCTTGGCAGGACAATCGTGTTGTTGCGTTGTTTTTCGCGGAAGAGAAAGTCGCAATTGAGGGTAGAGTCGTTGAGTGATTGTAGGTTGATGTAGGGTTTATGCAGATTGATAACTTTTAGATCAATACGGTCTTCATAAAATTGAAGTAGGTCAATACAGATGTCTGCTTTCTCTATGAAGGCGAGTGTATCGCGTCGTTGGTCACTGATATAAAGACTATCGATGGTGAGATGATTGAGAGGACGATAATGGATATGTTGGATTTGTACATCGGCATTGAGTGTTTCTGATAGTCGTTGGGTTACTTTACCGATGATATATGTTTGTACTTTACTATGTTGCAAGATGATAGTAGTGCTGCAGAGGAGTAGCAGCAATGAAGCAAAAATAATGAATAGAGTTACAACTATTTTTTTGATAGTTGTTCGTTTGCTTTTGTTGATATGTGTATCAGTTTGTTCTTGCACGTATTCTTTATCTCAAAAATCGCGCAAAGGTACTAAAAATAATGCAAATTCGCAAGTGTACTGAGTAATATTTTTAAAAATGATAGATGGAATCTATCTCATCTGTGGTGTCATGCACCATAAATTCGCTGCAAAAATAGAAAACTTGTGTCGAACGAACAAGGTTTTAGTAAAAAATGTATAGTTTTTTACGCAAAATGGTCACTTTTTCTGATGAATTAAAGATATTACGCAACAACGATACAACAAACCGCCTTCAAAATTAGTTTGTTGTATCGTTATCATACCGTTACCACATCGTTACCACTTCGTAGGTGATCATATATGGTACTTTTTTGCGTTATCATTTTTTCTTTGCCCAATCGCGACAGATATCGCGCAAGGCGCATTGGGTGCATTTAGGTGCACGTGCTTGGCAAGTATAACGACCATGCAACAAAAGCCAATGGTGAGCCTTAGGGATTACAGATTCGGGAATATGCTTGATGAGTTGTCGCTCACTATCCAAAGGATTCTTTGCATTAGTGGTTAGGCCTAAACGCTCCGCTACGCGAAAAATATGCGTATCCACCGCCATTGTGGGCTGATTCCACCATACTGCCAATACTACATTAGCTGTCTTTCTACCCACACCGGCTAAGGTCTGCAATGCCTCGCGCGTATCTGGAATGATTCCATCGTAAACCTCTACAACACGTTTTGCCATCTCCACCAAATGTTGCGCTTTGCTATTAGGATAGCTAACAGATTTGATATACGACAATACCTCTTCCACCGTAGTTTGTGCAAGTGCATGCACCGTAGGGTAGGCAGTAAATAGCGCAGGCGTGACCATATTCACACGCTTATCGGTACACTGAGCCGACAACATTACTGCTACCAACAATTGATACTCGTTGGAAAAATGCAACTCACTCTCTGCAATAGGCATGTTCGCCTCGAACCATGCTAACGCTTTGTCGTATCGCTCCTGGATTTTCATTGCTCTTTATACGTCTTACTCAAATACTGCAAGAGTTGGGTAGCTTGCTTCTGCACCTGCTCTGTTTCCGATGAAATGGGACTTTTTTTGAGTCTAAGCAACATAACCTGATAGAGCAGAATGAGGCAAGCCTCTACATCGCTCATGGTAGGACGGTCAGTCTTAGCTTTCAAGAGATTAAGCGCAGGGGTAAGGCGCAACATGGCTGCACGGTATGTGGCCTCTTGATCCAAAAGATCATTATGTAGGTCCTCCAACTCTGATAGCGCATTATTAGCCAATTGCAGGTGGCCTGATTCCATAATATTCTCTTGGTGCATCATGTCGCTCAAATCATGCAACTCTTGGTTAGCCTCTGCCTGCTCAGGGAAAGCACGCAAGTAATCCTCAATCTGCCAAAGATAAAGGATATATTCTGCGATATTATTCTTCTTCAAAATCATAATCTTCGTCTAATAAATAATTATAGTCATCAGAGAAAAATTGTTCGATATCTCGTCTGTCTTTCTTCGTTGGGCGACCTGTACCTCTGTCGCGACCGCTTTGCGCAGCGTAGCGCGCCAATTCAAGCAACTCCAATTGCTCTTTAGGCGTGATATCTTGTAGATATTCAGGAACCATCTTAGCTCCTAATCGGTTACTGCTGAGTTGCAAGATACGATAAGTATAGGTTATAGGACCTTTGCGCACGGTGAATATGTCGCCAACGTGAAAAGCACGACTCGGTTTGACCTCTGTACCATTCATCTTCACACGTCCGCACTTGCAAGCATCGGTGGCTATGGAGCGCGTTTTATAGATACGCATTGCCCATAAGTATTTATCTACTCGTACTTCCATTGGATTCGACAGTTAATTGGTTGGTAGTCAATCGGTAAATATATTGTTGAATATATGCGCGGAGATAAGTTTGCATCGCCTCGGTATCCGTCGTCGTAGCGATATTGTGTTGCAACAAAGGATCGTTTAGATAGTCATATACGCCTAGCACTGCATTGCCATCGAATTGTAGCAACAAACTATCTGATAGAAGTTGATATACAGGATGATTGTAGCAAACAGCCCATGGGTGTTGTTTGGGTTGAGTCAGCGCATCTTCGCCAAAAGCGAAAAATGGTTTGGTATAGCCCAAATACGCCAACACCGAAGGCATGATGTCCGTCTGACTGACTGCTCCATAGGTTTGCAATTCCCCTTGATTCCATCGTGGAGAATAAAATGCAATAGGCACTTCAAATAGACCTTTTGCTGTGGCATACATGGGCAAGGTAACTTGGTTCGTATGATCGGCTGTTAGCACAAATAGAGTGTTCTCGTACCAATCCTGCTGCTTGGCATAGTCAAAGAACTTACGCAGTGCATGGTCGGTATAGCCCACGCATTGGTGAATCGGTTGTTCTCCTTGTGGAAACACACCCTCGTATCGCTTTGGCACACGGAATGGGTGATGGCTTGAAGCTGTGAAGACTGCCGTCATAAATGGTTGCTTCATTTGGTTCATCGTACGCGCATAGTATAGTAAAAACTCTTCGTCCCAAATAGCCCACGTACCATCAAATGCCTCGATTCCATCGTATTCATCTAAGCCATAATAACGCTCAAAGTCAGCCGAACGAGCGTATGCCTGAAAACCCATACTACCATTGGGTGCACCATGGAAGAATGCAGTAGCATAACCCTCGCCGCGTAGGCATGATGCAAGCGATGAAACAGCATTGGTAGAATAAGGTGTAACAATATATGGTTCTATCAACATTGGAATAGATGACAGGACAGATGGCATGGCATCAATAGATTTTCTGCCCGATGCAAATGAATTTGCGTAGGTGATGCTACGTGCCAATAATGAGTCTAAAAAAGGAGTGTACCCTTTGTAATCATCAATATGTTGATTGTAAAATCCGATATACTCCTTAGAGAAGGATTCTAAGATTAGCACTACCACATTGGTGGAACCTAATAGCCCATTGGGTTCAATTTCATCGGCGTGAATGGGCGAAAATAGTTGTTCTGCTTGCTCGTTGGTGAAATAGTGGGGATGAGTATATGTTGTGTTCTCCAATGATTTCATCAGCGAGAAAGGGGTGTTGAGCAGTATGGCAGTCTCCTGAGGCGTATTGGTGTATTGAAGGGCGTTGGAAATAGTAATCGGACGTGTATATTTGCCGAATCCACCGCGGATACCAATCACAATGAAATATATGGTAACAACCATCAAGAGACTTTCTAAGAGATAGTATGTCCATGCACGGCGAGGCGAGGTGACTTGCCACTGCTTGCGCGATAAAACAATGAAAAGGGCGATAAGTGCTATTCCAAACAAAGTAACATACCAATACTGCCATGCTGATTGAGCGATAATACTCGCCCAATTATCATCGTTCTGAAACTCTGTAAACAGCGTGCACGTGGTGCGTCGATCCGTGAAGCGCACATATACTATGTCCATGCAATTGACGATGAAACCGAGTATATTAGGCACCCACAACGCCCAATTAGCCGCACAGATATATGCTTTGTAATTGCGTACCTTGGTATGCAATGGCAGCAGAGCAAGCAATAGATACAAGGAATTAAGATAGAGTAGGGCGGTCAGGTCAAAACGCATACCACCTGCTAACATTTCGAGTAGGTGCTGCGCGGATACATTGGGATAGAGATCAATATTCACCCAATAGAAAAATAAACGTGAGACGGTATATAATACCATCACCAATAGCAAGTTACTTGCTGCTACCAACCACGGATGTTTTATGTTCATGCCTATATTTTCTAAGTTGGGTGTTGGGTATACGGTGTAAAGGCACGAAATATGCGGCTTTGCCGCTAATACTAACCTTTAAACTTTACACTTCACACTCTACTTCCCATTATATTGATTCATCGTTCTGTCCATGCCTTGCAGACAGAAGGAGGGTATGATTTCGCTGACGAGTTTCAGTCGATCAGGTAGGGTCTTCTGTTCTTCCTTGCTCCATTGTCCGAGCACGAAGTTGCATTGTGCACCTTTGTTAAAGTCATTGCCGATACCAAATCGCAGTCGTGCATAGTTCTGTGTACCAAGTACTTGCTGTATGTGTCCTAAGCCATTGTGTCCACCATTGCTGCCTTGCTTGCGCATGCGGATACTGCCAAAAGGTAGGTTGAGATCATCTACTAAGACAAGCATGTTCTCCACTGGAATCTTCTCCTGTTGCAACCAATAACGTACTGCGTTGCCACTCAGGTTCATATAGGTAGAGGGTTTGAGAAGAATAATCTCTGCGCTCTTAGCACGACAACGTGCCACAAAACCGTAGCGTTTGTCCTCCCACTTCGCGCTCTTGCTTTCCGCAAAAGCATCTAGCATCATAAATCCAATATTATGACGTGTATTGGCATACTCATCGCCAATGTTTCCTAATCCAACAATAAGATATTTCATTCTCTTTCCTTTAATAGTGTGTAAGATGTAGGGCGTAATGGAAAGAAAATATAGTGTAGGGTGTAAAAGCACGAAATATGCGGCTTTGCCGCCAATACTAGCCTTTACACTTTACACTTTACACTTTACACTTTACGCCATACACTTTTACGTTCTAAACTAAATAAGAGCGGAAAGCATACTCTTTCCACTCTTATCTCTTACCGCTCTAATGAGTGGTGTGATTATTTCTTTTTGCCCTTTGGAGAAGCAGCAGCGGCAGCTTGTTGGCTTGCACGTGTTGCCTTAACTTGAGCTACACAAGCATCAGCTGGGTTCATGAGCTTCAAGCCCTCTGGCATTTCTACTGTACCTACGTACAACTTCTTGCCCAAACCGAGGGTAGTAACATCGATCTCTACGCGGTTAGGAATTTGTGTATAGATACCGTTCACTTTGAGTTTCTTCATCTCAAGGGAGAGCTTACCACCGGCTTTCACACCTTCTGCGTGACCAGTCAATTGTACAGGGATAGCTACGGTTACTGGCTTTTGCTCTGTTACCTCCAAGAAATCGATGTGGAACAACTCCTCAGATACAGGGTGGAATTGCAACTCTTTTACTACTGCCATTTTCTTTGCATCGCCGATAGTCAACTCTACTGCCATAGTGTCTGGAGTGTAGATGAGTTTGCGAACATCGTCAACAGTTACAGTAAAAGTTACATTCTCGCCATTGCCATAGAGGTTGCAAGGAACGAGGTTCTCTTTGCGGAAAGCCTTAGCTGCTTTCTTGCCGTACTCGCTACGTGGAGTACCTACCAATTCAAAAGTTTTCATTTCTTTTATAAAGTGTTACTCAATAATAGGGCAATGTTCCAACCTTTGGCCTCATAGCCTTTCGCCTAATCGCCTTGGTGCTGTTTGTGTGGTTGCCCGTATCCCATCACACGTGAGATTTCTCTCTAAAAAAAGCCCGACATGCGGGCTTCTTTTGTTGACCAACCTGGAATCGAACCAAGATTTTCAGAACCAAAATCTGACGTAATAGCCTTTATACCATTGGTCACCGTTACACTTCCTTTTCGAAAGCGAGTGCAAAGGTACTGCTTTTTTTTGACATGACCAAATATTTTGGCAAAAAAGTGCAATTTTTATGCATTTTTCTGCATTTTTGCCTCAAAAACAGCCCTTACCTTTGCCTTTAACCTATAATCTCAACGATAGAGTAGTTCTTCTTACCTTTTTGGCAGAGCAGGTATTTGCCATTGAGCAGCATGTCTGCTGTGATTGCCTTTTGTGGATCGGTAAATTTCTCTTTGTTGATGGAGAAGCCATTTGCCAAGATCATCTTGCGTGCCTCACCTTTTGATGGGAAGATGTTGGTTTTCTCGGCGAGCATATCGAGTGGTGGAATACCTGCCTCGATGTCAGTGCGACTTACTGCATATTTCTCTACACCATCAAAGACTTGCAGGAATGTTTCTTCATCCAACTTGCTCAAAGCCTCATGAGTAGCATTACCAAAGAGGATGTTGCTTGCTTCTACGGCAGCCTCATAGTCCTCACGGCTATGAACCATCACTGTCACTTCTTCTGCCAAACGCTTTTGCAAGCTGCGCAAATGAGGTGCCTCCTCGTGTGCTGCAATCAGTGCATCGATAGTCTCTTTGTCGAGGCAAGTGAAGATACGGATATAGCGTTTTGCATCATCATCGCTGACGTTCAACCAGAACTGGTAGAAGCGATAAGGGCTAGTGTACTTGCGATCAAGCCATACGTTGCCGCTTTCGGTTTTACCGAACTTGCCACCATCCGCTTTGGTGATGAGTGGGCAGGTCAATGCGTAAGCCTCGCCGCCGCCCATCTTCTTGATGAGTTCTGTACCTGTGGTGATGTTACCCCATTGGTCGCTACCGCCCATTTGCAGTTTGCAGTTCTTGTGCTTGTTGAGGTATACGTAGTCGTAACCTTGCAAGAGTTGATAGGTAAACTCGGTGAACGACATACCTTGACTGCACTCGCCGTTGAAGCGTTTCTTCACGGAGTCCTTAGCCATCATGTAATTGACGGTGATGAGTTTTCCTACCTCGCGTGCAAAATCAAGGAAGGTGTAGTCCTTCATCCAATCGTAATTATTTACCAATTCAGCAGCGTTCTCGCCTTCGCCGAAATTGAGAAAACGCTCCAATTGCTTCTTAATGCACTCTTGGTTGTGGCGCAGAGTAACTTCATCTAGGAGGTTACGCTCAGCTGACTTACCACTTGGGTCGCCAATCATACCTGTGGCACCACCAATCAATGCAATAGGTTTATGACCTGCATTTTGCAAATGCTTGAGCATCATGATACCACAGAGGTGACCAATATGCAAGCTATCAGCGGTTGGGTCAATACCTAAGTATGCCGCAGTAGGTTCTTTCAGGAGTTGTTCTTCGGTGCCTGGCATCATGTCTTGCAACATACCACGCCAGCGCAATTCATCTACAAAATTCTTCATTACTTATATATAATATAGTTTGGGTTATTTAATACCTAATTTCTTACGTATCTCTTTTGGAAGAGCATTCTTGTGCACGAGTATAGTGTTGGTCTTGTATTGCATGTATGCCTCAGACACATACCAAATACCTTTATATTCGCTTTTCTTGCTGCCCCAAGAGTTTTTAATCATGTAGTAGCGTTTGCCGTTTTGGTCTTTGGCTGTACCGAAGATTTGCATACCATGGTCGTCGGTGTTCTCCCAACTGTCGTATGCTGCTTGGCGCATCTCTTGGGTGATAGTCTTCTCAGGAAGAGGTTTCTTGGTGAGCTCATCGCGTTTGTCGGTCGCAGAAAGACCCAACCAACGTGCAGCATCGCTACCTGTGAGGTCGGCAGCTTCTTCTTCGTTAGGCACTACACCAATACCCTTGCGTGTGAAACACATCTCGCTGATGTCGGCACCCCATGCTATGGTGTAGCCTTCAGCAAGTGCGTTGTCAATGACAGCCATCATCTCCTCCATAGGTACGTTGTACATCTGATCCATACGCCAGTTGTCAGGTACTTCAAGTGCGAAAGTAGTATAATATGGGTGGTGGGTATAGCTTGTGATGCTCACATAGTCATCCGCATTCAGTCCCAACATCTCTGCAAAAGACTTTGGTGTGTACTCTTTGCCGTTGTAAGTGAAGGTCTCAGGGCACTCGCCAAGATAGGTGTCATATACAGCGCTGAGAGCTTTCTTCCATACTGGAGTCAGTTTTTTGAGTCCGCTATTTGATACCGCATTCACTACACCTTTTGCCACAGCATCCAACTCAGTATGAACGGGCAATGTGTCTGCTGGGGTACTACCATATTGGATTCCAGGCATAGCCTCTTGTGGTACAAGACCATAGTTCTTCAAGCAGTAGATTACATCGTATGCTGAGCCACCTGGAGCAAACTGTGCGTTGCCATACAAGCGAACCACGTACTCCGCGCGGTCAAGCATGGTGTGGTGAACGACAAACATTTCGCTCAGATCATATTCGCCTTTGCCCATACGCAGAAGTTCGCTTTCAAGGAAACCGATGGTGGAGTAGCTCCAGCATGTTCCGCTACGGTTTTGGTCTTTTACAGGGGTGATAGCGATGCTATCTACTGTGGTGAAGCGAAAACCCTCTGTGGTATCGCTGGCTGTTGTAGCCTCTTGTGCCATGCTGCTGAGTGCGAATGCACCAAGTAACATAGAAATAATCACTTTTTTCATATCGCGTTAATTTAGTTGTTCTAGTGGGGCTAGTAGTACTAGTAGGGCTAGCTCTGCTAGTTAGTCTAGTTAATCTGGGAACTCCATCAAGTATGCTTTAATAAACTCATCGATGTCTCCATCCATTACGGCATTCACATTGCTTGTTTGGTAGTTGGTGCGATGGTCCTTCACACGGCGGTCGTCAAAGACGTATGAGCGGATTTGGCTTCCCCATTCGATTTTCTTCTTACCTGCTTCCACTTTCGCTTGTGCTTGGCGGCGTTTCTCCAATTCAAGTTCATAGAGTTGGCTGCGCAAGTGGCGGAGAGCATTTTCGCGGTTTTTGGGCTGGTCGCGTGTCTCGGTGTTCTCAATCACGATCTCATCGGGTTGGTTGGTGAGTGGATTGATGAATTTATAGTGCAGACGCACACCTGATTCCACCTTATTGACGTTCTGTCCACCAGCACCTGAAGAACGGAATGTATCCCACGAGATACCTGCTGGATCTACCTGAATATCTATTGTATCGTCGATGAGTGGCACTACGAATACAGATGCGAATGAGGTCATACGCTTACCTTGTGCGTTGTATGGACTCACGCGAACGAGGCGGTGTACACCGTTCTCGGACTTGAGATAACCGTATGCCATATCGCCTTCGATATTGAAGGTGACGGTCTTGATGCCTGCTTCATCGCCTTCTTGTAGGTTAGCGATGGTCACTTTATAGTCGTGTTTCTCGCAGTAGCGTTGGTAGAGGCGCATGAGTTGTTCTGCCCAGTCTTGTGCTTCGGTACCACCTGCACCAGACACGATTTTCAGCACGGCAGGCATTTGGTCCTCTTCGTGGGAGAGCATATTTTTCATTTCGAGGGCTTCCACCTCTTTGATGGCATGTGCGTATGCGGTATCTACTTCATCTTCTGTCACAAGTTCTTCTTTGCAATAGTCGAAGGCGAGTTGCAATTCTTCGGTTGCAGAGCGTACTCCTTCATAGCCCTCGATCCATGCTTTGATGCCTTTCACTTTGCGCATTTGTGCTTCCGCAGCTTTGGCATCTTCCCAGAATCCAGGGTCTTGTGTGCGTAGTTCTTCTTCTTCGAGTTGTACGCGTTTCTCGTCGATAGCCAAATACTGTTTGAGCTTATCGGCACGTTGTTGAATTTCTTTTAGTTGTTCTATTGTTATCATATATACACTATTTTCCAATTTGGCTGCAAAGGTACTACAAAAAATGCACATTTGCAACAAAAATCGCGCGAAAGTTTACTTTCAGGTGCGATTTTGTTGCAAATGTGCAGCATTGAGCGAACGTAGCTTCGGGGGAATGCACGTAGTGCAGGCGGCGTCCGAAGGTACAAATGCTTCGCTCAATGGTGGGATGTAGTCCGCAAGTGTCTCAGTGTCTCAGTCGAATCCTATAATCCTATGTTCACGGGTTGTCCCATCATGGTGTATGTCTGTCCGTTGCGGAGAATGAGGATATGGTCTTCGCGTAGGAGTTTTCGGCAATTGGTGATTGGCGATGGGCTATTGGTATTCTCAATAAAGAACTCTTGCCAATACGCCGCTTGACGGTACGCCTCTTCGCTTCCAGCAGGTACAATGACACTGATGTTGCGGTCAATGCCTTTGAAGGTCTCTGCATATATGGTTGGTGGCACTACTGCGTCCACGGTCATGCGCCAAACGTTGGTGCAACCTGCGAAAGCATAATTGCCAATCTCTGTGACAGTAGCAGGGATGATAATCTCCATCAGGCTATAACAGCCTTCTGCCAACATCTCTGGAACCGTCTGTATCTGTTCGGGCAGATAGAGGTAGGATAGGCGGTTGCTGTTCATGAGTGCGCCGAGAGGCAGTGTGGTGTTGGTTGCTGCGGTGAGGTCAAGCACTTCCAACGCGCTACTATTTTGGGCGATGTAACTCATCGCTTGTTTCGTCAACTCGCCATCGGTCACTTCGATATAGCGTGCTTTGTGTGGTACGCCATAGCGCGCTTCTAAGGCTTGGTTTGCGCTTGTGCAGTGCCATAGCGCAGCAGGAGTAATAATGGTATCAAGGTGCGTGCAACCGATGAATGGATGAACAGTTTGGTTGTTGATGGTCGTTGGGTTGCCTTCATAAAGGATAGTGCGTAGGTCGTTGCAGGTCTCAAATACTTGTTCGCCCATGGTAGTTACACCTGCTGGGATAGTTACTGACTGCAATCCTGTCCAAGAGAATGCACCATCACCAAGGCTGGTGAGCATATTTGGTAACTTTATTTCAGTTACCAAATAACTATCTGCAAATGCCACTTTGCCGATGTGTGTTATACTATCGGACAATATGATATTGCTTACACCGATAGGATACCATGATTCTTGGCGATAAGGTAACAAATCAGGATCATCATACATTGCTCCTGAGCCATAAATTGTTAATGTACCTTTGTTATAATCCCAATAGAGTTTGTCTCCACATTTATTGGTAGTAGTTGCGAAAGTATGTACAGTAAGTTCCAATTGATAGATGATACTATCGCACTCGCTATATGCAGTATAAGGTTCGGATTCGGTGTATATACCTGTTTCGAAATATGATTTTCCGCGCCACAAGTACGGAGTTTTGTCGGATGTCACCTCAACGTAGTATGATTGAACTTGTGGTTTTGGCAAGATCGTTAGATGTAGTGTCGTGAGGCTGTCGCAACCGTTGATATTGGATAGGGTGGTGGTGTAACTGCCTGACGTATTATAGGAAGTTCCATTCCATACGTAGGACTCTCCATAACATAGTGTGACAAATTCAGGTTCTCCTGCTACAGAATTATTGATGGTTAAGTGTAGCGTTTCTACACGTTCACAACCAGTAGCGGTGGTAGTGGTGTAGGTATAGTCGCCACTTGTAGTGTAGGTTGTACCATGCCACTCGTATGAATCACAAGCTATTTCTGTATATTCTATATATTCATTAGGATGGATAGTCAGGTGTAATACCACTACACTATCACAACCATAGTCGTTTTGAAGAGTAATAGTATAATCACCTGCTGCAGTATACTCTTGTCCGTTATACAAATAGGAAGAACCTTCGCATATACTGACATTTTCTTCTGTGATAGGTATTTCAGGTAAAACAATGAGTTTAAGTGTTTCTTCACCATCGGATGTGGTAACTGTATATGTACCAGATTCAGTGTACGTTTGACCGTTCTTATCCCAAGTATATGATTCGCCATGGCAAATAATAACAGTATTGCATTGTATATTGCTGAAATATTCTGCCCAATCGGATTGTTGGTATGCTTCCAAAGAGCGACATGGAACGTTAAGAGTGTGAGTGTTAGGAGTGTCTAAAAACACATCAATACCTTCTAAAACGGGAGGTGCTATTGCATGACTAGTGATAGAAGAAAGAGACGTGCATCCCCAAAAAGCCCAATTGCCAATATGCGTAACACTCTCTGGAATAATCACAGAAGTCAATAGGGGCATTTCCGTACAAATATGATTAGGAATCCTCTCAACTCCTTCTGCAAAAATGAAAGATGTGATTTGCTCGCTACCATTGTTGAATGGTGAGTCACCCATAGTATTGTTGAAATTCTTTGGTTTCCAAATAATAGTTGTTATGCCAGAACGAGCAATAAACTCCCATCCGCCAAAACTCTCTACTGTTGAAGGAATGGTTAATGAGGTAAGCGAAACACAGCCATCAAATGCCCAATCACCAATATGTGTAACACCCTCAGGGATAATAATCGATTGCATACTTGTACATTCCCTGAAAGCACTTGCGCCGATAGTTTGTACACCCTCCGGAAGGATAATAGTACTCAATGTGATACATTCATCGAAAGCATTGTTTCCAATATTGGTTATAGGAGCATCAAAAAGAATCACACCTTGCCCATTTTCGTAAGTGTTGCTGATGATGTTTGCGCCGAAAACTGTTGAGTTGTATGGTGTAATAATATTACCATCGGTGGAGGTGTAGAGAATTTGATGAGTAGGATCAATAATCACTGGACAGTCTTCAATCAAGTATAAAGTGACGATACTATCGCAACCATTGGCGGTAGTAAAAACCTGTGTGTAGACGCCACTAACAGTATAGATAATACCATTCCAATTGTATTCGTTACAAAATGTTGCTGAAAATTCAGTAAATTCATTGTCGCATGGAGGGGTTTCCGATATCGGTAATTGACCAGAGATAGTAACGTTAGCCGCGAAGTTTAACCACTCGTTTGTAATCACACCCGTAGCGGTAATGGTGTTACCAATAGTTATTATAGTGAGGTAGCCCTCTGCGACACCGAACCATGGAACGTCGTTGCCATAACCACCTATGGTAACAGTACATAGAACCTCATAAGGATCTGTTGCCTGTGGATTGTAAGAAGGAACCTCTACCACTATTGGATAGGTAAGACCGTCTCTTGGATTAGTCCATTCCGCAGTCATTTGCAAAAAATATTCAATTCCATTGTCTAAGTGGGAGGTATCAACAACTGCGTTCTCAATAACAATCTCAAAAGCCTCTTGTGAAGAAGCATTCATGTTGAGTTGCAACTCATAGAGTTCGCTATTGAGATCTACATGAAGAACTGCCTTAGCAGAAGTCGTAGCGACATCAATATCGTATGCATAACCATCAAGAAAGATGGCATCCATACCCAGTACCATTATAGTACTTTGGTCAGATAGTAATCTTTGACCGTTTGAGTTGTAATTTTCAGAAAGAATAAGGTATACTTCTACTTCGAAGTTAGTACTTGGACCTCCGATGAGTGTCATTGCATCAGGATTAATCACCAAATTGGTAATATCGTCTTCGACAACTTTGTACTCTGTTACCTCTTCTTCTTGCCACTTAGCATAAAGCGTGCCACTTGTAGAGGCATTGACCGTTGTCACCTGTTCCCCTGAGAAATTGGCTGTAGTGTACCAACCCTCAAAAGTAGCACCTTCTTTATAAGGTGCGTTGAGGGTCCATTCTTTCTTGGGACTTGTAGGGTTATCGTAGGCATGCTTCCATGCAGGAATATATGCCTCATCCTTACCTGCTTGCGAGTAGTCAGATGAGGTATCATATTGACTCTCGAAAAAGAAGGCAGCAATAGCATAACGCCAATCCTTAGAAGCAGTGCCTGCGGTCAGTTGAGCAGCAAACAACTCTCCTTCTTGTTCGGATATGAGATACTCCTCTAACCAATCCCATTTAGCATTATCAAGAATCTTTTGGCAGTGACTTATTTCAAAAAAGACGAATAAGTCATCATAAGGAGAGTTAGATTGCTTAAACTCACTGAGCGAGATACCCAAATCATATTCCAAAGCATCCATGAGGCATGCGGTAAACATATCGCTTTTGCTCATCCAACCATAGTCATTGGTTATACCACCATTGAGTTCGTAGGTGATGGCTGCTTGCAGGGTAATCTCCGATGCAAGTAAGAGGAACAAAGTAATAATGTGTTTCTTCATATTCTTGTAATTGTGCTATATCGTAAGTGATTTTTTATTTCACACCGAAGCCTATTGGTAAGGTGGTTTTCATGGTCACTGGTTTTCCGTTTTTGAGTGCAGGGAGCCACTTAGGCATAGCGTTCACCAAACGGATAGCCTCATCGTCCAGTGACTTGAAAGTGGATGGTTCTAGCACCTTAACCTGAGAAATAGTGCCATCTGCCTCTACTTGCAATTCCAATACAGTCTTGCCGCGTATGCCGCGCTCGTATGCCGATTGGGTATAACGGATATTCTCCTTTATATATTCATTCAGCTTGTTCAAACCGCCAGGGAATTGTGGTACCGATCTATCTAATTCGGTGGTACTCTTCAAACCAAAATTGATAGGCAACGTATATTTCACGCGAACGGGCTTACCTTTCTGCATACCAGGCTTCCATGCAGGCATGCTATTAATTACGCGTATAGCCTCATTATCAAGCGCAGGATGACCAGCCGAACGAATGACAGTAGTCTCGGTCACGCTACCATCTTTATCAATGATAAATTGGCAAATCGCTCGACCTTGGATACCTTTTTTTTGTGCAATAGCAGGATAGTTGATATTCTCAGCAATAAATTTCATCATTTCTTGTTGTCCACCAGGAAACTCTGGCATGCGTTCTACTACAACAAAAGTGCGGTTGTCGCTTACAACCTCTTGTTGCGTATCTTTTGCTACACTATCTTGTGATACAATATCCTGCGCCGAAACGCATACAGCGATTAACAATAACGCTGAAATCATTAGTGACTTTTTCATACGGTAAGTTATTTTATTTTGTGTTATAAGGAATTAACAATCATGCTTTGTTATAGCCGTCTGGTAGTTCTTGACAGGGTTGTTGTACATCTCATACAGCTTCTCGCGGAGGAATGGTTCGTCCTTCTTGGAGAGATGGATGAGTTGGAGACGACTCTCAATATATCGGTCAAACTCCTCGCCACGCACATAAATCTCATACGCCGAATGGATATGTTGGTCAATGAGTTGGCAGACAAACTGTATCTGCTCGTTGCGGCTTAAAGTGAGCAACTCTGGGTGCTCCGTCAGTGCCTTATTTATATCATGATTGATGGATGGTGTGAGGCGATAGACAATACGGCCTTTCTGCCCCTTAATACCTACGGACATGGACACCAAGTCATCTTTGCGCGACTTTTTCCACTTCGGATTATCGCGTTTGAGTTGCATCTCACGTGCTTTAAGGTAGTCGCAGGGGTCATATTCATACGATATGCTCACAGGGCAGATGTTCAATTCTTTGACACTATCGAAGAAATTGTCTGCATCAATAGTCAGCATCTTCAATACACCCGGTTGAGTGAGATCGTTACCATCTTTGGCTCTGCCCTCACGTTGCGCTAACCAAATGGATTTGTGATGTTTACGCAAGTGGCGAATATACTGCGATAGGGTAGTGGCATTATTGACTTGATCGCGGAAACCACCATTGCGAATAACCACAAAAGCACGCAAGAAACGCACTACGTGTTCAATCCACCATTTGCCGAAGAGATTGTTGCCAATACCGAAATAGGGGTGGATAAAATAGCGCGTACGCAACAGGAATGTGAGCCATGCCGCATCCATAACGATGTCACGGTGGTTGGTCATGAAGAAGGCTCCGTTGCGAATATCTTGCTCAATGCGTTTGCGGTCGCCCTGAAAACATAGTTGAACACCCTTCGTTGTCTTACGGCGCATAACAAGAAGCACAGGGTAAAGAATTAAGAAATCTACGAATGGCAGCAGCCAACCAGAGTAATATGCGCGAATATGTTTGAATCGTGTAGTGTGGTGTAGCATTGTGTAGTATTGTATAGGGTTGTTTAGTATTGTTTGTGTAAGGTGTAGGGTGTATGGTATAAAGGCGCGAGATATGTGGCTCTGCCGCCCTGCCTTTAAACTTTACACTTTCAACCTTACACTAAATTATTGTTTATGTGTCATAATATCCAAGATAAGGTCGTCGGTGACCTTCATGCCATCGTGTCCGATGCGCGTGAGATTGTGGATAGTACGGTCAATATCGTCTTCCACGATACCCTCAGTAGAATCTGCGTAGGAGTGTTGCATTGCCAAATAAGCACTGAAAATAGCCGTAGCGACACCGCTAGTGACCTTCAAGGCGCAACCTGGTTTGGCTCCATCGCAAATCATACCCGATATATTGGCAATCATATTTTTGATAGCGTATGTAATCTCGTCATAGTTACCGCCCATCAGATAGGTGATACCTGCAGCAGAACCGGTGGCGGCCACTACGCAACCGCATAAGGCAGACAAGCGACCGAGTGACTGTTTGATATAGATGACCGTGAGATTACTGAGTGCTAGGGCGCGAAGAGTTTGCTCCTGACTACAATTATTTTCTTTCGCATAAAGATACACCGGAATAGAGCAGGAAATACCTTGATTTCCTGAGCCTGAATTACTCATTACCTGCACCATCGCACCTGACATACGTGCATCGCAAGCACCGCAGGTATAGCTGATAATCTTGGTGAATAAGGTGTCTCCAAACAATCGTTTCATCTCTGGTGTGGCAGATAGAGTCGTGGAGCGCAGCAATCGACCCAAACCATGACCATATTGGTCGGCAAAAGACGTTTCAGCAGCGGTGGTATTCATCTGTGCTCCTTCAAGTAGGAAAGCGATATTCTCAGGTTCTACCTCCATGGCGAAGTCATATACGCGGCGGAGAGATAAGCCGTCGCCTACTGACCTTTTCGCCTCTTCTCCTTTTACCTCACAGGATTTAGGAGAAACTGCTTCTACGAATTTTGTATGCTCATCCATGATAGTAGCTTGTGCAGAGTGTCCGTCTTTTGATACTTCAACATGGATATAGAGTAGACTGGGTGCATCGTAATCCACTTTGATAGTGGCAGGCACGCTGAGCATATATTGTTTAGCATACGCCACCGCCTCGGGAGTGGCATCGCGCAGCACTTCAAGCATATACTCGGATTTGCCAACCGTGGCACCCAATGCAATAGCAATAGGCAAGCCCGTCATACCTGTATTAGGAATACCCACTGCGAGAGCGTTCTTATAGACGTTTTTCGACAGATAAACGGTTATGGCATCAGGTTCAGCACCTAATAGTTCCTTAGCGCGGGCCGTACACAAAGCCACGGCAATTGGTTCGGTACAACCGATAGCAGGAATAACCTCTGAGCGGAGTAAATGAAGGAGTTCGTTGTTAGTCATATCGCATGAAATGAAATTTAAGTCGGATAATAGTTAATAATGTGATACACCACAGTTTGCAATTAGGTGCATGGCGAAACCTTTCGTATAAAATCTTGAAAAGTTGTTTTTCTTTCTCTTGATTGCGTTTGGCAGTCGTAGAAAGGGCATTGAATGTATAATTATAACCCGTATATGGAAGTTGGACGTATGTGGGAGAAATCGACCAAAAATCAAGAGAGAAAATCACGTCTTCGTAAATCATTCCTTCGGGAAAAGTGAGACGATGCTGGGTCAATACATCGTGGCGATATAATCGCATACATGGCGAAGTGAATTGATAAAAATAGCGTGGACATTTCTCTTTCAATATCTCTCCATCTGCTGTCACACGCCTATATCCAATCTGCACACAATCGTTCTTGGCGATGTGTCGTAGCAGTTGCTCGTAGAAATCGTTGTCTATATAATCGTCTGCATCAACGAATGCAATCCACTCACCGGTAGCGTGTTTCAAACCATTATTGCGTGCTGCACTCTGCCCTTGATTTTCTTGGGTATATATTTCAATGCGTGAGTCTTGCTTGGCATATTCTCTTGCGATGGATAAACTATTGTCCGTGGAACCATCATTAACCAGGATAATCTGCAAAGCACGATAAGTTTGGTGTATCAATGACTCGATACACTTTGCCAAATATGTTTCGGCATTATAGATGGGCACTATGACGGATATTGTATTCAATGTTTCAATGTTTCAAAGAATAGTTGCTGGAACTGCTGGGCCTGTTTTTCGCGCGAGAACTGCTCCTTCTGCACCACTGCTTGGCGCGTAAAACCGTTTTGTTGCCACTCTTGATACTTCTCAAAAATAAATGCTTTTATCTCTTCCAAATCAGATGATGCCAATCCTGAATTGGTCAAACGAATGGTATCTGCTAAAACACCATTGTCAGATGGAATACATAGCACAGGTTTTTCGCAACCCAATGCCTCGAAGAATTTGGTTGTCATCATACCTTTGGCATTGGGATTGGTAAGTACCAACGCCATACTGCTATGACGCAATTCATCGCCTACATGATTGAGCGGAATAGGTTGGCAATCAGGGGTATGGATATTTAATTCTACATTGGGTAGATTTAGTTCGCTAAGGGCTTGCTCGACGAGTGAGGTGCTTTGGAATGCGTAGATGCGCCCGATATATGAGATGCGGAAAGTGTCCGTAGGAATATCTTCTGCGTAGAATTGTGCAGGGTCGTATCCATTGTAGATGAGATGTACCTCGCTATTGTATGAGCGAATAAAATCTACATGCCATGGCGATACTGTGGTCACAGCATTGGCTTTGCGTAACACATGGTTACGGCGACAGATATTTACCTGTTTGTACCAATAGCTAAAAGGTTTTGCCCACCATTGGCGATGGCTTTGATATTGGGCACCGGGTACTTGCTCATCCAAATCGCGGATGTCGGTGATGAGTGGTATCTTCTTTTGACGAGCAATGTCGTATGCTGCTCTTAATGGGAATGTAGAAAACGTGGTGCAGAAAATCAGGTCGAAATCCTGCTTCTTCACTTGTTGGTTTACCCATCGCGAGAACTGTCGATTGCGCCAGTCTGTCAATAATGACCATAGCGATTGCCATGCCCATTGCCAAGTGTTGTGATAACTGATGGGCTTCTCTATGATGGGATATGAATGTGGAAAATCAAAGGACTGAAACTGTTCCGTATATACCACAATATGGTGCCCTTGTTCAACGAGATAGTTGCACAAATAGCGCAATCTCGGTGCGTATGAGGGCTTACCAAATGGGTCTGTTAATATAAGGATATTCAGTTTCATTTTTGCTGTTTAATTGTCACTTAACATTTCCAATAATTTAGGATACAAACTGCGGTGGTAGGCGTTACCTGTGATGTTCGTATTATGCCATAAAAGCACAATTTCACCGCGATTTTGGTGCACCTTTTCGAACAATCGTTGACACTCAAAATATGCCTCATCTTCGTTAAGATTCATGTAATTCGTATTACTCAACGTGCAGTCCATAACCGTTAGTGGGTGGAGCACCAATGGGGTGAGAGTCATGGTCTTAGGATTAATCCAACGCACAGCGCGCGTGGTCTGCAAACGAAATCCCACTTGATCGGGGAACATCATGGTGAAATCATCGGTAACGCCAGAGGAGGCAAGTTGCTGCATTTGGTCAATCGAACAACGTAGGTAATGGCTACGATGTACCTGTGTATTATCACCTAATAGCTTTCTTGCCCTATCCCCATAATAACTCCCATGCAATCCAATCTTGGCACCGCTGTTTTTAATCAATTGTTCTACGGTTTCATAATCATTGCCGTTAAGTTTGTATTGTGGATAATCATAGCCTTTTCCTTTGGTGTCCTTGACAAAGTATATACACTCCGCTTTCTCTACTTTTTTGTCTTGTGCTATTAGCCATGAGAAGGTAAATGCAGGATCGTTATGAATATCTTTCAGCGATGCAAGTACTTTGCGCCATTGACCGCGTACGATACCTCCTAATGCACCACGTAGGTGGCGGTACTGATCAATAGAATCTACATCGTGGGTTAAATAAATGTTGCTAAATGATGGAGTAGGTAAAGGCAAATTCAGTAACTTCATTAGCATGCGAGCGTACTCATCTACCATAGGAATCATCAATCGGTTGCTCTGACCCAAAATGGAATATTTAGCCAAGAAACGGCCGTGTTCATCGCGCTGGGTATTAATCAGTTCCTCTGCACGTGAGATAAAGAAAAAAGTGTTGTAGATAATATCCGTGCGAATCACCCATGTTGGATTCTCCTCACCTATCGCATCTAACCTTTCGCCTTTCGCCTCCTCAGTCAAGTCAGGTTGTTTAATCTCTTTTCCTAAATGACCATTGGGCACAATCACCACGCGATAGTTTTGCCACTCTGCCTCATCAGCAGTATAGCCCACCTGTTTAGCGGCATCTGTGTTGCCATAGAGCATGAAGAAAATGATGTAATCAATAATCTCTTTCATATTATTCTTCTTCGCTAAGTATCTCCCACTCATAGAGGCGTTGCTCCATTTCTCGTTTGATATGTTCGTAACGTTGGAAATTTTCAGTTGTTTGGTTCGCCACATTGGTGAGCAGTGTCTCTATCTCGTGTTGCTCTTCTTCTAGTTTGGCTATTGCTGTCTCTACCTCGGCTATCTGTTTTTCCTTCTTTCGTCGCGCTGCGGCAGCAGCTTTCTGCGCTGCATAGTCAAGTTTAGCAGAACTTGCCTCTTCGCCTTTCATCTCCTTGCCTTTTGCCTCATCGCTCTTCCTCTCCAACTCTTGCAACGAGTCAATGCGTTTGCTGCGTAGGAAATCGTAGATGCCGCCCAAGTGCTCTTTTACTTTTCCGCCACCAAACTCATATACCTTTTCCACCAATCCATCAAGGAAATCACGGTCGTGACTCACGCAGATAACGGTTCCGTTAAACTCCTTTAACGCTGCTTTCAGTACATCTTTTGATTGCATGTCAAGGTGGTTGGTTGGCTCGTCAAGAATGAGCAGGTTGCATGGTTCCAATAATAGACGAATCATTGCCAAACGACTACGTTCTCCACCAGAAAGTACTTTCACCTTCTTCTCAGATGCTTCTCCACCGAACATGAAGGCGCCTAGTATATTTCGAATCTGTGTGCGAATATCTCCTACCGCTACGTTGTCAATTGTTTGAAAAACAGTTAGTTCTCCGTCAAGCAATGCCGCTTGGTTTTGTGCAAAATAACCAATCTTGATATTGTGCCCAATTTTAAGCGTACCCATATAATCCAACTGTCCCATGATACAGCGTACTAGCGTTGTTTTACCTTCGCCGTTTTTACCGACAAATGCTACTTTTTCTCCTCTACGAATGGTGAATGTGGCATCTTGAAAAACGGTATGCTCGCCAAAATCTTTGCGTAAGTCTTCTACTATCACAGGGAAGTCGCCACTGCGTGGTGCTGGTGGAAAACGCAAACTCAATCGTGAGTTATCTTCCAAATCCACTTCAAGGCGTTCTAATTTCTCCAACTGCTTGATACGCGATTGTACTTGTACAGCTTTGGTGGCTTTGTATCGGAAACGTTCAATAAACTCTTCCGTTTCCTGAATCATCTTTTGTTGGTTGAGATAAGCGCGAACTTGTTGCTCGTGTCGCTCTTGACGTAGCACTTTGAACTGCGAGTAAGGTACGTTGTAATCGTATATACGTCCCAATGTGATCTCTATGGTTCGTGTGGTGACATTATCCAGGAAAGCGCGGTCGTGACTGACCAATACTAATGAACTACCGTTGGTTTTTAGAAATTCTTCTAGCCATTGGATAGACTCAATATCTAGGTGGTTGGTAGGCTCGTCAAGTAGCAGAAGGTCGGGGTGTTGCAGCAATATCTTTGCTAACTCGATACGCATGCGCCATCCGCCGGAGAATTCAGAGCAGGGGCGGTCGAAGTCCTTTCGCTCAAAGCCCAGGCCTATGATGGTTCGGTCCATCTCCGCAATAAAGCGTGCCTTATCGCCTTCTTGCCCCATCGCCTCATCGTCCATTGCCCATTGCCCATTGCCCATTACCGAAAGTACATCCTCGCGTAGTGTCTTACCATCCACATGCATCATCACCTGTGGCAAATAACCGATAGTTAGATCTCCCATTTTTGATATACGTCCCGAGGTGGGTGTTTCTACACCTGCCAATAAGCGGAGCAGTGTGGTCTTTCCTGCACCATTCTTACCCACAAGTGCCACACGATCACGAGGGTTAATCAAAAATGTAATATCGTCCAATATCGGACGCGATGAGTATTCTATGCTGAGATGTTCTACGGAAATCATAGTCTATTGAAAATCAGATGTTTGGTAAATGAAACTATCTTTTATATCAAGCAAGGCTTTTCCTGTGTAACTATTAGCACATTGCATAATTTCTTCGGGTGTTCCTTCGGCTACAATCTGTCCACCCTCATCGCCTCCTTCTGGTCCAAGATCAATAATGTGGTCTGCTGCTAGTATCACAGATGGGTTATGTTCTATGACTAAGACTGAGTGTCCTCTGCTAATTAGCGCATTCAGGGCTTTTAGCAGCACTTTGACATCGTGATGATGCAAGCCTGTTGTTGGCTCATCGAAGATAAAGAGAGTGGGTGTAGCATTCTCTTGGGCTAGAAAAGATGCTAATTTCACGCGTTGGCTTTCACCACCCGATAATGTACTACCTGCTTGACCCAACTTTACGTATCCGATACCGACATCTTGCAATGGACGTAATCGATTGACAATCTTTTTGCATGCACTATCTTCCGAGAAGAACTCTATTGCCTGATTAACCGTCATTTCAAGGATATCATAGATGCTTTTTCCGCGATATAGCACGTCCAACACGTCTTGTTTGAAGCGTTTGCCTTTGCAGTGTTCACATTCTAGGACAACATCTGCCATGAACTGCATCTCAATGGTAATCTTTCCCTCTCCTTGACAAGCCTCACAGCGACCGCCGGGTGTATTAAATGAGAAATGCGATGGTGTGAATCCCATTTGTTTGCTCAGTTGTTGTTCTGCGTACAGTTTGCGTATCTCATCGTATGCTTTGAGATAGGTGACCGGATTCGATCGCGAGGATTTAGTTAATGGGTTTTGATCTACAAACTCCACGTTATGAATTAGTTGCAAACTACCACGAAGACTACCGAAATCACCTGTTCGCTCTGCTATACCGCCATAGTGTTTTTTGAGGGCAGGGTATAGTACCTTCGTAATCAGCGATGATTTTCCACTGCCGCTGACACCTGTAACTACGGTCATGACATTGAGTGGGAATCGGACGTTGATATTTTTTAAATTATTTTCGGTGGCACCGATTACCTCTATGTAGTTATTCCATTGCCGTCTATAAGATGGAATAGAATACGTAAACTTCTCTATCTTCGGTGCTCCAGCATATACCAACTCTCCGCCGTGGCGACCTGCTTTCGGACCAATCTCAATGGAGTAATCCGCTGCTTTTTGTATTTCATCATCGTGCTCCACCACTACAATCGTATTGCCTAAATCGCGTAGTTGTTTTAGTACGTGGATAAGGCGTTGTGTATCTCTTGGGTGCAGACCTATACTTGGTTCGTCCAAAACGTATAGTGATCCTACCAAACTGCTACCCAATGATTTTGCTAAGTTAATGCGTTGTCCCTCACCACCAGACAGGGTACTAGACATTCGATTGAGTGTAAGATAACCTAATCCTACGTCTTGCATAAATTGCAATCGCGAACGAATCTCTGTCAGCAATATGCCAAACGCTTCGTCTAATTGCCCATTTCCCAATTGCTCAAACCATTCCGCTAACTGTGTGATAGGCATTTGATTAAGTTCTGTGATGGACTTCCCCCCAACGAGCACGTATCCCGCTTCTTTGCGCAATCTTGCCCCCACACAATCAGGACAAATGGCTTTGCCACGATAGCGGCTAAGCATTACGCGGTATTGTATTTTAGCGTATTGTTTGCTTTCCAATTCGTGGAAAAAGTCATTTAATCCATGAAAATACTCGTTGCCAATCCACAATAGTTGTTTTTGTTCCGCTGTGAGTTCGTAGTATGGAGTGTGTATTGGAAAGTCAAATTTGTTAGCAGCATAGATAAGTGCTTCGTTCCATTGTCCCATTTTTTCTCCTCGCCAACACGCAATTGCACCTTCGTATATGGTTTTTGTCTTGTCGGGTACTACCAAGTCTGGGTCAATACCGATGACATTGCCATAGCCTCCACAGGTAGGACAAGCTCCCAGTGGACTATTATAATCGAAGAGATGCTCTGTTGGTTCGATAAAGTTTATCCCGTCTGCTTCAAAACGTTGAGAGAATACTTCTAATTGTGTGTGATTAGTCTCAGGTTGTTGAATGGCCATTTTGCACTCTCCTTTTCCCTCAAAGAATGCAGCCTGTACAGAGTCTGCAAAGCGGTTAAGGGTAGTATCTTCTCCGTCTGCGATTAATCGATCAACTAGTAGATATGTGTTGGTATTTACTTCTATGGTAGAAGTGATACGCAGTATTTCGCTATTTCCATCTTCGTGTAATCGATATAGGCGTGAAAAACCTTGTTGCAGCCAAATGTCTAGTTGTTCAGTTGTATTTTCTGTTACGATAGGAGATAATAGAAATACTTTTGTACCAATGGGTTGCTTGCGCAACTGCTCTACTACATCATGTACGCTATGGCGTTTCACTTCCATACCGCTCACGGGTGAGATGGTCTTGCCAGCTCGTGCATAAAGTAGTTTTAGGTATTCGTGAATTTCCGTCACTGTTCCCACTGTACTACGGGGATTGCGATTCGTAACTTTCTGTTCGATGGCTATTGCAGGAGGAATTCCATCTATGAAATCCACATCAGGTTTTTGCATACGCCCGAGGAATTGGCGTGCGTATGCACTCAGACTCTCTACATAACGCCGTTGACCTTCGGCAAACAATGTGTCGAAGGCCAATGATGACTTGCCGCTACCGCTGACACCCGAGATAACGACCAACTTGTTACGTGGTATATCTACGGTAATGTCTTTCAAGTTATGCGTCCGTGCTCTATGAATATGGATTACATCTTCGTTCAAATATTCTTGCCTTTAACCTCTAATCTCTAACCTATTTCTTCAAGTATTCCACCGCCAAACTATCCACCAGTTGTCTCAGTTCGGGGTTATACAGATTCCTATACTCCTCACTCAGTTCAGGGATACGAATCACCTGACCCTCACGCACATGTGATGGATGTTTAATGATGTCTTGATTCGCTTCATAGATAAACACCCACAAATCTTTTTGAGCATAATACTTGTACGCTATCCATGCCAATCGACTGTCTTTTCCTACTTGTTCGATACCTATGAAGTTCACATACTCGCGTGGCTTCTCTGCCAAAGTCAATTCTTTCACTTCCACCACTTCTTCCACTACGGTCACTTCTTCTGTGGTTGGCTGACAGTCTTGCATACATTGCCACCATTGCATTAATGTGGCACGGAAATACACACCCGTTCCCACGATACCCAACAGCAGCAGCGCACCGATCACCCAACACACCCACTTATGGCACTTGCATGTAGGTTTGCATGTAGGTTCTTGTATTGGCTCTTCCTTAGCAGGTTCCTCCACTGGTTCCTCGATAGGCTCCTTCACAACTTCTTCCACGGACTCTTCAATTGGCTCCTCCGTAACTTCCTCCGCAGGCTCCTCTTCTCCCTTCCCTTCAGGGAGGGGTTGGGGGTAGGCTTCTGTGTTCACCGCTTGCCCTAGTTCTGCCAATATATCGACAATTTCGGTAGCTTGTTCGCCGAGTTTCTTGATAGGGTCATTGTTGATTTCCGCCATAACTGCTTCTGTTTTTGGTTGTTCAAGGCGTTTCTCTACGCTTTCTTTGAGCATAGCTTCGGCACTAAACGTCAGTTTGTTATATCCTTCTATGGTAAACGCTTCGCCTGTGGCAATGTTCACGCTTTTGCGAGGAGCAACTGCTTTGAGCGTGAAGCTCCCTAATCCTTTGATTTTAACTTGTTTGTCTGTTTTGAGACCTCCTACAATGCCTTCCAATAGGGCATTGAGAAACTGTCCAGCTTCTTGTTCCGAAGTGTTGGCGTATTCTGCTACTGCTTTGCGCAGTTCAGTCCATGTCAGTTTATCGTTTGCCATATCTTATAGGTTTTTTAGTTCTTCTTTAATGGTATTGCTGACCTTGAAACTCAGTTGCATTTTCTCTGGGATGGTGGTCAGTTCTTTGGTCTTAGGGTGTACCACAGTGCGCGCATTCTTGCGTATCATTTCCAGCGTACCAAAGTTCTGCAACTGTACACTCTTGCCTCCTAACAGTTCTTTTTGTAGTACAGCCACGGTGGCACTCAGCAGTTCCTCCGTGTGTGTCTTGGTCATGGATGTAGAAGTGGCGATGTGTTGAATAAGATCTTTCGTCTTCATAATTATTCTTTATTTTATTTCCGCGTACAAATCAAAATCCTCTGATTTTATGATAGTTACCTCGTAATAATTTCCTGCCTCTAACCTTTCGCCTTTCGCCTCTCGCCTCATCGCCTCCTTCTCTATCAGCACTTCGCAATCCACCTCAGGCGAGTCGTATTGTGTACGTCCTACATAGTATTCCGCTTCCTCTCTATCGATTACTACGCGCTGTGTTGTTCCCACCATTTGGCTAAGTAGTTCTGCTGAAATAGTTTGTTGTATAGCCATGATGGTATCCACGCGGCGCTCTTTTTCCTCTTGTGGAATATCATCTTTGTAGTGTTTGGCAGCAAATGTACCTTCTTCCTCGCTGTAAGCAAAGGCACCCAAACGGTCAAACTTCATTTCCTTTACCCATTCGCATAGTTCGTTGAAGTCTTCTTCTGTTTCACCTGGGTGTCCTACTAATAGAGTTGTGCGAATACATATTCCAGGCACTTCTTTGCGAATACGTGCTATTACAGCATCTTGTTCTTCACGAGTGATGTGTCGGTGCATTTTTTTGAGCATATTGTCTGAGCAATGTTGCAGGGCAATATCCATATATTTGCACACATTCTTATGTTTTGCCATCACGGGAAGTAGGTCGTATGGAAAGTCTGTGGGGTAGGTGTAATGCAATCTTATCCATTCTACGCCTTCTATTTGCGCCATTTCATCAATGAGTTGCGCTAATCGATGTTCGCCGTATAGGTCTAATCCATAGCTTGATAAGTCTTGAGCGATCACATTGAGTTCTTTCACGCCTTGGGTGACCAACCATCTCACTTCATCTAAAATATCTTCTATTGTTCGTGATGTAAACTTACCTGTAATCAATGGTATCGCGCAGTAGGAGCAATATCTATTGCAACCTTCGGCAATTTTCAAGTAGGCATAGTGCTTAGGAGTGGTGAGCGTGCGCTCATATTCTGCGCCTTTCGCCTCTTGCCTCTCGCCTTTCGTCTCTCGTGCGTTTACGCACTCATTCACGATTCCAAGATAATCAAATTTCCCAAACCATCCGTCCACTTCTGGAATCTCTGTAGGTAGTTCTTTGGCGTAGCGTTGTGATAGACAACCCATTACGTATAGTTTGCGCAGTTTACCTTGTGTTTTGCGTTCTGCGAATTGCAGTATCATCTCAATGCTTTCTTCTTTCGCATCGCCGATGAATCCGCAGGTATTGATGATGGCTATCTCGCCTCTAGGCATAGCAGAGTCGTGTACACACTTGTACCCTGCCAATTCCAGTTGGCGCATCAGTCGCTCAGCATCCACCAGATTCTTCGAGCAACCCAATGTGATAATATCTATCTCTCCTTTTCTCATTTCTATCAGCGTAGCGGTCTAACAGCCGAAGGCGGTCCAACTTCTAACAGCGTAGCGGTCTTAATTTCCGAGTTCGCTATGGAATTTAATGCGTACCAATCGCACATTAATCTCATCGTAGTCGTCTTCGCCCAATTCTTCCATTGCTAATTTGATGCTATCGTTTTCGGCATGGCGGAAGTAATCGTATATGTCAAACTCCTCGTCGGGATCAACAACTTCTTCGATAAAGTACTTGATATTCAACTTAGTGCCTGAATATACGATTGCCTCTATCTCTTCCAACATCTCTTCCATGGACATACCTAGTCGTTCTGCTAGGTCATCTAATGCTACACGGCGGTCAATGGCTTGAATGATAGCGATTTTGCGTGCAGAGTTCTTAGCTACGGTACGTACACGTAGATCTTCGGGACGAATCACATCGTTCTCTTCTACGTAGCTCTTGATTAGTTTGATGAACTCATCACCATAGCGTTTTGCTTTGCCTGCACCTACGCCAGGGATATTCTGCAACTCTTCTAACGTGATAGGATAACTTGTCGCCATAGCCTCCAAACTACCGTCTTGGAAGATTACGAATGGAGGTACGTTCATGCGCTTGCTGAGTTTCTTGCGCAGATCTTTCAAGATAGAGAATAGCACATCATCGGCTGCGGCGCAAGCACCTACGCTGCTTTCCATATCTGCACCATCTTCGTCGTTGTGGACTTCGATAGGTACTTCAAATTTCGTAGGTCGGCGCATGAATTTTTTACCTTCAGGTGTCAGTTTTAGGTCGCCGTATGACTCTATGTCTTTTTTGATATATCCTTTGAGCAGAGCTTGACGGATAATTGCATGTAGTGTTGCTTCGTCCTCATCTTCGCCTGAGCCGAAGTTCTCCAACTCGTTGTGTCTGTATGAGATAGCGGTTGATGTCTCGTTTCCTTTTATAATGTCCACAATGTGGCGCGAACGGAATTTCTCGTTGAGTTGGTGGATTGTTTCCAACATTAGTCCAAGTAATTCGGTCGCATCCATCATGCGATATACTTTCTTACAGTTGTCGCAGTTGCCGCATTTCTCTTGTGTATATTCTTCGCCGAAGTAGTTCAGCAACAGTTTTCTGCGGCAGATAGGGCTTTCTGCGTATGATTGTGTTTCAAAGAGCAATAAGTTGCTAATCTCTTGTTCTACAATTGGTTTACCTTGTTGGAACTTACGCAAACGCTCTATGTCTTTTGGCGAGTAGAAGCATATACATTGTCCTTCTCCGCCATCACGACCTGCGCGACCTGTTTCTTGATAGTAGCCTTCTAGGGATTTAGGTATATCGTAGTGTATTACGAAACGCACATCGGGTTTGTCGATACCCATACCAAATGCAATGGTGGCTACGATTACTTGTACTTTCTCCATCAAGAATGCATCTTGATTGGCGCTACGTGTAGTAGCATCCATACCTGCGTGGTAGGGTAGAGAAGCGATGTTGTTGGCGTTAAGTGTGGCAGCCAAGTCTTCTACGGTTTTGCGGCTTAGGCAGTAGATGATACCCGATTTATCGCCCATTGAACGAACATATTTTACGATATCTTTATCTACGTCATCTGTTTTCTCGCGTACCTCATAGTATAGGTTAGGGCGGTTAAACGATGATTTGAATACTTGTGCATGTAGCATGCCCAAGTTCTTTTGTATGTCGTGTTGTACTTTTGGGGTAGCAGTAGCTGTTAATGCTATGATGGGGGCTTTTCCTATGCGTTCTACGATAGGGTGGATACGGCGATATTCAGGGCGGAAGTCGTGTCCCCATTCGGAGATACAGTGTGCCTCGTCCACTGCGTAGAAGGAGATCTTTACGCCTTTTAGGAAGTCCACATTCTCCTCTTTGTTCAGGGATTCGGGTGCTAAGTATAGAAGTTTGGTCTTGCCGCTCAATACATCTGATTTTACTTGATGGATTTCTGGTCGTGAAAGCGAAGAGTTGATGAAGTGTGCTACGCCATCTTCTTCTGAATAGTTGCGCATAGCGTCCACTTGGTTTTTCATCAGTGCTATCAGCGGAGAGATGACAATGGCTACTCCGTCCATCAATAAAGAAGGTAATTGATAGCAGAGACTCTTGCCACCACCTGTTGGCATTAATACGAAGGTATCGTTGCCGTCCATCAGGTTGTTGATAATAGCTTCTTGATTCCCTTTGAAGGAGTCAAAACCAAAATTGTGTTGTAGTGCTTCGATTAGTTGTTCATGTCGTGTCATACGAACGATAAGTATTTTATTTTTTATTTCATTTGTCTCAATATAATCCCCCGAACCTCGTTTTTCTCCCAAAAGTTGTACGAACTTTTTGGGAAGAGGAGGAAGTGCGGCAGGCCAAAACCGCGGCTGCGAGTTTCTTCTTGCAAGCCACTTCCGACGAGAACGCGAGTGCAAAGGTAAGAGTTTTTTTTTATATATGCAAATCTTTTTCGAAAAAAAAAATTTTTTCTTTGTTCTCCCTCTTTTCACCTTATAAATAGGGTGTTTTTCTCTTGTGAATAGTGTGTTTCTTATTGTTTTCAGATCGGTCTAAACGATTCACATTTTTGGTTTAGATCGTTTGGAGTTTCGTCTAGATTTTAGTTCTAAGTAAGTATAAATTAGCCCTTGTATTTTTCTCGAAAATAATAGGTTATTAGTAGGTGATTAGTAGGTTATTAATAGGTGATTAGTAGGTTATTCAGCAACTTTGACCCATGTTTCTGTGACTTATCACCATCGTGCGATAAACCTTTTCTATTACCTTTCGAAAACGTTTGCATAATTGGAATTACACTTTTTTACGTCTTTCGCTTGCGTGTGTGAAAAATAATGTGTACCTTTGCGGCTGTTTTGCAAAAACGAAAATATTTATCGATAAAATACACATCATGACAGAAAAACGCAACTTGTCCTTTGGACAGCTTTTTAACCTCAGTTTTGGATTCTTTGGAGTTCAAATTGCTTATGCGCTTCAAAGTGCTAACATCTCTCGTATTTTTGCTACATTGGGTGCTGATCCTCACCAACTTTCGTTCTTTTGGGTACTCCCTCCATTGATGGGTATGATTGTACAACCACTCGTGGGTAAGTATTCTGATAAGACTTGGAATCGCCTTGGTCGTCGCAAACCTTACCTCATTGTAGGTGCGCTCATCGCGGTGGCTGTGATGTTGCTCTTACCTAACGCAGGTAACTTCACATTCGGACAATCCCTTTTCTTGGGTCTCAACGCAGCTATGTGGTTTGGACTCTTCTCACTCATGTTCTTGGATACTTCTATTAATATTGCTATGCAACCATTCAAAATGATGGTCGGCGACATGGTGAACGAGGAGCAAAAAGGTCTCGCTTATTCTATCCAATCATTCCTCTGCAACGCAGGTTCACTCGCTGGTTACATTTTCCCAATTCTCTTTACTTGGGTAGGTATTGCTAATACAGCTCCAGAGGGTGTTGTGCCTGATTCTGTGAAATGGAGTTTCTATATTGGTGCCGCTATTCTTATGTTGTGTGTGCTTTATACTTTCTTGACTGTTAAGGAGTTGAATCCAGAGGAGTATGCTAAGTTCCATGGCCTTGCTGAGAAGAAAGATGAGAAGAAGGAAGATCCAAGTTTCATCAAGTTGCTTGTGAATGCACCTTCTACATTCTGGACAGTAGGTCTTGTTCAGTTCTTCTGTTGGGCAGCATTCCTCTTTATGTGGACTTATTCTAATGGTGCTATTGCTACTCAATGTTTTGGTTGGGACGGCGTGAATACTGCTGCCGAGGCTTTCCAAACAGCAGGTAACTGGGTAGGTGTTTGCTTTGCTATCCAAGCGGTTGGTTCGATGCTTTGGGCATTGATTATGCCAGTCCTTGAAAAATACTTCCACAACAAGGGTGCATACGCTATTTCACTCGTTGTAGGTGCGCTAGGTTTTGTCTCTACGTTGTTTGTGACGAACCAATACGTATTGCTCGTGTCATACGCCTTTATTGGTGCTGCATGGGCTGCTATGTTGGCGGTTCCATTTACTATCTTGACAAACTCTTTGAAGGGTGACAATATGGGTTACTACCTCGGTTTGTTCAATTGTACTATCTGCCTTCCACAAATTGTAGCGGCTATTATTGGTGGTGCTATTTTGAAGGGTGTATGTGCAGGTTCGCAAGTGGGTATGTTGGTGGCAGCAGGTGTTTTGCTTATCCTTGGTGCTATCAGTGTGGTACTTATCAAAGAAGGTAAAAAATAATCAAAAACAATATTAACAATTAAACTAAATTAAAGTGATGAAAAACAAGACATTATTACTTGTTCTGTTGGCAGCATTTTCAATGACTATGTCTGCTCAGATTACGGGTACCGTTTTGGAAGCATCGACCGATTTCCCTATTATTGGTGCGAGTGTCGTTGAAGTGGGCACTACCAATGGTGTGATTACGGATTTCGATGGTAATTTCGTGCTGAATGTAGCTGAGGGCGCACAAATCCAAATCAGCTATGTGGGCTTTGCTGCACAAACTTTGGCTGCAAAGGACGGCATGATTGTTAAACTCGCTGAGGACACTTACATGCTGCAAGAGGTAGTGGCAGTGGGTTATGGTTCACAAACCAAGAAAGAGATTACTGGTTCTGTTGCTAGCATCAAGGCTGACGAGTTTAACCAAGGTGTGGCTGCTAACCCTATGGGTCTTATCCAAGGTAAGGTAGCGGGTCTTACAATTATCAAGAATGGTGGTGACGACCCAGCACAAAACAACTATCAAGTTCAACTCCGTGGTGTAGGTTCTTTGAGCGGTAGCGCATCTCCTCTCTACGTTATTGACGGTGTTCCTGGTGGTGACCTCTCTTCTGTACTTCCATCTGATATCGAGTCTATCGACGTATTGAAGGACGGTTCTGCTGCTGCTATTTATGGTACACGCGCGAACGCGGGTGTCATCCTTATTACTACCAAACGTGGTTCAAAAGATGGCAAGTTCCACGCAGAGTACAACGGTTCTGTGAATACTGCTGTGATGGCAGATGCTCCACGCGTACTCACTGCTGAGGAATATCGCAAATATATGGTGGCTTCTGGTCGTGGTACAGATATGGGTGGTAGCACCAACTGGATGAAGGAGATTACTCGTACCCCAGTTTCTCACACCCACAATGTATCTATCTCTGGTGGTACAGAGAACTTCAATTTCCGTGCTTCTGCTGGCTATCGTGGTCTGCAAGGTATGGTCATCAACTCTGACTTCCAAGAGATCAACGCTCGTTTTGCAGCTAACCAAAAGACCTTGAACAAGAAATTGGAATTGGCATACGACTTCTCTTATACTTCTGTGGAGAAAGCATGGGCTAACTACGATAACTTGAACCAAGCTATTCGTGCGAATCCAACAATGCCAGTTCGCTCTGACAATCCTAAGTTTGTTAAGTACGGCGGTTACTATGAGTCAGATAACTTCTACTCTTGGAACCCAGTTTCAGATATTGAGCAAACTACTAACGATGCTAAGAACCAAGTGATTATGGGAAGCATCCGCGCTACTCTCAACATCATTGATGGTCTTAAATTCTCTACTTTCTATTCTATCCAAAACAACCACGATTGGAATGGTAAGTACCAAAAATCTACTCTCCGTTCGGTAGAGGGTAAAGGTGGTGTCGCTAACCAATCATACGGTTCTTACACACAACAAGTAGTAGAGAACACTCTCCACTACATCGGTCAATGGGACAATCACGCATTCCAAGCTATGGTGGGTCAATCTTACCAAACTGGTCTTAGCCAAGGCTTCAATGCATACAACTCTGACTTCCCACTTGATGACCTTCTCTACAACAACCTTGGTATGGGTGAAGGTAAGAAAGAAGGTGCTGATACCTACGCTAACATGGGTAGCTACAAGTACAAAGATAAATTGGCTTCTTTCTTCGCTCGTGTAATGTACAACTACGATGAGCGTTATTTCCTCAGTGCTTCTGTACGTTTCGAGGGTTCTTCTAAGTTCGGTCCTAAGGCAGATCCATTGCTCGGACAATGGGGTGTGTTCCCTTCCATCTCTGGTAGCTGGAATATCAAGGGCGAAGAGTTTATGGCTGATGTAGAGGATCTGAATGAGATGAAGCTTCGTTTCGGTTATGGTGTAACAGGTAACATGCCAGGTGACCACTATCTCTACCTCATGCGCGTAGCTCCAGGTGGTGACTACTTGTGGAGCAACGGTGCATTTATCCAACCATGGGGACCTGCTTCAAACGTAAACGAGAATCTCCGTTGGGAGGAGAAGCACGAGTTCAACCTCGGTTTCGACTTCGCAGCATACAAGAGCCGCTTCTCTGGTTCTTTGGACGCATACTTCCGCAATACTACCGATCTTCTCTGGGAATACGATGTGCCAATGCCTCCATACCCATTCGGCAAGATGTGGGATAACTATGGTCAAATCCACAACTACGGTCTCGAATTGATGTTGAATGGTGTTCTCATGGAAACCAAAGACTTCAAGTGGGATCTCGGCTTCAACGCATCTTGGAACCACAACATGGTAGTTCGTATCACTGGTGACAAATATGGTCAAGAAGGTGTAGATACCTATATGGATGTAGGTGGTATCGGTGGTGACGGTCTTACAGGTGTGAGCGCAATGCGTTTGCAAGAGGGTCAACCTATCGGTAACTACTATGGCTTCAAGGCAGCTGGTCTTGATGACAAGGGTGCAATGTGGTATTACAAGAAAGATGGTACACTCACCAAAGCTCCAAAAGAGTCTGACAAGCAAATCATCGGTAATGCACAACCACTCGTGAACTTCGGTCTCAACACCACACTCCGCTACAAAGAGTTCGACTTGGCTCTCAACTTCCGCGGACAAATTGGTGGTCTCTACTTCAACGAGACACGCTTCTTCTACGAGCAAACTCGTGGTGTGGAGAACTGCTTGCTCTCTGCATGGAATGCAAACAACGGTACAGGTGCTCCATACTTCACACGTGTGATGTCTGACTACTACTTGGAGGACGCAACTTACCTCAAACTCAACGACCTCACAATTGGTTATACACCTACTTTGCCTGAGGAGTTCTCTAAATGGGTAAGCTATGTTCGCGTTTACTTCACCGCACAAAACTTGTTCACTATCACAGGTTATTCAGGTCACGACCCATCAACCGTGAACCTCTCTGGCTTGACTCCTGGTTACGATGGCCGTTCGTACTATCCTACACAACGCACATTCAACCTCGGTCTCCAATTCCGCTTCTAATCGGATAAAAATTATTTAAATACTGTATATAGATATGAAAAAGATAATTTTAGGCTTTATGGCGGCTGTTATGTGCTTCTCTACTGCATGTACAGACCTTACGCCAGAGGTGTACGGTGATGTCACTGCCGACAACTATTTCACCACACCTGAGCAATTCTCCAACCTCATCGCTAATGCGTATGCACAAATGATTGGCGAGTACGGTTATGTATATCGTGAGGGTTATTGGAGTATGCAAGAATATACTACCGATGAGGTGGTAATCCCTACTCGTGGTACTGACTGGTATGACAACGGAGTACCTATCGCTATGCACCAACACACTTGGGTATATAACACCCGTGATATCAACAACGGTTGGTCTTTCGCCTACGGTGGTACAGCTAAATGTAACAACGTCCTCAATAACATCAAGGAGATTAAGGGTGAAGACGAGTCTCTCTACGATGAAGCTACTTGGGCTGGTATCGCAGAGGCTAAGACACTGCGTGCCTTCTATCACTTCCTCGCTATGGACCTCTATGGCAACGCTACTATTGACGACCGTGTACATGAGGTGAAGCAATACACCAGCAAAGAGATCTATGACTTCATTGAGTCTGAGCTCCTCGCTGCTATCCCACAACTGACCAACGACGTACGCTACGGTTCTATGACCCGTCCTGTGGCTTTCGCGCTCCTCGCTAAACTTTATCTCAATGCAGAGAAGTATTCAGGCGAGGCACAATGGGCTAAGTGCGCACAATATTGCGACTCTATCATCAATGGTGGTTATGGTTATACTTTGGACAACAACTACATGAACGTGTTCAAAACCAACAACACCAACAACCCAGAGATCATCTTCCCAATCGTATTTGACGCTAAGTACGCTAAGGGTAATATGTTCCACTTGATCACCCTCCACTACGTTCACCAAGACGTATATGGTCTGACAACTCCACCATGGAATGGTCCATGTACACTCGAATCATTCTACAACAAGTATGACGATAAGGATAAACGTAAAGCACAATGGCTTGTGGGTGCTGTTCTTGATGAGGCAGGTGATACCATTATGTACGATACTGGTAACAAAGCTATCGGTGATAATGGTCTTCTTCCAGCAGTTATCACAGCTAAGGTTTCTAAGATCGAGGATCCTACCAAGGCTAACTCTTTTGAGGGTGCTCGCTTCGTGAAGTTTGAGCCTGAGTATGGTATTGAGCACCACGCTAATAGTGACTTCCCAATCTATCGCTATGCAGATATTCTCCTCATGAAGGCTGAGTGTCTCATGCGTCTCAATGGCGGTGTTGCTACAGGTGAGGCACTTGCACTCGTAAACGAGGTGCACACACGTGCTGGTCTTGAGCCATACGCTACTCTTGACCTCGATGAACTCCTCAATGAGCGTGGTCGTGAGTTGGCATGGGAGGGACACCGTCGTCAAGACTTGATTCGTTTCGACAAGTTCGCTAATGGTACTTGGGAGTTCAAAACCCAAACTCCTAAACACGTAGAGATCTTCCCAATCCCAGAATGGGTAATGCGCGATAACCCTGGCGTTTATACACAAAACCCAGGCTACGCAGTGGCAGAGTAATTAACACAACAAATATCAATTATTAACTTTTAAATTATTTAAAGCAATGAAAATGACAAAATTTTTCGCAGCAATGTTTGCTGTTGCTGCTTTGACTTTCACAGCTTGTGAGCCAAAAGGTCCTGATGGTCCAATTATTGGTACTGAAGATTCTACTGAGGTAGTTCTCAACATCCCAACAGTAGCTGCTCCTGCTGCTGGTCAAACAACCGTAGTTCTTTATGTTCCAGAGGACACCCCAGAAGGTTGCTACGCTGTAGGTTCTTTTGATTGGAATGAGAAAAACACAGAAAGAATGTTCACCGCAGTAGCTGGTGCTGATAAAGGTTGGGTTTCTTATACATTCGATTGGACTGAGGGTCTTGAGTTCAAGGTTCTTGCTGTTCCTTCTGATCCTGCTGTTGCTCCAGGTTGGTCATACCAATGGGGTAAGAACTGCGATCCTGAGAACGACCTTGAGGAGGACAACGTAGTAATTCTCCAAGGTGTAGGTGAGTTCGTACTTGAGAACCAAGGTCAACCAAAACTCAAAGGTTTGGCTGATGGTGGCGTTTGCTACATCCAAGTTAAGGCTTGGGCTACAACTCCAGTTATTGAGGCTGTTCCAGCAACAACTGCAGCTTTCAAACACCCATGGGGTGGTGGCGATTGGATTTATCGCGAGGCAGCTAAAACTGCAGAGGCTACTTTCGAGATCAACGCTATCTATGGTGGCAACGGTGTAAACGTAGCTCTTGATGTTACTGGTGCTGGTGAGAACTGGTATCCAACAGACCAAATTGAGTTCGTTGGTGACGTAGCTGCTGGTGACTCTGTAAACTTCAAGTTCGTTTCTGAGAAATTGGCTATTGGTAAACTTACTATTACTCTCATTGAGAAAGGTGAAACTACTGAGACTCCTGAGGTAGAGGCTAAGGATATCACTGTTAAAGCAAAAGTTCCTGCAACTTGGACCAATACTATCACCGCATGGGTATGGCCTACTGGTGGTGAAGGTCAAGAGGTTACTCCTACCAAGCAAGGTGACTGGTATGTTTATACTCACAACTGCGCTGAGCTCAACATCATCTTCAAGAATGGTGAAGGCTGGAACGGTAACACAAACCAAACAGAGGACTTGAAATACAGCGAGAATACCTGCATCGTTCTTACACAAGAGGGTGATGCTAAGGCAACTGCAACTGCTGTTGACTGCGAGTAATCATTATCTAAGGTCAAGTCTTTTTGACCTAAATAATGTGAGATACTAATCTCAACTCCGCCCTGTGGTTCGCCACAGGGCTTTTTTTATCTCAAATCTAATGACCGATTAGGGCGTGTATTGGGAGATTCAGAGTGGTAAGCGAGTGGTAACGGAACCTGCAAGGAGGCAGGCTCATTTCAAAATATGAACTCGAAAGAAGAATCTATAACTTTATAGAAAGTCTATAACTTTTATAGAAAATAAGCTATGGAGAGAAGGAGTTATATGTACGGATTGTACATCTTCTCGTGGGCTATGCTGCTCGAATAGCCATGACCTGGATATATAATGGTATCCTCGGGCAGTACCACTAACTTTTTTAGTGAGCAAATCAAGGTGTGCATATCTCCACCAGGTAGGTCTGTGCGACCAATAGACTCCTGAAATAGCGTGTCACCCGTGAAAATCATTTTCTCTTTTGGCAAATAGTAACACACCGCATCTTCCTTATGACCTGGCGTAGCAATAACTTCCACGTCTATCTCCATTTCGGGAAGATCAAGATGTCCCTCTTTGGGTTGAATAATTGCTTGCAAACCGTATTGCTTTTGCAAAAAATCTACTCCGCACACGTGGTCGGGGTGCGCATGCGTGATAAGTAAGGCTATAGGTTGTAGGTTGTGTTGGGTAATGTATTGGGTAAAACGCTGTTGTTCACGTTCCTCATACATACCCGCATCGATGATAATGGCTTTACCCTTTTCGTCGGATAGCACATACGTGCACTCGCGATAGGGATTGAAATAGAATGTGTGAAGCATGATGGTGTAAAGTGTAAGGTGTAAAGGAAGGGATTACAACGGCAGATACACCACGGATTTCTCTTTGTACCAATCACCTGCGAAGATTTTAGATATATCGGTGATTTCTACATATTTGCGATAAGGTTGTGTTTCGCCATCTAGATTACCACCTTTCAGTACCATCAATCCATTTGGCATGGCATTATGATGATGGGTGCTCACATTTTTGCGAATGAGTTTGACCAAATCGCCTAATGGCATTACCGCGCGACTGATAATAAAGTCGAACTTGCCGCGCTCCATCTCGGCACGTTCTTGCACACAAGTGACATTGGTTAATCCAATCGCCTTAGCAATCTCGCTAGCAACTTTGATTTTCTTGCCAATACTATCAATTAAAGTGAACTGACACTCTGGAAACAAAATAGCCAATGGAATGCCAGGAAAACCACCGCCAGTACCTACATCAAGTAGGGTAGTTCCTGCCTGAAAGTTCAGCACTTTGGCGATTGCCAATGAGTGAATAATATGGTGAGGATATAGGTTATCAATATCTTTGCGTGAGATGACATTGATTTTCGCGTTCCATTCGCGGTACAATGCTCCCAAGGCTGTAAATTGTTGCATTTGCAGAGGCGTCAGGGAGAAATGTTCCCTGATGCTCTCTACACCTGCAAAATCAAGTGGATTAATTGATTCTGTCATATAATCTTTCAGTTAGCTAATAGCCAATAGCCATTAACCTAAATTGGTAAATACGTTTTGAACGTCCTCGTCCTCCTCAATGCGGTCGATGAGTTTTTGTACGCTTTCCATCTCCTCGTCGCTAAGGGTCTTAGTATCGTTAGGAATGCGAACAAACTCGCAAGACTGAATCTCGAAGCCGTTGTCCTCAAGATACTTTTGCATTTGTGAGTATTGGTTGAAATCGCCGTAGATAACGATGGTACCTTCTTCTTCGTCGTGACCGAGTTCTTCTACGCCAAAGTCAATCAACTCCAACTCCAACTCGTCCAAGTCAATACCTTCTTTCGCAGAAACGGTGAAACATGCTTTGCGATCGAAAAGGAATTGCAAGCAACCTTGTGTACCGAGACTACCACCATGTTTGGTAAAGTAACTACGGATATTGGCTACGGTACGCATATTGTTGTCAGTAGCAGTTTCCACAAAGATAGCCACACCGTGAGGGCCGTATCCTTCGTAACAAATCTCCTTATAACCTTCTGATGATTTATCAGTAGCTTTCTTGATTGCGCGCTCAATATTGTCCTTAGGCATGTTCTCTTTCTTACATTGTTGCATCAATGTACGAAGACGAGGGTTGCTGTCTGGATCTGGTCCACCATCACGCGCTGCCATGGTGATTTCCTTGCCTAATTTAGTAAATACTCGGGCCATGTGACCCCAACGTTTCATTTTGGTCGCTTTGCGATATTCAAACGCTCTTCCCATAATGTGAATGTTTGTAATTTAATGAATTTATGTTATTTTGTTAATATACTATTTATTGTATAGTTACCTCTTCGAAAGTGATGTTGAACTCTACACGTCGGTTTTGTGCACGTCCTTCTTTGGTATTATTATTTGCAATAGGACGGTCAGGACCATATCCGTGTGCGGATATTTTGTCCGCAACTACTCCTTTCTTAATCAGATAGTCGCGTACTGCTTGTGCGCGTTTTTCAGACAAGATAAGGTTCTGTTGATAGTTACCTACATTATCTGTATGACCTTGCACTTCGATGGTATAATTTGGATTCTCTATAAATACTTTGGCTACTTGATCCAAGATGCTGTATGATGTTTTCTTGATAGTAGCTTTACCATTCTCGAATTGGATACCCTGCATAGCTTTGTTGAGAATAGTGCGCACTTCTCGTTTCACTTCAGGGCAACCTGATGTACTGACATCACCAGCAAGGGTAGGGCATAGGTCTTCGTAATCAGGTACTCCGTCACCATCAGTGTCCAGATTGCAACCAAACTCATCTACGTGCTTGCGTGCTGCCGCAGGTGTATTAGGACATTGATCCAAATAATCGACTACACCATCTTTGTCTGTATCCAATGGGCAACCAAAGTGATCCACTCTGCCTTTGGCTTCTTTTGGTGTATTAGGGCATTGATCCATATAGTCTGCCACACCGTCACCATCGCTATCAAGTGGGCAACCATATTCATCAATATATGCGTATGCTGCTGCTGGAGTGCCTAGACATTGATCCAACCAGTCGGCTACGCCATCGCCATCGCCGTCCATGATACAACCTGTTTCGTCTACATAGTTACGAGCTTCAGGAGCAGTATTAGGACATTGGTCAAGGTAGTCAGGTACACCATCCATATCCGTATCAATTGGACAACCCACAGAGTCAATCAATCCGTATGCACGTGATGGAGTATTAGGACATTCGTCCATATAATCAGGTACTCCGTCGCCATCTGTATCTATAGGACAACCAAAAGCATCGACACGTATATCCTTAGGCGTTAAGAGGCAACCGTCTCTATAATCAAAGACACCATCACGATCCTTATCAATGGTTTTCTTAGGATTGTTGGTACCGGCTACAATAGTGATACCCACTGCCAAATTCACGCCTGCAGTTTTGTATGGTATTTTAAAATTCTCGCCTTCAGCATATACCAATGGTACATAATCCGCTGCTACCGTAAGCATAAAACCATCGTATGGTGCAAAACCAAATGCTGCACCCATATTGCTTCCTTTGCCATTGAGGAACGAATAAGAGGCTGCCAAATTGAACCAGTTGCATGGGCGGAAAGCAGCTCCGATAGTCACTTCTTCCGTAATAGTATCGGTCATAAAGCGTGTGTGCGAATAAACTCCAACACCCACACGGTTCTCCCAAAAGTTAGCATCTATGCCTATATTCAAATTGGCATGAAGCATTTGGTTGATAGGTTGTGTCTTAGTGCCTTCGTATTGAAGGAACTCACCTTGATACAACTGAAGATTGTTTTTGATATCAGAAACAAACTCCTCCGTATCAAATAGTCCATCATTGATGTAGTCCCCATATTCAAAACTGCCTACTCCAGTGAAAGTTTCATTGATAGATAAATTTCCTTTTTCTACAGGTTGCAAATCTTGTTCTTTACCTAGCTGTCCAGTCCATTTGATGAAACCTAAATCTGTGACAGCTGCGCTAATTTGCAACATTTCGATAGGTTTATAGGTTACACCAAGATCGAATGCCGCACCATAGCCTGAAGGAATGAGATTAGACCAATTAAGATTAGTGAACTCACTACTTAAAAGGTCTTGAGCGACACCCGCTTGGTAGATTGTACCTGTGGCTTTCATGCTTACTTCATCATCTGTTGAACGGAAGTTAAAATGCTCCACGTTAGCATCTAAATAGCCATGACCCAAGAGCAGTTTTGCCTTTGCACCCACGGTCCATTGCTCGCTGATATAGTGCGAATATCCAAATGCTATTTCAGCATATACTGATGCAGACATAATGTCAATAGGATCATTAATCGTGATGTTTTGATCCAAAATACCGCTAAAAATAGTTTTTGGAACGTTCGTCTTGCTTGTTAGTCGTTCCGTTGCATTGATATGGAAAAATCCTCTCTCTCGCACGTGCCAACCAACGCTAAAAAGGTTAATCGTTGCATCTAAGTCCAAAGAGAGCATATTAGGCAATGCTTTCCATTGCTCCTCCCCAGTAGGGTGTAATGCAGTAATTGTTTTTCCTTGTGCATTTTTGTAAACCCAATCGCTCAATGTTAAGTTATGGTTTCCTACCCATAGGCTGGTGTAACCAATGGCAGGGAATGCCATATAAAATTCTTGTACGGGTTGGAATGCTGGGTTGATTGTGTGACGCATAGGAGCATTCTCCAAGAAGTAGAGCGTATTCACTTGTTGTGCTAATGCCACAACGCTACCACCAGCGAAAAGAACTGAAAGAATCAATGTGCGTAAAACTTGTTTCATAAAGCAGAAATATATGCAGTATTATGGTTAAAAAATTTCTTCTAAATCAATAATCGCTTCCACATCAGCCGCTATACCTAATTTGATGCGAACGGCAGCTTCGGGTGTAAGATCAACGACGTGCTGATTATTGCCTAATTTGGCTGTGAAAGTGATATATTCAACGGATTCAAATAACTCAAAGTCCTCCTCTCGAATCGTTAGGAGCGATAGGTGGGTAGTACTTGGTTCAACAACCACTTTATCAACGATGTTCTCTGGACACAAGATAGATATGTGGATAGATGAGTCTTGTGCGTTATTGGCATCGTCGTGCATGGAACTGAGTTGGATAATCTGATTGTTAGAATCATACAAAGTAAATTCACCTTCTATCGCAAATGGAATGGTATTTTCAATCACAGCCATCAGTTGCAATTCAGCATCAGTTATCTCCTCAACGAGTTGTGTCTCTTGGAAAAGAGAATCTAGTAAGAGTTCCGTGATATTGAGACTATCAATCGTATCATGATAAATGATTTGCACACCATTGTTAAAAGTGAATGGCACTTCTATCATCACGTTCAAATTGATATCTGTATTATCTGTGATACGGAACTGACTTTCATTTGAAGTGTTGTCCGTATTGATAGTGAAGGCGTATGATATGTTCTGTGGCGTAATGCTGAATAATGTATCAATGTTGCCTCGCTCATCGGTATAGTCCAATAGGATTGTGTCGTGTGCGCGATAGTCTAATGGCGCGTTCATTGCTATTTTATTAGCTTGGCGAATGGTAGTAGTGGTTTCTTGGTGCTCTGCATCGAAAGTAGCATAACGGCGTTCACCATTTTTATCCTCTACATATAGATGATGCAAGTTTACCGCCATTGGCAAACCCAACGTATGATCTATTTCAAACTTGACCGATGGTTCGCTCACAGGTAAAGTCCAATTCTTAAACAATTCCCAACCTGCCCACAACTGAGTAACAGGTGTGTTGGTCATTTCATCATGCATCAGGGTGTCGGCAGCGAAATAGCCGAACATAGCACTATAATCCAATAAATCTACGTGGAAGTCGTAACCGATATATTGATCTTCTGCAATGGTTAAATCGTGATCCAATTCAATCTTGAAGCGGATTTTGAGATTGACAACGTCCACAATATTGTCGCCACTGGATTCGGCATTAGGGTCTTTCATCAATGTGAGATGGAAGTTTCTCAGGTCAATGGGCAATGCTTGTCCGAAGCCCTTTCCTTGAGTAGGCAAGGTCAGTACGGAGTCAATTTGGCGAAAATTGTCACTGAGCAAAATCTCAACACTTTTGATGTCGTCCCATTGCAGATCAAAGTTATCCAGTGTATAGATAGAGGTGAAATGCGCGATGTCCACAAGGATACTATCCACGCGTTGGTAATTGAAATCTACGTTCAGTTGTTTGAGGTCAATCTCGATAGGAAACTCCAAATCGAATACAAGGGGAGTACCCTTGAAGTATTGTATGTAATACTCCACGGGCAACGTGATAGGTAGGGGAATAGAGTTGAAATCCTTAAAGTCAGGATAGAAAAATTTGATTGCCTGTATGATTAGCGGATTATTGTCTTGCAACTGAGTAAAGATTTTGCCAATTTCATCTGCTACATTCCACTTCGAATGAGTGCTTGTTACCAATGCCGTCAAGTCAATAGGGTGATATTGGTTGGTAGAGGTGATAGTATCTTTATATACAAAACGTCCTGTTGTATCAACGGTAATCTGTGGAATCTGCTCTGTGCCTAAAAAGTCGCCTATCTCTGCTGATAGCGTTCCTACTGGTAACGCCAACGATGCACTCACAGAAGTGCTCCAATCAACATCTGACAAGTCAACATCGGCTTTGCAGCCAATCATACTAAAACAGAATACTATAATACTACTAAAACATGCTATTTTTGACTTTATACCCATGATTTTTTATGCCTTTGAAAGTGTACATTTCATTCAATCTGCAAAGGTACAACTTTTTTTGCAAATATACAAACATTTATTAATATTTTAATAAATAAATGTGTTCTGTAGCACGAGTGACGGCAGTATAGAGCCAACGGTAGTAGTTTTTGTCGCGTTCTTCTAGCGGGATATTACTTGGATCAATAAAGACACGTTTCCACTGACCGCCTTGTGCTTTATGGCAAGTGACGGCGTAGGCAAAACGTATTTGCAGGGCGTTATAATAGGGAGAATCGTATATAGCCTCCACCAATTTTTTGCGATTGCGTTGTAATTCAGGATAGTCTTCGCTGATGCGATCAAACAATTGGCGATGCAATTGGTGATTGACTTCGGGTGAGTCGGTTGTGAGTGTATCTAACCACAATAGGACATCTATCTCCCAATCATAGTCCAGCGAGCGCAAAGAGGCATCAACGAACTGAAAACCATACATTTCACGTTGGTTACGTAGGCGCACTATCTCCATCATATCGCCATTGGCGAGAAAGGGAATACCTTCGTAGTCTTTGGTCCAGAAATAGTTGTTTTTGGTAATCATCAATCTATCGCCCGAAGAGATTGCATCTTCTTTCCAAAGTATGCGTGCGCGTACTCCTTGATTATATAGGATAGTGCGGCGATTGGTGCGAGTGAGGATGATGGTTTCTTCCGAGCCTACTTCGCGGTACGATTGCTCCAATAGTTCCAAAAAATCGCTTCCTTCAAATGATTGGAAGTCTGGACTGTATTGATATTCAAAAGGTTTTTCAGGTTGCGTTATTTGTTCACGAATAGCAGTTGCGTTGCTTAGAATACCGCTATCCAATGCCTGGCGTGCCACTTGGGTGAGTGTGTATGAGGTGATATCTAATCCGTATCCTAACAGATAATCCACGTCCAAAGCAGGGGATAGGTCCGAACCAACGGGTGGCAACTGTGCATCATCGCCCAGCAGTAGCATACTGCAACCTTCGCCTGCGTAGACATATTTGATGAGGTCTTTTAGTAGTATACCTGTGCCAAAAGTGGGGTTTTCTTGTTGTCCTGAAATCATAGATGCTTCATCTACAATGAACAGGGTATGTTTGTGGAGATTATCTGAAAGCGAGAATGAGTCGGCACCCAATTTATCTTGTCGATAGATGTACTTGTGGATAGTATAGGCTGGTTTGTTGGCGTAGCGCGCCAATACTTTGGCAGCACGTCCTGTAGGAGCCAATAATACTACGGGTTGTTTGAGTTCACCTAAAGCCTTGACCACAGCAGCCATGATACTAGTTTTTCCAGTACCTGCATAACCACGAAGCACAAAGGCCTTTTGCTCTTTTTTTGAGAGTATAAATTGGGTGAGGAGGTGCAATAATTCCTCTTGCCCTTCGTTTGGAGCGAAGGGTAAAGCGTTAATTATCCTATTTTTTATGAAATTTTCAAGCAAAATGCACTAAAAATTTGGTCAGTTCAAAAAAAAGCAGTACCTTTGCAGCGTCTTAGGGTAAGTCCTACACGACCAGCTCCCTCTGAACTCCCCCAGGTCCTGACCGAAGCAAGGGTAAGAGGTTGTAGCGGTGCGATGTAGTCAGCTTACCCTTTTTTTTATCCCTTGCCTTTCGCCTTTAACCTTTAACCTCATCGCCTCATCACCTTATTCCCCATTACGTTGTATTTCTCGCCGTTGTGTAGAATCCATAGTTGACCATTGATGAGCACTTTTTGTACCATTGGTGTGTGGCTATTAGGTATGGCTTCTATATCAGTTGTCTGTTCGTACGCTTGCCATGCGTTGGGTATGCCGTAGCCGTATTGCTCATGGGGTTGGGTGTAGCGGTCCGCCGATTGTATGATACGCTCACGTATCTCCATATTCGTAGCATGGGGTAGGGCGGACCATAAGCAGGCAGCCATACCAGCTATGATGGGGCAAGCGAAGCTGGTGCCGTTGCCATATATCACGCTGTTGTTCAGTGGATTGATGAGTGCCGTTTGACTACCTGTGGCACACACTTCGGGTTTTACTCTGCCATCGGCGGTAGGTCCCCATGAGGAGAACGCTGCTATGCTGTCGTGTATGTTCACGGCTCCTACGGTGAGTATATTGTCTGCATCAGCAGGTGCGCTAATGTAGTGCCACGCTTTGTTGCCTTCGTTGCCTGCTGCCACTACGACAAGCATACCTTTCTGAGCAGCAATAGTGGCTGCTCGTGAGCAACGGGTGTTTTGTCCGTTCATATCAGCGTAGGAAAGGGTCAGGCGTTCGTCATCAAACATAGCGTAACCTAACGATGAGGAGAGAATATCTACTCCCAATGAGTCGGCTAACTCTATGGCTGCCACCCAGTTGTCCATCTCTTTGGGGCTTTCTGTCTTGTGTTCTTCGCTACGAATGAGGTAGTAGTTGGCAGCGGTGGCAGCACCTTGATAGTTGGGAGTGATGGCAGCAATGGTGCTAAAACATTTTACGCCATGATTACCTGTCGTGCCTGTCACGCTATCTATGTCATCGGTCATGTCGTAGATTCCGAGTATCTGTTCGCGCACGGCATCAAAAGCGCTGAGGGTGTCCACGTTCTGAAAACCGCCATCTACGATGGCTATGGTGATGCCTTGCCCATGAAATCCCGCTTCGTGTAGCAGATGCAACTGGAGTTGTTCTGTTTGTGGATCAGATAACCAAGTAGATTCTTGCCGCAGACAGTGTTGGTCTGCGGAATGGTTGTTTAAGTTGTCTTTTATGTCCTTATGATCCACTTCTCTTTTCCGAAGGGATACCGAAGGGATACCGAAAAAATCTTCTTCGCCTTCGTGTCGGTTGTTTATTTCAGCGATGGATTGCCTGGTTAGATATACCGTATCTATAAATGTCCATTGAGTGATGATTTTCAAGGTGTTGCTATCGGTTTCAATGCTGGCACCGTTCATCCAGCGTGAACTGTGGTAAATGTGGCAACCGAGTGCTTGTAGACTATCAAGGTAGACGGGTGAAACGGCATAATCTAAGGAGTCAATGGCTATGTGGCGTTCGGCTCGCTTGTCAAGAGCTGCCTGAGTGAGCGCAATCTGCTCGCTCCCAGTCTTGTCCGTAAACTGCACAAAGAAGGCGAATAATATGATGAAGAGTTGTGTGAGCATTTATACTTTTCAACTTAAATTTATAGGCGAATGTATGATTTTTCAATAAACGCTGCAAAGATACTAAAAAATAATGATTTATGCAAGAGTTTTGTAAAAATCTAAGGGAATAATAGGGCGTCTTTGCAAAAACATTTGCGTATGTCGCACAAAAATTGTACCTTTGCAGCATTATGCGTAGAATTATATTTTCAATAGCGATATTTCTTTTTACCCTCTCCTCTGTGATGGGGCAGATGATACCTATCAACTTGCCAGCGGATGGCAATTGGCCTACTATCGTGGGCGATTCCATCATGATTATTGGTCCTCGACAGAACGAACTGACCGAGGAGCAACGCTACTTCAATCCTGTATATATGATAGTCTATCCAGGCAAGGAACACCTGCAGGCACAAATCATTCGTGCAGGATTATGCGACTGCGACCTGACGAAGCCCAACCGCCGCATTGGTGTATTCTCCGTGGCGCCTGACAAACAGGTCAGTTTCTCGCAGGGTAACTTGCAATACTTG